>DASQCO010000038.1:0-99566 GCA_035634635.1 Polyangiaceae bacterium
ACCGAGCCGAACCATTATTTCCATTCGAAGATCCACGGGGTTTCTCGCATTCCAGGGCACAGGGGCCCTCCTGCCCCGTGCCCTGAAGGGTGTCACCCATGTGCCCGGTCTACTTCGTCACCCATGTACCCGGTCTGCACCGAAGCCCACGACGTCTCCAGGAGCTCAGGAACGCGATACGGGAACCCCAATCTCCCTCTTCCTTGGCGGCTTGGCGGCTTGGCGGTTTGTCTCTCTCCCTCTCCAGACGGGCTTTGCGTGCAGGGCTGCCATCAGCGGAACGCCACGCGCTCGGTTTGCCCGCGCGGGCTAAAATACCAGGACGCTTTCGCCGCTTTCGAGTGCGCAGGCGCCGTCTTTTGGATCGCCGCCGGTGCGCAACACTTCCGATGGGTCGGGCTCGCGGTAGGTGCCGGACAGCTCGATGTCGACCATGCGTTCGATGGCAACGTTGAGCTTGGTCACGAAGTAGCACGGAATCGTGGGCTCCTTGTGGTCGCCGCCGACACCCGAGTCGTTGGTCAAGAACAGATAGCGCCCGCCGGTGAGGGCTGCCGCGGTGCGCATCGTTGCTTCGGTGAGCTCGTCCACGCCGCTCGATGCGACCGGGTACACGTGCACGCCCAAATTGCTCATGCCGCGAATTCCGTCTGCCATCGCCGCGGCTTTGTCCGTGTGGTGCGGCGCGTCGGCCACCCAAAACGCAAGCTTGGCGGTCGAGCCTTGCGAGCTCCAAGCGAGCTGCCGCGCCGCCGCAAACGCTTGGTCCGGTGCCTCCGGGAAGTCTCCGCCGCCATCCGCGTGAACGGTTCCCAACTTGCTCGAGAACTTGGCGGCATCGGTCGTGAAATCGAACTGTTGAGTGACGTAGCTGTCGCCAACGTCCTTGTAGAGAACCAGCGCCCAGCGCTGCTGCGCGTCGGGGTGGTTCATGGCGATCGTTTTCGAAAGCGTTTGGAACTCAGCCTGCAGGTAGGTGATCTCGTCGCCCATGCTGCCTGTGGTGTCGATGATCAGGGACACGTCGAGCGTTTGCTTGGGCGCTGGCGCCTGCACCCATAGCTCGTGGGCGGTGTTGAGCTCGTCCTCGGTGATTGGAGTAAGACCGGGCAAATCGAGGGCTGCGAGCCCCGAGCGATAGCCGAGGAAGCGTGAAAAGTTGCGATTGTCGTCCCAGGCGCCCGCGGTCAACACGCCTGGCTCGGCCTTCTGCCCACCGTTCCCAGTCACGGGATCTGACGGGGGCGCACTACTCGGCACGCTCGGAGTAGCCCCCTCCGACGCCGGCACGCCGCTCGACTTGCCGGCGCCGTCCGACGGACTCGAGGTGTCGATCGAGGCGGAAGAGCCATCACTGGACGGCGCGGAGGAAGCATCGTCGTGGCCCGCGGGCGTCGAGGCTCCGCGTCCAAAGGTCCTAGTACTGTCGTCACCATCCGCAGAGCAGCCAGACACGAGCAGCGCGATTCCAACCGTTCCGACCCCGAACCATTGACGCATGGCAAACCTCCTACCGTCACCAAAGTGAGCAAGAGTGATGCCGCAAAAAGCGGGAAACGCCACTGACGCAAGCCTAGGGAAAAGCAAGGGAACCGCGAGAGCCCGAGCTTTTTGGCACAACTCCTGGCCCAGTTGGCTCGGATCGGTTTGTCGCGGCCTGACCTGGCAAGCGGGTCGTCGGGTCCAGCTTGCCCCCATCCGCCACTCGGATAGACTCCGCCCACGCTCGGGGCGCGGTTCCCAGGACCCGCTGAGAAGTACCCGTCGAACCTGATCCGGTTTGCACCGGCGTAGGGAAGCGCGCTGAAAACATTCGGCGTTCGTCCTTGCGCAAACGAGGAAGAAACGAATGTTGACCAGAACCCTGCCGCTGCGCGGCGCCGCAAACCCCTCCAGTCTTCGGGATGGCACCAATCCGGGCTCGTTCGCGAACGCGCCGAACGTCGGTGGCGCCCTGACGTTCTCGTCACCCGATACACCCGGAATGCCGCAACCGAGCGGTAAGTCCGCGTGGGACTTCTTGCCGGACGGTTGGCGCCGCGATGGGGATCGAGCCATCGCGCCAGCGGGCTTCGTGCCCGTGACGCAGCTAGAACACGCGCGGCTCGGCACGATCACGCCCGAGATGAAGCGCGTCGCCGAACGCGAATCACACCTGACGGCCGAACAGGTTCGCGACGAGGTCGCCGCGGGCCGAATGATCATTCCGGCAAACACGCAGCACTTGCAGCACGCGCTCGAACCGATGTGCATCGGCCGCGCGAGCAAGACCAAGATCAACGCCAACATGGGTGCTTCTCCCGTGTCTTCGAGCACGGACGAAGAGGTCGAGAAGCTGAAATGGGCCGAGCGCTGGGGCGCCGATACGGTGATGGATCTCTCCACCGGCGGAAACTTGGACGAGTGCCGCCAGGCCATCATTCGCAACTCGCGCGTGCCGATCGGCACAGTGCCGATTTATTCGATGATCATCGGTCGCAAGATCGAGGACCTGAGTATCGAAGTGATCTTGGAGAGCCTGCGCGAGCAGGCCAAGCAGGGCGTTGACTACTTTACGATCCATGCCGGCGTGCTGCGAGAACACCTGCCCTTCGTGCAGCGTCGGTTGATCGGCATCGTCAGCCGCGGAGGCTCGTTGCTCGCCAAATGGATGCTCGTCCATGGCAAACAAAATCCGATGTACACGCACTTCGACCAGATCTGCGAGATCATGCGCGAGTACGACGTATCGTTCTCGCTCGGTGATGGTTTGCGTCCCGGTGGTTTGGCCGATGCCAGCGACGAGGCTCAGCTCAACGAGTTGACGACCTTGGGCGAGCTCACCGAGAAGGCGTGGCGCAAGGGCGTGCAGGTGATGATCGAAGGGCCGGGTCACGTGCCGTTCGATCAAATCGAATACAACATGAAGCTCGAGCGCCAGCTATGTCATGGCGCGCCGTTTTACGTGCTCGGTCCGCTCGTGACCGACGTGTTCCCGGGCTACGATCACATCACCTCGTGCATCGGCGCGACCGCGGCCGCGTACCACGGCGCGAGCATGCTCTGCTACGTGACGCCCAAAGAGCACGTCGGGTTGCCCAAGAAGGACGACGTGAAACAGGGCTGCATCGCCTACAAGATCGCGGCCCACGCCGCGGACGTCGCGCTCGGCATCCCCGGTTCGCGTGATTGGGATGATTCGCTGACCAAGGCGCGCGCCGCGTTGAACTGGGAGAAGCATTTCGAGCTCGCCTTCGACGGCGACACCGCCCGCGCCTTCCACGACGAAGATCTGGACGTCGACACCGATTTTTGTGCGATGTGCGGACACGATTGGTGCTCGGTGCGGATCTCGAAGGAAATCGTCGAGTTCGCCAGCGGCAAGGCCGACGGCTTCGGGCGCGACAAGATCGCGCAATCTGCGGCGCTCACGCCGGAGCAGCGCGAAATCCTGGAGAAGCGCGGGGTCCTGAGTCCGGAAGAGATCCATCGCTTGGCATCGAAGACGCGCAAGGCGGTCGGCGCCGAGGGCTCGAAGGGCTCGTGTCATTCGGACTACGTGGAGCCGACGACCGCGCAGCAAATTCAGGAACAGCGCTTGGTGCAATTGCGGACCAAGCCCGAGGTTTCGGCCGCCGAATGAGCGGCGCCATGAGCGACCTCCCCCGTCACGTGTTTCACATCACCGAGCGCGGCGCCTTTGCGGCCGCGCTCGAGTCCGGGGCGTACCGGGCCGACAGCATCGAGCGCGAAGGCTTCATTCACTGCTCGATGCGCGCGCAGGTGCTACGCACGGCTGGGCGTTTTTTCGGGGGTCGCTCGGGTTTGGTTTTGTTGTGTATCGATGCCGAGCGCATCGCTTCACTGTTGCGCTACGAAGCTGCCGACGGCGAGGCGTTCCCGCATTGCTATGGGCCGATCCCGCTGGAAGCGATCCCAGCGGTGATCGACTTTCCGTGTCGACCCGATGGCAGCTTCGAACTGCCGCCCGAGCTCGAGCTCTTTGCGGAGTGAAGCAACTCGACGCCGAAGGCTATGACGTCACGCGCCGTGCCGCGTGACCATCAAAAATTCATGATCTCGGCGCGCGCGGCTTTGGGCGTTTTCGGGTCCAGATAGAGCAGTGGGTAGTCGGCGCGGCCTTCGACAGGGACGTAGTTGAGCCAAGAGCGATTGTCGGTCACGCCCCAGAACGTCACGCTGGTGATGTTGTCCTTGTTGGCTCGGTACACCGAGAACAAGGAAGCGAAGCGCTGGGCCTGAGCATCTGCCAGCTCGGGCGTGTACTCTACTTGCGGCGAGGGCACGAAGCCGCCCGTCGCGTAGTCGTCGTACACGGTGACGTCGAGCTCGCTGACTTTGAGCTTGTAGCCGGCGGCCACGAAGCGATCGAACGCGCCTTGTAACTCATCCGTGCCGGGCCAGTTCATGTATTCGTGACTCTGAAATCCCACACCATCGACGCGAATGCCGCGCGTTTCGAGCCATGAAAGCATGGTCAGGATCTTGTCGACCTTCGAAGTCACGGTGTAGTCGTTGTAGTAGAGCTTGCCGACCGAGCTCCCCGGCGCCACGGCTTCGAGCGCGTCGTGAGCGTACTGATAGGCCCAGTAGACGTACTCCTCGTTGCCGAACATCTCGTACCACTTGGAGCCCTCGGAGCCGTCGCGATAGACGTGGTCGTAGGAGCTGATGACTTCGTTCACGACGTCCCAGTTGTCGACGACGTCCGCGTAGCGGGTGACTACGGTTTCGATGTGCGCTTTCAGGCGCGATTTCAGCAATTCGATTGTGCTCGGATCGCCCGCGGTGAGGCCATCGAACCACCAATCCGCGGTTTGACGATGCCAGAGCAGAGCGTGCCCCGTCATCTTGAAGCCGTGGCTGCGCGCGAAGTCGGCGATGCGATCGGCCTCCGCAAACTCGTACCTGTCTTCTGACGGATGAATGTTGAAAGGCTTCATCGCGTTTTCACAGGTCAGGTGATTGAAGTCAGCGACGGCTTCGGGCGCCTGGTCGAGCTCCCAATTGTTGATCGCGGCGCCAACCGGAAAGTAGTCCGCGTACTTCCGGGCGACCGAGCCCGGAGGTCCTTTGGGGTCAGCGCTGGGCGACGAGGTCGACGAGGAGCAGCCGACCAGCGACAGGGCCGCCACGAGCAACGGCTGGAAAAACCAAGTGTTGGCGGAAATAAAGCAAAGACGTGGCATGCTGAGATCCGGAACCGGTTCCAGTTCCTGCCACAGCTTCGAGCAAATGCAAAGGGCGCGGCTTCGGTTGTCCGCGCAGCGCGTCGCTACTCGACGCTGACCAAGACGTCACCGCCGCTCGAATAGTAGAGCCGGTCGCATGTGACGTCCGGTACGGCGCGGGTGCGCTGGTCGAGGTCGACGACCGTGTACAACGGTGCATCCGGGCGATCCCGGAACCGAGCCATTTGCTTGCCGGTGCCTTCATCCACGTAGAACAGCGTGCGCGAGTCGCTCGATAACCCACTAGGTAGGGGTCTGGTCGCGCTGGTTCCGTCGAACAAATTTTGACTGAGGCTCTCGGGCATGGCCCAACCGTTCGTGGACCACACGGACTCATAGACCATGGACACGCCCGAGAAGCCGCTGGGGAAACCCGCTTCCGGCTCGGGCGTGAACGCGGAGAACACGAAGGTCTTGCCGTCAGGTGCGAGCACGGGCGCCGCGTAGTGCTGCATGGTCTGAACAGCGCGCTGGTTGAGACCCACGAACGCGCTATCGTCGGCCGTGGTATCGAACGCCGCGTCGCGCGAGCTGCGCGTGAACGCGGCGAAGCTTTGCCCGGTCGTCGCGAGCAGCACCATGGTCTTGCCGTCAGCGCTGAGCGCGGCGCCAGCGTCGACGCCGTAGCCGTCGGCGATCTCCAGCGCGACGGCTTCGTCGAATCCGAGATTGGCGGAAGCCCGATGCGCGCGCATTGCGCTGTTGTCGCGCAAAAAGAGCATATCCAGCTCGTCCGCGGTGATCGCGAGTAGCTGTTCGTTTGCAGTCGTCGAAATGCCCTCGAGCGGCGTGCCGTCCGCCCAAACTGCAGTTTCCGAGCAGGTGCCTGGAGTGATGGGGACGATCGTGCCTTGGTTCGAGCCGCCCTCGCCTGACGCGCCGCCCTCACCTGACGCGCCGCCGACGCCAGCACTGCCCGCCTCGTCGATCTCGGAGTTCCCACCACTGCCGCTCTTGCCCGTTGCCGAACGCCCGCCTGCACCGCCCTTCGATGATGCTCCGCCGCCACCAACCACGGGCGCAAGGTCGTCCGAGTTCGAAGAGCACGCGATAGCGACGAACAACGCCGTGCCCCAGGCGGCTTGGGTGTAGCGGTTCATTCTGCCGGCACGCAGCTGTAGTTCTGACGCCAATTGGTGAGGGTCGGCGCCAGGCTGTTCTGATCGTTCGGGACCATGCGAATCGTCACCTTCAAGTAAGTTTGAGACTTGTAGCCCACCGCTTGCAAGAGCGCGCCCACGTCGCTGCCGATCCAACTCGTGTTCGAGGCGCCCGTGGCTGTGCCGAGCTTGACCACGCCCGCGGTAGTCACGGCGGTGGGGTAAACCGGCAGAGTCGCAAAGTCGTTCCCCTTGGCAGAAGTCTGCGCGTAGAACTCGATCTTCGAGTTCGCGGCCGGCGTAACCGTCTGCCAATCGAAGAAGCGCCAGACGGGTTTCGTGCCGGTCTCGCAAACCGCGGTGTAGGTGCGCTCGTAGTTCGCCGGGCCGAGGATCAACAGCGGCGGCGGTGGCGCGCAAGTTCCGGTCAAACACACCGATCCGAGACAGCAATCGTTGCTGGTCGAGCACGCGCCGCCGGTCGCCACGCACGGCCCAACCGTGCTTTGCGCACTGCAGTGACGAGTCGGGGGATCGGTCACCGGGGTGTCGATCTTGCACACGGCTGTCTTCGGACTAGTGAGGCCGCCGCAGCAATCTTCGTCGACTTCGCAGCTGTTCGCGCTGCCCGTGCCGTTGGTCTTGCAACTATCCAACACCCAGAAGCCGCGCTCGTTCAGGTAGTTGGCGCCGGACGTGCTGTAGACCTGATTGGGCAGCAAGAACGCGGGATGACTGCGATCGGCGCTCGCGCTGGGCGTGTCGTCGATGGCCGCGATCCAGAGCGCGCTCTGGATCTGGCTGTAGTTGGTCATCTGCGTGTAGCTGGCGGTATTCGAGTAATCCTGCTGCACGCTCGCCAAGTTGAAGGTGTTGCCGAACGGTCGCGTGCTGGTGAACACGACCCAGCGGTAGCCACCGGCAGCTCGTGGCGAAACAGTCGCCTGGTAGGCCTTGTTCGCGTCGACCACGCGCTCGCCCGAGTTGAGATTGGTCAGCGCGACCGGCGTTGGAGTTCCCGACGTGCTGTCCACGGACCAGAGCCTTCCGGGATCTTCGAAGTAGTTCGTTGGACCGACGTAGCCGTATTTCGTCCAATTGTTGGTGCAGCACGCGTCAGTGGGAGTCGTCGTCTGATAGATGACGCTGCGTGAGTCGCTCTCGAACGTTGGCCACTTGATCACGTCGCCAAAGGGCCAGGTGTTCACGATCGAGCGGCGCCGCTTGAAAAGCTTGTTGGTTTGGTCGAAGTCGAAAATGCTCAGACCCTTACGCCAACCAGCACCCGCTGAAGAGTCACCGTCGACGAACACCAACTTCGATGCATCCGGCGCGAAACTCGGCAGCATCATCGCCGTCTTGCCGAGACCCCACGCGCCGGGGGTCGCCGAGGTGAGGTCGACCGGAGACGAGCCCGAGGTTTGCGGCGTTTGCCAAGCCGAGTAGCTGCTGTTGTTGCCGTTGTCTCCGCCGTCCCGCATCGTGCCGGAGCGGTTCACGTCACCGGTGGGCTTGAACGCCGATTGCGGAATGGCGACGAACGTCGCACCCGACTGGCAGTTGACCTTCCATTGCAACTGCACCGCAGCGCCGCCGGTGGCGTCATACCAACCGAATTTGAAGTCGTGATCGCCCGCGTCCAAGTACGTAGCACCGGAGAACGCCGCGTAAGTCCAAGTGTTGGCGACGCGAATTTGATCGATCCACAACCGTCCGCCGTCGTCGACGTTGTTCAGCGTTTGGAATTCGTACACGCCGCTGCACGGCGCCGTGAGCATGCCGGTCCAGCGAGCAGACATGTTGTCGCTGCTAGTCATCTGCGAGAACTCGGTGCGACCGCTGCCCCAGTCGTTGTAGATGGTGGAGTCGTAGCGCGTGAACGAGCTCTGCAAAGTCGGGTTTTGAGCCAAATTCCCGTTAAAAACTTGGTCCGTGTAGTACGTCACGGTGAGCCCGTTGGCAGGCGGCATGTAGGTCGACGGGGCGTACAGGTTCGCTGTCGGGATGCGCTCGCCCGTGGTCACGGTGCCATACTTCCAGCGCAGCTTGAGTAGCGCGGAGTTCGTCTTTTCTACGTGCTCGATCCTGAGCGGATAGAGGCTGCCCTGCGTCAGCGAGATCGCGGAGCTGCACGTGTCCGTCGCAGACGCGGTCACGTTGAGCACCACGGTGCTGCCGACGGTCACCTTGGCCGTGTCGTTCGCGTCCACACAGAACGTCACGTTACCCGTGTAGGGCGATTCGATTTGTCCGAGCCAGATGCTGCTGAAGTTGTCGCTCGGTAGCGTCGTCTCATTGGCCGGATTGCCGGTGCCCCAATCGGCATACACATCGGGCTCGAGCCGTTGAAGCGCGACCGGCGCGGTGAATGCGTTGTTTGCATAGTAGCTCACGTCCAAGCCGTGAACGCCGTCGTTCGGATAGAGCTGGGCCTCGGGCACCGTCATCGACGGCACCGTCGCGCTGCTCCACGAAAGTTTGAGCGACGACGCGCCACTGGTGTCCGCTTGATCGATTTGGATCGGGACCTTTGCGCCAGCCGTCATGGCGATCGTGCCCGTGAACGTCTTCACCGTGGAGCTCTGATTGCTGGACTGATCGATGACCGTGGTGCCGTTGACGATCAGCTTCACCGCATCGGTGGTATCGATCTGGAACGTGTAGGTCTCGGTCGTGAATGCCTGGATCAGCCCGGTGCGCCGGACGGAGTAGTCGGTGGGGACAGGGCCACCAGGGCTGGCATTGCCGTGGTCGAAGTTGACGATTGGGTCGATACGCTTCCACAGCGGGCTCGCGATGGTGAACGTCGTGTTGGGGAAATACTTGGCAAGCAGACCAGTGCCGGTACCGCCGGATTGAATCGTGCTCGGAACCGTGAATTGCCGCGAGCTGTTTACGCCGACCAAAGTTTGGTTGGTGTTGCCCCAAATGTTGTTCGCCGCGAAAACTAGCGAGCCGTCGGGAGTGAGCGGGGCCCAGGCAAAGCCGCGCCAGTCCGAGCCGCCACTCTTGTACGGATCGCGCGTCGGCGAGGGCACGAAGTCCGCCATCGGATTCAACACGCCGCCAGAAATCTTCGATAACCCGCCGTTCGTCGCACTCCAAGATTTGTCGGAAGTCGCGAAGTACGTGCCGTTCGCGGACACGGTGTGGCACACCGGGCAGCCATCGACGGTCGCGAACGCGCTCTTGGCAGCTGCGGTCGAGCTCGGATCCGCGACCATCATGTTGGTCGAGCCGCTGCGGTTGTACTGCGTGTAGTAGATCAGACCGCGCACCGGCGCCGGGCTGAAGTGGATCGTGCGGCTCGCCGCAGGCGCGGGCACACCGCTGAGCAGGCGCTGCACGCGAATGCGTACATCCGAACCTTTGCCGGTATTTTCGAAGTCCTTCCACACCGCCTGCGGAATGGTGGCGTTCGGCGGGTTGGATTCCGGGATGATCGCGTTCCAGGAGAACGTCGCGGTTCCGGTCGCCGGATAGCGCAGCGAAACCTGCACCGCGTCCGCTGCGCTGCCGCCGTTGTCCCACTGGATGAGCGGCGGACTGAGGCCGAGCGGCAGCACGGTGTTGGCGTACGGATACAGGATCGTCATCGGGTCGGTCCCGGCGACGGTCTTCGCGAAGTTCGTCACCGCGTTGGTCGGAGCCAGCACCGTGTCCGTGGCGTTGACCTTCACGTTCAGCTGCGCCGTTGCCGAAAACTGCCCGAGGTACGCAGTCACGTTGAGCGTGCCGGGAACGGCGCTCAGCATCGTGACAGCGCCATCGGTCACGGTCGCGACGTCGAAGCGATCGAGCGTCCAAGCGGGGGCTAGCGCGCCCGTGTAGCAACCAGCGGGCACGAGCGACACGCTGTATTTCGAGATCGTAGGCGTGGTCACGAGCCGATTGCGCTTACCCGTCGGATCACCGATGGAAGTGCTCGGAATGATCTGCTTCGCGATCGTAGGTGAGCTCCACTTGAGGAGCGCTGCGCTGCCGCCAGTCGCCTGGTAGTACTCCATGCGAAACAGTGCGGGCGTACCTGCCGTCAGGTTGATGGCCGCAGACGCGTACTCGGTCGTGCCTTGGTCCTTCCATTGATCGACGACCAAAACGTTGTTGATCCAGAGCCGAACGCCGTCGTCTGCCGACGGATAGAAGGTGTATGCCTCGGTCGTGTTGGGGATGACCGAGCCGGTCCAACGCGCAGACCAGTTCGTCGCGCCGATGCCCGTGGGACCCGGCGCTGCACCGGCATAGTTGTTGTTGATGTTGGCTTCGGTGCGAGTGGCGGTGACCGTCCAGTTGGAGGGGATCTCAGTAACGGTCTTGCTGATCTGATTGAAGTACTCGGCCTTCACGTAGGCCGTATTCAGCGCCGAGATCGTGATGTCTTGTGTGGCTGGGGTGATCTGCAAGCTCGAGCAGCCAGTGCCAACGGGAAGCGGAATCGTCGGCCTCATCGTCAAGCCGCCATCGTTGATGAACGGGCCGCCGTCGAGATCCAAGCCGTTTGCGTTGTCGACGACGCGTTGGCAATACGGGTCACACGGATTGTCGACGCAAGCTGCCGAGGTTCCGAGGCCTTGAGCCTGCTGACCACTTGCCGGCACGTTCAGCGTCGCGACACGGTCGCCGATGCAGTCGCCCCAAGTGTTGGTCGTGCCGTCGCACGTGCGCTTGCCGATCGTGCAAGACACGTAGTCGCCCGAGCGTCGCTCTACCTGCCCACAGTCGACGACTTCGTCGGCGGTTTCGCAAGCACAACCCTTGTTGGGCGTCTCGCACGGATCGACGGTCGGGACAGGCTTGTCCCCAGCGTCGCCAACGCCGAGGAATGGCGCTCCGTCGTGTCCCCCGTGAGAGCAGGCGTTGCCAATGGCGAGCAGCGCCAGGGCCAAGGCCAAACGCAGTGGCTTTCCGAACATGGATCTCCGTCAGTCGAGAACGGCCGATTTCGCCGTGTAATGACACAGCCCTGCAAGAATCGGGACAATCGAACCGGCGGAGACGCGAGGAATGTCGGCGAAATGCCGAACTGGCGCTGACCTGCGGGCAGTATCGCACACCGACGCCGAAGCGCCGACACACGCTTCGACGTCGATGGTAGTCCGAGCTCAGCCGAGGACGTCGGCGATCACGTAGCGACCTGGCTTCTTTCCAGCCAAAAACTCCGCTGCGCGCAAGGCACCAATCGCGAACAAGTCTCGGTTGGAAGCGCGATGAGTGAGCTCGAGTCGCTCACCATCACCCAGCAGGTATACGGTGTGGTCACCTATCACATCTCCACCGCGCACGCCGAACACCGCGACTTCGTCGTCGGTCCGCGCGCCGACTTCGCCGTCGCGACCCCGCAACTCGCGCACGTCAGGCCGCACTTTTTTCACGGCTTCGAGCAACCGCGAGGCGGTACCGCTCGGTGAGTCGATCTTCTTGCGGTGATGCAACTCCACGATTTCCACGTCGTAGCCGAGACCGAGTCGGCGCAACGCGAACTCGACGGCCTCCGACAAGACTTGAATGCCGAGGCTCATGTTGCCCGCTTGGAGTACGGGAACTTGCTCCGATGCCTTGTCCAAAGCGCGCTTGGCGGTGGCATCCAAATTGGTGGTTCCACACACGATCGCGACGCCTTGCCGCGCTGCTAGCTGTGCAAGCTGCGCGACGGCAGATGCGGTCGAAAAGTCGATCACCACTTCGGCGCCGAGCAACGAGGACGAGACGTCAGGGCTGGTCACCACGCCGAGCGCGCCGAGTCCCGCGAGCTCGCCTAGATCGCGACCCAGGCGAGGATCGGCGCTCGAACACGCCGCGCCCACGATTTCGATCTCTGGTTTGCTCTGCGACAGTCGCGTGATCGCAAGTCCCATGCGCCCCGAGGCGCCATGCAATGCGAGCTTCATGATGCCTCGAACTCGGCCATGGCCGCGCTGAGTCGCGCACGACATTCTGCAGATGCTTCGACGATTGGCAAACGCACGCTGGCGTTCATGCGGCCCTTCAACGCGAGCGCGGCTTTGGCCGGCGCGGGGCTCGCTTCCGAGAACATCGCCTTGTTCACGGCGAACATCCGCACCTGCTGCTTGCCGGCAGCAGTAAAGCGACCAGCGAGCGCGTCGTTCACCATCGCGCTCACTTCTTTCGGATACACGTTGCTGGTCACGCTGATCACACCCGTCGCGCCGAGGCTCATCATCGGCACGGTCAGACCGTCATCGCCCGAGAGGATGGATACCGGGCGTTTTGCGCGTGAAAGCAGCTCTTGGCAGTGTAGGACGTTGCCCGTCGCATCTTTGAAGCCGAGCACATTGGGGCATGCGTCGAGCACGCGCAACGAGCTGTCGACACTGAGCTCGACCACGCTGCGACCAGGAATGTTGTACAGCACGACCGGCACGCTGACCGACTTGGCGATCGCACAGATGTGCTGAAATAGGCCTTCTTGGCTGGGCCGGCTGTAGTAGGGCATCACCACCATGACGGCGTCTGCGCCGGCTTCGACCGCAGCGCGCGCTCCATCGATGCTCCTCTTGGTGTTGTTCGAACCCGTTCCCGCGAGCACCACGGCACGGCCTTTGGCGACACGCTTGCAGCGCGTGATCAGCTCGCGCTGTTCGGCCTCCGTCAGGGTGGGCACCTCACCGGTGGTGCCACAAGGCACCAGGCCAGCGATGCCGCCTTCCAACTGGGCCTCCAGGTGTTTTTCGAATGCGATGAAATCGACCTCGGAACCGTCGGAGGAAAACGGGGTCACCAGCGCCGTGTATGCGCCAGAAAAGCTGAACTCTGCCATGGAGGGCTTCTTTTCCCGCGTTCCGGGGCGCGGCGCAACCATCGGACGCCGCTTTCACCGAGCTTTGCCGAAGGTCTTGCCGACAACGCCTCGAGTTTCGCGAGGATGCCGAGGTGCGACGGCTTGGCGGAATTGACCCCGTGACATCCCCGGGTAGTATCGACTCCCACGGCTCGATCATGGCCTCGATTTTACCCGGTCGTCGGACCGCAATTTCACTGCCGTCCGAACGGCCCAAAGGTGCGGGTCAACCCTGCCTGGTCATCATCTCCGGTGCCGAGATGGGGCGACGTATCGATTTGACGCACGAAGAGGTGTCGATCGGACGGAGCGAGCAATGCACCGTGTGCGTCAACAGCGACATGGTGAGCCGGCGCCACGCCGTCATCAATCGCATCCTCGGGCATTACATCGTGGTCGATCTGAAGTCGACCAATGGCACGTTCATCAATGATCAGCGGATCGAACGCGCCGAGCTCAAAGACGGCGATCTGCTGCGTACGGGGAAGACCGTACTCAAGTACCTCGAGAACAACCTCGAGCTCGAGTACATGCAGCACATCCTGAGCTTGGCCACCGTCGACTCACTGACGGGCCTGCACAACAAGCGCCACTTCGACGAAGTGTTCGGCAAGGTGGTGGCTCGCGCGGATCAAACTCAACAGCCATTGAGCTTGATCCTGCTCGATATCGACCACTTCAAGAAGATCAACGACGGTTTCGGTCATCCCGCGGGCGACGCGGTGCTCAAGCACGTCGCGGGCGTCGTCAAGAGTCAGATCCGACCGAGCGACACACTGTGCCGCGTCGGCGGTGAGGAGCTCGCGTTGGTGTTGCCCCAAACACCGCTCGCCCTGGCCACCCAAGCCGCCGAGTTGATCCGCGTGGCGGTCGACAACGCGGCGTGCAACTTCGACGGCACGATCATTCCCGCGACCCTGAGCCTCGGTGTGGCGCAGCTCGGGCCCGGTGAAATACCCGAAGGGTTGTATCGGCGCGCCGACGAACGGCTGTACGCCGCCAAGCACGGCGGCCGCAACCGCGTGTGTTGATCAACGAGTGAACGATTCGATTAGCGGCGCGAGCGCGGGGAACCGCAACGTGAGTTCGCTGCGCAGCGGCATGTCGAAATCAGCAAAATCGAAGCCGGGCGCGACCGTGCAGCCGCACAACGCAAAGCCTTCACCGATCACGCGAGCGGCCTGCAAAGTGCCCGCCGGAACCACCCATTGCGGGCATTCGCCGTGCAGCACGCGCGGACCGAGTTCGACTCGTTGATGGTTTCCGCCGCGATCGATGGTGTGAAGCTCGAGGGTCGCGCCGGTGTAGTGGTGCCATACCTCGTCGCTCAGCACGGTGTGAAAGGCAGAAAACTCACCGGCGCGCAGCAAGAAGTAGATGGCCGTCGATGCTGCCCGTGACGCTGGCGCGAACGGCGCAGTGACGGTTTGCGGAGCGCGAAACGTTTCGCGAAAAAAGCCTCCCTCCGGGTGAGGAGCCAGGCCTAGCCGCTCGATCACCTCGTGAACGGTGGGCGAGCTCACGCGATCGCGCGCTTGCTCGGCGTAGCCGCCGGCCGGGTGTAGCGCAGACCCGGGCCCGGGCGTTGTCCCAGGCACTTGGCGCTCAAGGCAGCGGCGAAGCGGGAGCGTGCCGGCTCGGGCAAACGCGCGAGGCAGCTACTGGCAAACTTCGCGTCGGCTTGGCAACGCGCGAGCAGGCGCGCAACGCGCGGTCCGTGCAGACGGCTACAGGCCGCGCAGATCCCCTGGTCCAGCAAGGAAAGCGAGCTACAGCAACGGCACGTTTCGGGGACAGGCATGCCCTGCGCCTTAGCTGGCCCGGTGATCGACGGCCAAGTTCTCAGCCAAAGCCGGCGAAAAAACGCCAAAAAGCGGCGCACGCATACCGAAGTCCCTAGCGCCCAGGGCCAAATCCGCTACCTTCGCGCCGATGGCACACGACGACGATCACGACCATGTTCATGACGAAAATTGCGACCATGAGCACGGTGACGAAGAATTCGCCGAAGAGCTCGACGAATTCCTCGGTGAGTTCCAAGAGCTGCTCGGTACCGATCCCGAAGCCGCGATGGAGTTGGTGGAGAGCGTCGACGAGGCGTTTGCCGCGCATCCGCTGATTCGCATCGCCCATGCGCACGGCGTTTGGATGACCAAGGGCGCGGAGCAGGCCCGCGCCGAGCTGGAAGCGCTAGTCGCAGCGGAGCCGGATTTTTCGGACGCGCACTATGCGCTGGCAGATGTCTACGGAGAGCTGAAGGAAGACGCGCTGCGCGTGACTCACTTCATGCGCGTACTCGAGCTCGACGAGCAAGACGACATCGACTCGGGGTTCGACATCAGCGAGTTCCAAGATCTGATCGTGAAGAGCGCGGAAGCCGCGCTGGCCGCCCTTCCCTCACCCTATCTCGAGCGCCTGAAGGACGTACCGGTGTTGCTCGAGCCTCGTCCGAACCGAGTGCTCGTGAAGGACGGCTTCGATCCACGCAAGCTTTGTCGCTTCGAAGGCCCCACGGTCGAAGCGGCGGCAGGCGGTCTGAGCCCGACCAGCATCATCCTGTACACCGCGAATTTGCCGGCTGAATTCGAAGACGAAGAAGAGCTGGCCTCGGAAATCGAGATCACGCTGCTGAACGAGATCGGCGAGTACTACTCGCTCAGCGAAGAAGAGCTGGACCGCCTCGGTTTGGAGTGATCTTGGGCTAGGCCCAAGAACGCGAGCGCGGCACGCGTCGGCGCGAACGCACGAGGCGTGAGCGCGCCGACGCTCCGTGGCGCGCCGAACCGCTCCAAGCGGAGGACGTGTAGCGTGCCGCTCTCTCGTTCGCGTTGAACCGAGAAGCGCGGCACGATCGCGACGCCAAAGTCGAGTTCGGCCAAGCGCTTCAATACCTCCACACTGCTCATCTCCATCGCTAGCTCGATCGGCAGACTTTCGGTCGCAAACGCCACATCGACCAGAGCACGTGAGCTGGTCGTGCGATCGAGCAGCAAGAGTGGGTGCGGCGCGAGCTCCTTCACACTCACCCGCTGTCGCTTCGCCTTCGCCAGCGCGTGCGTGGGTGCGCACACTGCAACGTCCTCTTGCGACGCAAGCTCGACGCAATCGAGCCGCTCGCTCACTGGGCGTCCCGAAACCGTCAGCGATGCCGGCAGCGGCAAGCTGACGATGCCCACATCGACCTGGCCCTCCGAGACGCGCTCCGCGATCACGGGCGAGGGCCGATTGTCGATGCGAAGCTCCACCTTCGGGTAGCGTTTACGGAACTCGGCGAACACGGGCGGCAGGAAATAACAGGCCAGGGTGTCACTGGTGCCGAGCACCAACTCACCCGCGTCCAGCGCGCTGAGACTCGAAAGCTCGCTCTCCGCGAGCGCCATTTCTTCGAAAATCCGCGTCGCGCGCGCAAGCAACGCACGCCCCGCGTCGGTCAGGCGTGGACGATGCCCATCGCGCGCGAACAGCTTTTGCCCCAGTTCGCGCTCCAAGAGGAGCACGGCCTGACTCACGGAAGACTGCGTTTTCCCCAATTGTTTTGCAGCCTTGGAGAAGCCGCCCGTGGTCGCGACCGCGCTGAAAGCGGCCAGCCGCGCGCTGTCCAAAATCATCGTCATTGCTTATCAAATGTATCATTTTCTATTGGATTGCATAATGCGCGAAGCGCGCCATGCTCCCCGCCCATGATCGTCATCCCGGGTCGCGCCGCGTTGTCGGCTGGGCGTCTGAGCAAGCGCCTCGCCAAAATCCAAACTCGAAATCCGGCGCTGTCCGCGCTCAGCGCGCGCTTCGTCCATTTCGTGGACCTCGGCGATGCACACCTGTCTGAAGACGAGCAGCGCTTGCTCGAGCGCTTGCTCGAGTACGGGCCGCGCCAGACGAGCGATGCGCTCGCAGGAACTCGCTACTTCGTCGTGCCGCGCTTGGGCACGATTTCGCCCTGGGCCTCGAAAGCGACCGACATTGCGAAGATTTGCGGCTTATCGCAGGTCTGTCGCATCGAGCGTGGCATCGAGTACGTGGTAGCGGGAACAATCGACGACGAAGAAGCGCTGACCGCCGCGCTGCACGATCGCATGACCGAGTCGGTCCTGAGCGACGAAGACGAAGCGATCCTGCTGTTCGTCCGCGCCGAGCCAGAACCGCTAGCGACCATCGATCTCCTGGGTGTGGGCCCAAGCGCGATCGAAGAGGCGAATCGCAACCTCGGGCTGGCGTTGGCGGCAGATGAGATCGAGTACCTCGAGCAGAGCTATCGCGCGTTGTCTCGCAACCCGACCGACGTCGAGCTGATGATGTTCGCGCAAGCCAACAGCGAGCACTGTCGCCACAAGATCTTCAACGCCGACTTCGTGATCGACGGTAAAAAGCAGCCATTTTCGCTGTTCAAGATGATCCGCCACAGCACGGAACAGAGCCCTGCGGGCGTGCTCTCGGCATACTCCGACAACGCGGCCGTGATCGAAGGACATAGCGCGCCTCGCTTCTTCCCGAGCCCAGACAGTGGCGTGTACCGGGGGAATGAAGAAGAGCAGCACATCTTGCTCAAGGTCGAAACGCACAATCACCCAACGGCGATTTCGCCCCACCCGGGCGCCGCTACGGGCTCGGGCGGAGAGATCCGTGACGAGGGAGCGACTGGCCGCGGCTCGAAACCCAAAGCAGGACTCACTGGATTCTCGGTCTCCAACTTGCGCTTGCCCGGCGCGCCGAAACCTTGGGAGACCGCTTACGGTAAGCCCGCGCGTATCGCCTCGGCGCTGGACATCATGTTGGAAGGACCGATCGGCGGCGCCGCGTTCAACAACGAGTTCGGTCGCCCCAACTTGACCGGCTACTTTCGCACGTACGAGCTCGAGGCAGCGGGGCCAGGCGGGCGCGAGGTGCGCGGCTATCACAAGCCGATCATGCTCGCTGGCGGCTTCGGTCACATTCGCGCGGATCACGTGAAAAAGGGCACGATCCCTGCGGGAGCGGCGATCGTCGTGCTGGGCGGTCCGGCGATGCTGATTGGGCTCGGTGGCGGAGCCGCCTCGTCGGTGAGCTCCGGAGCTTCGCGCGAGGATTTGGACTTTGCGTCCGTGCAGCGCGACAACGCGGAGATGCAGCGGCGCTGTCAGGAAGTGATCGACCGCGCTTGGCAACTCGGCGCAGAGAACCCGATCGTGTCAATCCACGATGTCGGCGCGGGCGGCCTGTCGAACGCATTGCCCGAGTTGGTGAACGACAGCGGACGCGGCGCGCGCTTTCAGCTGCGCAAGATCCCGAACGACGAGCCTAGCATGTCGCCGCTCGAGCTGTGGTGCAACGAATCGCAAGAGCGCTATGTGCTGGCGATCGAGCCCCAAAACTTGGCGCGCTTCGAGGCGCTGTGCGCGCGCGAGCGTTGCCCGTACGCAGTGCTCGGGCATGCCACCGACGACGGCGTGCTCACGGTCGAAGATGAACACTTCGGCAATCAGCCGATCGCTTTGCCGCTGCAGGTACTGTTGGGCAAACCACCCAAGATGACGCGCACCGTCGAAACCGGCGTTTTCAGCCCGGAAAGCGACGACTTGAGCGGAATCGAGCTGAGCGAGGCCGCCCGTCGGGTGCTTCAACTGCCCACGGTCGCGGACAAAACGTTCTTGATCGCGATTGGCGATCGCACGATCACGGGACTCGTTGCGCGCGATCAGATGGTCGGCCCCTGGCAGGTCCCGTGTGCGGACGTGGCCGTGACCGCGACCAGCTTCGAAGGTTACACCGGTGAAGCCATGGCGGTCGGTGAACGCACACCGCTCGCGTTGCTGAGCGCGGCTGCATCGGCACGCATGGCCGTCGGTGAAGCGCTGACGAACATCGCTGCGGCTCCCATCGCGCAGATCTCGGACGTGAAGCTGTCGGCGAACTGGATGGCACCTGCGGGTCATCCTGGCGAGGACGCACGCCTATACGAAGCCGTACGCGCGGTTGGCAGTGAGCTGTGCCCTGCGCTCGGCATCGCCATCCCCGTCGGCAAAGATTCGATGTCGATGCGCACGGTTTGGGACGAAAACGGCGAAAAGAAGAGCGTCACTGCGCCGCTATCGTTGATCGTGAGTGCGTTCGCCAAAGCCAGCGACGTGCGGCGAGTGTTGACACCCGAATTGCGCCGAGACGTGCCAGATAGCCTGCTATTGCTGGTGGATTTGGGCATGGGGCGATGCCGTCTAGGGGGCTCTGCGCTCTTTCAGGTCTATTCGCGAGTCGGCCAGACTCCGCCCGATCTCGATCAGCCGTCGATCTTGACCGGGTTCTTCGCCGCGATTCAAGAGCTGTCTGGGCAAGGCTACGTGCTCGCGTACCACGATCGCTCCGATGGTGGCATGTTCGCCACCCTGTGCGAGATGGCGTTTGCCGGCGGCACCGGGCTCGCGATCGATCTTACCGCGCTGAACGGTAACGCACTGTCCCTGCTGTTCAACGAGGAGCTCGGCGCGGTGGTGCAAGTACGACGCCGCGAGCTAGCGGCGATCCGCGAGTGCTTCGCCAAGCATGGGCTCGCGGATGCGGTGCACGAAGTAGGTCGGCGAGCTGCCGGCAATCGCGTGCGCATCGTGCGTGGCGACGAAGTGCTATTCGACCAAGATCGCGCCGCGCTGCGCGCGCACTGGTCCGAAACGACACACGCCATGCAGCGGTTGCGGGACGACGCCAGTTGCGCGGATCAGGAGCAGGAATCGCGCCTGGATTTGACCGACCCCGGGCTCTCGGTCGAACTCAGCTTCGATCCCCAAGACGACTTCGTGCGCAGTCTCGTGCGCGGGCCTGGCGCTCGGCCGCGCGTGGCGATCCTGCGAGAACAAGGCGTGAATGGCCAAATCGAAATGGCTGCCGCGTTCGACCGCGCGGGGTTCGATGCGGTGGACGTGCACATGAGCGACATCTTGAGCGGCCGCATCGGGCTGGCTGAGTTTCGCGGCCTCGCAGCGTGCGGCGGTTTCTCCTACGGTGACGTGCTCGGCGCGGGTGAAGGTTGGGCCAAGTCGATTCTGTTCAACGCGCGCGCGCGCAGCGAATTCGCGCGGTTCTTCGCGCGCGAAGATGCCTTCGCTTTGGGCGTGTGCAACGGCTGCCAAATGTTGTCCAACCTGCACGAATTGGTGCCGGGCGCTGAGCTGTGGCCCCGCTTCGTGCGCAATCGCTCCGAACAGTTCGAAGCGCGGGTGTGCATGGTCGAAGTTGCCGACAGCCCCTCGATCTTGCTGCGCGGCATGCAAGGGTCACGGCTCCCCATCGCCGTCGCTCACGGGGAAGGACGCGCAGAGTTCGCCAATGACGCGGCGCTCGAGGCGCTCGAAGCGAGCGGGCTGGTCGGCGCGCGCTACGTCGATCACTTTGGCCAGGTCACCTCGCATTATCCCGAAAACCCCAATGGCTCGCCGAGCGGCATCACCGGCGTGTGCAACGCGGACGGCCGCGTGACGCTGCTCATGCCTCACCCCGAGCGCGTGTTCCGCAGCGTTCAATATTCGTGGCGTCCCCGTGAATGGGCCGAAGATGCGCCGTGGCTACGGCTGTTCCGCAATGCGCGCGCGTGGGTCGCTGAACGCTGAATATTCCGCTGACGCGGCCCGTCGAACTGCGTACGCCATGCCCGCGATCGGCTGAATCGCGCTATGACTGCCTAGAGACTTGCCACCGATGCCGCGTCAGCGCCCGTTCCGATTCGCCGTGCTCGGCTCGCTGATCGCGGCGATCGCGCTCGCGGCACTCCCGGACGTGTCGGCGGCCGAGCGCTCGCAAGGCAAACGTCATACGCACAAGGCGTGTCCCACGCAGAAACCGCAGCCGTTTCTGATTCGTTCGAACTTCGTCAAGCGCGGAGCACTGAACGCAACCGCCCATGAGCAAGCGCTCCGCTACCGCGCAGAGCAGTACGGCAGTGTCGAAGGGTTGGGCCTCGATCGCTACAACAAGCAAAAGGCCTATGCCAACGCGGTCGGCGTGCACTTCATGGGTTTGCCCTTGCAGATCCACAAGAAGATCGCGCCGGCCTTGCGCTGCGTCGAACGCTACATCGAACGCACGTGCACGGGCCCCAAGGAGCGCTACACGCCGCGCGCCATTGGCGGCTTCCGACAAGCCAACACCTATCGCGGCGGCGAAGTTTCCAATCATTTGTTTGGCATCGCGATCGACATCGATCCCAACCGCAATCCCTGTTGCGGCTGCGTGGCGCCGTGGCCCGACCACCCAGCCTGTCGCAGCTCCGCCGAGTCAGTGTTCGACCGCGCCGCGCTACCGCGTTGCTGGATCGACGGCTTCGAGCGGTACGGCTTCTACTGGCTCGGTCGGGACCCCGAACTCCGAGACACGATGCACTTCGAATTCCTCGGTGATCCCGAACGGTTAGCGCCGTAGGCGCAGAGCTTACCCGCCGCCGGCCCCCCACAAATACAGGATCGGGGACAAGGGACGGAATGGTCATTTCATGAACGGCCTAATGGCCGACACACGCTCAGCGTTTGAGAAAGCTGGCCGCGAAGTAACCATCGGTGGCGAACTCGCTCGGTCCAATCCGAAAGGCGAGCGGAGTTCGGTCGGCTTGCCACAACGATTGTAGCTCCGGAGCGTCGAATGGGGCTGGTTCGAGGATATCGAGCACACGCTGGACCACTGCTTCACACTCAGCTTCGAGCACACTGCACACGGCAAACACGACGCGACCGCCGGGGCGCACGCGAGTCGCCGCCGCACGCAAAATGCTCTCTGCCAAGGCCGACAAGCGCGCGGGATCTTCCGGCACGAGACGCGCCGCGATCTCCGGACGACGGCGCAGCGTGCCGGTGCCGGTGCACGGCGCATCGATCAAGGCGCGATCGAAATCAGCGGGTACATCGCCGACGCCCACCGTCCAATCGACCGCGCGGAGCTCGGGTGGTGTGAGCCGCAGCCGTTCATACTCCGACGAAAGTGCCTCGAGCTTCTTCGGGTAGACATCGGTAGCCCACACTTTGCCGGAATTGCCGACCTGCTCGCTGAACAGGGAAGTCTTTTGACCGCGCCCGGCGCAAGCGTCCAAAATCCGCTCGCCCGAACGCGCACCGAGCGCGAGCGCGATTGCCTGCGCACCCTCTTCTTGAACGACGAACGCGCCCTCCGCGTAGCCTTCACGCTTGCGCGGATCTCCTGCGCCCGAAATCAACCGTGAGCGCGGCGACACCCGCCCGACCGCGCTGCTTTTCAGCCAATCCGGCACTGATTTGTCCGCAACGAGGCGTAGGCCAACCACCTTCTCGGTTGGCGGCACGATCAACGCCTGCGCTTCCGCTTCACCCACCGATTGTTCCAGGGCTTGCTGGAGCCAGGGCGCGATGTTCTGACGTGCAGCGCTGGTCGACGAGAGCTTTTCGCCCTGTGCCACCTTGCGCAGCACAGCATTGGCAAAGCCTGCGACCTGTTTGCCACGCGCGGCACGCACACCATTGACGGCCGCGTTCACCGCCGCAAACGCCGGTATACGATCGAGCGACAACAGTTGGTAAGCCGCGATCAGCAGCTCGGCTTTGACCACCACGTCCTTCAAGCCACGCGGCGCAAGCGGGGCGAGACGCGCCTCGAGCGCAGTCTTGAGTCGTAGCGTGCCGTACAGCAACTCGGTCGCGAGGGCGCGATCGCGTTCGGCCAATCCGTCCGCGCGCTCGAGCTCCGCAGACAACGCGGCTGCACCAAAGGCGCCATCACGAAGCACGCGAATCAGCGCTTGCACGGCCACGCTGCGAGCGCTCGCGCCCGGCGTTTCCGGCGGCGCATCTGAGCTTGTCACGGTGTCAGCCTCTCGGGCCTTTGGCGGCTTGCGCGTTGGCATCCCAGCGTTTTTCGAGATCGTTCTTGAAGGCGAGCATGGTGAGCCCGACCAAAATGGCCATGCCGACCACGTGCGCGAGCTCGCGGATGCGCATCGGCAAGGGGCGGCGTAGCACACCTTCGATCACGAAGAACAGTAGATGGCCACCATCCAGAACCGGGATCGGCAATAGATTGAACAAGCCGAGGTTGATGCTGATCAGCGCCATCACCCAAATGAAGTGATCGGCACCCTTGCGGCCCTCTTCGCCAGCTACTTGGTAGATCGTGATTGGCCCGGAAAGCGCTTTCAGGCTGATTCGACCTTCGATCAGGCGCACCAAGCTGACCATCACGAAGTGCGTGACGTCCGCGGTCTCTTCGACGGCTTTGGTCAGCGCGTAGCGCAGAGGCGCAGAGTGCTCGACGCTATTTTCCGGCGCGAGGGGGACCCAGTCCTGAATCTGCAGCACGTAGTAGGAAAAGGACTGACCGTGGGCGTCCGTAAAATCCTCGCGTCGGACCTGGAAGGTGCCCGAGCGAACGACGCCGTCGCGCGCCGCTTGATAGTCGATGCGATGCGGTCGGTTCGGCTGCGCCATGACGCGCTCCGCGAACGTAGACCACGCGGCGACGGGCTCGCCGTCGAACTTCAAAATCTTGTCACCCGGGCGCAATCCGACTTTGTAGAAATTGCTGTCCTCGGGGACCACCGCTGCGTAAAGGTCCGCCAGTTCGAGTCCGGTGCGCTCGAGCAAGGTGGTGCCTGCGGCGTCCGGTGTGAGCGCGACCACTCCGGCCTCGTAGATGGCCAAGTCGGCCAAGCCACCGAGCGCGCTCGGCACGGAGATCGGCCGCTTGTAAGTGATGGGCAGCGTTTCACCGGCGTTGTCGCGGAACGCTTCGTTCAGATCCCTAAAGCGGCGAATGGGCACGCCACCCACGCTGGTCACGATGTCGAAGGTGCGAAGACCTGCGCGATATGCGGGTGATTCGGGATTTGGCACGCCGATCACGGCCGCCGGCGCGCTGCTCGCAATGCCAATGCTGCCGACGCGATTGCTGATGTCGAGCTCGCGATCCACGACGTTTAGCCCGTTGCCGCGGCCTCGATCTTTCTCCTCGCTCGTCACCTCGACGTCGACGTGGCGATTGTCGCGAAAGACTTTGAAGTGCAGCAGCTCGCCCGGACTCTTGGCGATGATGCGCTCGACCTCGTCGAACGTCGCGACTTCTTCGCCGTTGACCGACATGATGCGATCACCGGGGATCAGCTTGCCGTCAGCGGGATGGCCGGGCAGCACGATGCCCACTGTCGGCGGTAAGAACGGGCCATCGCCGACGAAGACCGCGAAGTAGAGCAAGACCGGAAAAACGAGATTCATCG
This sequence comes from Polyangiaceae bacterium, assembly GCA_035634635.1. GTDB lineage: Bacteria > Myxococcota_A > Polyangia > Polyangiales > Polyangiaceae > PMG-095. Next base: position 24,325 of record DASQCO010000038.1, read on the forward strand.
CCGGACCGGCGAGCACGATCACGATGCGCTTGTAGAGCGGCAACGACTCGAAGGTCCGCCTGCGATCTTCAGGCAGTACCACGTCGCTCTTGGCCGCTTCGAGCATGCGCACGTAGCCGCCCAGCGGAATCAGCGATACGCAGTATTCCGTCTCGCGTCCACGTAACCTCAACACCTTCGGCCCGAAACCCAGGCTGAAAGTGAGCACTTTCACGCCGAACGCTTTGGCGAAGAGAAAGTGCCCCAGCTCGTGAACGAAAATCAGCGAGCTGATGAGGATGATGGGGTAAAAAAGATCCATCCTCGAAGGCGCGGAACCCTAGCACTCATCTGCCGGCGGCTGGCAAGTCAGCCAAAGTTTCCAATAAATCAAGGCGCTTGGCTGAGCGTTGGGCGCTGCTGGTCGCATGAGTCCGGGCCCTGCACGGCCCAATTCACCCTCTCCAGGAAAAGCATGACCTTCGCAACCAAGAAGTCCCCCGCACAGTCGCGCGTCACGTTGCATCACCTGATGACGCCTGCGCATGCCAACGCGCTCGGCAACGTGCATGGTGGCGTGATCATGCGATTGGTGGACGAGTGCGGCGCGCTCAGCGCCATGCGTCATGCGCACCGTCCGTGTGTCACCATCGCGATCGACTCGATGACGTTTCGGGAACCCGTGCACGTCGGCGCGCTGTTGATGTGCGAGGCGCGCGTGAGCTACGTCGGTCGCACCTCGATCGAAACCACCGTGCGCGTGCACTCCGAAAATCCGATCACCGGACAGACTACGCACACCAACTCTGCGTTCGTGGTGTACGTCGCGCTCGGTGATGATGGACGGCCCACTGCGGTGCCGGAGCTCGAGCTCGAGAGCGATGAAGATCGCAAGCTGTTCGCGGATGGCATCGAGCGACAGCGACATCGCCTCGCGCACGCGGTGTGAGTGCGGCTCAGCGTTCCCGCTGAATGACCGCGTCGAGCGTGTCGGCCGTGAGGATCTGCTCGGACCAACGATCGAGCTGAATTTCGCTGGCGTGCGCGAGGCGGTGCCGCGCGTCTTCCGGCAGGGCACCGAACTTCAGCGTCAGAAGTCGTTGCAGCAGTTCAGCTTTACCTTCAGCTTTACCTTCAGCTCTGCCTTTTGCGATTCCGCGGGCTTCACCTTCGGCTTGCCATCTCTCTGCGGCGGTCATTTTCACGAACGCAGGATGGCGTCGAGCGTGTCGGCCGTGAGGATCTGCTCGGACCAACGATCGAGCTGAGTTTCGCTGGCGTGCGCGAGGCGGTGCCGCGCGTCTTCCGGTAGGGCACCGAACTTCAGCGTCAGAAGTCGCTGCAGCAATTCAGCTTTACCTTCAGCTTTACCTTCAGCTTTACCTTCAGCTCTGCCTTTTACGATTCCTCGGGCTTCACCTTCGGCTTGCCATCTCTCTGCGGCTGTCATGATTGCGTCCCTGACTTCTGGCTTGGCGTTCTCGAGTGCCTGGCCGAGGGTTTCGACCAAGGAATCATCGGCGACCTGTGCAATGTAGCGGAAGATGGTCCAGATGGCCTCCCTTCCATTGGGAGCCAACAACAATTCGGCCATGGCGCTGGCCCAATGATCGATGGATTGCACCAAACGAGTCGGGCTCCGCGCGTCTCTCAGGGCCCACAGAGTCAGCGCGGGCACGAGCCCGAGCGCGCGATCCTCGAGCTCTTGATCCGAAACGCGACTGATGTCGTCGAGGACGAACCCTAACCTGGGAATCAACCGCAGAATTTCGGGATCGCTGACGAGGGTTTCGTCGAACAGCTCTTCGAGCGTCTTAGCAGCGGTCCAGCCAGTCTCACTGTGATGCAGAACGAACGGAACGACGACCGGGAGCGGTAGCGCGAGACTCGGCGTTCGCGCATCCTGCACGTGGCGCTCGAGGATGCGCACCACGTATCGCAAGAGACGCAGCGGCATCAACTTGTCGACGCCGCTCTGGTGCTCGAAGAGAAGATAGAGCAGTGCGGGCTTGCCGGATATGTTCACGGAGAAGAGCAGGTCTGATTGAGACCCTGCCAGCGCTTCGTCGACGTAGCTTCCGGAGCACAGCTTCAACGTCGAAAAATCGATTTGTTCGACGAGGCGCGGGGGGAGGAGCGCGCGAAATTCGGCGGCGGCGTGTTCGGCGACGGAGAACGTGCGTCTAACGAGTGCATCGTGGTGTTGCTTTGCGTCGCCGGTCATGGGTCTGGGTTCACGCCCTATCGGCGCGCCCGCCGCCCGAGTTTCTCGTGACGTGAAATTCCGTACGCGACGCCTCGTGTGCCGCGCTCAAGAACACCTCGAAGTTGCAGCGTGCTGACGTGCCGCTGAAGCGCACAGTGAGGCGCTCGGACGCTGTTCGAGGTGCTGTGCGCGACCATCGGGCGCCCCCAATCCCTCTCGATTCCCTTCGAAGCGGGACACACCGGATCCCGCGCGAAGGATCACCGGAACTAAATTGGGGACGTCCGCGGTTGAGAAAATTAGCCCGACCCAGCACTCGACCCGCCACCCGACCCGATGGCCAACCTGAGACTGACTCAATTTTTTAAACAATTCCTACATTTACGGATCCGGGCCGAGCCCCGGTAGTGGCTGCCCAAGCCGAAAACCAGGCTGGCACCAGGAATCGCGAAGGATTAGGTTCCCTGGGTTTTCGCGGGCCCTCCCCCCGGCTCCGGAACGATTGACGGATTTTCTGCGGGGGCGAGCGAGTCGAGTGACTCGTCACGCCCCCTCGCGAGTGGACAAAAGAATATGCTGACCTGGGTAGCGAAGAAGCTTTTCGGCACGTCGAACGAACGCGCGGTCAAACGGTTGCAACCGCTGGTCGCCGAGATCGCGGGTCGCGAAGCGGCATTGAAGAAGCTGAGCGACGCCGAGCTGCAAGCCAAGACGGCCGAGTTCAAGCAAAAGCTCGACTCCGGCGCCACGCTCGACGACATCTTGGTCGATGCCTTCGCGGTGTGCCGTGAAGCCAGCTTCCGCGTGCTGAAGATGCGTCACTACGACGTGCAGATGATGGGCGGCATGGTCCTGCACAAGGGCGGCATTTCCGAGATGCGCACCGGTGAAGGTAAGACCTTGGTCGCAACCTTGCCCGTGTATCTGAACGCGCTCGAAGGCAAGGGCGTGCACCTGATCACGGTGAACGACTACCTCGCCACGCGCGACGCGGACTGGATGGGGCGTCTCTACAAGTGGATGGGGCTGAGCATCGGCACGATCGTCAATCAGCAAAGCGACGAGGACAAGCGGCGCGCCTATCAATCGGACATCTGCTACGGCCAGAACAACGAATTCGGCTTCGATTACCTGCGCGACAACATGAAATTCTCGGCGCTGGAGTACATGCAGCGCCCGCTGAATTTCGCGATCGTCGACGAGGTCGACTCGATCTTGATCGACGAAGCGCGCACGCCTCTGATCATCAGCGGCGCTGCTGACGCGGCCAGCGAAAAATACCGCACGCTCAACGAGATCGTCACCAAGCTGATCAAGGACGAGCACTATACGGTCGACGAAAAGGGCTTCAGCGCCGCGCTCACGGACGAAGGCGTCGAGACCGTGCAGCGCATGGTCAGCATCGACAACCTGTACGACCCCGTCAACGTGCAGAGCTTGCACATCTTGAATCAGTTGCTGCGCGCGCACGCGCTGTACAAGCGCGACCAGCACTACATGGTGTCGAGCGACGGTAAGGTGCTGATCATCGACGAGTTCACCGGCCGCGTGCTCGCCGGAAGGCGCTGGAGCGACGGTCTACATCAAGCGGTCGAGGCCAAGGAGAACGTGCGCATCCAAGAGGAAAGCCGCACGATGGCCACGATCACGTTCCAGAACTTGTTCCGCTTGTACAAAAAGCTCGCGGGCATGACCGGTACCGCGGAGACCGAGGCTCACGAGTTCTCCGAGACGTACAAGCTCTCCGTCACGGCCATCCCGACGAACAAGCCCAATATCCGTCAGGACGACCACGACGTCGTGTACAAGACGGAGCGCGAGAAGTTCAACGCGCTGACGCGCGACATCCTCACGCACCACGAGCAAGGGCGCCCGGTGCTGGTCGGCACGACCAGCGTCGAGAAGAGCGACGCGATCGCGCGCATCCTGAAGAAGAAGAAGATCCCGCACAGCGTCCTGAACGCGAAGCATCACCAGAATGAAGCTTCGATCGTGGCGCAGGCCGGCAAGAAGGGCGCGATCACCGTGTCCACCAACATGGCAGGTCGCGGTACGGACATCATGCTCGGCGGCAACGCGGAGATGATCGCGACCGCGCAGTTCAGGGAGTCCGGGCGAACCCCGGAGACTCACCCGGCGGAGTACGCGGAGCTGCTAGCTACGGTGCAGGCCTCGTGCAAAGTCGAGCACGATGAAGTGACCGAGCTCGGCGGGCTGTACATCATCGGTACCGAGCGCCACGAGTCGCGCCGCATCGACAACCAGCTGCGCGGTCGTGCAGGCCGTCAGGGTGACCCCGGCTACAGCAAGTTCTATCTCTCGCTCGAAGACGACTTGATGCGCATCTTCGCCGGCGATCGAGTGAAGAACCTGATGGACCGCATGGGTATGCCCGACGACGAGCCCATCGAGCACCCGCTGGTTTCACGCAGCATCGAGAACGCGCAGCGCAAGGTCGAAGAGCGCAACTTCGACATTCGCAAGAACTTGCTCGAGTACGACGACGTGATGAACGCGCAGCGCAAGACCGTGTACACGCTGCGTCAGCAGCTGTTGCTCGGCCGTTACGCGCCGGAAGAGCACGACGAGAACGGCAAAGCGACCGGCGAAATCCGGATCATCGCCGTAGACGAGAAGATCGGCGAACGCTCGCGCCCGCTGGTCGCGCAGCTGATCGGCATGTACTGCGATCCGCCGCTGCAACCGACGGGCGATGACGGCAAGTACCGCGCGCCGACGCAGGAAGAGCTGAAGAAGGCGAGCACGCTGGTCGAGCTCCGCTCGCTACAGAATGACGCTTATCACACCTGGGGTGTGAAGCTGGACTTGGAGACACGCAAAGAGCGCGCGCCGTTCAACGTGTACGAAGAGCTGGTCGAACTCGTGACGCATGGCTTGTCGGAGCAGCGCGAGCGCGTCTTGGATCTGCTCGATCGCGTGGTCGGCGCGATGGTCGAGGAGAATTGCCCCCCCAACAAGCAACCCGAAGACTGGGATTGGAAGGGCATCCACACGGGCTTCAAAGAGCACTTCCGAGTCGACCCGGATCAGAGCATCAACGAACTCGGCGACGCCGACTTCTTGGTCCGCGAGTTGTACAAGTTCGGTGAAGCGGCCTTCCTTGCGAAAGAGCAGGAAATCGGGCCAGAAATGCTGCTGCGCGCCTTCCGCCGCTTGTACGTCGAGAGCATCGACGAGGCGTGGGTCGAGCATTTGTCCAACATGGAGCACTTGCGCGACGGCATCGGCTTGCGCGGCTACAGTCAGCGCGACCCGAAAAACGAGTACAAGAAAGAGGGCTACAACCTATTCTTGAACATGATGGCGAAGATCTCGAGCACGGTACTCGTCAAGCTGTTCGAGGAGCGCCGGCACGGCCAAGAAGAGATCGCCGCCATCGAAGCCGAGGCCGAAGCGCGTTACCGCGCGGAGTTGGAGGCCGCGGTCGCGCGCCACCCGGGCGATCTGGAGGCTCCAGAGGCGCCACCCGAGCCGGTCCAACCGCGCCGCACCGCACCGCCCACGCCCAAGATCGGTCGCAACGACATGTGCCCGTGCGGCTCGGGCAAGAAATTCAAGAAGTGTCACGGCGCGATCCTGGAAGAGGAAGGCGCCGTCGACGACGACGAGACCGAGGACGCTCCGGCCAACGCGTGATCGAAGCCTCGAATCTCACCAAAGACTACGGCACCGTGGTCGCGGTGCGTGATCTGTCGTTTGCGGTCGGGAAGGGCGAAATCGTCGGCTTTCTCGGCCCAAACGGCGCCGGCAAGAGTACCACGCTGCGTATCTTGTCCGGATTCTTGGGTGCTACGAGTGGCCGCGTACGCATCGCCGGGCACGACATCGCCGAGGCTCCACGCGCGGCACGTCGTGCGCTCGGTTACATGCCGGAGAGCGCGCCGCTCTATCCCGAGCTGCGTGTGATCGAGTATTTGCTGTTTCGCGCGCGGCTCAAGGAAGTGCCTCGCGCCAAGCAGCGAGCCGCCATCGCCAGCGCGATGGAGCGCGCGGGCGTGGCGCACATGGCCGGCACCGTGATCGGACATTTATCCAAAGGCTACCGCCAGCGCGTCGCATTGGCGGATGCCTTGGTCAGCGATCCGCCGCTCTTGATTCTGGACGAACCCACCGCGGGTCTCGATCCCAATCAGATCCGCGAAGTGCGAACGCTAATCAAAGACTTGGCAGGCGAACGCACGATCTTGCTCTCGACCCATATCCTGTCCGAGGTGGAAGCTACGTGCGAACGCGCGATCGTGATCGACCGCGGTCGTTTGGTTGCCGAGGGTAGCATCGAAGCGCTGCGCGCGCGTCAGCACTCACGCAAGCTGAGCGTGCGCGTGCGCGATCCGAACGCAGCGGCGGAAGCCGCAATTGGCGCCTTTTCTGGGCTAGTTTTGCGAGAAGTCGGCAAGGAAGCCGACGATCCGTCTCGTCGAACTCTACACATCGTCCTGAACCAGGAAACCGACCCGGAAGCTGCGATCGAAGCGCTGGTGCGGGCGCTGACCGAAGCAGGCGTCGGTATTCATGCGGTAATCCCCGAGCAGGCGTCACTCGAGCAAGTCTTCAGTGAGCTCACTGCTCACGAACGGGCGGAAGCCGATGCCAACGCTTCGCCGAGCGAACCATGAACGGCTTTTTGGCGATCTACCGCCGCGAGTTGCTTAGCCTCTGGGTCACGCCCCTGGCGTGGGTGCTACTGACGGTCTTCCTGCTGCTGCAGGGTGCCATCTTCTATTCGATCGTCACACACTTCGCGAGTATGCCCGACGTCTCGGTCGACACTGGACCGCTGCAGGCGTACTTCGGACAAGAGTCGATCTTCTTGCTGATGACGTTGCTCCTGGTGTGCCCCGCGCTCACCATGCGCGCGTTCGCCGAAGAGCGTCGCAGCGGCACCATCGAAGCCTTGCTCACGACGCCGGTGACGCCGAGCAGCGTGGTGCTCGGGAAGTACGTGGCGCTGCTCTCGACCTATGCGCTGATCTGGGCACCTACCCTGCTTTACGTGGTGATCTTGCGCAAAACCGGGGTGGTGGATTGGGGGGTAGTGGGCTCGAGCTACCTCGGGTTGCTCGGCATCGGTGCTGCCTATTTGAGTCTCGGCACGCTGATGAGCGCCATGACCAAGAGCCAATTGGTCGCGCTGCTCTTGACCATCTTCCTCGAGTTCGGCCTGTTCATCCTGGGCGTCGGCGAATACATCTTCGACCCTGGTCTGTTCCGAGATCTGTGCGCCCACGTATCGATGATGGGGCAGATGGAGGACTTCTCGAAAGGGATCCTGGATTTGCGCCGCGTCGTGTTCGACGGCACGGTCGTGGCACTCGGCCTATTCATGACCACTCGCGTGGTCGACTCTTGGCGGTGGGGATGAGCGCGCCCCGCAAATCCGAAAAGGTCGACTCGCGCGGCGGCGTGTCGCGCTCGTTTCGTGCTTTTGCGGCGTTGGGCGTGCTCGGCGCGGCGCTCTTGGCCGTCAACCTCAACGTGCTCGTCGCGCGCTGGTACAAGCGCTGGGACCTCACGGCGGATCGACTCTATACGCTTTCGCCCGCGACGTTGAAAACGCTGCACGCGCTCGATCAGCCGCTCTCGATCACGGTGTTGCTCGGTCGCGCCGACCCGCTCAGCGTGAGCGTGCGTCAAATGCTGGTCCAATACCGAGCAGAGACCAGCAAGCTGACCACCAGGTTCGTGGATCCGGACCAGAATCCGGCAGAATTTCAGGTACTTCAGAAAGAATTGGGCTTGCTCACCGGGCGCGCGGAGGACGGCCGCGTCGTCACCGACGCAAGCTTGGTGGTCAGCCGCGGCGAGCGTCACTGGTTCATTACCGGTGACGAGCTCGTGCATTACGACGACCAATCGGGAAAAGCACAGCCGCGCTTGGAACAAGCGTTGACCGAGGGTATCGCCAACGTGCTCGGCAGCAGCAAAGCCAAGGCCTGTTTTGCTACGGGGCACCGTGAGTTGTCGGTCGACGATGTGGGCCCCGAAGGGCTCGCCGAGGTGCGCCACCGCTTGGAGAAGAGCAACTTCGAAGTGCTGGGGGTGGATCTGACGCAGCCCACGGCACCGCTCGCAGACTGCACCGTGCTCGTCGTCGCTGGCCCGAGTGTCTCAGTTGATGATGCATCTGCGGCGCGCGTGGTCACTTTCGTACGCGGCGGAGGCAGTGCGTATCTGCTCGTCGCCCCGGTTTTGGGTGAAGACAAGCGTGTGCAGCACAGCGGGCTCGAGGCGGTCGCGAAGTTGATCGGCGTGGAATTCGGGCAAGACTTCATCTTGGAGACGGACGCTGCGCTGCGCTTGCCGCGCGGTGCGGGCGAGGTCTTCTTTGCAACGCCTCAGCCGCACGAGGTCACGCGCGGGCTCGAGCGAGAGGGTGTGAAAATCGACTCGCGCGTGCTGGTCAGTGGTGCACAAAGTCTGAGAATTTCCAGCAATTCGCCGGCAAAAGCGCTGCTCACCTCGAGCGACAAGGCGCTCTCCGTGCGCGATCTCGGTTCCCTGCTCGATCCGAATCAGAAGGACGACCCGCTCCAGCGCGCGACGCGCAGTGCGTTCACGCTGGCCGTCGCAGCAGAGCTACCCAAGCTCCCCAACTCGAACGCCAAGTATGGTCCTCGCGTCGTGATTGCCGGCGCCGCCAACCTGCTTTGGGGACGGAACTACAACGACTCGTCCTTGTACGGCGATCGCCTGTTTTCGGAGAACGCACTCAGCTGGCTCTCTTCGCGCCCGACTCTGGTCAGCGTGCCAGAGAAGACCGAACGCGAAGTCGGCTTATCGCTGAGCGAGGGCACGCTCGCCGAGGTGCTGCGTTATGTGCTGATCTATATGCCCGGTTGCGCAGCAGCGCTCGGTGCCTTCGTGTTGATTCGCCGGCGCTCGATCGAGAAGCAGTGGCGAAAAGACGAGGCGGCGTGAGAATCACCCCGGGCATGTGGTTGAGCGCGGGGCTCGTCGCGCTGGCGTGCGCCTCGACCATCTTTTTGGTTGTGACCGGCGACGTCACCAGCACCGCTGACAGCGCGGGTCGCGAACAGAATCTCTTCCCCGCGCTTCGCAGCGAAGACGTCGCCCGCCTAGAGCTCGAAGAAAAAGGCCAAAAACTGATCCTCGAGCGTGACCGCAGCGTGAATGGCTCCGCCCAGTTCAAACTGGTCGAACCGGTGAAGGAGAACGCGGACCCAGCGACAGTCGAGAAATTCCTGTCCGCGCTGGGAAGCGCTCGCGCTCTGCGTCCGATCGATCAGGGTCCGACGCCAGCCGCACTCGGGTTGGACAAGCCCGTGCTGCGCGTCTCGCTGCAAGCCCAGAAGCAGTCCTACCAACTCACGCTCGGAGGCAAAGCTCCGACGCCCGAGGGCGCGCGCTACGTGCAAGTGACCGTCGACCACGAGGCTCCCCGCTGGCTGGTCGTCGCCAAGGCGACTGTCGACGATTTGAGCACCGAGCTCGACAATTTTCGGCTGCATAGCTTGGTGGCCGTAAACGAAGCGGACGTGACGCAGGTCGCAATCAAAGGACCGAAGGGGAATATCGAGTTGGACCGTAGCTCCGGCACGAACTTCCTGATTGCGGCGGCCCCACAGAAGATCTTGGCCAACCGCGAAACGCTGAAGGCCTTGTTCTTCCAGCTGAGTCGCCTGACCGCCAGCAAGTTCCTCTCGGAATCCGAAGCAGAGGGCGCGCTCGGCCCGAGCCGCTTCCAGGTCGATATCGAACTCAAAGATACGAAGAGCAGCGTTCGTTTCGACGTGGGCGGCAGCTGCCCGGGCGATGACTCATCGTTAGTCGTCGTCCGCCGCGCGCCCGATGTCCAACGCGCCTGCGCGCCACGCGAACTGGAAGCCACGCTCGCGCTCGCGCCGAGTGACTTCATCGACGGTCGCGCATTCTCTTTGCACGCGGACGAGGTCGAGGAGCTCGAGATCTCAGGGGGCAAGAGCAAGTTCTCTTTGGTGCGCAAGGGCAGCGGTTTCTTGCTGCACACCAACACAGAAACGCAAGTCGAACTCGAAGCAGGCAATCAGCGCATCAGCGAACTGCTCGAAGCCGAGGGCGAGCGTGTGCCCTTCGACGCCAGCCAATTGAGTGGCTTTGGGCTCGACCCTGCCCAGAGCTCGGTCACGTTGCGCTCGTCCGCCGCGCGAGAGTCCGACGTGGTGCAGCAAGTCGTGCGCATCGGCAAACCCGACCCGAACGGCAGTCTGCTCGTGTATCGCGAGCAGGACCGTGTGGTCTTGCGCATACCGCGCGAGCTATCACGCGGCTTCGCCATCGATTCCACGCTGCTGTATGCGCGCAAGCTGACCGAGTTCGGCTTTTCGAGCTTCATTTCCGCCGAAATCCTGAACAAGCAGAGCAAGACGGTGCTCCGCCGAGTGGATGACGGGCTGCGCCTCGACGAGCCCAAAGGCTTCGATCCCGACGGCGCGCTGAGTTCGGATCTGATTCAAGCGCTAGGCGCACTCACCGCTGAACGCTTCGTGGCCGATCGGGACGACGGTTCCTTCGGGCTGCAGCGTTCGTCGTTGCGCGTACACTTTGCGTTCAAGAACAGCGAGGGCAGTGAGGTCCAGCGCGCTCTGCGCTTTGGCGACGAGACGTCACTCGGCGTGTTCGCAACCTTGGCTGACGATGGCCCCGTGTTCGTCCTGGCTCGCTCGGTGCGCGACACCTGCCAGCTGTCGCTGCTCAATCGCTCGCTATTTCCCACGAGCAGCGACGCATTCAGTAGCATCACGCTGGATGGGCACGGGCGGACGCTTCAGCTCACGCGCCAGGGCGAACGCTCACTAGTCGCCAAATCGGGAAGCTTTCCCCAAGATCGTGTACCGGAACTGCTCGACGCGCTCGGTGATCTCCGTGCCGAGGCGGCGCTCCACGCTGGACCCGCGCTGCCCGGCGAAGGCTTCTCCACGCCTTCTTTCAGCATCCGTCTGGTTCCGCGGCGTGGCGACGCACAGACCCTGACCTTTGGCGCGGGCGATTCTTGGCGCTCGATGAGTGTCTTTTACATGCGCGTCAGCGGTATCGACGCGACGTTCGTGATCGCGCAGAGCAAAGTCCGCGCGCTGAGCGACGCCCTCTAGCGATCAGGCAAGGGCTTCAGTTCGTCAGCTTCGACTTGGCTTCGCTGCGATTCCAGATCGCGTCCCAGTTGCGACGGTACTCGTCTGTCGCGACCTGCGCTGGACCCGTGCGCTGCACGACGCCCGCCGGCGCTGGCGCCGGCTCTTGCCGATCGCCCACTGCTTCCGCCGGCTTGAAATGCGTTTCGACGTCGCACAGCGCGGGGAAGTTGGCGCGGGGGCGCAGCGTCACGACTTCACCGTTGATCGGCGCGCCTTCGCGCAACGGGCGCACCGCGCCGAGCTCCAAGCGGTCGCCGCGCGCACGCAAGATTTTCAGCCCTTCACCGTCGGGCGTCACGCCATGGATCAGGGCGACATCGGGGGTCGTCGAAGCCGGAGGCGGAGCGGCGAGCGCTCCTTCCGCTGCGCTCTGGTCTTCGGCCGGCTTTTTGGACGCCACCTGTTCGATCTATCGCAGCCTGCCGGGTCTCGCCACTCACTACGGCAATTTCCGAGGCTTTTGCGCGGCTACATGCCGATGGCCGTGCGGTACACCCAGCCGACGCTGCCTTTGACGTCGTACTTGATCCGGTACCAGTCGCCGCGACGGCCCGTTACGGAAACCCGTGTGCCCTGCAGCACGCGAGCCACCACCGCGCCATCGCGGCTGGCCGACGAGCGCACGAGCGCAACGTCCCAAGCCACCGTGGCATGCCCCGACGCTTCAGTGACGTCCGCGGACGCGGCATCCCCAGCTGCCGGAGGAGGTTCACCCTTTTCAGTGACAGCCTTGGGGAACTCAACCTTGTAGAAGATTGAATAAGCCTCGTGCTTGTGGGCGATGCCCACAAGCGACACGTTCGAAAACTCTTTCTTTTCGCACTCGATCAGCGTCTCAGTTTCGGACTCACTGAAGCTCGTGCTCTTGCCGCTCTTCACATTTTTCACGGCCTGCGACGTGAAGTCGAGATCGAAGCCCAAAGAGAGCACGCCGACCAATTTGTCGGCACCCGTACACGCAGCCAGCGCCTGAATGTGAGGACGCGCCAAGCGATCGAACTCGACGTGATCACACTCGTCCTTGTGCTTCTTGCCGTTGTCCTTGCAGGCCAAGAACTGCGGTTCGCTGACTTGAAGCCGATCCAGCGATGGGGGTGCTGCTGCAGGAGCCTCGGGCTCGGGCGCGGGCGCCGCAGCGGGAGCAGGCCCTTTTGCCTCACCTGGCGCGCCGGTCAGGTCAGCGCTGCTGCTCTCGGCCGGCTGACTGGGAACGCTCGGAACGAGCTTGAAACCTGCAATCCGCGGCCAAATGATGCCGATCAAGAAGCCCGCAGTCACGATCAGACCAACCCGGCCAAAGCGCAGCGTTTCCTGCTTTTGGTCGGGAACCTCGATCTTCAGGGGCTGTCGTCGCTCTGCCGGCATCGGGGGTCGCGAGGGGACCTCGCGCTCACACTGGAAGCGCGGGTTCTACCACAAGCGATCGACTGCGACCGTCTGTAACCGTCTGTGATCGAAGAAACCTGGCCGTTTTGGCATGGTTTCGCAGCGCGAGCCGGAATGGCTTTTCGGCGCACGATCCAGAGAGGATGATGAGGGCTTGTCATGAAGTCGTGTCCGCAGTGCAGGCTGAAGTACCCTGACGATGCTGCCGGGTGCTTCTTGTGTGGCGGGGCGCTGGCGGCGATCCAAGACCCACTGATCGGCGTCACGGTGGCGGGGCGCTATCAGATCGAGGAAGTCTTGGGCCAAGGCGGTATGGCCACGGTGTACGCCGCGCGACATCGGCTCGTCGACCGCCCGTGCGCGGTCAAGGTCATGCACGCGCAGTACACACGCAACGACGTCATCCGCGAGCGATTTCGGCGCGAGGCCAAAGCCGCGCAGAAGCTTGCTCATCCCAACATCATCGAGATCTTCGACCAGGGCGAAACCCCGGAGGGTCAGGTCTTCCTGGTAATGGAGCTGCTCCGCGGCGAAACCTTGGCCGACGTCCTCGAGCACGGCAAGGTACCGCTCGATCGAGGATTGCCGATCATGATTCAGATCGCGCGCGCCTTGGCTCGCGCTCACGACCTAGAGGTGATTCATCGCGATCTGAAGCCGGAGAACGTCTTCTTGGCGCGCCTGCCCAACGGCGCGGAGCAAGTCAAATTGCTCGACTTCGGCATCGCCCGCTCGATGCAGGACTCGCGCCTGACGGGCGCGGGTGAAGTGTTCGGTACGCCGCAGTACATGGCGCCAGAGCGCATCACGTCGACCGAGGCAGGGCCAGCGGCGGACTTGTATTCCTTGGGAGTGATTATCTACGAGATGATCACCGGCAGGTTCCCGTTCGACGCCAGTGATGTCACCACTTACTTCATCAAGCATTTGAAGGAAGCGCCGGCTTCGCCCAAGAAGCACGACCCTTCGATTCCGGTAGAATTGGAGCGTTTGGTAATGGAGTGCCTCGCCAAGGACGCCAAAGATCGTCCGGTCGATGCGCACCGCGTCCATGCCGATCTGATGCACATTGCGGGTGCCATTGGCCTTCGCATCCCGTCCGACGCGTTCGGCGACGAACTCGAATCGAGAGGACCTGCTCGGACACTGCCTCCGGTTGCGATCGATCGCTGGGTGAAACGCACCTCCCTGTTCGAGCAAATGCTGGACATCGCCTTCCCGGGTGAGCGACCGAGCCAGCTCAACCATCTACTGGCGGAGGTCAAGGAGCTGGTGCGCCAGATCAGCGAGCTACGAGCCAAAGCCGTGACCGAACAGCGCGCCATCGAAGCGATTGAGGCGCGCGGCCGGGAGATCCGGCAACGCCTGGGGCACGCCGTGGACGCGCTCGGTGTGGATGCCAGCAAGGCTCGTGACGAAACCAAAGCCGCGCTGGCCGGCGCAGCCGCGCTCACGATCGATCTGGATCGCCCCGCCCGCGAGCTGCAACGCAAGGTGCTCGAGGTGATCCGGTGGGAGGGGCGATCGGCGTTCGTCGAGCCGTATCGCGAACTGTCCGTGGCGTATCGCGAATGCGCAGATATCGTGGACTATTGGCTTTCGGCGAAGCAGCGACTCGCGGAGGCAGAGGCGCGCGTGGCAGCTCGGCGCGGCGAGGTCGAAGATCTCGAATTTCAGATCCGAGAACTGCGCTCCGTGCTGGCCAAGAACGAAGAAGAACTTGAGCGCGAAGAGGGCGATCGGCGCAAGATCGTCAGCGAGCTAGGTCCGCGAGCGGACGACTTGGAAGCGCTCTTGCTCGAACGCGCAACGCGCTTTTGTACGCCGCTGCGCGCGCGTCGAGAACTTTCACCGCTGTTCCACGAACTGGAATCTGACGCTCAGACCTGAATCTTTCGCGTAGCTTTTTGCTACGCGAGCAGCACCAAACCTGGTTCAGCAACCACGATGATCCGCGAGTGGCCTTTTGCTACGCGAAGCGCGTGCGTCTGTTGCAGCATTCGTTCGGATTGTTGCTGGACAGACGAGCCCTGTCGGCTAAGCCTACGGCAAGCGTCATGGTTTCAGACACGGGAGACGGGGGAAAGCCGCGCGTTCCGCGGCGCTTAGTACTGAAATCTTTAGCGACAGGCGCTGTCCTATGGGAGCCGGCTTGCAGCGCTCCGCCAATCGAGGCGCCCGCGGTCGGCACCCATCAGATCGTCCCGCCCAAGCTGATCGAAACGCCGATCCGCATCGAAAATCGCTTGCCTGGTACGCGCGATTTCAGCTTGCAGCGCCCAGCCTACGATCGACAAGTCGAGGGTTACGCTTCGACCACCTCGGCGAGCGTCGGCGAAATGATCGCCGTTGCTGTGAATGTCAGCCGTTCTCGAGAGGTACGCTGGGATCTGTACCGCATCGGATATTACCAGGGACTCGGCGGCCGCTTGGTCAGCTCGGGTGATCCGGTCCGCGTCGCCCCCCAACCCGAACCGAGCATCAGCTCCGTGACGGGCTTGATCGAGTGCGCGTGGGCAACCGCGTTCGAGCTCACCGTGGATGCTACGTGGCAGAGCGGCTACTACCTGCTCAAGCTCACTACGGATGACGGATTCGAGAGCCACGTTCCCTTCGTGATTCGCGAATCCGGACGAAAGGCACCGCTTCTCATGCAAGCTAACGTCACGCGTTGGCAGGCCTACAACACCTGGGGCGGGGTCAGTCTGTACGTCAACCAACTGCCCGCTCCCAAACCGTTCAGCGGGGACCGCGGCTATCAGGTCAGCTTCGATCGCCCTTACACGGTGGATTTGGACGAAGGCGCATTGGTCGAACACTCGATGGTCCGCTGGCTGGAACAGCAGGGCTACGATGTCGCCTACGTCACCAACGTCGACATCGACAGCAGTCCAGAAGTGCTGGAAGGCCGTCAGCTGTACATGACCGCTGGGCATGACGAATACTGGTCATTGGCCGAACGGAACGCGCTCGAAGCGGCGCGTGATCTTGGCCTATCGATGGCGTTTTTTACCGGGAATACCGCGTTCCGCCGGATTCGCCTCGAGCCGTCCGGCGCAGGGATCCCGAGGCGTACCATGACTTGCTACAAGTCCGCCTCGCTCGATCCACGGCACGACGCCGAGGATTGCACCGCGGACTTCCAACGCGCACCGCACGCACGGCCTGAAAACGGCATGCTCGGCCTGCTCTGGTCGGGCTGGGGACATCTGCAGGGCTTTCCCTTCATCGTCAGCGCGCCCGATCACTGGATTTACGAAGGCACGGGGGTGAAAGCCGGCGAATCGCTCGGCAACATCGTGGGCTACGAGTGGGATGCAGTGTCGGACAATGGCTCTTCGCCGTCCGGCCTGGAAGTGGTTTCGTCATCCCCCGCCTTGCACGAGTTTGGCTACGTCTCGCCGCACAACGCGACGGTATTTTACCCGACCCCGTCCAGCTTCGTCTTTTCTGCTGGAACGATCGGCTGGGCCAAGGGGCTTTCGGACGAAGGCGTACTCAGCGTGCCCGTACAGCAAGTCACCGAAAACATCTTGTGCCGCGCAGGCCTTTTTCCCGAGGCGCGCGCGCAACGGCCGTCAACGCCAACCTACGAGCTCGGCATCCCAGCTCGTTCACGGGTGCTCGCGGGCGGCAAACGCGGCCACGCGGATGGCCCGGTGTCGCGCGCCCAATTCGACAATCCGTCGGGCATCGCGGTCGGCGCCGAGGGCGAGATCTATGTCTGCGACACGGGCAACAATTCGGTGCGCAAGATCTCGGCCGATGGCCACGTCTCGACGCTGATCGCCAAGTCCGGAAATAACGGGATCAAGCTCGACACGCCGACCGGGATCGCGGTCGACGCAAACAGCAATGTCTACGTCTCGGACACCGGCTGCAGCCGCATCGTCCGCATCGGGCCCGACGGCCACGCCGAGAACTACGCCGGCCGCGAGCACGCAGAGCACTACAACGATGATCCAGACCGGGCCAACGCCCGTTTTAGGCTGCAGCGGGGTTTGAGCATCGCCCCGAGCGGTTTGATCTACGTAGCGGATCTTCGCAACGACGTAATCCGTTGCATCGATCCTGCGACGGGCGCGGTGAGCACTGCGGTCACGAGCGCCAATGGGCCAACTGCCGTCGCGGTCGACACGGACGGTACGATCTACTACCTCGCGACGTACCTCGGCGCGCTCATCCAAGTTGCGCCCAATGGCGATCGAACGGTGCTCGTGAATGAACGGCAGATCTACGGAGACCGCAGTGGCCCTGCCGCACAAGCCGCGCTCCGTGCTGCTGACGGCTTGATCCTGACTCGGGATGGCCTCGTGTTCACGGACACAGGCAACAACCGCGTCCGCGCGCTGGTGCTGGAAGCAGACAACAACGTCGTCACGTTGTTCGGCAACGGGCACGCGGGTGACCCCGCGAGCGGCGCGGAGACCGAGCTGAGCTTGCCCCGAGCGATCGCCGCCGTATCGGACGGCTACCTCGTCGCCGACACGGCGAATCATCGCATCGTGCATTTCAGCAACGATCCGGCCTTCTTTGCTCGTCAATAAACCGCTGTAATTACTCGCATTTACGCGGCCCTTCAGAGGCTGTTCTCGGTGGCCGTTGGTCTCCGCTCAGGGGTCGGCAAGAGCGCCGACCGCCGTCTTTGGGACCGCCAATGCACAGCGAAATCGAAGTCGCACCAAGCCGTACGCCGAGCAGCGGGGTGCCCGCTGCAATTCGTAGCGAGCTCGAATCGAAATTGAACGCGGGCGACTTAGAGCTACCGCTCTTGCCGGGTGTCGCCATGGAGATCACTTCGGCCGCCGCGAAGGAAGACGTCGATACGCGCACCATCGCCGACATGCTCAAGCGCGACGCCGCCCTGTCCGCGCACGTGCTGCGCATCGTCAACTCACCGGTATACAGCCCGCGCGCACAAATCGTCAGCCTGCAGCAAGCCGTTGCGCGCGTCGGCGCGGTCAAGATCCGTGAGATCGCGTTGATCATTGCCTGCCGCACCGGCGTGTTCAAAGCCAAAGGCTACGAAAAAGAGCTCGACGACGTATTCAGCCATTCGATCGGCACCGCGCTCTTCGCGCAAGAGATCGCCCGCCAAACGCGCAACAACGTCGAAGACGCATTCTTGTGCGGCTTGCTTCACGACGTGGGCCGCCCCGTCTTGCTGCAAGCCATGATCACCTTATCGCGAGACGCCAAGGCGGTCGCCGAGCGCGAGAGCGTGCTCGCCCTGGTCACCGAGCTGCACGAAGCCGCGGGTTCTGCGCTCGCAAAGGCCTGGACATTGCCAGAAACGGTCGTCACCGCGCTCGCCAAGCACCACTCGTTGCAACCCGAGCAAGAAAGCGTCCCGGTGCGCATCGTTTCGCTCGCAGATCGCTTCGCTCACTTGGCGCTCGAAGGCGGCACGCTCAGCAGTGACGCAGTGCTCGGACATCCGGCGCTGGCAGCGCTCGAAATCTATCCTGACGTGCTGGACAAGATCATCAAGCGCACGAGCGTGATCAAAGACACGATCGGGGTCATGTCGTGACAGATTCGTTCGATCTGGTCGTCGTCGGCGGAGGTCCCGCCGGTCAAAAGGCAGCCATTCAAGGTGCAAAGCTCGGGCGCAAGGTGCTCTTGATCGAACGCTCTCGAGCGATCGGCGGCGCGTGCGTTCGCTTCGGCACCATTCCGAGCAAGACCTTACGCGAGACCGCGCTCGCGCTCGGCAAGTTCCGACGTCTCACCTCACAAGTGCTGGACGTGAAGATGCCGGAGCACACCCAAATCGAAAGCTTGATGACGCGCAAAGAAGAGGTCATCGCGTCACACGAGAGTTACATGGGCGCCCAGCTCACCCGCAACGGCATCGAGCAAGCCCAAGGCGTGGCCCGCTTTCTGTCGCCGAACGAGCTCGAAATTAGCGACATTTCCGGCGCAAAGCGCCGTGTCACGGCGCCATTCTTCGTGATCGCAACGGGCTCCTCGCCGCGCACGCCGGACGATGTGCCGATCGATCACGAACACATCTTGGACAGCGACTCAATCCTCTCTGTTTCGTACCTACCCGAGTCACTGACGGTACTGGGGTCGGGCGTGATCGCTTGCGAATATGCCTCCATCTTCGCGGCGCTCGGCTCCAAAGTCACGATCATCGATCGCTCCCCGCGCCCCCTCGCCTTTCTCGATCCGGAGATCGGCGCTCACTTCACGCGCCAACTGCAGCTGTTCGGCGGTCAGTACCTCGGAGGGCGCAAGCTGAGCAGCGTCGCCTGGGACGGCCTGTCGATGGTCGAAACGAGACTCGACGACGGCGAACTCGTGCGCAGCGAGAAGCTATTCTGCGCGCTCGGCCGCATTGCTCAGGTTCAAGGCCTCGCCGTAGACGTCGCAGGCATCGGCCTCACACCGCGCGGCCTGATCGCAGTCGATGAACACGGGCGCACCGCCGCTCGACACATTTACGCCGTCGGCGACGTGGTAGGTCCCCCCGCACTGGCCTCGACGTCTATGGATCAAGGCCGACGCGCGGTGTGCCACGCATTCGGCGCCGAAGTGGGCGCCGCCCGCGAAGCGACCCCCGCCGGCATCTACACCATCCCCGAGCTCGCCAGCGTGGGCCTGACCGAAGCCGAAGCCAGTGAGCGACACGGCAGCGCCTTGGTCGGCCGCGCCAATTTCAAAGAAGTCGCGCGCGGCCAAATTTCGGCCGCCGAAGACGGCATGCTCAAGCTCATCGCGCACCCAGAAACGGGCGTAATCCTGGGCGCGCACGCCGCCGGCGAGACCGCCGCCGATCTGGTGCACATCGGCCAACTGGCGATCCTCGGCGGCATGACGTACCACACGTTCATCGACGCCATCTTCAATTTCCCCACCTACGCCGAAGCCTACCGCATCGCCGCCCTCGACCTCCTCGGCAAACGCGCCCAACGCGCCGCCGCCGAATAATCACCCCAAAGAGTTACAAGAGGGGGCGCTCGCGCTCCGGCATCGCACCTCACAGGGCGCGCTGTTCCCGTCGCAGTCCGACGAACACTTAACTGCGACGGATCACGGCCCTTCCCGCATTTTGTGTGCCCTGTTCGGCTCCCTGAATTTGAACCGCCGAGCCGCAGAGGCCGCAGAGAGCAGAGGAAGATTTGGGCTTCGCGCTTGCCGACAGGGTTCGTCCTCGTTCACGACGATGAATGGAACCACAATGAGCGCGGAGGGTCGTCTCTTGCGACGTCGAAGTTGGGGCTTCCTCGGCATCAATGCGGCGCGCTGCGGGGCCCCAACTCCCTCTCCCTCTGATCTCTGCGGCCTCTGCGGCTCGGCGGTCAATCCCCTCTCGCTTCGCTCTCTGTCGTTCAAAGGCCGTGTTCTTCTAGTTTGTAGTAGAGGCTGCGGCGGCTGATGCCTAGGAGGCGGGCGGCTAGGTTTTTGTCGCCTTTGGCGCTGGACATGGCACGTTCGATGGCGCGGCGTTCGGCTTTGCGCAGGGCTTGTTCCAGCTCCAGCGCGGTTTGATCGAGGTCGACTTTGGGTGCAAAGCCCGAGGCTTCGGCGAAGGCGAGCGCGCCCGGTTTTTGGCGCAATTCCCGGATGACGTCAGCGGCGCCGATGCGCGGCCCTGAGCCGAGCACGACGAGTCGCTCGACCACGTTTTGCAATTGGCGGACGTTGCCTGGCCAGGCCTCGGCGGTGAGCAGGGACAACGCGTCCGCGTCGAAGGCGGGCGCGCGCCGCCCATTCGCCGCGGCGACGCTCGAACAAAAGTGAAGCGCCAGGGTTTCGATGTCGACGCGGCGCGCACGCAGGGGTGGCACCCACAGCGCCACCACATTCAAACGATAGAACAGGTCTTCGCGAAATTTGCCCTCGCGCACCAGCGCTTCGAGATCACGATGCGTGGCGGTGACGAAGCGCACGTCAGCAGACAAGGTTTCCGTGCCGCCGAGCCGCTCGTAGCGACGTTCTTGCAGGACGCGCAGCAACTTGACCTGCGTTGCCGGGCTAATGTCGCCAATCTCGTCGAGAAACAGCGTGCCCCCCTCGGCGAGCTCGACTCGGCCAGGCTTGCGCGCAGTGGCACCAGTGAAAGCGCCGCGCTCATAACCGAACAGCTCACTTTCCAGCAGCTGATCGGGCAGGGCCGCGCAGTGCACTTTGACGTACGGGCCGGCGCGCCGCGGCGAATACTCGTGGACCAAGCG
The DNA here is from genome assembly GCA_035634635.1 of Polyangiaceae bacterium. GTDB lineage: Bacteria > Myxococcota_A > Polyangia > Polyangiales > Polyangiaceae > PMG-095. Next base: position 45,231 of record DASQCO010000038.1, read on the forward strand.
CGCCACCAGCTCTTTGCCGGTACCGCTTTCGCCACGCACGAGCACGGTTGCGATACCGTCAGCCGCGCGACGCAAGGTGCGCTGAAGCTCCTGCATCGGCTCCGAGCGCCCAATCAACTCGACGGTGGGCGTGAAGACACGCGAGCGCGGTGGCTCTTCCCCGCTCGGCTGCGCGCTCTTCAGCGCCTTACCCAGCACGTACGCGACTTCGTCGCGCTCTACCGGTTTGCGCAAGAAGTCGGCTGCGCCGGCGCGCACTGCGGCCGCGCCGTCCCCCGGTCGCGCGCCGTCGACCAGTACGATCAGCGGAAGCTCTTGGTCGCGTTCGAGCAGCGGGCGAGATAGATCCGCGGACGGGAGGTCGATCAACGCCGCGTCGACAATCAGCACATCGTGCGACCCCTGGTCGAGAGCGAGCAGCGCCTCAGCCTTGGTCTTGACCCGACGGCCTCGTGCACCGCCTTCGAACAGCAAGGCTTGTAGCGCGGAAGCACTCTCGTCATCCGCAGTCGCGATCAGGACACTCGGCTGCTCGGCCATCACTCCCAGTTATCTCGGAGCCGGAACGCGAAAGCAAGGCCGTGCAACGCTTTGCACGGCCTCGCACGGACCTGCAAAGGAGCCGTGCAAGATCTTGCACGACGTCGCCCTCGCTTGGGCTCGTTTCGACGAACAAGCGTAATTTTAGCCAGTTCCTGCGGTGAAGCTCCGTGGCACGCGGGTTGCTCTAGCAGCAACCAACACCGCGCGATGCGAAGTCGACCGAGGCAATCCCTCGGTCACGGTCGCCGCGCTCTTCAAACCAGATCTTTCTGGAAGGACAAGTCCATGGCCCGCTCATACCTACATACGTCGTTGGCTCTGTTGGTTGCGTTCGTCTCCGGCTGCGGCAGCGCAGGTCAATCGAATAGCAACGACGGGCAGCCCGGGATTGCGGACCCCACGGCCGCAACCGAGCCCAGCGGTGACAAGGACAAAGACGGTTTGTCGGCGGATCAGGACTTGTGCCCCAACACCCCCGCGGGTGTCCCGGTTGACGGCAATGGTTGTTCGGCTGAGCAGCGCGCGGCGCAAGCGAGCAGCAGCGGAAAAGACAAGACCAACAGCGACACCAAGACCAACAGCGACACCAAGACCAACGGTGACACCAAGACCGGCGACACCAAGACCGGCGACACCAAGACCAACGGCGAGCCGACTCGAGACGACGGGACCGTGAGCGCCAACGGCTTCGCGGTGTTCGTGCTGGATCCCAACGGTGCGGCGCCCGTCACCCTGCGCACCCTGGCCAGCAACGTCAGCGAGCTCGAAGACGGATTTGCGCTCTCCGGCACGGTCACCGTCGATGTCCCTGGCAACGCCCACGTGACCTTGGCCGAAGCAAAGCTCACCCTCAAGTACGATGCAGGCAAAGGCAGCGGCCTACAGAGCGTCGACGGCTCGGTACGCTTGCCCTTCCCCAACCTCGGCTTCATGCAAGGCGTGAGCGTCAGCGACCCAGTTTACTCGGCGATCGGCTACGACCTCGGCAAGCAGCTCAGCAACGTGAACGCCCCGCTCGAGGACGAGCGCAAGTATCTGTACTTCACCTTTTCCACGGGGTTCGAGGCCAAGGTCGGCGACATGACGGTGACGGCGGGTAACGGCCAGAGCATCACCATGGCGCTCGATCCATCAGACCCGTCGTTCTTCATGCGCGCTTCGCTGGGCGGTCTGATGGGTCCGGTAGACGACGCGAGCCTCGGCTTCTCGATCGGCGGGCATCTGCCGTTCACGCCCGAAAATACTTGGGGCATCAATGCCGATGCCGCAAGCTTCGACGGGCACCTGTGGATCGGCGGCAAGGTCAACCTGAACGACTTGAAATTGCCGCTCGCCATCGGCGGCAACACCGTGGTCGACCTCGACCCCAAAGACACGGGCAAGACCTTCTTCGAAAACCCAGCCAATGGCTTTCAGTTCGGATCCAATTCGGAACTAGACGTGAGCATCGAAGCCGGCATTCTGGCCTTCGAAGTGCCGATCGCACAGAGCACGGTCGTCGGACGAATCGTGGGCACGAGCGGCTCAGCCGACTACAGCGGAACGGTGAAGGCCGGCAATGGTTGGATGCCCGACGCGGTAGCCCTCAAAAACACTCAACAGCTAAAGGCCGCTGGTCACGCTAGCACCCAGCTCAGCGACACCTACTTCGCAGCCGAAGGCGATCTGTCGCTCGATGCTAGCAAGCTCGGGCAATGGACTGGACTCGACCTGAACGACTTGGCGATGGCCAAAGCCACCTTGAACGCCGACAAGGACGGACTCACCGTGACCGGCACCGCCTCGACGAGCATCTCGCCGTACATCGCGCTCAAGGGCGACTTGGCGACAGCCGCATTCTTCAACGGTAAACCCAAGGAGTGGTACGTCACGCTCGATGGTCGCTTTGCGGTGAACGGCATCGATCTGTCGGCGGATGCTCACGCGCGCATCGACCAAGCGGGCATGCTCGTGAACGGCAAGTTCGAAACGCCCATCTCACTGATTGCGATGTCGGGCAGCATCACCAAGTCTGGCGTCGATCTCGAAGGCAACGCCAAGGTCACGATTCCCATCGTGGGTGGCAAGGAGCAACTGCAGTGGGTCACCGACGCCGCGGTATGCGGCTACGAAACGGTGACCGACGCTGCGGTGTGCGGCTCGCAGACCGTCGCGAACGGCACGGTCTGCGGCTACAACACCGTAAAAGACGCCAGCCTGTGCGGCACCACGATCGTGAACGACGCGGCTCAATGCGGTACCCGAGCAATTCAAGACGCCACGATCTGCGGCACGCACGCCGTGACTGACGGCGCGGTGTGCGGCTACAACGTGATCACCTCGTGTGCTTCGTGCGTCTCGGTGCTCTGGGGCGGTAGCTGCGATTGTGGAAAGACGGCCAAGAGCTGCAACGTCGCGTCGACGTGTACGGTGGCCAAATCCTGCAGCGTCGCCGCGACCTGCAGCATCGCGAATACCTGCGACGTGCCGAAGTCGTGCCAGAAGGTGAAGAGCTGTCAGACCAAGGTGACCGTGCCCGACTTCAACTACGGCACGTTCCAAGGCGCAGTCGACGTCAAAATCGGCAACAGCGGTTTGGCGGGCACCGTGTCGGGTCAGTACTGCCCGACCGGCAGCAGCTGCACGACGCTTGCCGGTGGTCGAGTCAAGCTGTCGAGCAATAAGCCCGAAGCGTGCATCACCGTGCCAGGCGTTGGCGAGGTCTGCGCGCCGTTCTGAGCGCTGACAACTCGCACGGAGGCGTGGATCCTAACGGGTCCGCGCCTTTGTTTTTTTATAAGGTTCGTTGTGCACGAGCAACTCGGGCACGCTCCCACGACGGCTCGCATTCGAGTTGATGGCGCGCGTGGCCTGCACCGTGCGCGTATCGAATTCTCGGTAAAGCTCGCGAGTTTCTGGCGTGTCGGAGTTCGAAAGCAGTGCGCTGACGCCGCGTTTTCGCAAGCCCGCAAAGGTCTCCGCCAAGCGCGCATGCTCCGCAGAAGTGAACGCAACCGAATGATAGGCGGCAAAATTCGCGGTTTTGGAGACCGGCACGTACGGCGGATCGAAATACACGAAATCGCCGCGCTTGGCCTTCTTGCACGCCTCTTCGAAATCCTCGACCAAGAGCTCCACGCCCTGCAGCGCCTGGGCGGCCGCGAGTAAACGCGGCTGGTCCAAAATGCGCGGATTCTTGTAGCTGCCGTAGGGCACGTTGAACTCGCCGGCGCTATTCACGCGATAGAGGCCGTTGTAGCCGGTTCGGTTCAAATAGATCAGCCGTGCAGCGCGCGCGGCATCCTTGCCAGGTCGCTTGGCGCGCACTTTCTCGCGCACCAAGTAGTAGGTCTCCTTGCTCAGCTCGAGCGCCGCGAGCTTCTCGAGCTCGGCGATCACCGCCTCGGCGTCGTCTCGGAGCGCCGAGTACACGCGAATCAAATCCGCGTTCATATCGCTCAGTCGAGCGTGCTCGAATTTGTTCCGCGAGGCGAGCGCGAAGAATACCGCCGCCCCACCGGCAAACGGCTCGTAGTACTTCGCGATGCACTCGGGGAAGCAGCGCTCGATGACGGGCAAGATGTGCTCCAGAAGCTGGCGCTTGCCGCCGGCCCATTTGAGGACCGGCTTTGCGTCTGAGCGGGATTGCATACGAACCCGAGCGTCTACCATGGGCGGAACACGGCGTGCCAGGATCTAGCCGACGCGGCGAAACCGAACGGAATCGCCCGGCAACGCCAGCAACACCGACGGCGGCCGCCGTCGGCGGGCGATTGAGCTCACTTTGCGACTTCGACCGACTGCCGCTGATCGACGTCCCGGGCTTGGACAGCCCGAATCGGCGAGTTGCTCGGCTCCTCAGCTGGGGCTGCGTAAGTGCCAGGCCTTCGGCTGCAGGAAGGTGCGAATGCCGTGGGTCGACAGCGTTGAGCCGATGCCCGAGTGTTTGCGCCCGGTCCACGGCAGCGGAGGCGATACTCGATCACAGCAGTTCCAGTACACCGTTCCAGCATTGACCTCGCGGAGGACGCGCTGTGCTCGCTCGCGACTCTTGCTGTAGACGCCGGCTGTCAAGCCATACTCGGTGTCGTTCATCAAGCGCACTGCGTCGTCGTCGGAGGCGACGACCTGAATGCCAATGATGGGGCCGAAGCTCTCGTCCCGCATGACCGCCATCTCGGAAGTGACGTCAGTGAGCACAGTCGGCTGGAACCAGCCGTTGCGCGCAGCATCGCGCTGTCCTCCCACGAGCACCTGGGCACCCTTGGCACGCGCGTCGGCAACTTGTTCGTCGAGGACGCCGAGTTGCTGTTCGCGCGCGAGCGGTCCAATGTACGTGTTCAGTTCCAAAGGGTCACCCACGACGAACTCGCGCACGGTCTTGACGAATGCGTCGATGAACGGACGCGCGATCCGTTCGTGCACGTAAACGCGTTCGACGGAGCAGCAACTTTGGCCGGCGTTGTACATTGCGCCGTCTGCCAGCGACGCTGCGGCCGCTTCGACATCCACGTCGTCGCAGACATAGGCCGGGTCCTTACCGCCGAGTTCGAGCTGCACCTTGATCATACGCCCCGCGGTCATCTCGGCGATGCGTTTGCCCGTGCCGTAGCTGCCCGTGAAAAACACGGCGTCGATCGGTTGTGCGAGCAACGCAGCGCCCGCAGAACCGCCACCGACGACGACTGGGAATACGTCACGCGGGACGCCCGCCTGGTACATGAGCTCGGCGAGCGCGAGACCGGTCTGCGTGGTAAGCTCCGAGGGCTTGTAGACGACCGCGTTGCCAGTAAGCAGCGCAGGCACGAACACGTTGGACCCGACGAAGTAGGGGTAATTCCAAGCGGAAATATTGGCGACCACTCCGAGCGGTTCCCACGCGACGCGCTCCTCGGTATTGCCCGATCCGACGATTTCGTCCTCCAGCACGCGACCAGCGTTGTCGAGAAAGAAGTCGACGCGACCAGCCAAGGCGTTCAGTTCATTGAGCGCCTGCTGCAGCGGCTTGCCCATCTCGGCCGTGAGCGTCCGAGCCAAGCGGTCCTTGTTCTCTGCGACGAGCGCCTTCCACTTGCTGATCGCGTTTTTTCGTACCTCGAACGGCGTGCTCCACCAGCCGGGTTGCGCCGCACGCGCCGCTGCAACTTTTGCCGTGATGGTCTCTGCGGTGTCCTCTGGCAACTCGGCGATCAGCTGCTTGGTAGCGGGGTTAACGATCTTCAACATGGTGCGATCCTTCGATGACGAGAGGTTACGGTGTCGCGCGGCGGCGACGCACCTCGCTCAAGAAGCCTTGCAAGAGCGGGCGCGAAGACAAAAGGCTCGAGTCTGCTGGGTCTTGGAACTCCGGGTGCCATTGCACTCCCAAGACGAACGCGTCGCCGCGCAGACGAATCGCTTCCACAATCGCGTCGCTCGTCGAAACTGCTTCGACGAGCAGGTCCTCCCCCAGACGCTTGATGCCCTGATGGTGCACGCTCGTGACGCGCGCGGTGCTCGGGCCGCCATAGATGCCCGCAAGAAAGCCGTCCGGCGTGAGCGTGACCTCGTGGAAAAGCTGGTCGTAGACTTCCCAATTGCGGTGCACCAGGCCCTGCGGGTGCATGGTCTCAATGTCTTGATAAAGCGAACCCCCGAAGCAAACGTTCAACACCTGAAGCCCACGGCACACGCCCAAAATCGGCTTGTTGCGACGCACGCAGGCCCGCGCTAGCTCTAGCTCGTACAGGTCGCGCGCCGCGTCGCCAGCCCAATCAGGCTGCAGGGGTTGTTCTTCGTAGTTGAGCGGGGACATGTCCGATCCGCCGGCAAGAACGAGGCCGTCAATCCCATCGATGAGATCGTCGACGGAGACGCCACCGAATGCGCGCGGCAAGAGCGTCGGGATGACCCCCTCCGTCATGAGCCAACGCAGCAGCGACTCCTCGGCGTACAGCAAAGTCTTGCCCTTGAAAACGGCACGCAATGGATCGGCGTGAAAAAAACACGCCGAGACGCCGAGGCGCAGTGGGCTCACACGAGTGCCTCTCCGAACAACTGCTCGAAATCGTGCGCGGTCACTGGCTGCCGCGGATTGAACGTGTGGCACGCATCCGCGAGCGCATTCTTCACGAGCTCCGGAACTTGCGCCTCACTGACCCCTACGTCACGCAGTGAGCGCGGAATGCCAACCTCCGCGCGGAAGCGATCCAGCCAGGCGATGAAGCCGTCAGCGGTGGCCTCGCTCGCCCCGACGGTCAGCGCCATCGTCATCATCTTCTGCTCGCTCACCGGCTTGTTGAAGCGCATGCCAGCAACGATCATGATCCCGTTCGCGAGGCCATGGTGCAGATCGGCAACGGTCGACAGCGAATGCGCGCACGAGTGCACGACTCCCAAGTCTTTCTGGAACGCGACAGCACCCATCATGGCCGCGCACAGCATCTCACCGCGAGCCGTAACGTGAGCCGGGTCGGTGAGCACGCTGCTGTCGCCGGCCTCGAGCCGCTTCGCGAAGGCGACAGCCGTCGGCAAGGAGCGCGCAACGAGGCGCAGCCCCTCGAGCGCAATCCCGTCGCACATCGGATGAAACATGGTGTGCAGGTAGCTCTCAACACAGTGAGTGAGCGCATCCATACCGGTCGCAGCGGTCACTTTAGCGGGCAGCGAAAGCGTGAGCTCAGGATCGAGGAAGACGCGTTTGGCCAACAGCTTTGGCGAAAAGATGATCTTCTTCTGATGGGTATGGTCGTCGGAAACGACCGCGCTGCGGCCGACCTCGCTCCCGGTGCCCGCCGTGGTCGGCACCGTGAAAATGGGAGGGACTAAGCCATCGATCGGCAAAGGCTGCGGCAGAAACGCCTCATACGCGAGAAGCTCACCGGGATGGTGCGCGAGCACGGCGACGCACTTGGCGACGTCGAGTGCGGCACCACCGCCGATCGCGACGATGCCATCCGCGCGGTGTGCCCGGTACGCCGCGCCGCCGGCCACCGCCTGTGAAACCGTGGGGTTGCCCCAAACGCCACCAAAAACCTCGACGCTGAGGCCCGCCTCACGCATCAACTGCGCGGGCCCCGTCACCGGTGGCAGCTGCATGATGCCCTTATCGGTGACGATTAGAGGACGCACAACGCCGTGCTCGCGCAGCGCTGCGGGCAGCAGGCTGACTGCGCCAGGTCCATACTTGATGACGGTCGGGAAGTTGAACTGAACCACGGACATCGAGAGTTAACTCCTCCCAAACCGAGGCAAAGTCTAGATGATTTCGAAGTAGCGCTCCATTTCCCAAGACGTAACCGCCGCCTGACTTTGACGCCACTCCCATTGCCGGGTCGCGGCGTAGTGCTCCAAGAATTCCTCGCCGAAGATCTCGCGCGCCGCCTGTGAGTTGCTCAGCCGTGTGGCGGCCTCGTGAAGGTTCGAGGGCAGCTTCGGCGCCTGCTGGTCGGCGTACCCGCTCCCGATGACCGGGGCCGTAAGCTCGAGTTTGTGTTCGATGCCGTACAGTCCGCTGCCGAGCGCCGCGGCAAGCGCGAGGTATGGATTGACGTCCGAACCCGAGACGCGCGTTTCCAGCCGCGTCGACTTCGCACTGCCGGGGATCACGCGTAGAGCCGTGGTGCGGTTGTCGATGCCCCAGTTCGATCGCGTGGGCGCCCATGCGCCCTCGACCAGTCGTTTGTAGCTGTTCACCGTAGGCGCGAAGAACGGCAACAGCTCGGGCAGGAGCTGTATCTGTCCAGCAACGTAATGACGAAAGAGCGCGCTCATCTTGTGCGGATCGCCCGCGTCGTAAAACACGTTGTCGCCATTCTTGTCACGCAGCGACTGATGGATGTGACCGCTGCAGCCCGGGAGCTTTTCGTTCCACTTCGCCATGAAGCTCGGCATGATGCCGAAGCGCGCGCCGATCTCCTTGGCCGAGGCCTTGAACAATACGGCGCGATCGCCCGCCTCGAGCGCGTCGCTATAGAGGATGGCCGCCTCGATCACACCGGGTCCGGTTTCCGTGTGAAGCCCTTCGATGGGCACACGAAATGCCAAAAGCTCGTCCATGAGCGCATTCATGAAGGGCTGATTGTGGCTCGCCCGCAGCAACGAATAGCCGAACATTCCGGGAGTCAGCGGCTGGGGACGCATGTAGCCCTTCTCGAGCAACGATTGCGGCGTCTCCTTGAAGTTGAACCACTCGAACTCCATCCCGAATGCGTCGACGAAGCCCATGTCGTGAGCGCGACGCACGACCTTTTTCAACAGCTGTCGCGGACAAATGCCGAGCGGCGTTTGGCCGTCAGCCTCCACGAACTCGCCAAGGAAGAACGGCACCCCGTGGTCCCAAGGCACGTGGCGGTAGGTGCGGAGATCCAACCGAGCAAGCGCGTCCGGATAACCCGAGTGCCAACCCGTGTAGCGCACGTTGTCGTAACAGACGTCGCTGGAGTCCCAACCGAACACCACGTTGCAAAATCCAAACCCACTTTCCGCCGCGGACAAGAACTTTTCTCGATGGATGTACTTGCCTCGCAAGACGCCGTCGATGTCGGTAATGGCGACCTTGACCTTTTGCGCCGGGCCGCGCTCAATTTGTTCGAGCACCTCGCGTGAGTTGAATTCGATCGGCGGCATGAATCCTCCGAGACGGAGTATCCAACATCCATCCGCAAGGCTCAACCGGCCGGGATTGCCGCGCCGCTGGGCAATAGCGGCGCTCGTCCGCCGCCTCTAGGGTGCTCCGACGAGCAGTTCAATCAGCACCGATCTGCAAGCGTTTGATCATCTTCTGCAATCCGAAGCGTGACAAACCGAGCAACTCCGCGGCGCGCGTCTGATTGCCTTGCGTGCGTTTGAGTGCGCTCTTCACCAACTCGGACTCGAGCGCATCGACTCGCCCGCGCAAGTTGAGCGCGTCGACCTGCGGCGCTTCACCGCCTTCGCGCGCAACCACGTCGGGCGAGAGGATGTCCGGGGTGACCACGTCATCGGCGAGCACCAACGCGCGGCGGACCTCGTTTTCGAGCTGGCGAATATTGCCCGGCCAACGATACGCGGAGAGCGCGTCCATCGCGGCCTTGGCGATCGTCACTTTGCGTTTCGGCGCATAGCGCGCCACGAAGTGCCGCACCAAGATCGGCACGTCGCCCACGCGCTCGCGCAGCGGCGGCACGCGCACGCTCACCACGTTCAGGCGGTAGTACAGATCTTCCCGGAATTTCCCGGCCAAAACCAGCGCTTCCAAATCGCGGTGCGTCGCGCCGATCACGCGGACGTCCACGAAGCGCGGCGCATCGGCACCCACTGGGTGTACTTCACCGTTTTGTAGCACACGCAGCAGCTTGGTCTGCATGTTCAGGCTCATCTCGGCGATCTCATCCAAGAAGAACGTGCCATGATCGGCAACCTCGAACAGACCAGCACGCGGCCGCGTCGCACCAGTGAACGCACCGCGCACGTGACCGAAGAGCGTGGCTTCGAGCAGGCCCTCGGGGATGGCGCCGCAATTCTCGCCGACGAATGGCTGCTTCGCACGCGATCCGTTCTCGTGAATGGCGCGGGCAACCAGCTCCTTACCGCTGCCGGATTCACCCAAGATCAACACTGGAACTTCCGCGCTGGTCACTCGGTCGACCAAGCGCAAGAGCCCGCGGACCGGCTCACTCTGCCCGATGATCGAGTTGTACGAGAAGCGCGTTTCGCGCGCATCGCGCGAGCGCGCGAGTTCTCGCTCGGCGACGTCCAATTCCGCCTCGCGATGCGCCAATTCTTGCGTCAATTTCGCTTCAGCGCGCTCCGCCCGGCGCGCCGCGCGCCGCAGCAGCAACTGACTGCGCGCGTCCAGAATTGCGACGGCGGCCAGTGTCCCCACGAGGCGCACCCACGACAACTCGCGCGAACCGAACGCGCCGCGACGCACGCGATCGTCGAGGTAAACCACGCCCAGCGCTTCGCCGCGCGCGATCAGCGGCACGGCCAGCACGCTGCGCAACTTCAAGGCATGCACGCTGGCGTGCAGCTCCGGCAAATCTCCAGCCGCGTCGACCGCGACCACTGGCTCCCCCTGGTCGAGCGCGCGCCGCGCCAGCGACTGGCTCAATTCGACCTGCTCGGGGCCGAGGTCGACGCGCCGCAAGTTGCGCGCAGCGCGCGGCTTCAACTTGCCACCCGGCGCACGCAGCAAAAGGAGGCCGCGTTCGACACCGGTCCACAGCACCAATGCGTCAACGACTTGGCGGAGCAGCGGACGCAGCCGATCGCGCTGGCTCAAGCTGCGCACCAGCGCCTCGATGTCCGCGATCTGCTCGGGCACGATGGCGGATTCGACACCGACGTCGAGTGCGCGCACCCAATCGAGCGCGCGCACCGCGGTTTGCAACTCACTGGGGGTGCGGCGCAGAAATTCGCGCGCGGCATCGCTGGCGGCTGCGCTCAGTCGGCGTGCACTATCCGTATCGCCGACTCGAGCGGCCAAGACCGCGCCCGCGTGCAAGGCGCGGCCGCGCACGGAGAGTGACGCGCGCGCCGAGCTCAGCGCATTCAGCTCCGCGATCGCCACTTCGGGACGCGCCGGTTCGCTCGCCATGAGCTCGTGTCGCGCACGCGCCGCCCACCACTCCAGGCGCGCATCTTCGGCCGCACCCTCGCGCCGCGCACTGGCGTCGAAGGCCACGACATCGACCAACGAGCCGCGCGCCCACAAACGCGCGGCGGCGCACAGCGCATCGTCCTCGGCGGCGAGCAGCGAGAGCGCGCGTGACGCGTGTTCGACCGCCTCGTCAGCGCGTTCGACGCTGTCCGATAGGACCAAATGTGCATAGCCACGACAGCGCTGATCGCCGGACGCTTTGGCGCGCTGCACGGTTTCGAGCGCGGCCGCGCGTGCATCGTGTTGTGCACCCGCGCTGGCGTACACGACCGCGGCCGATAGCGACGCGCGTGCCGCGTCGCCCGTGCGACCGAGAGCCTCGAACAAGAGCAGCGCGCGGCGAGACGCCGAGAGTGCTTCCCCCAATTCACCGAGGTTCGTCGCGGCGGCGGCAAGACCGGTCAGGTACGTCGCTTCTTCCAACAGCGCGCCAGTGCGCGCGGCCAAGTCGCTCGCCGCACGAAACGCTTGCCGCGCGGCCTCTGACTCGCCGCGCGCGTGCGCAAGCAAGCCAAGCACGCCTTCGGCGCGAGCGCGCTCCTCATCACCCGTGGCTTGCAGGCGCGCGCGCTGCGCGGCGTCGAGCGCGGCCGTGGTGTGTCCCAGGCTCAGCTCGAGCAAGGCGCGGACTTCGAGACTGTAGCTGCCGCGTGAAAACGGTTCGAGCAGCTTGCTCGCTTCGGCCAAGTCGCCGCTGTCGAGCGCGATGCGCGCGCGAATGGCCGCGACGCGCTCGTGTTGCTCGCGATCGAGCGAGCTTGGATCGAGCCCAGCCAAGAGCGCACTGGCCGAAGCGCTGTCACGAGCGCGACGGCACAGCTCCGCGCTCGCCACCTTGGCCTCGAGCTGGGAAAATCCGCTCAAGAATGCCAGTGCCCGACCGAGCTCCCCGCGCAGACGGAACGCGCGGGCCAGCGCCAGCGCCAGGCTCAACGGCCCCCCCTCGAGGGTGACTAGCGATTCACCACTGTCGAGCCACGCGGGGTCGGGCAATGCGTTGCCCAGTGCCAGCGCGATGTCGACCGGGCTCTGGCTGCGCGGGCCGCGCGTCAGCCCCGAGGCCGCGCCGTGTTCGATGGCCGCGAGCGTGAAGCTCTCCGGTTCGCGCAGATCGGCGAGTTCCAGCAAACGCGACAGCAGCTGCTCTTCGCGCACATCGCGCAGCGCGGGCCAAGCCGCCGCTGCGGGGCCGACCAAAGCAACCAGGAAGCGCGCGCGCGACAGCTCGTCCAACGGCGCAATCGCCGGTGCCCCCGCGTCGTCGAGCGAACGGCCGCGCAGCTTGTGAATCCCCTGAGCGAGCGAGCGACACTCCGAGACCCAATCCAGCGCGTGCCCCTGCAAGTCCACGAGCGCGTTGCCGCGCGCGGCGGCGAAGATCTCGTTTTTGCGGGTCGAGAGGTAGGCCCGGCGCACGTGCGCTCGCCGGCGCAGCAGCGCGTTTCCGTCGCGCGCTTCGTCATTCGTGTTGGAGAGAGCGCGGCGCAGCACCCAACTCGCGGAGGGCCGAGCGCCGGGCGCGCGCGCGAGCAGCGCCCGAACCACCGCGGCCAGCGCTCCCTCTACCCGCACATCCAGCTCGCGTACGTTTTGCGCAGCTGATTCAGGCTGTAGGATCTCGAGCAGCGTCACGCCCAAAGCCCACAAGTCACGAGCGCGCGCGTCACCATCCGAATGCGCGGCAAACACTTCGGGCGCCAAGTAGTGCGCCGTGCCACCCGACGGCTCGACTTGCTCGGCCGCGCCGCTCAACCCGAAGTCGACCAAGCGCGCGTGATCCGCCGCGACGATGATGTTCGCTGGCTTCACGTCCCCGTGAGCCGCACCCGAACCGTGAAGCGCCGAAAGCGCCGCACCCAGATCGCGCGCCACGATCAGCGAAAGCGCCTCACGCCTGGAAGCTTCGAGCCCTGGCTCGCTCAGCAGCTGCGCCAAACTGACACCCGGTGCCGACGACAACACCAAATAGGGCGTGCCCGCTTCGACGCGCTGTCCAAGTTCCGTTCCCAGCGCCGGTCCGGCAAGCCCCAAGGCGAGCAACGCGGGGAACTCCGGAGCGGCCGCAAACAGCAGCCGCTCCGCTTCGTCCGCGAAGCGGTGTGCTTCGGCTGGGCCCCGCCCCAGCTTGAGCACGCACTGGCCGCCGGCCCACTCACCAAGCCAAACCAGGCTAGTCGCCCCCTGCCCGAGTCGCTCGGTCCAGCGAACGGCCTGGCCTTGGATTGTCAACTGTGTTGCCACTCGCACCTACCCCCCGAAGAGCCATAAATTAGCCCCATCATATAGATTCGTCAACCATGGTGGCAGAGCCAGCCGCCCCTACTCCGGCTCGCAGCACCCACCGTGTCCCCCCGTTGGCCGCTCACGGACTCCCGATCGACGCGGTGGCGACGAGTAATGAGCTAATGCGGAGCGTCGCAGGTGGCGCCAGCCGCAATCCAAGCGGCGATGCGCACCAGGTTCTCGCGCGTGGTGGCCATGGGAATGGGTTCACTCATGGACGATGTGTCGTCCTTCGGCATTGGATCACCGAGCGCGAACCATTCGCGCAAACGTACCAGTTCGTCACTGGGCGGAGGCTGGCAATCGAGCTCGGAAACCGGTGCGTGGTAGCCGGTGACGCAGCTCGACAGATCTCCGGCTAGGCCAAAATTCTCGGTCTTTCGTAGCAGTTTGTACATCAGGTAGCTGGTCGCGGGGCTACCCGGATCCACGATGTTCATTTGCACACCAAAGCGCGCGGGATTCTGCAGGCCGGTGCTCACCGCACTGTTGCCAGTCTCGGTCTGGTGCGCCACCTGTCGGATCGCCGTGTAGTAGAGTCCACGCGGACTCGACAAATCCAAACCCATGGGTGGGATGTTCGAGGGCGGCGAGGTCTGCGCGTCGGCCTTGGTCGCGTGGCAGCCCACGCAGCTGTCGAACGGACCTTGGGTCATGGTTACGCAGGTGTCCGTTGGCGGGGGTACCGGAACGGGCTCATTGCGCGGACCGGCACCGGTGCTGAAGCTGAAGTGCAGCGGTAGCGTGGCCTCCGCGAGGGGAGCCCGATCGAGCGCCCAAAAACCGCGACCAGGGTCCGCGTAGGACAGGATTTCGACGGTATAGAGCGCGTTCGGCTGCAGCAAGCGCCGTGGCCGGAACACGACGACGCGCTCGATCATGTCGTACTCGACTCGCAGCGCGACGCCGTTTGCGGGCGGATTGCCCGTGTACAGGCTCACGCCCCAGTCCAACCCGACCGGCAGCAAAAACCGGTCGAAACGCAGCTCGATCGCAGCGTCCGTCGGCACCGCGCAGTCGGGCGTCGGCTCATCGCAGCTGACGTCCGCGTTGAGTGGGGCATTCGTGCCCTGTCCAGCTGCGGGATAGCTGGCGATCAGGTGAACAGGTGGGCCATGGGCCGCAGCGTCGTCACGCGGGCCAAGATCACAGCCCGCGGTGAACGCTGCAATTGCGAATAGTACCCCCGACGAACGACTCAGCTGTCGGTGTAGATGTGCAACTGATCGCGGATCGATTGCTCGCTCACGCCGTTGCGGATCTGATCCTTCAGGCAATCCGCCAAGGTGATCAGCAGGTCGTCCACACCCTTTTCCTCGATGATCTTCGACAAAAGTTGGCGAGCTTCGCGGCTGTCGTCCTCGCGCAAGAACTCCCGCACCTTCTCCACGGTGATGTCGCCTTGGAAGTCGAAGTACAGGTTCTCGAACAGAAAACGAACAAGCTCCTTCACGAAGAGCCTCCTTCAGTAGCAGGGAAAAGTAGCTTTGCGAGCGGCTTTCGCAATACCAGTCTGCGGAACGGTCACGCAAGCAGTTTGCGGGCTGCTTCCCGTTTTTGCGACTCCTTGTTGCACGAACTCGGGAAATCATCGGCAATCCAAGAGATTTGGGTCATCCGGGGTGTGGCAAACCAAGCATGGACGCGCGTTTTGACGCAGCGCGGACGCACAACGAGAGCGAAATCCGATCGGGTGCGGATCAGTGCCGCGACCCTGGCCGGCCGGGTAGCCTGAGCCGCGACCTCCCATGGCTGCGGTCGCGTGGCAGATCGCGCAATCGCGCTCGACGTGACAACTCACACAGGCGCTGATGTTTCGTTCCGCCTCCCAGGCGTGGTGACGCGCCGTGCGTGGGCCGTCGGTCCACTCCGACTTCGGCGGGTGGAAGCGACCGCGCTCGGCAGTGTTCGCAAACGGCCCGGACATGCTGATGCCGAGCCGCTGATGACAGCTGAGGCAAAACGATTGGTCACGGTGACAGCTCGCACACTTCTGCTGATTCTCCCGCGACGCGACCGGGTGCATGCTGAGCCAGTCATTGGGATGCACGCGCCGCGGCCGAACTCGGCCGTCGTGGCAATCAGCGCAGTATTTCTCGCTGTGACAATTGGCGCAGAAGCGCGTGTCGTTGCCGGCCACCGCCTTGTGCCGTTCGATCCAATCCGGACCGTGACCGGCGTCATGAAACCAGCTCGGCGGCGACAGCGGACCCGACGCAAAGCTGACCTTGATCATCCCGGTCGGCTCGGAGAGGTGGCAAGTGCGGCACTCCGCGCGCGCGCGACCCGCGGCCGGGGCGGGCGCTTGGTGGCAATTGAGACACGCGCGCATCCTCGGCAGTTGATCGCGCGTCGCAAGTTCGAGATTTTCGACCGCGCCGTGGCACTGCGCGCAACCGATGTTGCGCGACACGTGCAGCGCGTGATCGAAGCGCAGATTCGGTTTCGGGATCGAGAGCGGCGCGACGCGATTGCCCGCAGAGCGACTGTAGCCGAGGTGGCAATACGCGCATTGCGCCATTGCGTCGTTCGGGGCGGCGAGCACTTGAATCGGATTGCGATGATCGCTGCCGTGGCAAGCGTCACAGCGCGTGCCCTTGGGGAGCAGTGAATCAGCGCTGTTGTGGCTGGTTTTGGCCTTTTCGTGGCAGCTCGTGCAGCTCAGTTTCAGATCTTGCACATGCCGCTGATGGTTGAAGCGGATGGTGAGCTCTTGCGGCGGGAAGATGGCCGGGCTCGGGCCATTGTCGTTCGGTTGCGCACCGGGCGGGCGATCGCTCTCGGGCACAGGTTGTCCGTCCGCAGTCGCGCTCAAACCGTGAGTGAGCCGTGCACTCGGCTCGCCAGCGGAGACGGGTGCGCCAGCGTCACTACTATTGCCGTTCGACACCGTGGCTGGCGGCGCGACGTCGGCGCGCGCAGACGGACTTTGTCCGCACAGCGCCAAGCACAACGCGAGCGCGCAGCCGAACACGAGCACCCAGAGTGACTGGCGCGAAGCGCCGAGCTCAGCTCCACGTTTCATCGCAGCACCGTGAAGTTGAGCGTGGCCAAGGCGCGGAAGCGCTGCCCCACGAGGTGATTCATGGTGTGCTCCCACTCCACCCCGATCCTGCCGCTACTGAACGCCATGAAGCTCGGATTGATGCCGCCGCCGAGCACGTATGAAAAGCTGGTCGCGCTGCGATCGGGACGCAACGCATCTTCCCAATCGTATAGGGAGAGCACTGCCAGGGTATCGTAGTAACCGCCATCGAACTGCTTTCGGCCCGAAAGATCCGCGCCGTAGCGATGCCCCGCGTCTCCGGCTTCGGCCATCGTGTTCAGCGCGACGCTGCCGTCCCAAAAGCGGTAGCGGCCACCGAGCGTTCCCAAGTAGTCGAAGGTTCGCCCGCTTTTGTCGAGATCGGGCGTGCTGGCGTAGCTCGCGGGATCGCCCTCGGTCGTGAACATGCGCACGCCTCCTGACGCCGCTAGCTCGACTTGGCGCGAGAACGCGAGATCGGCGCGCAACGTGCCCGAGGTCGTGCCGCGGTGCGCGAACCAGTTGAAGATCGAATCGCCGTCGAAGGTGGGCAAGAAATAATCGAGACTCGCGCCGACCACGGCGCGATCCGTCAGGAACCAATCGAGGCCCGCGTTGTATTGGCTGACGCGCCGAATGTACAAGTCGTACACGATCGAGCCGAGGACCGCGCCGAGGTTCGACTTATCGAGGCGAAGCGAATAGCCGAGCCGCTCACTCGAGGTGCGATCACCGAGCGCGTACGTGAGCCCTCCACCGTTGTCCAAGAACGGCGAGACCAACACCGCGTCGCGATTGATCACTTTGCGATAGGTGAAGCGGCTTTGCAGGAAGGGAATGCCGCTCGATTCGATGGCGAAGCCGTAGGCGGGCGCGAGCTTGGACTCCTGCAAAAAAGCCGGCGATTGGCCAAAGTTGAGCGCGGAGCGGTCACCGCGCGAGACACCGCCGGCCTCGAAGCGCGACGTCGAAAGCATGGGCAAACCGCCGCGCTGCTCGAAACCGGCATACAGCTCGAACGCGAGGTACGCCGGCGTAGTGAGCATCAGCTCGCCGCCATCGAACGACCAAAACCCTAGACTATCGACGACGTATTGCCGACCGAGACGAAAACCAAGCGCGCCGCCTGCGTAGCGCTGGCCTTCCAGGTAGGCGTACATCACATCGAGCGGCGCCTCGACCAACCCGGGGGTGTACGAGGGCGAATCGGGATTGCGCTCTTCGGGGCGCTGCCCGAAATCCGCGTCGAGCCGCATCCGCGACTTGAACGACAGCGTCGGCCCGAGCGGTTTGCGATCGGCTTGCAAGTCGTACAAGTTGAGCGCAAGCGTCTGCGTGTAGCGCCTGCGCTGCACGAGCGGACTCCCATACGGACTCTGCAGCGAGTAAAATTGCGCGTCGAGCGAGGCGTCTACTTCGGTGGTGTATGCGCGCGCCTCGCGCACCCCACACAATCCGCCGCACAGCGCGAGACCGACAACCAGACTACGCGCAACCTTCTCCGCCATGACCGACGCGAAAGCAAACGACCATCCAAGCCTTCGCCACCGCTAAGAACGCAGCATGATCGACCCAACCCACCACTGTCAACGCGCACAGCTCGGGGACGCTTATGAGAGCCGCAAAAGCACACCCGAGACGCCTAGAACGACTCCCTGAGTTTTAACCGCCGAGCCGCAGAGGCCGCAGAGACCACTCCACATCACCGCACACGCTAAGCACCCAAGAGACCCGAGAATTTTTGGGGTTCGCGCAACGAGTCGAAACACGCCATTTTCTACGACGCTGATCGCCGCCCTCAGCAAACCCCAATCCTCTCCTTCAGATCTCTGCGCCCTCTGCGGCTCGGCGGTCAATCCCTCAGGGAGCGCGGCTAGGCGCGCTCTGCTGTTGGAGGGTTAGCGGCCGAGGGCTTCGGCGCGGTTGACGATGCGGGGGGTGAGGAAGATGACGAGTTCGCCGCGGGTGTCGCTGGCGCGGCGGCGTTGGAACAAGATGCCGAGGATCGGGATGTCGCCGAAGAAGGGCACTTGGTCCAAATTGCGACCAGTGTTGCGCGTGAAGATGCCGCCGATGACGGCCGTGTGACCGTCCATGACCAACAGATCGGTCTCGGCTTCACGCTTGAGGATCGTTGGATCGCCGCGTGCGGAAGTTTGATTGTAGTCGGGTTCGTCGCGGTTGATCTTGACGTGCATGCTCACGCTGCCGTCCGCGGTCACGTGCGGCTTGACCAAGAGCTGCAGTTTGGCTTCTTGGAACGTGGTCTGCACGCCTTGCGCGCTGACCTGAGAGAACGGAATCAAAGTGCCTTGGGAGATGCGCGCTTCGCGATTGTCCAAGGTCAAAATGCGCGGGCTGCTCAAGATGCGCAGCATGCCACTCGACTCTGCCGCTGACAGGCGCACGGCCAGGTTGACCGTGTTGTCGATCGAACCCAAAGTCAGACCGAGCGCGCCACCGGAGCCGGTACCGACCGCTGCCGGCAGATTGACGGCGAAGTTCGGATTGGCAACGGTTCGCGTGAACGGGCTGAGACCAGCGGTCGGCGTGTTGCCGTCGCTCGCGCCACCCGCCAAGCCGACCGAGCTCGGGAACGCCAGGCCCGTCGGGTTGCCGGTCGCCGACGAAAACGTCGTGTCACCACCCCACTGAATACCGACGTCGCGGATGTAGCGGCTGGTCGCTTCCACGATGCGCGCTTCGACGAGCACCTGGGGCGTCTGCGTGTCGAGTGAGCGCGTGAGCTCTTCGATCTGGTTCAGATTGCCCGCCAAATCGCGGACGATCATCACGTTGGTGCGGTCGTCGACCGCGATCGAACCGCGCTCGGACAACAGCGGTTTTGCGCGTTCTTGGATCTCACCGGCCTGCGCGTAGCTGACCGGAATCAGCCGCGTCTCGAGCGGAGCGAGCTTAACCTCTTGCTGGCGGCGCGCGATCTGCAGTTCGCGCTCTTTCTCCAGATCGGCGAGCGGCGCGACGCGCAGCATGTTGGCGCGCTGCACGACACCGAGCCCCTTGGCCTGGAGCACCACGTCGAGCGCTTGATCCCAGGGCACGTTGCGCATGCGAATCGTGACCGTGCCGCTCACATTGTCGGCCGTGACGATGTTCACTTGTCCGACATCGGCCAGCAGGCGCAGCACGTTGTGCACGTCCGCGTCTTTGAGATCGAGATCGATGCGCCGACCCGTGAAGGCGCGTTTGTTCTGCCCCAACAAATTGGGCGCGAACGCGCCCGCTTCAGCCGGTTCGGAGGCAATTTCGCGATCCGCGTCGTCTTTCGCCGGCGCGTCGGACTCGGAGCCATCGCGAACGACCGGAATGCCGTCTTCGGCTTGGTTCTCCACGTGAACCGTGCGCGCCTTGCGCGCGATTCCGCCGTCCAAACCGACGCCGGTCATCGACGACGGCAAAGCGCCGGGCTTCGAGAACGACCAAATCAGCGTGTTGCCGCGGCGCGAAGCGCGCGCCTGCGCGGTCTTGTCGCCCTCGCTCTGAATCACGACCGTCTTCGCGTCCTTCTCGGGGACGAAGCTGGAGACGGTGCTCAGTACGCCGCCGAACGCGGAAACATCGAGCGTGCGTGAGAGCTCTTTGCCGAGCTCTGTATCCTTCAGCGTGAGCGAGTACTTGCCCGGAGCGCTCGTGGTCTGGCGGTATTCGGGCAACTCAGTGCAGTCGATCAGCACGCGATCTTCGAGATCGGTGTGTTCGAAGCGCACCGCTTTGACGCGCGGTGTATCGTGCGGAGCTTTGATGGTCTGAGTCTTGCGCGGCGTAGCCAGGTTTGCCGCGTCCTTGGCCAGCGCGATCACCAAATCGGTGCCGTCCACCGACACCGAGTATTTGGCTTGTTCGAGCAGGGTGACCAACAAGCGCGTGGTCGATTTGCCTTCGCTTTGAAAAGCTTGCGCCATCACGCCGCCGACCACGCCTTGGTGCTCGGTGAGCGCGGTGGGCGCGCCTTGCAGATCCGCGTTCGGCACGTCGACGACCAAACGCAGTCCATTGCGATCGAGCCGCGCCGTGAACGCCGGGATCTCGCTGAAGCCGACCACGATGCGTACGACGTCGCGCTCCGCATCTCGGACCATGCGCACGGTCGTGGCATGGTTGACCTGCTCTTCGGCTTCCGCCCGATTCGGGACGGCCAGCGCGGCGAGCAATGCAAGCAGCGATACGGCTGCGAGAGATCGGGACGAGGTCCGCCTCATGGTGTGACTCCGAAGGACAATCTGACCGGCTTATTGCAATTCAAAGCATTCACCACGGTTCGACTAGAAGCGTATCTGCTTGTGACGGCGTGGAACAAATAACGCGCGGAGTGTGTGTCGCTTCATTAAGCAGTACTCCGTCGTTCTCTCAAACGTGCCCGTGCCCGTGCCCGATCTCCCAGACACGCGCAGAGGTTGCATCTTGATGGTCACGAGTCACGTCAAACCCCGGCAAAGCCTTCGGCGTCAAAGTGCAACACTTCGCACTCGCCGACTGATTGGAACCCCGCGCCCTTCGAGGTGCGATGCTGGATCGCGACCGCCCCAATCTCGGATCAGGAGATGAGCACGGGCACGTTTACGGGAGCGAGGGCTGAGCTACTTCTTGAGCTCGTCGCCCGCGGCTTCTTCGGGACGCAAGGGAATGACGCGGGTGGCGCTCGGGACGTCGGGATTCGACGGATCTTCGCGGATCAGCACCACGTCACTGGGGCGAATGCGATCGACGCGCCAGTTGATCTCGTAAACGGTACCGGAGGTGCCGGCGGCCTGCACGACATCCGCACGACCGACGAATTGGCCACGTTGAACGACGAAGCCCTTGCCCGTCGGGTCGACGAGCATGGCTTTGGCCGGCTCAGCGCGCGTGACGATGCCGATCAGCTTCAGCTCGTCGAGCGCGTATTGGCTCAGAATGACCTCTCGTTGAGAGTGCACATGAGCCTTCGTGTCCTGCGCGAAGCTCTTCGCAAAGGAGCGGAATGGGTCGCGCGAGCGTTCACTCTCCCCAAACTCGTTCTCCTGCACTTCGACTTTGGGCGGCACACTCGCGGGGGCGGCAGTGCTGGGGCCCGCGGCCGGGGCCGCAGCAGGCGCGGCGTCGCCCTTGGGCGCGGGAGGCAAGTCGTTGGCGGTGACGACCGGCGGATCGCTACAGCCGAGCAGCCCCAAAGCGAACACCAGAGGCAGCCGAGCCAAGCAACGGAAATCGCGACGCGCAGCGTTCATCACGGGGCTCCCATCGCGGCGCCACGCTTGTCACCCGACGCCGGTTTGGCGTCTTCGAGACTGCGGAAGGCCGTGGCAAGGGCCTCGGTTTTGACCACCACATCGTCACCTTGAACCTTGGGATCGGTGAGCGAAATGTTTTCCATGTTGATGATGCGATCGAGCTGGCCCACGCCGTAGAAGAACTTGGCCACCTGATGGTAGCGCCCAACCAGCGTCACCTTCATTGGCACACGCGCGTAGAATTGCTCGTTGATCTCGGGCTGAGGAGTCCAAGAGGTGAGCCCGATCCCCGACACGTTGGCGACCGACTGAACCGCGCTCAAGAACGCCGGATACTCGGTTTCGACGGGCAAGACCTTGTTCAATTCGCGCTGGCGCTGTTGGCGATCGGTGAGTTCGGCCAAGTCCTTTTGATACGAGAACTCGTTCTTGCGAGCCTCGGCAAGATCGCCCCGCAGCTGCTGTTCTTTGCCCTGCGCCGCCTTGATCGAACTCTCGACGTCCCCGTAAAAGACGACGAAGTACGCGACGCCGACCAACACCAGCGCGGCCGCGCCGACACCGATCTTACCGAGCAACGGCAGCTTGTTCAAAACCGAAGTCTGGCGAGCCATCAGTATTTCACCTTGGCTTCGAGCGCGAAGCTCACGACGTCCATGTGCGTCGTGTTGTCCACCTGGCGGACGGCGGGCAAGAGCCGCACGTCGGCGAAGTAGCTGGAGAGGTTCATGCGTCGCGCCAATTCACTCACGTCCTCGCCGTCTTGGGCAAACCCTTCGAGGTGCAGCTTGCGGCTCTGCTCCACGAACTTGGTCAGCCACAAGCGACGCGAATCCCAAGATGGATTGAATACGGCGAGCGGATTGTCGCGGCGCAGTTGACTCAAGCGGTCCGGATCGACGCTCGGACCGCGGCCCGGCGTGAGCAAACGCGCCAGCTCGAGCAAGATCGCGGTCGGCCCCGTGCGCGCGCTCTGCAATTTGCCGATCGCTTCCTCGCGCGCGCGCAGTTGCGCCAGCTTTTTCCGCACTTCTTCGTGATTGGCGACTGTGTTCTTCGATTGGTCGATCTGCGCGGTGAGCGCGGCATTCTTTTGCCGCTGCTCTTTCAGTTCCTCGTTCTTGAAACCGTGGAACACGAATAGCGCCGCCACTAGCGCGAGCATCATCGCCATCACCACGGCGAGCCACAGCTGCGAACCTTCGGCCCGGTCCGCGCGGCGCTTTTGCGCCATCAAATTGATGCGAATCATACGCGCGCCTCTCTCTCCTTACGGAGCGACAGGCCGAGCGCGACCGAGAGCTGCGCCGCGCGTGCTTGGAGCAGCTGCGGGTTCACTTCCTTGGCCTCGATGGTGAGCTTCTCGACCGGGGACCAGGTCTCGACCGAGACGCGCGCGCGACGTTCGATGGCGCGCGCCAGAGCCGCCAAGTTGGCGGAGCCGCCCGTCACGTAGATGCGCGAGATTTCGCCCTCGCCGCTGGTCGCCATGAAGAAGTCCAAACTGCGCTGGATTTCCGCGGCGATCGTGTCGCTGACCGCTTCAATCACTTGCACGACCTGCTGCGGCACCATGCCGGCGCGTGTCGGATCGTCCGCCGACGCAGAACCGCCGCATTTGTAGGCCTCTGCCTGGTCGTGGGGCACATTGAGCGCTCGTTGGATTTCTTCGGTGATGCCGTTGCCACCGTTGGCGATCTCGCGCGTGAACGCGCTCACGCCGTTGGCAATGATATTGAGGGAGGAGAGACTTGCCCCGACGTTGATCAGCGCAATCGTCTGATCGTGAGGCAACGTCCTCGAGTATTCGAACAAGTTCTGCACGGTGAAGGCGTCGATGTCGCAGACCATCGGCTTCAGCTTGGCGTTGCGCGCCAGCTGTGCGTACTCCTCGATTTGGTCGCGCTTGGCCGCGACCAGCAGCAAATCCATTTGGCTGGCTTCAGCGCGCCGGCGCAAGACTTGATAGTCGACGTGCACGTCCTTGATGTCGAACGGGATGTGCTGCTCCGCCTCCCACTGGATCTGCTCTTCCAGCTCCGCTTCCGTCATCATCGGCACGGTGATCTTGCGAATGATCACGCTTTGCCCCGAGACGCTGAGCGCGCACTCCTTCTGGCGAATCTTGGCGTCGTGGAAGACCTTCTGCAGGGTTTCGACCACCGCTCCGGAGTCCATCACCTGCCCGTCCACGATGACCTGCGGCCCCAAGGGGGCGTAACCCAGGCGTACGAGCCCTAGCCCTTTTCGGGTCTCTTTTACCTGGCAGACCTTGATCGACGCGGTGCCGATGTCGACGCCGACCAAGTTTCGTCCTTCGCCCATGATGCCTCTCGGAAAACCGACTCAAACGAGTGCGTGCAGTAAAACTTTGGCATCCACCGACACGGATAGCCAAAAAACCGGGGACTGTCGGAGTCCGCGCGGTCACCAAGCGCAACAAAAAGCGAGACACCGGAGACAGCTGACCTACCTCGTCGCCGCTTGCTCTCGAACCTGCAGAATCGGCTCTAACTGTTTGATTTTAAAATACAATTCAAAGTTGACCCGGGGCTGGGTCACCGGAGACCCGGTGCTCCGGGCGTCTCAAATGGGAGCGAAACCTGCGTCAAAAGCTTGGCCGCAAGCATGGCAACCACGAGACGCGACCAATTGCTGGGTCATGATTGACCCCCCTTAATTTCGCCCACATAGGCGTTTTAGCCGAGAAATGACTTAATTTCGGGCTGGCACGAGCACTGCAATAAGGCCCCGCACACACCTAAGGGAGAGCCAGCAATGACCGTAGCTAACGAGACCCGCGCCCGATCGTCGAAATCGAAGAGCGCCCGCATCGCCAAAGCAACGCCCGAGCTTCCGTCCCGCGCGTCGGTCGCGCCGCAGGCCCGCCGTGCCTCGCTGCCGCCCCGCGCCTCCGTGGTTCCCCCGGCTTTGATGAGTGCCCTGTCTCGTCCGTCTATTGCCCCACGCCCGGCGCGCCGTCACGCCTCCTCTGCTGCCCGCTCTGCCCACCGCCCGGCTGCCACCTCGCCCGCCACCGTCGTTGCGGCCCGTGGCCCGCGCACCAAGAAGGCGCGCGGTCTCGACCCGCACCTGAGCGCTCAGCTGCTCGTGCAATATGAGCCCCTGGTTCGCAAGATCGCCGGTGGCTTCCAACGCAAGCTGCCGCGCAACGTGCTCCGTGAGGATCTGATTGCTGCCGGCATGAGCGGTCTGTGGGACGCCATCCGCCGTCACCCGGATGGTCCGAGCGAAAGCTTCGAGTGGTACGTGCGTGTGCGCATCCGCGGCGCCATCCTCGACGAGTTGCGCGCTCAAGATTGGTTGCCGCGCCGCGCTCGCGCCGCCGCTGAAGCCGCGAGTGGCACCGACGCCTACGTGCCGCCGCCCGCCGTCGTTCGCTTCGACGACGTGAGCGAGTGGGAGCAGAACCGCTGCCTCGCCGACGCCTCGAGCAGCGAGGCTGCCGTCGCCGCCAAGTTCGCCCAAGAGACGCTGGCCAAAGCCGTCGAACAATTGCCGGAGCGCGAACGCCATATCGTTTCTCAGCACTACTTCCGCGGCGTGAAGTTCAAGGACCTCGGCGCCGAACTCGGTGTCAGTGAACCCCGCATCTCGCAACTTCATTCCCGCGCCATCCAACGCCTCAAAGCGATCATCAAGTCTGCTGCTTGATACGAGCGGGGGGTTGTCGCAGGGGATGGTGACCAGGGAGAGGGTGTTGATGGTCACCCAATACGGCTGAGAGCGACTCAGCACCCCTTCGGGTATCGCGAAGCGCGTCCTTCGGCGTCGGGGGACGGCCCCTTCGGGCCGACAAAGTTGTTAGTCGCTAATGCACGATCTGGGGTAGATTGCCGATCGTGCAACGGGCTTGGGTACTCGGGGTTGGGATTGGTTGTGCGGTGTTCGTCGGGTTACTACCGAATGTGTGCGCCGCAGCATCACCAGAGACCGAGTTGAATCGCGAGCCGCCCGCAAAAGACTCGAGTGGACCGCAACGCGCGAGACGCTGGTACGGCTGGCAGACGTTTTCCACGGACGGCGCCGCAGGCGCGCTGTTTCTCGGTGCGATTGCAGCCGACCACAACACGACGCTGTTCGGCTTCAGCGCACTGACCTTTGGCTTCGGCGCCCCCGCAATCCATGTCGCGCACGGCAATTGGGAACTCTCGCTCGCGAGCGTCGGCATGCGCGTCTTCTTACCCTTCGCCGGCGCCCTGCTCGGAAGCACAGGCGACGTTCGCACCGTCTCAGACTCGGGCAGCAGTGAATCGTCCAACAAATGGACGCTCGTCGGCGCGGGCATTGGCGGCCTCGTCGCCGCCACAACCGACGGGCTGCTCTTCGCCTACGACACGCGAGTCCCAAAACCAGAACCCGCTCGCAATCAGCTGCTCAAAGTGGACCCGCTGCCGCGACTGCTCGTATTGCGCCAAGGCGCCGGCGTGGGGTTTTCCGGGCAATTCTGACGCGGCGCCACTTGTGCCGGGACTACGGCCCATCAGCTCGACGGAGCTCCAGGGGCGCCGCGATTCCGAGCAGCGATCTTCGCTGACACGTGCAATTTCCCAAAGCATTTTCGCGCGTGCAACAGATTGTGAGCCTTGCACAGCAAGCGCAAGTTCGACGCTTCGGACGAGCCATTCCGAGCAAAGGGCTCGACATGGTCGATCTCGATGAACGCCCGCGCGTTGCAGCGCCGACCATCAGGCGAGACGTACGCACACTGACCAGCGTCTCGCGCGTGGACGTCTCGCCGAACTTGCACCGCTAGGTATCGGCTTTGCGCTCCGCCTGGTGGAGTTGCCCGTTCCGGCGCGCCCGATGATTTCACTTCACCGCGCGCCCGACGCGGTCTCGATCCAATGCCGAAGCGCCGCTTCTCCTCTTGCTTGACGAAACTCGCCACCATCAGCTTCATCAAACTTGCGAGATCACCGTTTGGGACTCGGTGACTCGCGAGCTCCCGCGCGCGTTCGATCAGCTCGCGCAACTCCGCGTCGGCAGTGAAGTGCACTCCAAAGCGGTCGGTCGAGAGCGGCTCGAGTTCGCGTCCACGCGGGCGCGGGCGGACGTCGGTGCTCATAGGTTCCGCCCGTGCAGTAGGCTCGACTTCTACTGTGGGCTCGACTTCTCCGAGCGCAGGATCCGGCACTATTTTTGGCGCTTCCGCTCCAATAGCCGCGGGTAGGCGGCGGATCTGCTCGCGCACGTCGGGTCGCGGAAACCGCGCCGCGAGCAGCTCTTCGATCTGTCGACGAGTCTTGCCCTTGCTCGCTTCGAACAGCTCTGTCGCATTCTGTTCGTTCAAATGCGACGCGAGCGCGCACAGCGCACACAAGTGAAGTTCGCCTCGAGCAACGCGCTCGAACACATCGGAAAATCGTCGACACACTCGCGCCGCAGCGACTCGCCGCCCTGCGGCGCCCTCGCTCATCCCCAAGCCTTCCACGCAGTACGCAAACAGTGACGGGAATCCGAGTTCCAAATGCAGCTGGCGCTCCTCGAGCTCCACCAAGTGCGCCAGCACGTGCGCGGTCAGCGAATTACTTTGCCCAACAAGCTTCGACAATCCCGCCACGAGCTCCGCATTCCCGACTCCCACCAATCGATACTGGTTGCTCATGAGTCTTCTCTACCATGCGTTATTTTGTCGTTCGCATTGCTGCACAGGGACCGTTTTCAGCCACAAAACGGCTCGCAATTCATCCGCGCTCTCGAAAGCCCCACCACGCAAAACCTCGCGCAAACAAAACCCCAAATCCAACTCACTCTCCACGATCACCCTCCCAACTGTCCAAAACCCGTCTACAAAAATCGACACCCCAACCGCCGAATCACCCCAAGGGCGGACCGAACAAGTGATGCGCGCATCTCCGTCCGCGTCGTTTCCCACACCGAGCCACGCATGCGCGAATCACTTGTGAGGCCGCACGCAAGCCGCCAAGGCGCTTTGCTCGAACCAACACTCCCTCGGCGGCGCTCCAAGAAGACCCACGATCGCGACGCAACCTCGCGCCCCATCTCGCCGCTCCGCCTGGCGGAGTGGTCACGAGCCCCGTCACTTCCCCACGAAGTCTCGCGCCTCCCGCGCCAACGCCGCCCACTTCGCCGGCACCGCCAAAATCGTCACCCATTCCTTCATCGGCTTGCCCTTGCCGGCATCGAACGGCCCGCCGATGCCCGCGCCGATCAACGCCTCGACTCGCGCTTTCGGCAATTTGAGGACGAGCGAACCACGTACCAACATCGCGAAAATCTTGCCGTCCACCTTCAGCGCGTTCGAACCGAACACACGCCGGCTGGGCTCGGGGGCTTGAATGCTCGCGTCGCCCTTCGTCAGGGTTTTTACGAGTTTCTGAAAGGCTTGCTCAGCATCGGACTCTATCGTCATCGACGTTGCCTCGCGAAGTGTCGGCCGCGACGCCGAAGGCTGAGTGCTCTGCGACGTCGCGCGTGACCATCAAAACCCCTCTCCCAAGATCAGGGGAAGATTTCGCGTTCCGAGTAAACTTGGTTGATGCGTTGCAGGGCGACGCCGTAGCAGGCGCGGCGGTAGTCGCAGTTGTGCAGTTTCGCGAAGCGGACCATGCGGTCGTAGGCGTCGTGCATGGCGATTTCGAGGCGCTGATCGACTTCTTGGATGGTCCATTGTTCGCTGCGGCGATTTTGGACCCATTCGTAGTAGCTGACGGTCACGCCGCCGGCGTTGCACAGCACGTCGGGCAAGATTTCGATGCCGCGGCGCCTGAGCACTTCTTCGCCTTCGGGTGAGCAGGGGCCGTTGGCGCCTTCGGCGATCAGTTGCACTTGCAGGGCCTCGGCTTCGGGCACACCGACTTGGTTCTCGAGCGCGGCGGGCACGAAGATGTCCGCTTGGGTGCCGAAGAATTGCTCGCGTTCGATCTTGGTGCCGTTGGCGTAGCCGGCGATCGAACCGTTTTGTTCGACGTATTGCTTCAAGCGATACGCGTTGAACCCTTCGGGGTTATACAGGTAGCCCGTGTGATCGCCGACGGCGACGAGCGACACGCCGAGTTGGCTGAGCAACACCGCGGCGTTGGAGCCGACGTTGCCGAAGCCTTGCACGATCAGCTTCTTGCCCTTGATGTCGAAGCGCGCGCGATCGGCCCAATCCAAGATGCAGTGCACCAAGCCTTGGCCGGTCGCTTTCTCGCGGCCATAGGTGCCGCCGCTGGCGACTGGCTTGCCGGTGACCACGCCCATCACGCTTTGCTTGGAGACCATGCCCACCGAGTTCATGTACGTATCGAGCGCCCAGGCCATGGTCTGCGCGTTCGTGCCCACGTCGGGCGCGGGGATGTCGTAGTCGGGGCCGATGTTCGAGCCGAGCGCGTGGAAGAAGCGGCGCGTCATGCGGCTGAGCTCGGCGCGCGAGAGCGTGTGCGGGTTGACCTTGATGCCGCCCTTGCCGCCACCGAAGGGCAGATTCATCAGCGAACACTTCCAGGTCATCATCGCGCCGAGGGCCTTGAAGTCGTCGAGCGACGCGCTCTCGTGGTAGCGCATGCCGCCTTTGTACGGCCCCAAGATGTTCGAGTGCTGGATGCGGTAGCCCTTGAACACGCGGAACTCGCCGTTGTCCATGCGGACCGGGAAGTGCACGATGATTTCGTTCTTCGGCTGCGCCAAGATGCTGCGGATGTATTCCGGCATCTGAATGATCTTGGCGGCGTCATCCAGGTAGCTTTGGATGACTTTGAAGAACTCGTATTTGGGAGCCTGTGGGGAGGACGATGAGTTGGGAGCGACAGACTGCATGTACGTTATTGTTCCAGAACGGTGGCAGTCCGCAAAAAGCTAAGCTTTGTTTCGTATTTATCGCCTCGTATGCGACGGGTAAGTGCTCAGCGGCCTACCCCGACCCACAGCGTATATAAGTACACGATCGGCGAAACGACGATCAGCGCGTCGATGCGGTCCAACATGCCACCGTGACCGGGCACGATCGAACCGGAGTCTTTGATGCCCGTCGAGCGCTTCAACAATGACTCGACCAGATCGCCGCATTGCCCAAATGCGCCGGCGACCAGCGCGAGCGG
The DNA here is from genome assembly GCA_035634635.1 of Polyangiaceae bacterium. GTDB lineage: Bacteria > Myxococcota_A > Polyangia > Polyangiales > Polyangiaceae > PMG-095. The sequence continues at coordinate 74,979 of DASQCO010000038.1, forward strand.
CACCACGTGCTCCAGCGGAATACTGCGCAAATAGAAGAAGTGACCGAGCACACCGCCGAGTAGCGCGCCGAGCAACGCGCCGACGAATCCTGCGCGCGTCTTCTTCGGGCTGACCGCTTCGTAAAGCTTGCGCTTGCCCAAGAAGCGACCGAAAAAATAGCCACCCGTGTCCGCCAACCAGGCGAACGTGAGGCACATGAACACGTAGCTCGGGCCATCTCCACCCGCGTCACGGCGCAGCATTGCCAGTGCGGTCAGCATGCCGCCCACGTACAGTGGACCGGCAACGCCGGCGAAGGTCCGCAACGCCGCGGTCGGGATCTCACCGAGCCGCCAGAGCGGCACCATCAAGCCAACCAAGGGCACCACGAACAGCAGCGTGAGGAGCACGCGGGGATCGCTGCCCCAGACGTACAAGCTGGTAGCCACCGCGAGCGTGCTCACGATACCGACGGCGCGGGCAACGCCGTCGTCGGGGTGCGTCATGCGGAACAGCTCGTCCGCCGAAATCGCCGCGGCGATCAGCACCAGGATAAAGAAGCCCCAAGTCGGCCCGCGGAACAACAGCCACATCAGTGGGGGGACGACGACAGCGGCGGTGAGGAGTCGAACTTTGAGGTTGCTCGCGGCCAAGACGCATTGCCGTAACAGCCACCCGGACGCTTCACAAGGGGGACGCGCGCAGTCACGCCTGGTTTGTCGGAGCAAACGGGTGGTGGCGCCGGAGATTTGGGGGTTTGGGGGCCACGGAGGGACGGGCGCGCTCACCGGGCAGGTCGTCGCTGTGGCCACGCGAGACGAACAGCTCGTCGCGGCGGCCACGCCTGCCCGACGCGGGAACGAACTCGAGGCTAGCGATGGGCGCGACTTCGACTCAGAAGAACGCCACGTCGTCGACGCTGAAGTCGAACGTGGGGGACGCGGGGGGCGTGGACGACGGTGGAACGAGAAATTGCAAACTGAGGATCTGGGCCTTGTCGAACGGGACCTGAGGACCGAAGCCTGCTTGCCCGAATGCCGCCGCGTCCGCAAAGGTGATCGTGTAGAACGCCCATTCCTGGGTCAGGATCGGGGAGCGGCGCATGTAGTAGTGGTCTTCGCAGATCAGTTTGTCGATCGGGACGCAGGTGCCACCATTTGCGACTCCAGTGGTCCCCGATATCCCGACCATGACCTTGACCTTCAGCTTGGGGGTCGGGTTAGTGGCGGTCACGTTGGCCTTGGCCCAAAATTGGATGCCTGAATAGGCGCTCGCGTCGAAAGCGTGCGGTTGAAAGTCAGAGAACGTCACACCTAGGCCCGCGCCCCAGATAGTGAACGAATCGCCCGAGGTCCCTGCGGCAAACTTGGGCGTGCAGTTGCCAGACGCCACCGGCTTGAAAATGGACAAGTCGTCCGGAAGTTGATTCCCTGTTCCGTCGTTGAAGATGTACCAAGTGCCGCCATACGGAGCGTTGATCGGCTGGATTGTGTAGTCGCCATCTTCCACGTCGTCGACTAGCAACTTGGCGGAGTCCTGGGCGCTTTGGCACGTGGGCGGACCGCCGCCCTGCCCGACTGCTCCGCCTACACCACCGACTCCGCCTGCACTGCTGATGCCGCCCGCGCCGCTGACAGCTCCGCCGACGCTGCCGCCTGCTCCGCCGACGCTGCCGCCTGCTCCGCCAACGCTGCCGCCTGCTCCGCTGAGGGCTCCGCCTGTTCCGCCGGCGCTGCCGCCTGCTCCGCCGACGCCTCCACTCTCAGGAACACCACTGCTGCCCGCTTCGCTATCCGCGACACCACCGCTTCCGGAGTCGTAGACCCCTGCGCTCCCCGATTCGCTGTCGACTCCCCCGGATGCGCTGACACCGCCATTGCCGGAGTCGCTGGCAGAAGCACCGCCGCTCCCTGAAACGTTCATGCGTCCGCCCTCCGCGAACGAGCGGCTCGCAGCGCCTCCGCTCTCAAATCCGCCCGCGCCTCCGTTGTTCGCATCAGGCCGAACGTCACTCGGCGGTTCCACGAGCAGACATCCGGATGCCAGCAATGCAGCGAATCCGCAGACGCGAACGACGCTTCGAGTGCGAGCAGGGCGATTCACAACGCGCCGCCGAGCGTCAAACCCGTGAGCGCAGGCCCGGCGACTCCACGCAGCTCCAGGGTGGACGTCGCTTTCTCGTGCTGCGAAGGCGCGCGCGTCCAAAGAAACACCGTGACACCAGCGGCCACGGCGGTGCCACCGAGCAGCGCGAGGTTCGCAACGCCGAGCGAGACTGTTTGCGAATGCAGCTCGTCGCGGTTCGGGGCGAGCTGATCGTTGGCCGTGTGGTAGTCGTGCAGCTTCACTCCGTACAGAATGCCCGTGACGACCGTTCCGGCAGCGAGCACCCCAGTCACCACCCCTGCGGTGATGACTCCGGTGCTCATGCGAGATCGGTCATGCGTCGCCGCTGGCGCAGCAGCAGAACCGGGCGCGACAATCGCGGCCGGCGCAGCAGAGTCAGGGCGAACGACTGGCTGCGGCGCGGTGGGATCCAAGTCCGGCACCACCACACTCACGGTGCTGCCGTCGTCTTGCACGATGACCTGCGCTTGCCAGCGCTGTCGCCCGGGCGCCGTCGCCGAGATCAGGTGCGGGCCGGAGTCTGCAGGCAACGGGAGCTTCCATTGTGCCGAGCCAACCAGTTGGTCATCGCGAGTGATTTCGAGGCCGGGCGTAGATTCGGCGAACGGAACCTCGATCACTAGATTCGAGAGCCGAGGCGCGAGGCCTGCGGCCCGCTCTCGGGCTCCACTTTCACGCTCCTTGTCACCCGCCGCTCTTGCCAGCGCTGCAGCTTCCACGAAGGTACTCCAGGCGCTTGCGAGCCGCCCCGAATGCTCGTAGCAATCGGCCAAGTTGAGTGAAGTGCCGCTGCGTGACTCGATACGGCGGCTTTCCTCGAGCGTCGCGCACGCCTCGGCATACTTACCGTCCCTCATCAGCGCCTTTGCGTGGTCGAAGAGCGCCTGTGCCGTCGCGCTTTCAGAAGCCAATTGCGCCGACACCGACCCCGCTGCGCCGGAAACGCAGGCGAAAGCGCTCAATCCGAGCCAAAGCCGCACCCCCAACGCGCGCAACGCCCAGCTTGGAGTTCGCCAGAGCTCAACGATCATCGAAGATATTGCGTTTCCGGGCAGGCTCGCGGACGGCCGCGTGGACGGAGCTGACGGTCGCGCGCTTGCGCAGCGCGGCCGCCGGCGCTGGGGCAACTGGCACCTTCGCCGGCGGTTCTGCGGCGATCGTGGCGGCCCACGCGAGGGGCGGCTGAGGCTGCTCGGGGATCTGCTCGGGCGAGGGGCGCACTGCGAGCGCCTCGGGTTCGCGCGCGCCGGTTGCGACGGTCGTCGAAACGCTAGCTGCGGGCGGCGAGGGGCGCGACGCGATGACGCCGAACGCGAGACCACTGAGCAATGTGACAACCAACGTTGCGCCCAACGCCGTGGACCAACGGCGACCCTTGCGCGGCAGCGCAGCCGAACTGTCGCCCGAGTCCGCGTCGACAATCGTTGCCGTGACGGAGAGCTCCTCGCTGCCTGACGCCGGATTGGGCGCCGCCGGACGGAGGGTTGGCCCCGCGGCTTGAATCGTGCGCGAGATGCGTTCGACCGAATTGTGCGCTCGTCTGGGTCCGAACTCGATCAACGCCTGAGCCAGCTCGGCCACATCCTGGTAGCGCCGCTTCGGGTTTTTCTCCAGGCAACGCTCGATAATGGACTCGAACGCTTGGGGAAGCTCCGGGCGCAAACTTCGAATCGAGCGTGGAGCCGAAACCGCGACCTTCATGCAAATCTCGGGGACAGTCTCGCCGGCGAAGGGAAGTTGGCCCGTGAGCAGCTCGAACAAAACCACGCCGAGCGCCCAGATGTCGGCGCGCGCATCCACCGTGCAGGATGACTCCATTTGCTCCGGTGGCATGTACAACGGCGAGCCGATGACAGCCGCGGTGTTGGTCAAGCTAGCGTCGGCCCCCGCGGCGCCTCTCGGAGCAACCTTGGAGATCCCGAAATCGAGCACCTTGACGGACCACAGTCCGTCCGCACGACAGACGACGAACAAGTTCGACGGCTTCAAGTCGCGATGAACGATGCCCAATACGTGCGCTTCCGCGATCGCCTCGCAGGCCTGGAGTAAGAACTCGACCGCTTGCTCGATTGGCAACACGCCCCGTTGCCGCAGCCAGTCCGAAAGGTCGAGGCCGTCGAGACACTCCATGACCATGTAGGGCTCGCCGCCCTCGAGCAATCCAACATCCGAGACGCGTGCGACGTGCTCGCTCTTGATGCGGACCGCAGCTCGCGCCTCGCGCATGAACCGCTCGACGGTCTCTGCCTTGGCCAGAGCCTCTGGCAGCAGGAACTTGATGGCGACCTTCTCGTTGAGCTGGATGTGGTGCGCGGCGACGACCACGCCCATGCCTCCTCGTCCAAGCTCGCGTTCGACACGATACTTGTTTGCCAGAAGTTGTTCTTGCGAACCCCGCATTCAGATCTCTCATATCACGGCACGCCCTCGGATTGGCAGTCTCCGCGTGCGGCACGCTGCATACGCATATCGTCGTCCTAGGTGCGCTGTTCGCGCACCTGCTCAATGGTCGAACATCTTTTACCGACACATGTTTCGCGGAAACGATCCATGCGCGACCGAGCGTCGAGCTTCGCCATAGTAGTTTGTCGAATGGCTCGGCAACCAAGCAGCTCGCCATTGCAGCTCGCGCGATAAACGGGCTACGTTCGAAGTAGCGCGCCCATTGGCGAAACTGGCAGTCGCAGTTTTCAAACCTCGACCAACCGCCAAGGCCACCGCGACCGGGGCGGCTCGCGCTCGGGAAACGACCTTGGCCGCCAGCTCGTGACGCTCCAAGTCGAGATCGATTCGCGCCAGAATTTGCCCCTGTACATGCGCGCGCGGAGCGCCTTCGCCTGATCGAGCGCAAAGAATTTCCCGGGCGACTTGCGCCGACGCCTCGCTGAAAGTAGACCCCCCAGTCCCTTTCGACGATGAAGTTTCCTCGGGCTTTTTTTCGGCAGCGCGGACTGCTGCTCGGATTCGTGGCGCTAGGCGCGACGGCTTCGCACTGTTCCACGCCCAGGCCACCCGAGCGCTCTCTCGACGGAGTGGCGCAATTGCTCGGCGGCGCCATCGGCGGCGTGGTCAAGCCGGAGGAGCTGATCTGGGAGCCTGGGCACGGCATGCTCGAAGAGTTGCTCGTGGGCCGGCGCGTGCTGTTCCTGGGCAAGCCCAAAGACGGAACCGCGCGTGATCTGTACCGCGCGCGCGTGCGCGTCACGCTCGACGGGCAGCCGCTCTCGGTCGGTGCACTGCACAACGTGACCGACACGCCGGTCGGTGACGACGCCGCGCTCGAAGCGCGCGGTGATCGCGCGACCTTCGCCACGCTCGCGTTCGGACGGATCCAGGGCTTGAGCGTGCTCGATCTGACCGGCATTCCGCGCTCGGACCGACCCGAGAAGTGGTTCGACCGCCTGCTCTTGGCGATCAACTCCTACCAGGCGACGGGCAGCTTCGCTGGGCTCGGTCGCACGAACATCGTGCTCGATCAACCGGCCGAGAGCGCCAAGCTGACGCTCGCTCCACCGAACTTGGAGATCGACTTCGGTGGCGGAGAACCAGGACGAGTCCTGCACTATCAAACCGAGCAGCGTTCGCTACGCGGTGCGGATGGTGCCGAGCCGGCTTCCGCGCGAGCGGTTCCCGAGGTGCACGTACCGAAACCACTGGTGCTGTGGTTGGTCGATACAGTGCGTGCCGAAGTCGGCCCCGAGCCGATCGCGTGGCTCGAAAATAAGGTTTTTGGCGCGAAAGACAGCCTCAAGCGCGCAAGCTTCGCACTTCTCCAGCCGAAGACGGCGAGCGCATTGAAGGCTGACTCCCAGGAACAAGTCGTGGCCAAGGTCGTCGACGGCAGTGACTTCGAGCACGCCGCAGATTCGTGGCCGCCGCCGAGCGTGCCTTCGATTTGGAAAGATCCCAAGCCGGGCGAAGGCGAGTGGACACCCGTCACGTACGGATTCTTGAAACCGATGCGCGGCTTGCCCTCGGATGTGAAGCCTCCCGCATACTTCTATCGCACCGTGATTCGCCCGGATGCCGAGCGGCCGTACTCGGAGCTGGTGCTGATCGCGATGGACATGCGTCAGCTCGAGCTCGGCATGCAAGCGGGTTATGAAGATCCGAAGCCGACCACCGGCTCTCCAGGCGAGGGGCACATTCCTCAGGACCCAGCCGTGTACAGTCGAGTCGTCGGCACGTTCAACGGCGCGTTCAAGACGCAGCACGGCGCCTACGGCATGATGGTGAACAAGCGCGTGCTCTTGCCGCCCGTAGTTGGCGGCGCGACCGTGATCGTCACCAACTCATCGGCAGTGGGCCTGGGCAGCTGGCCCCACGACAACGGAATCCCCGAAAATATCGCGTCATTTCGCCAGAACCTCGATCCGCTCGTCGAAGACGGCGTGGCCAATCCGACGGGCCGCCGACTTTGGGGATGGCAGCTCGAGGGCACCAGCGTGATGACTCAGCGCACCGCGCTGTGCGTCACGGCTGCCGGACATTTGTATTATGCGTGGGGCGAAGAGATTGACGGCCCGACCTTGGGCAAGGCGCTGCGCCAAGCAGGTTGCTCGTACGCAATGCACTTGGACATGAACCCAGCGCATGCAGGCTTCGTGTACACCGACGTCATCAATCCGAAGAAGGCCGAGTACCACCTCAAGCTCGCTGACGACCGCATGACCATTCCGCCCGAGAAATTCGTGCGCTGGTCCGCGAAAGACTTTTTCTACGTGACGGTGCGCGACGCGACACCGCACGACGCGTCCGAACTGCAATGGACCGTCGACGGCGGCACGCAAGCGCCGCCGAGCTTCTTGCCCGGCGTGTATGCGAGCCAGCTGACCTTGGGCAGCGTGCAGGTCGATCTGCTGAGCTTTCAGCCCGGTCACGTCGAATTCCAATTTCGGGCCGGCTCGCGCGAGCCGGTCTCTGCACACGCTTCAGGCCTGAAAAACACCCTCGATGACGCGACCGAGCACCGCGTGATGGCGGCCATCGGCCTCGGTCACACGACGGAATCGACGCGCTACGGTTTCGCATTTGGGTCCGACGCGACGCTACCGCTGCGCACCGGTTACGCGACGCTCGTGCTGTCGAAGACCGCGACCGCGCGCATCGAGGCGCCCGGCGTCACGCCCACCCTGAGCGCCGACGAAGAAGCCGTACAGCTGCCGCTGTTGGTGGAAAACGGCAAGCTCGAGCCGCGCGCACGCGAACGCGGGGACATGCGACGTCGCGCTGCACTGTGCATCACGCCCAGTGAACGACTGATCGTCGCCTCGGCGCTGCACGATACCAGCGATACCTTGGCCGCGGCGTTGCTGCGTGTGGGCTGCACGCGCGTCGTCGAACTCGACCGTGGCTCGCATCACCCCGCGTTCGTGCAACGCGCGGGCACCGCCACACCACCGCTGGCGAGTTACGAAACGAGCGTGCTGTACGCGCTCGGGCGTCCGATGCAGGCGCTCGCGTTTCGCTGGAAGCCGGCCAATGCCGCACCTTCTACGAAGGTCACGAGCTACGACTACCCTGCCCCGGATATCGCCCCAAAGAAGCGCAAGCGCCGCCGCGAGGCGGCTCCCACAGAGCCGCCTGCGACGGAGCATTGAGCGTGCGCGCAGTCGCACTTTTGGCCGCGGTGTTGGCGGTCACGAGTTGTCGCAAGACAGCCAACTCCGAGGCTGTCCCAGCGCTGAGCGCGCAGGCATCCGCGGTGGCTTCGGTGTCCGCGTCGCCTTCAGCGTCTGCGTCGCCAACCGCGTCCGCGCAGGTTCGTGCGGGCCTTCCACCCTTGTCCAACGTGGCCTGGATCGAGCACCTCGAGTTCGACGATGGGCACGAGGGCTACGTGTGCCCGCCCATTGGCGCTCGCGAGCCACGCCCGCTGATCGTGGCGGTGCACGGCGCCGGCGATCGTCCTGAGTGGGCGTGCGGCGGTTGGCGCATGGTGGCGGGCGAGTATGCGTTCGTAGTCTGCCCGCAAGGCATGAAAATGGACGCCTCGCGTTTTGGGTGGGACAGCGGCGAGACGATTCGTCGTCGCGTAGCCAGCGCGCTCTCCGCGGCGCGCGCCCGCTTCGGCGAATACATCGCCGAAGGTCCGACGCTCTACGTCGGCTTCAGCCAAGGCGCGACCTTGGCCGGCCCCGCGTTGCTCGATCCCGCTCAAGCATTCCCATTCATCGCGCTGGCCGAAGGCGGTTACGATCTGCTTCGCGATCGCGCATTCCTCGCCAATTTGAAGACGCGCGGTGTCGAAAGCGTGCTGCTCGCGTGCGGCACGCCCGCGTGTTTCGCGAGCATGCGCGCGATCGAGCCCAACCTCAGCGCGGCCGGAATCGAAGCACTGATCGGCGGCGACCCGAAGTCCGGCCACAACCTGAACGGCGAGATGCAGGCAGGCCTGCAAAAGGTGTGGCCGGCCTTTATCGCAGGCTTGCCGAATTGGCGCGGGTATAAGCGGAGGTGAGCGCCGCTCAGTTGCTTGGCTTGTTGACTGGCACCGGCAGTGATCCGCCATTCGGCGTGGTCAGCAACGCGGTTGCCGTGTCGAGCAGTGCCGGGCCAGTTAGTTCGAAGACGACGCGCCCCGCGGAATCCGCAGTCGCGCTCGACGCGGTTGGCACGAGCCCTCCCGTTCCTTGCACTGCGACGGTTCCCTCGAAGATTTTGAGCGCGTTCGGGATACTGCAGTCGACCAGCGCTACCCGAGCGTTGACCGTCAAATGACCCGGTGCCGTGGCCGCGTCACTGGTACCACCGTCGACCGGCGGCTCAACCGGCGCCGGCAACTCCGCCCAAGCGAGGACCTCGGGTTCTCCGGAAAGCTCGAGACAAGACGGAGTCGACGTTGAAGAACCGTTGATCATTTGCACGGCCTGCGTGATGAGACCGCCGTCACCCAGTGAAAACTGCCAAGCGACTTTTGACGTTGAACCGGTCCACACGAAGCTCGCTTGTCCAGCAAGCGAGAGTTGAGCGGGACAGATCTCTGGGTCGGCCGAAGCAATGGCGGCCGTCGGCGTTGTAATGGTTCCCGCGTCGCTCGGGATCGACGCGGTGAGGTTGCCCTGAAGCATGCTCGTGCAGACAGTGACGATATTGCGCGACTGGCCGCCCGTCTTGCCGATGAATTCGACGCGGCGGGCGACGACGAAAGGAGAACCACTTTCGTAGGCTCGACCGACGGCCGGACCGTGTCCGAATTGCAGGGTTACCGTGCTCGAGCCTGGCGAAATGAACTGTGCCGGTACGAGTGCCGAGCTCTGACCGTTCGTCAATTGAATCGCGGTGGCGTTCACCGCTTTGCCGTCCACAAGCAGGCTCAATGAGCCAGTGCTGGTCAGCGTGCCTGTGCGCGTGCTCCCGTCATCCAGTGAGTCATTGGTCTTAGCGAGCAGAAATACTCGTTCACCCTGGAAATACGGCTGAGCAGGCTGAGGGACGCAGATCGTTCGAACATTGCCGTCCGCGCTGAGTCCGCAGTCATCTCGAAAGGTCGTCAGCGGATCACCGCACCCAGGCGCAGTGGTATCGCTGCCACCACTCGATAGATCCGCAATGCAGACGCTAGATGACTGCTTCGAGGTGGGTGCGACATTGAACGAAAACTCTTCCACGTTGTCTCCGACCGCGACCGTCACGGTGGCTGGCCCTCCAGGCTGAACCACGGAGACCGGAAAGTAGACGTTCGTTTCGGAAGAACCGTCCGATTCGAACGCGCGCGAGACACCCTCCCCACCGGTAGACAGCGCGCCGCTAGCACTGGCAGTCGCGCGCCAGGTGCCTTTGCGCGCTTTGACGACTGCCCTCAACTGCACGTTGGTTGAATCCACGGTCAGCGTGCCATCATCATTGGGAACCGCGACGGATGGGATCGAAGCACAGGTGTCAGCAGGTGGCTGCGGGCGTACGAATACACCGTCTGCATCAAGATATCCGCAGATCGCGACGGAGAAGTCGGCTTTCGATGTGCACGAACCAACGCCACCACTGATCGCGACCAGCAGCAGCGCGGACAAGGGCAAGTGTCGTGTCGGAATCATCTCTACTTCCCGTCTGACGTCGGGTTGATGGTGGGAAAGGGCGTGCCCACGAAATATTTGGAAAATGCAGCTTGGAAGATGTCGAGATCGGTGGTGAGCCCGATGAAAATACCGGGCAGCCAAACCGTCTTCTTTTGAACCTGTTCTGGAGTTACAACCGTATCAACGTCATTGCCTACGGACGCTACGGAGCCGTAAGAGGCCGCAACCGTAAGCCCGAGCCCCCAAAAGTCCACGACTCCGCCCAGGTAGACTCGCGGATTGGAGAATGGGTGCAGCAGATCCAAGCCGCCAGCGCCGCCGAACTGCACGCCCTTCGGCATGTCGATCGCATCGCGCCCCTTTCCGCAATAGTAAGTGAGCAACAGCGGCACGCCGAATTCGGTCACGTTGCCCGCTCGCTGCACTCCGCTGCCCATGCCCCCTGACACGGGAACGAGTTCTTTGTAAGACTCCGTGCTGAAGGCCTGGGACATACCGAAGCCGGCACGCACGCCCAAATGACGGTACGAGTGCACGACCAAGGTGTTAGTAGCGATCGTGCGATGAGCGAGCGGGACAGAGCTACCGGGCACAGTCACCGCCCCACTCGCGACTGCCGCTGTGCAGTCATCCGTCGGAGAATTCGAAGCGCAGACCTGGAACGTATAGCGGGCGCTCCCGCTCAGCTCGCCCAGGGCGATGATTTGGGTGCTCGGGGCTTGGACGTCCAAATCGAGCGGTCTGAGTGAGTTGAACCCGCTCACGCTCTGGCTCGATCTACTGGCAAAGTTGAACTGTGAAGTGTCCGTCTGCGACAACCCCACCAAGGCAATGTTGCGCTGAACGACAGAGCGATTGTCGATCGCCGCGCCGATGGACCAGCCGGGCTTCACTCCCTGCACCGCGACGAAAATCTTGTCGCCGTCCTTGATCGGGCGCGGCACGCTCGTGCGCTGAAATCCGCCGCTGAAATCGTACTGAAGGACATACGGCTCGCTCGCGTGTCCCGTGCAACCTTCGCGAGCACAGCCGCGGACGAGCACGTCCTCGACCACCAGCGGGAGCACCTCCGTAGCGAGCGCACACATGATGCGAGCAGATTTGCCGAGCTGTTCTTGGCCGTCTGCGCTGGATTGAGACGCAGCTTTCAAGTCGGCAACCTTCGCTGCGAGGCTCGCGCTGAAACCGGTGACGGCGTTCGCGATGTTCAGCAATTCGTTCTGAGACCTGGCCAGAGCTGACGCTTTTCGAGGCTTCCCGTTGTCTGGCTCCGGAAGCGCCGGTAGCAACGCATCGAGCATCTTCTTTGCGCGGGGGTCAGCGTACGCCGGGTGATTCCTCACCACGCCATTGAGGTTGTCGAAGGCTTCGTCGATCTTGCTGGGCAGCGTTGCCCGCGCGTCTTTCGCCACCTCGTTCGAAAGATCGAGTAACGACTTCGCGAGTTTGGCGTCCTTCGTCATCTGGCTCAGCAGTTTGCTGAGCGACGCGATCGTCGAACTGGAATCGCCAGAGTCGGCACCCCGACCAGCCAGCGCCAGGAGATCGAAAGCATCCTGCCCATTTTGGCCATTCAAAGGCCCGCCGACGTTTCGCGCAATCGCGCGCAGGACCTCTCGGCGCGGGTAACCGCTGATCGTTAAGTGTGCGACCTGCGCTTCATCGAACGACGTCTCGAGCGGAACGAGTGTTGGCTCCCCCGGCCACAGCCCATACACGCGCTGCGCCGCAGGCGTCGTCACTTTCAGCTGGATCGGCTGGTCTGTCGCAAACCCGGCCGTGTCAACGCAAACCGTGATCCGGTTCCCGACGGTATTGTCCAATGCATGACGCACGAGCTCGCGAGTGGGGCTCACGTAAATGGTCGCATTTTGACAAGCGACCTGATTGCGAAGGAGCGCGGCTTCCTCGCTCTGGATTCTGGGCGGCGATGCTCGCCCAGCGAGGGGCTGACTCGAAAGTGCGTCGGCCGCGGCGCGACCAATACTGGAGTTGGCCGGCAGCCACGCATAACGTTCGCTCTCCGGCGGTATGCGATGAAGCTTTTCCGCCTCGTACGCGGTAGCGCCCTGCACCATGAACTGCGTGAGCAGCGCCTGCTGCAGTGCGCTGACCGTGTCGGCCTTCTTTTTGGCGTCGCTACTCAGCAAGTTCAGCGTCTTTTGTGCAGCATCGATGGCGACGGGGTTGGGGGGTGTCGCAGCCTTCAGTTGTGAGACCTTGACGTATGCCTGGTCGGCTTTGAGCAGCGCTGCCCGGGCGGCGACGGCGGCGGCGCGCAGCCCATCGGCGTTGCTGGCGTTCGAGAAGCTGGCAGCGGCGGCCTTGGCTCGTTCATCGGGCTCCTTACGCCTGACGCAAACCGAGCGAGCGTCAGCCCTCGACCAAAATGCGTACGACGAATAGAAGACGCTCGCTCTCGACTTGCTCGAATCATTTGCTTGCGCGCCTCGTTGCTGCGCGTCCGGGGCGCACTCGAACATGTCGGCGATGCGCGTTTTGACGTCCGGCGCCGCGGCTTCCTCGGCTGCCACCAGCGCCTCACATTCGGGAGATGGGCTGCGCTGGTTTTGACATTCCCAGTGAGCCAGCACCCTGGTCGATTCGGCAAGCATGTCGTCGTCGCCATCGAGGAGCGCCGCGCGCTTTCGCAAATAGTCGACGTCGGGCTCGCTGGGCCAAGGTTGGGCTCGGCGGACTTGCCACGCCTTGACTCCGGCACAGCCGGGTAGGCCTTGCTTTGCACAAATAGCCGAAACTTGTGCGGCGAACGCGTTCATTCGCCGAACCTTCTCCAAGCGCGTCGTATTCGCGCTGAGGATGGACGGGCTCAGTTCGGTAAAAGAAAAGGTGTTCGCGCCGGCACTCGCGTTGTCACAACGGACTCCGTTTGCCGTAATTTCAGGCTCCGCCTGAGCCGCTCGCGCCCAGCACAAGATCAGGCAGCAAAACGCCGCTGTGGTCTGCACCAGAGTTCGGAGAGTGATCATCATCGTCTACTTCAATGTTCCAGCCGATTTGCTGACCGAGTCGAAGGGCTGAACGAATTCCGGAGCTACGAGGCTTGGCGGAACAGCAACCGTTCTGGTTGAATGACCCGCTGGCTTCGGCGCGCCCGCCTTCGTCATGTCGGACTTTGACTTCTGCTCAGTCCGATCGAACGCCCACTGGTAACGCGCGTCCGCGGCAAGCGCGGCATCGTCGATCCTCAGCTCTTGCTGGAGCGGATCCTCTCGATGATCGACCAGGCTGAGCAACGCGCTCCAACCGAAGCGATTGAGCGCGGGGTCGGGCGGTGGTTTGGGCACTGCCAACGCCAAGTGGTCGCTGAGCTCGACAACTTTGTCCGGCGGTAAAGCAATCTCGATCGCGCTGACGTGACGGATCAATTCATGCCCGGTCTCGCAAGTCGTCGAGTGATGGCGCCACGAATTGCAGGTATCGCGGGTGACCTCCTCGACTGCGTCGATCCCGGTGACGCGCAACGCGGCAAAGGAATTGCCATCGCGAACTGCCAGGTCATTGAAGCGTGGTAGCAAGTCGAACTGGGCGTTTTGCGCGGAAACAAGCGCATATTCCGCCTTCTTTAGCGACGAAGCGGGAACCGTGATTACAGCCAATCGGCGATCACCGTTCCCGAACGAGAGCGACTGAATCAGCCTGAAGACTCCCGCGCGTTCCTCGAGCGAACTCGTCAAAACGAGCCGCTGTGAGCAGCTCTTCGGAAACCGCATCGTCATCGGTAAGTACACCGTGAAATGCGCTGAAACCGGCTCGAGCGCGGCGCGATCATCTTTCAGCGGCAGAGCGTCCTGGACGAAACATTTGCTCGTAGAACAGCCAAGCAAACCGAGAGAGCCAAGGACCAGGCCCCTCAACACCCACGTGTAGTTCGGTGCGCGTTGCTTCTCGGTCAACAACTGAGGAATAGGCACAATGCCCTGACCATTGCCGGGCTACACTCGAAACGTCAAGAGGGCGCGGTTTAGTCATTTTTCTACGCCTCTACCCTCGGGGGTGGCCTCGAGGGTGGCAGCTTGGCGAAAACCACCACCCTCCGCGGTTAGAGCTCGCTGCTCTCACGCGGTAACGAGAAACGCCGAGGCGCCTTCGAACTCGCGCGTCGACTCTCAGTCCCCCATCACGAACGTCGCTCGCAGCGCGCCGTACGCGAATTGCCCGTTCCCACCCGCGTCCACGCTCTTGGAGGTGTCTCCCGAGCTCGTCTTTGCGCTGGCGAGGAAGAGCGCTTGCAGGCCGAACTCGGCGCCCAACGCGAAGTTCCGGCTCACGAAGTAGTCACCACCAAAGCCGAGCGTCACCGGGATGAGTGTCGCGCTCGCCGTGCGATCGCTGAGCGTGTCCTTACAGGTTTCGTTGCCGTTGATGTCACCCGTGCACTCGGTGGACTTCACGGTCGCGTCCAGCGACGCCCGCGCGAAACCTGCCGACGCGATCAGATTGGCCCGCGCGCGATTGTCCTTGGAATGCCAGACGTCGATGATTGCGGTCGGAGCGACTTGGAACAGCGTCAGTGCTCCCGATTCACCCCCCGAGTTCACGCCGATGCGAGCCAGTCCGAGGCCCAATCCGAGTGAGTAGGAGGGGCCTTGATAGCCGACCAGAAAGCCTGTTCCAGCACCCGCAAGCGACAGCAAGCTGCTCTGGCTCTGCACACGCGCTTGAACCATCAGCCCGGTTGCGTGCCCTCCACTCGCAGGCTCCTCGGTCGCACGACCCGGGGCAGGCGGAAACGAGCCAGTGCCGGTTTCTTGCATCGGGTGGCCTTCCTCGTCTGCGTGCGAGACGCCCGCCAATGTCACGCAACCCGTCAAAACCGCAGCCCCTAAGCAAAATCGAATCATCATCGAGTACTCCTCCACCCACGACAGACCGAGCGCGAGTTTGCGTCCGATCCCCAGGTCCAAACACTCACGATGCCAGCGCTCTAGCTACAGCAAGCACCGCGCCAACCTTCCCCGGCGAGCTTCTGCCACAAAACCTGCCGAGGTGTCTCGATTCGTGCGTGGTACCCAATTCACACCGTGCCGAACGCGCGCCACTCGTATCGTCGTCGAGACGGACGCATGGGCTACTTTCCGCAGCAACCATAGAGCGACGTATAGCCGTCGTCGGTCATCCTGATTTGGTAGCCGGAACAACCCTTTGGGTTGAAATTCAGCGAGAACACCGTGCGTTCACCGAGCTTCGACTGCTTGACGTTGGCAGTCACCTTTTGCCAATCCACGAAGCCGGCCGCATCACGATAGTCATCGAGCTCGACCGCGGTAGAGACGGCGCGGCCTCGGTAGCGCAGGAAGCGCGCAACGTCCTGCACTGAATTGGGCGGATCCACGAAAACTCGTCGCTCCTCCGGGCCGCAATTCGGCGAGCTGGGGCGCGGCGGTTGCTCGAACGGATCCGAACCGGGCGCGGGGGTTCCAGCTGGAAGCAATGATGGCTGCAAGAGCTCCAGGATCATCTCGTGCCGCTGGCTAGCCACTTCACCAGGCAACCGAGCAATTCGCTCCAGTTCGGTGTACCCGTCATCACCGAGCAGTGAGAGCACTTCTGCAGCGGTCCTTGCGACGACTCGGTCGTCATCCAGCACGAGTTCACCGAGCACCTGAATGTCTGCGGACGTACATGCCTTTTGCAAAGCGGCGACGGTATGTGTGTTCATTCCGCGCGTGAAATGGGCGTGGCCCACGTTCTCGTTTACGGCGCGCCTCAGATCTTTCTTACGACGTTCACGCACTGCTGGGTCTGCGCTGGGCGTTACCTGCGCGGAGCCGGCTGGCAACGCGGTGGCCGCCGTAGCCGCATTGCTGGAGGGCGCAGCCAGCGGCGCTCCGACCTTCTGAGAGCTGCGATGTGAGCACGCAACGTGAACACACGCCAGCAGCGACCCGAAAGCAACCCACCACCCAAATCTCATTGCAGTCCAGTCAGGGTAGTCAGGGCTCGCATTCGGGTCAATGCAGTCGGAGCGCGCTCGCGAGCTTCGCGCGAGTGCCGCGACTACTTCACGGTCGCGCGCGCCGCCTCTTCGATGATTTTCACCACCGCTTCGGGATGCGCCACCGGAATCGCGTGCGACGAATCGATCTCTTCCGTCCGAGAGTGCGCGCGTTGCGCCATGAAACGGAGCGCCGCGGTGGGAATGGAGAAATCTCGAGTCGACACCAAAGCCCATGAATCGATGGTGTGCCACGCGGCATGTCCCTGCAGCGGTTCAGCCAGGGCCGCGGGATCGATGGGCCGCTGCTGAGCGGCCATGACAGCTGCGGTTTCTGCCGGGACGTCGCCCGCGTACACCTCGCGAAATTTGTCCGGTTTCAGGTACAAGTCATTGCCACCGGGGTAGGGAACCACCTGCGTGGTATCCGGGCCGAGTTTGCTGCCGGGAAACTGGCCATTGAGTGCGCCGGCGGTTTCACCGTCATCCGGCTGGAATGCGGCGACGTAAACGAGTGATTTGACCTTGCTGCTGTTGGTCGCAGCTTGAGTCACCACTTGCCCTGCCCAGGAATGAGCCACCAGGACAACCGGCGATGGCACCGACTCCAAATAGCTGGCCAAGTATGCCGCATCGCTGGCTAGGCCGCGAAGCGGCATTGCTGGCGCGAGCACGGTGTAGCCCTCGCCTTGCAGTGTCTTCGTCACGGTATTCCACACCGAAGCGTCCGTGAGGGCGCCGTGCACCAAGACGACGCTCACGGGCGGCGCTGGCTCGGCCGCCTTCGCGGGGGTGCAGGCCTGAGCGAGCGCAGCGAGCGTGACAACCAATGCCAATTGGGATCCGAGCCGGGTCGATACAGATAGTCGATGCATTGAGCTTCCTTGTGGGGCGCGGGATTTTCGTTTCCACGCGAGATGAGCCATTCTGGGCGCCGCTCGTTGTTTTGATAATCGACTCAATGATTGTTACTCTTTGAAGTAATCATGAATAATCCAGAAACCAGAAGCTCACGAATGCCCCTGAATCAGGAGCACTTGGATGGCCTGGCCACGTTCGTGGCCGTCGCGCAGCTGCGCGGTTTCTCCACGGCAGCCGTAAAGCTCGGCATGTCACCGTCCGCGGTGAGTCAAACCATTCAGAAGCTGGAAGCTCGCCTGGGCACACCCCTGTTCGCGCGCACCACACGCAGCGTGAATCTCACCGAGGCGGGCGAACGGTACTTATCGAGAGTGGCTCCTGCGGTGGATGAGCTTTCGCTGGCGGCGGAAGAACTGTCAGATGAAGGCGCGCGCCCGGCCGGGCTCTTGCGACTGAACGTTGCACGCGCGGCCTTCCTCTTTGCGCTTCGCCCGGTCTTGCCCGCCTTCCATTTGGCCTACCCTGACGTCGAGCTCGAGATCTCCGTCGACAGCAGCCTGGTCGACATCGTGCGTTTGGGTTTCGATGCGGGTATTCGCTATGCTGACATGGTCGAGCGCGACATGGTCGGTGTTCCCGTCGGACCGCCGCTCTCTTCGTACGTGGTGGCCGCGCCGGACTACTTGAAGCGACGGGGAGTGCCTCAACAGCCTCGGGATTTGCTCACGCACGACTGCATTCGTTTTCGTTACCCGAGCAGCGGACGTATCCAGAGCTGGCTCTTCGAAAGAGGCAAAAATCGCTCGGAAATCGCCGTTTCCGGTTCTCTGGTGTTGAATGACGACGCGGCCATGGTCGAAGCAGCGCTCGCTGGGCTCGGCGTCGCGTATTTGACGAGTGGCTACGTTGCGGAGCATCTCGCCACTGGGCGACTCGTCCGCCTGCTCGCGGCATACAGCCCCGAAATGCCTCGCTTGAGTCTGTACTACCCGAGCCGTCGCCGCATGTCGCGCAAGCTCCGCGTACTGATCGATTTCTTGCGAGAAGCCTCGAATGGCGTTCGAACGAGCGAGAAAGCGCGGCACCGTCCGGGGCGACGGGCAGCACGGCGCTGACTGCTCCGCGACCATCCCGATTGTGCGGCTTTACTTCAAAGGTCGATGACGCTGCCCGCGGTTCCGAAATGGATCGACGGACGCCAAATGATCCTCCGAGGCGCGAGCTGTTCGCGTCTCGAGGAGAAAATCATGACCGTCTACCCGATTCACGATCTCGCATCCGCGCCCGCGGAGTCCAAGCGCCCGCTCGATGAACTGAAGCAAGCCTTCGGCTTCATCCCCAACATCGCTGGCACCATGGCAGAGTCACCGGTGCTGCTCAGCGCGCTCGCCGGCGTTTTCAAGCAGGTACACGCCGGAACCTTCACCGAAGCCGAAATCCAAACCCTGTTGCTCACCAATGCGCGAACCAATCGCAGCGCTTGGCCAGTCGCGTTTCACTCGCTGCTGGCTCTGCAGGCCGGCGTAGCCCCGGCAACCGTGCAAGCAATCCGCGACCAGCGTCTGCCAGAAGAGCCAAAGCTTGCCGCATTGTCCACCCTAGCGCGCACGCTGATCGAACTGCGTGGGCACTTGGACGAGCAAACAGTGAGCGCTTTTCACGACGCCGGCTATCGACGGGAGCAGCTGCTCGAAGCGATCACCGTCATCGCCGCATCGACGATGACCAACTACACGGCCAACCTGACGAACCCGCCCCTCGAGAATGCGTTTCAGCCGCATGCTTGGAGCGAATGAACCTCAAACCCGGATGCGCCGACGCTTCACCAGCTCATCCGGCTCGACCTCTTCGATGGCGTTCGTGCTCAAGTTCCGATACCGCACCTGACGCACCAAGCGTCCTTGTGCGAACAAGCCCTTGCCTTCTTCGAAGAACAGCCGCTCTTCACGCTTGCGATGGCGTTCGAGCGCGGCTTTGCCGAGCGCCGAATCTTCATCCACATGCCATTGGTTGATGTCTTTCGGCAACGGCTCCAGCACGCCCAAGCGCTCTTCGGCCGCACCGGGCA
The DNA here is from genome assembly GCA_035634635.1 of Polyangiaceae bacterium. Classification (GTDB taxonomy): domain Bacteria; phylum Myxococcota_A; class Polyangia; order Polyangiales; family Polyangiaceae; genus PMG-095. Next base: position 93,992 of record DASQCO010000038.1, read on the forward strand.
CGAGCTTGAAGATGAACACCAGGTAGACCCCGATGCCCAGGGCAGCGACGATCATCAAGAACAGGAAGAACACCGATCACCTCCGCGATGAGTGAGTGCTTCAGCGCGTCGCCTCTAGCACGGGTGGAGCAAAATCCGCTGGGTGGGCACGGGCGGCCTCGATCACCTCGGGAATCTTCGAGGTTTCGATGCCGCGCCAATAAACGTTCCACTCGGGGAGGCGCATCATGCCGTCGCACACCGACGCGTACCAGGACGCAATGGGGTTCCCGGCGCGACCACGCCAATACAGCGCGGGATAATCGCGCGAAATGGCCTGCCACAAGTCGCGACCCATGCCTTCACCTTGGGCTTCGGGCTCGACCGCAAACTTGCTCAAGTAGGGAACTGGGTTGCCGTGCGCGACCACCGCGGCGCCGCGGTACTCTTTTTCCACGTACACCGCGAGCGGGGTGCGCTCGAAGAAATCCTCGCCCAGCGCGCGACCGAAGCTCGCCTCCAACAATTTCCTCAGCCGTTCGGTATCGAGGTTCACGTAGGAGCGATGGCGCGAGACGGCGCTGCCGAGCTTGATCAGCGTGCCTGCGCCTTTGACCGTAAACAGCTCTTTGAGCAAATTGATCGGCGAGGTGATGCTAGCCAAGATCGGCGTGGGCTGCGATAGGTCGATCAATCGCTCGGCAGCGGCGAGCAGCTCGTAGTCGCGCTTCTCCAAGGTCTTGCTGGCGACGATGCCCGCGCGGTCCGTGCGTAGGTTGATGATCGAGATCCGGTCCCCGTCCATCGGCAAGAAGTAACCGGGCGCGAGCTCGAGCCGGGCGTGGGTCAGCGGCTTGAACCCACCGCGTCGCCGAAGCAGCACGAATTTGCGCGTGTCCAACTCTTGCGCAAGCTCACCCAGCTGATTCAGGCGATCGTCGATGGTCCGCCCTTCGACAGCTTTGAAATGCACGACAGGCAGACGATCGGCGCGGAGCTCGGCGGTCAGCTTGTCGGCTAGACCCTCCTCACCCATTTCGTGCGGGTACGCCTCCATCCCCTGCAGTTGCAAACGCTTGATCAGTCGCTCGGAACTGCTGGGCCCCTGCTCGGGGTCGTACAGCCCGAGCACGACCGGCGCATGCAAGCCAAGGTCGGCCAAGAACTTGAGCTGCTCGACCAATGAACCGAGCGAGTAGCGAATGACCGTCGCGCCGAGCGCGATGATGCCGAAGCTCTCGGGCGGCAACTTGAGGAACAGGCGTAGATAGAACTCCGCCTCCGAGCGACGGCCCACACTTTCCAAAAACGTGAGCACGGCTTCGGCGGAGGCCGATGCAGGAGCAGGCGCTGACACTCTCTACTTGATTTGGTTCTGAACGTAAGCGACGAGATCCGCGCTGCCGACGACAGCGGGCGTCGCAAGCTTACGCGCATACCAGCGAACGGTCCAATGCAGCGACTCACCGGGCGCGAGCGTTTTCACGGCGCCTTGATTTTCGACCTCCACGTACTTGGGGGCGGCAAAGATCTCGATTTCCGCTTCGCCTGTAGGGCTGTCTGTGGGGGCGAGGTCGGCAAAGCTCTTGATCAGCAGCTGATCGCCCGAAGCGTGGGCGATCCAGCCCTTTCCGTCGGCGAAAAACTTTGTCGGATCGGTGACGGACGGGTCGTGTTGGTACCAGCGCACGCCATCCGTGGATGTAGTCGGCGGGAGGACCATGTTCGGATCGTGGACGACGGGGTCGCTGGCCTCCGCGTAGAAGGTAATGCCGCCGCTGGCAACGCGCGTGATCTCCCAAGGCGCGACGGTGACGGAATTCGTACCGCCGTTGGTCATCGTGTACTCGATCACGATGGCGAGCTTGGCGACGTCCGCGGAAAACTTCTTGATCACCGACACGGTCGGCGCGGTGGCGTTCACTTCGCCCGTCAGGGTGAGCGTGTTGCCGTCCAGCGCGGCCGCGTAGGGCAGCGTATTGATCGCGTTGATGCTGCCTGCGTCAGTCGGTGGCCACGCCCAGTTCTGCGGGCTCGGCCAAAACGTGGAACCCCAGTTGTCCTCTTGACCAGTCACCGACGAATCAGCGAGCAGGTTGGGCCCGGTGCTACCGCCCACGCGAAGCGCCGTCATACGCGCGCCATTTGCCGGGTCGAGCTCTAGATAGGTGCTGCCCAAGCTCAGCGAGTACTTGCCAGCATCAGTCGTCCACATCGCGCTAATCGAGCCTCCGGCGCCTGCATTACCGCCCGCGGGCAGGCCGCCGCTAGCAGAATCGCCCCCCGCCGCGAATCCCGCGGCTCCGCCGCTGGGCGTCGAGTCTTTCGGGCCATTCGCGTCGCAGCCCACGCCCAAGACGGCGACCAATAGCGCCCCGGTCCCAAGCGCGACGGCGCGCGCGCGGCGGCGGCGCGAATGCGGGCTCGACGCGGCATTCAGGGCGCTCATTTTGCACCGCTTCGTACCATCCACATTCCCGGCTCGCAATGCCAGCACGGGGCGAGCCACCCCGCGCGGGAGACGTGGTAAACCGCGCCCCACGCCATGAAGCCCACGCCCCGCCTCAAACGCGCTTTGATCATGCTGTCCTGTGCGAGTCTGCTGCTCGCGTTCGGTGCCCTGGCGAGTGGTGAAACGACTGACGCGTTGCTGCGCCGCTATCCTTACGATCCCGCATGTCCCTGGGGGCGCATCGGCAACGGCAAAGGGCTGATCGTGCGCTGCATCACCGAGGCCGAGGCGCAAGCGCTGCGCGCCGGTGCAGTCCCAGTGCCCAGCTCGAGCGCATTGCCCGCAGCCAGCTCGAGCGCGCCTCCGGCAACGCCAGCAACGTCGGCGACCGTGGCAGCCGCGACGACGCCCGCCCCCGAAGAGCCCACCGAGCCCGACGCGGGTGCTCCCACGCCAGCGCCGACACCCAGCAACGAAAAGTTGGAAATCACGGTCGGCCCAGTCACCGCGGACAGCGGCACGCTCGGCATCGGCAAGTTGGGTGCCGCGCGTGACAAGTACATGAAGTGCGTCAACGACAACGGCGGACTGAAAGATGCCAGCGGGGAAGTCCATGTGCGCTTCATGCTGCGTCAGAAGGGCCGCGCCGAAGGCGTCTCGGTGGCCAAGCGCAGCGGCGTGAGCGCAGAGGCCGCTCGCTGCGTGTCGGAAGTGGTCGACCGTCGTTACGTGGGCGTCCCGGCTGAGCCGATGGTCGGCGCAACGGTCGTGATCAAGTTCGCCAAGGCTGCGAAGTGAGCGGACAAGAAGCCGAGTACCGCGCGCGCGAGCAGCGCTTCAACGCGGAGGCCGAGCGCCACGCCGCGCGCTCGCGCACGGTCTCGAACCTGCGCGGGCTGTCGTTCGCGGTGTTCATCGTCAGCCTGCTTTTGTCGGTCTTCGGCAAAACCAGCACGCTCGCCGGACCGCTGAGTTTGGTCGGACTTTTGGCGTTTTTGACGCTCGTGGTCTGGCACAGCCGCGTGATCGCGGAAGAAGACCTTTCGCGCCGCTTTGCGCGCGTGAACAAGGACGCGCTGGCGCGCACGACCGGACGCTTCAATGAGCTGGCCGAAAACGGCGCGCGCTTCGTCGACGGCGCGCATCCGTACACGAGCGACTTGGACGTGTTCGGGCCGAACTCGCTGTTCCAACGTATCTCGGTGGCGCACACGCGCGTCGGTCAAGAAAAGCTCGCCGGATTCCTGGGCCACACCAGCGCACCCAGTGTGGTGCGCGAACGCCAAGTCGCAGTGCGTGCACTTTCCCCATTGCTCGATCTGCGCCAGCGCATCGAAGCGCTCGCGCTCGGCATCGTCGACCCGCTCGGCAGCAAGCGCAAGGAGCCGCCCAACCCGGAGCCACTGCTCGCCTGGGCTGAAGAGAAACCGCAACTCAAGCATTGGCTGCACGTGGTGTGGGGCGCGCGCATCCTGCCCTTCTTCACCATCGGCGGGATGGTGCTGTGGTCCAGCTTCGGTCGTTCCTGGCTGTTTTTCACCGTCCCCGCGGCACTGTCACTGTTCACGCTCTCGCTCGCCAACGCCATCACGTCGCGCGTCTTTCACGCGGTCTCGGAGACGCAGGGAGCGTTCCTCCGCTACGGCACCTTGCTCGGTGAACTCGAAACGCTCGACATCGACGCGCCATTGATCCGCGCGGCTCAAGCGCGCCTCACCCAGAGCGGCAAAAAGCCGTCCGAGGAAATGCGCCGCTTCGAGCGCGTGGTCGGCTTCTTCGAGCTCAAGCACAACGGCATGATTTACCCCGTGGTGAATCTGTTCTTGCTCTGGGACGTGCACTGCGTGCTCGCGCTCGAAGCGTGGCAGGAGAGCGCCGGCCGCTTCGTGCGTGAATGGCTCGACGTCGTAGGTGAAGCCGAAGCTTTGTCGTCACTAGCCGGTCTGGCACACGACGAACCCGGCTTCGTGTTCCCGGAGTTCAGCGCGGACCCCCGCTTCGTGGCGGAGGCGCTCGGTCATCCGCTGATCGACGGAAAAGTGCGCGTGACCAACGACGTCTCACTGCCCGAAGCGGGCACCGCGCTGCTCGTCACCGGCTCCAACATGTCCGGCAAAAGCACGCTGCTCCGCTCCATGGGCCTCGCCAACGTGCTCGCCTTCTCCGGCGGCCCCGTGTGCGCCAAGCGCCTCGAACTCGCCGAATTCGCCCTGATCACCAGCATTCGCATGAGCGACTCGCTGGCCAGCGGCGTCAGCCACTTCTACGCCGAACTCAACAAACTCAAAGCCGTCGTCGACGGCACCGCCGGCAGCAAACCCGTCTTCTTCTTGCTCGACGAAATCCTGCACGGTACCAACTCCCTCGAGCGCCAAATCGGCGCCCGTTGGGTGATCGGCGAATTGATGAAGCGCGGCGCCCTTGGCGCAGTCTCCACCCACGACATGGGCCTCGCCCAACTCGAACCCGCCCTAATGAGCCGCGTCACGCTGATTCACTTCCGCGAAAGCGTGAAGGACAACGAGATGAGCTTTGACTACAAAGCGCACCCCGGGCCCGTGCAGGCCGGGAACGCGCTGCGCTTGATGCGGCGAATTGGGCTGGAAGTGCCGCTCGAGTGAGTCCGCCTGAATTTTTTTGATGGTCACGCGCCGCGTCCGACGGCGGCGCAGCCTTCGGCGTCGCGGACGATGTGAGAGGAGAGGGAACCGCCAAGACGCCAAGACGCCAGAAGAGAGAGAAGGTGATTGGGTTCGCCTTTGTCCCGCCTACTTCGGTCGCAGAAATGGCACTGAGCTTCGAATGACGAGGTTCGTGGCTCACTCGGTGAGCGCGGTATGGGTTCCAACGTTCCACGACGAGATCAAACGAATCAATGACGTGATCGGCCGTGCGTGGCGAACCCCAATCCTTTCTCTTCTCTCTTTCTTTCTTCTGGCGTCTTGCCGTCTCTGATGATTCTACACAAAGACGCTTGTCGAGGTTTCTGGCCCTGAGGGGGCCGGCGGGCGTGGGGATGCGCGGCGCGACTCCACCGGTGAAGTCGGAATGCGCGTGTCGCGGCTCGCGCGGCACCTTCGTGGTTCGTGGGTTGTTTCGGCCACCACTGCGGGAGCACTGGCTCGACGTGGGCCGGCGAGGGTG
>DASQCO010000039.1:0-100786 GCA_035634635.1 Polyangiaceae bacterium
TAGGTCTTCGCCATGGGGGCGCCTTTCTAACATTCTGGAATCGGGCACACCGGTCGGCCCAAAGGCCGGAAATAGTCGCATATTCCGATGTGACAATCTTGCGGGGTTAATCTTCGACCGGGCGAAGGGCGCGTCAAGCGCGTTCCCCGCCATGCCCCAGCCCTGGTCACGATTTCCTGATTTCGGCTGCGACCTGAGCGAGCGTTTCGGTCGGCCGGTCCCGCTTAGTTGAGACAGGGAGCTGCTGCGCTCCCTTCACGCCACCTTTTCCTACGCCCAATCCGGCCGTCTGCTGAGACAGTAAAGCCGCCGGTGGCGATGCTAAAGTCGCCGGTTCAACTGCAGCACCATCCCCGTCCTGAGAGAGAAGCTTCGATGTCGCAGAATCGTCTGGGTGAACTGCTCGTTCGTGAAAAGCTGATCAGCTTGCAGCAGCTGCGTAAGGCGCAAGACGAGCAAAAGCGCTCCGGCCAAAACCTCGGCTACACACTGGCCCGCCTCGGCTTCATCTCCGACGGCGAGATCACGAATTTTCTCAGTTCGCAGTATCGACTGCCTGCGATCAACCTCGACGAATACGAGATCGACGCCGAGGTCGTGAAGCTGGTCACGAAGGAGGTGTGTGAAAAGCACCGCATCATCCCCGTGTCGCGCTCCGGCTCCTCGCTGATCGTGGCGATGAGCGATCCCACGAACTTGAACGCGATCGACGACATCAAGTTCTTGAGCGGCTACAACGTCGAGCCCGTCGTTGCCAGCGAGACGGCGATTCAAGCCGCGATCGAGCGCTACTACAACGCGGGACCCTCCTACGAGGAGGTGATGGCCGACTTCAACCTCGGCGACGAAGACATCGACTTCGGCGGCGACGAAGAAGAGGTCAACGCGCTCGAACTCGAGCGGCAGAGCGCGGACGCGCCGGTGGTGCGCCTCGTGAATGTGCTCCTGCTCAACGCGATTCGCAAAGGCGCGAGCGACATTCACGTCGAAGCATACGAAAAGAAGCTGCGCGTGCGCTATCGCGTAGACGGCGTGCTGCAAGAAGAAATGACGCCGCCGCTCAAGCTCAAAGCAGCGATTGTCAGCCGCCTGAAGATCATGAGCCAGCTCGACATCGCCGAGCGCCGTTTGCCGCAAGACGGACGCATCAAACTCAAGCTGGGCAAGGGCCGCGAAATGGACTTTCGCGTCTCGGTGCTACCCACGATGTGGGGCGAGAAAGTGGTGCTGCGTTTGCTCGACAAGGGCAACCTGCAGCTGGACATGGCCAAGCTCGGGTTCGATCCGCAGCCGCTGGCGGACTTCAAATGGGCGATCACTCAGCCGTGGGGCATGGTGCTCGTCACGGGTCCCACGGGCTCCGGCAAGACCACGACGCTCTACTCCGCGCTCAGCGATCTGAACAAACCCGACGTCAACATCAGCACTGCCGAAGACCCAGTCGAGTACAACCTGCACGGCATCAACCAAGTGCAGATGCACGACGAAATCGGGCTGAATTTCGCGATGGGTCTGCGCTCGTTCTTGCGACAGGACCCCGACATCATCATGGTCGGCGAGATCCGTGACTTCGAAACCGCGGAAATCTCGGTCAAGGCGGCGCTCACGGGTCACTTGGTGCTGTCCACGCTGCACACCAATGACGCGCCGGCCACCATCTCGCGCTTGCTCAACATGGGCGTAGAACCGTTCTTGATCACCGCCAGCGTGAACTTGGTGCTCGCGCAACGCTTGGCGCGCAAGATCTGCGCCGACTGCAAGAAGCCAGTAGACACCGACCCGAAGGTGCTGCTCGACCTCGGCGTGAGCGAACAGCAGCTCGCGCTCAAGAGCAACATCATGAAAGGCGTCGGCTGCGCCACCTGCAACAACACCGGCTACAAGGGCCGCGTGGCGCTGTACGAAGTGATGCGCTTCTCCGATGATCTCAAGGAGCGCGTGCTCCAGGGTGCCTCCGGCGCGGAGCTGAAGGCCGCGGCGATCAAGCTCGGTATGGCCACGCTGCGCGCGAGCGGGATCAAGAAAGTGCTCGAGGGCATCACCACGCCAGAAGAGATCTTGCGCGTCACGATGGCCGATTAGTCGTCCTTTTGAAGGTCAGCATTGGTCTGAACGAAAGCGAACAAGATGAACCCGGACGAAGGCCTCAAGGTCAATCTGCACCAGCTGCTGCGCGCCATGATCGAAAAGGGCGCGAGCGACATGCACATCACGACGGGTTCACCACCGCTGCTGCGCATCGACGGCGCGATCGTGCCACTCAAGCTGGCTCCGCTGTCGCCGATCGAGACCAAACAGCTCTGCTACTCGGTGTTGACCGAAGAGCAGAAGATCCAGTTCGAAAAGAACAAGGAGCTGGACTTGTCGTTCGGCGTGAAGAACCTGTCTCGCTTTCGCGCGAACATCTTCATGCAGCGCGGCGCGGTGTCCGGTGCCTTCCGCTCGATCCCGTTCAAGATCTTGACCTTCGACGAGCTGGGCCTGCCGCCCGCGATCGCCGAGCTCGCCAACAAACCGCGCGGGCTCGTGCTCGTGACTGGTCCAACTGGCTCCGGCAAGAGCACGACGCTCGCGTCGATCATCGACAAGATCAACAGCGAGACTCGTCAGCACATCATGACGGTCGAGGACCCGATCGAGTACCTGCACCCGCACAAGAAATCGATCGTCAATCAACGTGAGGTCGGCAGCGACACTTCCAGCTTCAAATACGCGCTCAAATACGTTTTGCGGCAAGATCCGGACGTCGTGCTCGTCGGCGAAATGCGCGATCTGGAGACGATCGAAGCCGCGCTGACGATCGCCGAGACCGGGCACTTGGTGTTCGCCACATTGCATACCAACTCGGCGATTCAGAGCATCAATCGCATCATCGACGTGTTCCCGCCACATCAGCAGTCGCAGGTGCGCGCGCAATTGTCGTTCGTGCTCGAAGGCGTGATCAGCCAATTGCTCTTACCGCGCGCCGGAGCACCGGGCCGAGTGCTGGCATTAGAGGTGCTGATCCCGAACGCGGCGATTCGAAACCTGATCCGCGAGGACAAGGTGCACCAAGTCTATACGCAGATGCAGGTTGGCCAAGCCAAGCACGGCATGCAGACGTTGAACCAGTCGCTCTACTCGCTGTACGCGCGGCGCTTGATCACGCTCGAGGAAGCGTTGGGGCGTTCCAACGACACGGACGAGCTGCGGATGATGATCGAGGGGCGTGTTTCGGGCGGCAATCTGTCGTCGTAGACGCGCTCGCACACGCGCGGATTTGGGCACCTAGACCTCATTGAGGGAGGTCCAGAAACGTCGCGGAACAGAGGCGAGCCGGCCCAATTGTTTCCGTTGTGATCTGCGCGTCTCGGGGGCGCAGTGATAAATCCAGCATATTTTGCCGCTCATTGTGGCGAATGCGTGCGTTCACGAGCGGCGAAATCAGCACGAAACATAGACGAAAAGTTAGGACGGCAGTCTCGCGCCTACATGTCCGACAGCGGTCGTAGTGACCTTCTGCGGGCTGCCCCCGCTGCTTTGAACCCCGGAGATTTCGTGATGCGTAAGAGTGGCTTTTCCGTATTGTCGCTAGTTGCAGGCGTGTGTTTGCTCCCCGCTGCCGCGTTCGCCCAAGACGCCCCAGCGCCCGCGCCGGCACCTGCGCCCGCAGCCGCGCCTGCGCCCGCCCAACAACCGCCCGCCGCGCCGGCCGCTGAACCCGCGCCGCCCGCCGACCACGCACCCGGGGCAGCAGCAGCGGAAGCCCCGCCCCCGCCCCCGGCACCCGCCGAGGCCGCGCCGGCAGCTCCGACTTATCCGCAGACCACGATCGGTGGCGGCATCGAAGGTACTTACCACCACGTGTTCAGCAAGCCGCTTCAGCCTGAAGGCACCAAGAACGGCGTGGATATGGACGGCAACGATACCTTTCAGCCGGCGCTGCCGACACGCGCCTACGACTCGGTGAACGGCTTTTTGCTGAACCAAGCATCGCTGTTCGTGAAGCATCAACTGAACGAACACGTGTATGGGCAAATCCGCTTCGACGCGGGCGCCAACGCGGGCATCAATTCCGTCGGTACGAGCCGCTTGTTCGACGTGCGCGAAGCGTATGCCGTCGCGACGGGTATGGGGCTCACGTTCACCGCCGGTAAATTCGCAACCTACGAAGGCATCGAGGTCATCGACGGTTGGTTGAATCCGACCGTTACCCGCGGCTTCTTGTATTACATGGCCGAGCCGATCACGCACGTCGGCGCGAAGCTGCATTACACCGCGGGCCCGCTCGACATCGGCGCGGGCGTGGTCAACGGTTGGGACACGAACAACGGCTACTTCGCGACCGGCGACAACAACTCGCAGAAGACGGTGATCTGGCGCGCCGCGTACACCACGGCGCCGTTTTGGGCCGCCTTCTCCGGCACCTACGGCGTAGAGAAGAACGCCACCGACAAGGATCCGCGGCTCTCTCTCGATTTGACCGGCGCCGCTATCGTGAGCCCGATGCTGACCATCAACTTCCAGGGCAACTACGGCAGCGAAAAGAATGTGTACGGGGCCAACGGAGACAAGACCGGTACTTGGCTCGGCTTCGGCGTCCAGCCATTGGTCCACGTGGACGCCTTCAGCCTCGGTGCTCGCTTCGAGTACTTCTCGGACAAGGGCCTCTCGAGGACCGGCTTCGCAGCCCCCGCCGTAGCAGCTGCCGGCAAGGAAAAGATCGGCCTGTGGAACGTCACCATCGCCCCGGGTTACACGATCGCTGGCGCGCTGCTCCTACGCGCTGAGTTCCGCGTGGACGGCGCCGACCAGAAGGCACTGTGGGGCGACAAGAAAACCCAGACCTCGCTCGGGTTCGGCGCAGCCTACACTTTCTGAGCGGACGACTCGCTCAGCGAAACGCGCTCGGGCTCACTTGTTGAGCTCGAGCGCGGCGAGGGCCACATCCGGGTGCTTCGGCACTTGCTTGGCCAGCGCGAGCACGTACGGGCGCGCCCGCTTGTCTTCCGCGGCCACCAGCGCGCGTGCGACCAAGATGCGTAGCGTGAGCGGAGTTTCTGCCGGAGGCAGATCGAGCTTCGCGGTGCGCGCTGCGGCCTGAGCCTTCTGCTTGCTGGCCACGTCGACCAGCACGCCGAGCCAGGCGGTGAGCGGGCCGAGCACCGTGGGATGCTTTGCGACCAAGTTGCGGGCACCCGCGGTGTCGTCCTTGTTCAGGTAGCAGTACAGCGACTCGATCAGCACGGCGCTCGTGGTCGAGCCCTCGCGCGCGGCGAGCACGGCCTTGAGCGCGTCGTCAGCCTTGTTTTGGTAGCGATACAAGCGCGCCAGGCGCAAGTAGTGCACGGGCCGCACCGCCTCGCCATGGCGACGGCTCAAGATCTTGCTGGCGAGCGAAAGGTCTCCCGTGTCCAACGCGGCGTCGCTGGCCACGAGTTCACCCCAAGGAGTTGCAGGCGTGGCCATCGCCTCCAACTTTTCGTGCGAGGGGAAGGCACTGCCCGTGAGCACGCCGGGCCCCGCGGCAAGCGCGGTGTACGCCTGGCGCGTGTGCGCAGCCTCACCGAGCGAACGCAGGGCGCCCTCGAGATCCGCGGGTTCGAGGGCTTCATATGCCACTACGCCGCGCACCACGGCGACGTCCGGCGCGGCGGGATCGAGCTCTTCGATGGCTTTTTGCGCTTCGTCCAAGCGGCCACCGAGCAGCGCCACGCGCGCGGCCAGGGTGCGTGCGCGCGGGTACACGGCGGCGAATTGCAGCGCGCGCAGCGCGGCCTTTCGCGCCAATTGCTCGTCGCCTGCCTCGATCGCCAGAAAGCCGAGGCCTGTCGCGAGCGACGGAGTCATTGCGCCCGCGACGGCCGAGTCGATGGCGTGCGAGACCTTGGGCAGATCACCCGCGCGCATGGCTTGCACAGCTTCGACCATGGCCGGCACACCGCTGAGCGGTGCTGGCAGCTTCTCGGCGTCGCCCGCTTCGAGCTTTGCGTCGTCCGGGAGTGACTCGGGTCGTTCCGAATCGACGACCCAGGCTAGGGCCGCCAGCGCGCGCGTGATCGGCGCATCGCCGAGCTTCTTGTGCAGGGTCTCCATCACCGGCTTGGCGCGCTCACCGCCGAACTCCAAGAGGAGCAAGCGAGCCAAGAGCATCTGCGCGGGGATGAAGTCGGGATCGAGCTGGCGTGCTGCATCGTAGCGCTCGACTGCGCGCAGATCGCCCGCGCGCTCGAGCACCGCCCCGGCGGCGAGCTGGTAGTACGGATCGCGCGCGCTAGCGCCGTCCCAACGCGGCAGAACGGCGGCGCCACCTGCAAGATCCCCTTCCGCCATGAACGAGGCGATGCGACCGAACGCGGTGTCCTTTTCGGGCAAATTCACGGTCTTGCCACGATGAACCGCGGAGTCGATGCCGCGCACTTCTTCGGCCGTCAGGATCTCGTACAGCACGCGATTCTGCAGCCAGAGCCGGGCCGCTTGCTGGCTCAGCGAGTCGAGCTCGAAGGCTTCATTGAGCTTTTGATCGGTCTTACGCAGATCTGCGACTTGCCCGGTCTCGAGCAGCTTTTTGACTTCGTCATTGAGCGCGAGCGCGTGCTGCGCTCGCTCGGCACGGATCTTCTTGGAGTATGCGTAGGAGCCCGCACCGGCCGCGGCGACCAGCACGATCGCGAGCGAAATCGTCCACGTCCCGCGTGCCTTCTGGCGCTTGGGCGCTTCCCAAGCCGGCGGAGCGCCGCCGCCCGGTTCGTACACACCGACGCGCGACAAGTGTTCGAGCACCAGACCCGCATCTGGCAAACCCGCGTCCGCGTAGTGCCGCATGGGCGAGGGCGCGGGGCGCCTGTTCGTCGCTGGAACCGCGGCGTGCTCGAACGGCGCGGGCGAGGCAAACGACGGCGCGGCGACCGTCTCGGCAACGGCAAATGCCACCACCGCGGTGGGCGTCGACGGAGCCGCCATGGGCATCGGCAGCGGCGGCGCGGAAGCGGGCATGGGCGGCATCGCGGGCCGCGGCAAGTTCGAACGCGACGCGGGCGCGGCCTCGGGCCACGACGGCGCGATGAACGGCGCGGGCGTAATCATCGTCACCACTTCCTCGAACTCGGGTGCGATTCGAGGCTTGGCTTCCGCGGGTGGTGCGGGCGCGGGACGCGCCGCTGCGACGGGTGCAGCGCGCGTCGGTGCAGCCGGCTTCGCACTCACCGCCGGCGCTGCGTTGCCGAGTTTGCCAACCACCGGATTGGGACGCGCCGCGGCCGCGACGCCCTTGGCGGGTGCACCCGACGGCAACTTGGGTCCCGGTGGACCCATTCCCAGGGTGGTCGCGCGATGCGGTTGAGCGCGTGCCGAAATGCGTGGCGAAGATTCCTCCAACAGGTCCGAATCGGAAACGCGCAGCGGATCTTCGGAGTCGAAGCTGGGCAACGCTTCTTCGACTGGTGCGGGCGGAGCAGAGAACGGGTTCTGCGAACGTGGCTTGGTCGGCGCTTCGTTGCCGAATGATTTGTGGCTCAAACCGGCCATCGTCGGCGCGGGAATCGAATTTTGCTTCGGCATCGCCCGTAGCACCTCCGCAGCAACCGCCTCGACGCCGATCCGCGTCTGAAGTGCGCTGTAGACGACTGAACGGTCATGCCACAGCCCAGCTTCAGGGTCGTTGGGGCTGAATTGTAGGGCGCGTGCCAGCACCTTTTCCGCTCGGACTGCGTCCCCGCGACGCAGCAGCACCTCGCCCAAGTAACGAAAAGGCTTGGCGTCTCTACCGCTGGCTTTGCCGGACGCGACGAGCGCGGTTTGCGCCTCGGCGAGCAGCCCGGCATCGAGATACATGCGCCCGACCGCGAGCATCACGCTGCCGTCCTCGGCGTGCCAAGTCTCGGCGCTTGCCGCCACTTCGCGGATCAGCTCCTCGCGCGACGATGTTCCGAGGAAAGAGCAAAGTGCGATCGTCGCATCGGCATCAGGATTGCTCCGCCAGTGACGAAGGAGCTCGTCGAGCGCGCTCATATCGAGACAAGGATAGCGGCATGGCGCAAAAGCTGTACGCCTTGTTTTGGCAATTTTTCTCGGTCGCGCCCGCCCATCGCGCACCGTTCACTACTCTTGCGTCCCTGCTCTTCCCTCACCCCGCCCCTTACCCATCTCGCTCGCCCTTCTCCGAACGACCGTTCCGTTTTCCCGAGGACTCGTTCGTCCCACGCGCGCCCTTGACCGGCCCGAGCGCCGGACGCAGTTTGACTCGCACCGCTGGCGCGATGAATGAAGTGCGGCCAGAGTGGCGCCGAGTTTTTGAGCTAACGCTCGCAAGCTTCGCTAGCCAACACCTGAAAATCGTGGCAGCGGTTCGCCCCAAAAGCTAACGCTCCGGAAACTTCCGGGCAGTCGGACCAGAATGTGCGGCGTCTTCGGCATCTACGGCCATAAAGAGGCAGCGAACCTGACCTACCTGGGGCTCCACGCCCTGCAGCACCGTGGTCAGGAAAGCGCCGGTATCGTCACCAGCGACGGCTCGCAGCTCAGCCTGCACCGCGGCATGGGGCATGTGATCGATGTTTTCCCCCCTGAACAGCTCGAGCGTTTGGGTGGTCCCCACGCCATCGGGCATGTCCGCTACTCGACCGCGGGCGGCTCGGCGCTCAAGAATGCCCAGCCCATCGCCGTCGACTACGCACGCGGCTCAATCGCGGTCGCCCACAATGGCAACCTGACCAACGCCGAGCAATTGCGCGAAAAGCTGGAAGAGCGCGGTTCGATCTTCCAAAGCACGAGCGACACGGAAGTCATCGTGCACTTGTTCGCAATGAGCCAGCAGCGCTCCTTCGAGGACCGCGTGGCGGATGCGCTCGGCCAGGTGCAGGGCGCCTATTCGCTGCTGATCTTGACGCCCGAGTGTATGATCGCAGTGCGCGATCCGCTGGGTATCCGGCCGCTGTGCCTCGGCCGGTTGCCAGGCACGGACACCTTCGTCGTTGCCAGTGAGCCTTCGAGCTTCGATTTGATCGACGCCGAATACGTGCGCGACGTCGATCCCGGTGAAATGCTGGTGATCGATCAACGCGGCGTGCGCAGCGTTTGGCCCTTCGCGCCGGTCAAGCGGCACACCTGCATCTTCGAGTACGTGTATTTCGCGCGCCCGGATTCCAATATCGACGGCGTGAGCGTGTACGAGGCGCGGAAGAACCTGGGCCGGGCGTTGGCGCGCGAACACGGCATCAAGGCCGATGTCGTGATCCCCGTGCCAGATTCCGGCGTGCCTGCCACGATTGGCTACGCCGAAGAATCAGGGCTGCCGTTCGAACTCGGTCTGGTGCGTAGCCACTACGTGGGCCGCACCTTCATCGAGCCTCGTCAGAGCATTCGCCACTTTGGCGTGCGACTGAAGCTCAATCCGGTCAGCTCGATCCTCAAAGGCAAGAGCGTGGTGGTCGTGGACGACAGCATCGTCCGTGGCACGACCAGCCGCAAGATCGTGAAAATGCTGCGCGACGCCGGCGCCAAGGAGGTGCACATGCGCATCTCCAGCCCGCCCACCAAGTGGCCTTGCTACTACGGCATCGACACGCCGACACGCGGCGAGTTGATCGCTTCGAGTCACTCGGTGGAGGAGATCAACCAGTACATCACCAGCGACACCCTGGCCTACCTCTCGCTCGACTCGATGGTTCGCTCGGTCGTAACCGCGCGGACTGAGGCAACTGGACGGAGCACTAAGCGCTCCCTGCCCGTAGCGGGCGGGCCGAACGAGCCGAACGAGCCGAACGAGAACGATCCATCTCTGGACAAGAAGTCGTTCTGCACGGCGTGTTGGACCGGGGAGTACCCCATCCAGTTCACGCCACACCCGCGCCAGAACCAGCTGCGGCTGCTAGACTTTTGAGCGTTGCCCGGCTGCCGAGCCCGGATCGGCGTGCCTCACCGTTACTCGCGAAGCCATGCTCGACGCGCTACCCGATCAAGTTTCGATCTACGAGGTGTCGCCACGTGACGGCCTGCAGAACGAGGCACTGCCGATCCCCCTCGAGGGCAAAAAGCAAATCATCGCCGCGCTGATCGACGCGGGGCTCAAGCGAATCGAGCTCACGAGCTTCGTTTCGCCGCGTTGGGTCCCGCAGCTCGCGGACGCTGAAGAGCTCGCGCGTGAGTTCCAGGCGCCCGCGGGTGTGACCCTGAGCGCGCTGTGCCCCAACGCCAAGGGCTTCGAGCGTGCGCACTCGGCGGGCCTGCGCGAAATCGCCGTGTTCATGTCGGCGAGCGAGACCCACAACCGCAAGAACACCAACAAGAGCATCGCGGAGTCGCTCGAGACATTTCGCGAGGTCGTGCCCCCGGCGCTAGCCGCCAAGATGCGCGTACGCGCCTATGTCTCTACGGTCTGGGGTTGTCCGTACGAGGGCGACGTCGATCCCCAGGCCTCACTATCGATCACCCGCGCGCTGCTCGACCTCGGCTGCTACCAAGTCTCGCTCGGCGACACGATCGGCGTCGGCACGCCGCTCGTGACCAAGCGCTTGGTCTCGCTGTTTCTGGCTGAATTTCCGGCTTCCAAGCTGGCGCTCCACTTTCACGATACGCGTGGCACCGCGCTCGCCAACGCATTGGTCGGCCTAGAGCTCGGCATTCGTGATTTCGATTCGTCGGTCGCCGGGCTCGGTGGGTGCCCCTATGCCCCCGGCGCTGCGGGCAACCTGGCGACCGAAGACCTCGTGTACATGTTACAGGGCATGGGTGTCGAAACGGGCGTGGATCTCGACAAGCTGATCGAAGCTGGACGCGTCGCAGAAACGGTCGTGGGTCGACGCTTGCCGGGCAAGGTGCACCAAGCCGGCCCGCGGGTGCTGCGCACTTAGACTTTAGTTGGGGGGCGCAACGCTGCCGCTCATCGCGCAGCTCATGCCCAAGAAGTACGCCTGACGACCACCGTTCTCCAATTCGTCGAACAGCACGCCCAGATCGCCTTTCGGTCCCAATACGGCGACCGGTGACAAGGTATCCGATGCAGTAAAGCTGAGTCGAGTGCGGGGGCTCAGGACGTTCAAGTTTCCGTCTAGGATCTCGAGGTACAATTCGTAATTGCCATCGTGATCGTCTGCCCACACGAGCAGCACCCGATCACCGAGTGAAACCGCGGAAAAGCTGCGCGCAAAGCTAGCGCCACCGGTCACTGCGCGCTCGCTCGTCAGCACGCGGCCGCTCTCGTCGACGGTCGCGCCATGGATCGCAGGACCGATCGTGGCCCCCGCCTGGTCCCAGAATGCGGCAAAGTGCCCGTCGACGTAGACCAAGGATATGCCGTGCACGTCCGTGCCTCCCAAGTCGACGATCGAACTCGGCTGGCTCAAGTCTGGTGCGGTAGTGAAGAACTTCGCGTGAACGATGTCGTCCGTGAGACGAGAAACGAACCCGATGCCAACTTTGGTTTGGCCCAGCGCAATACCTGGAAGTTCCGCTTTGATGTCGGCCCCAGTCAACGCCACGTTGTCACCAATCAACGAACCGTCGAGCGCGATGCGCTGCCCATACAGCCGAATGTCGTCGCCGAAACGCGGCTCGTTGCGGCGATCATCCCAGACCAAGATGGACTCCTTACCGTTCCAGACCAAGGTGGGATCGACTGAAAAGTTGGCAGCCTTCGTAATGCGCAAGTCGGGGCCGGCCTTCTTGCCATTCGAATCATAGCGGTTGAAATAGATCTCGTAGTTGCCGTCTTGGCGCGCGTCGGGCCAAGCACTCGCAAAGTAGCGGCCGTTGTGGATCAGCGGCCCGGCGAAGGTGTCGCTGTTGATATCGGTCAGTGGCGTTTCGAGCACGATCGGCGTGCCCGTGCGCGCGATGCTCGTGAAGTAGGAGCTCCAACGCTGCTCGTGTCCGGAAAAGGTGATGCCGTAGTTCCGGCCGTCGAACGCCATGCCCGCGCCGTTGGTGCGATTGAAGACCATCGACCCGACGCGCACCGGCGTCTGCAAATTGCCGTATTGTGCGTCGTCATCGATCTTGCCGTTGCAGTCGTTGTCGACGCCATCGCAGATCTCTTTGCCGCCGGGATGCGCGTCGGCGCTGCGATCGTCGCAATCATCGCCGCAAGCGTCGGGCGCGCCAGGTGCAAAGCCGGGCTTCGGCGCGCGATGGCCGTCGCCATCGAGATCGAGCGTGACCGGCGTGTACGAGCATTGGCCGTTTTGCGAGTCACACGCGTCATCTGTGCACGAGTCGTGATCGTCGCACACGATGGCCGGAAGCGCTGCGCAGATTCCTTCACGACACTCGGCGCGCGCGCACAGGTCGCCCGTGTCGCAATCCAGATCGGTGCTGCAGGGCACGGGATCCCCCGCGTCACTCAAGTAGATGCTGGTGCGAGCGCCGCAAGAAAGCGAGAAAAGCGCGCTCAAACTCGAGATGAGGAACCTGCCTCGAGTGGAATTCAAGAACATACGCCGTAGCCTTCGACGTCGAGCTCACCACAGATCATGCCTGCCGGGCATGCCTTCTGACTGCCAATTCGACACAGTTGAACGCAGTGCTTGCCCGGTTGCGATCCGACGACGCACACGAAACCCGCAGCGCAACTCTGGCCGGGGCTGCCGCAGGTGTCGCCCTGTTGACCGGTCCCCGAGGGCCGGCACTCCGCGCCGAAGCGTTGCGGGTCGCATCCGACTTGCGGATGGTCAACGAACGGGAAACAGCCCTCGCCGTCCGGGCACGTCGGCGTCGTGGCGAAAGGGTCGCACTCTTTGACCTCGACCGGCGCGCCGACGTCCGGACAGCCTGGGTCGACGTAGGCGTCGAACCCCGCGTCGGGGAGCGTGTCGCTGCCGCCCGAACCCGCGATCGAACTCCGGCCTGCTTGGCCGGTGCGGCCCGCATGCCCGCGGCCCGCAGCGCCGCCAGAGCCATCCGCGGTCGTGACCACGGTCCCCCCGCAGTGGAGCAGCGCAAAGACGGAGCAGAGAAGTGCCGAAGCCCAGAATCGCCCGCTCATGAGAGTGGCACAAGGATAGCATCCTCGCGGTACAATCAAGGATGCGTCCGTTTTTTTGCGCGGGCGCGGAAAAAGCGCGGTAAACAGCCTGGGCGATGCGCGTAAAAACTCCGTTAGGCTGGGCGTTGGGACTTTGCGTTTTGCTGGTCTCTGCCTGTAACCGAACGGAAGAGCCGCACTCATCAGGTGACGCGCAAGCAGCACCTCCGCCGCCACCTGTCGCACCTATCGCGACGGCCGCGACGGCCGCGACGGCCGCGACGGAAAAGTCCGCGCCTGCTAGCAAAGCGGCGTGTGTCGTGCCAATGGCGGCCGAGGCGCCTCGCCGCGCGCCGAATGCCTTACATTGCCCGCCCGATCCAGAGGGCCAGACCGAGCTCGCGCACGGCTACGTGACGTTTGCGGACGCGCCCGGCAGTCCGCGACTCAACGTCGAGCTTGCGCGGAGCGAACCCGAGAAGGAGCGCGGCCTGATGTACCGAACCAAGCTGCCGGACGCGCAGGGCATGTTGTTCTCTTGGGGTGGAGTGGAACAACCGCGTACCTTTTGGATGCGCAACACCTGCATCCCGCTGGACATGATGTTCATCGCGCGCGACGGAACCATCACCGGCATTCTCGAACAAGTCCCGACGTTGAACGACGAGCCCCGCGGCGTGCCTTGTCCCGCCGCGTACGTGCTCGAGGTCAACGCCGGCTGGTCTCGCGCGCACGGCATTCAATCAGGAACCATGGTGCACTTCGAATGACGAAACGGAAAGCATTCCCGATGTTCGAAAATTTTCAACGGGGTTTTTGCGCGCTAGCAGCAACGTCTGTGCTGGTCATTGGCAGCGGCGCCTGCCGCTCGACGCCCGCAGAACCCGAATCACATTCCGTACTCAAGCCGACGCCGACCGAAACCGCGGCGGCCACGACCACGCTGGCGGCAGCCACACCAGCGCCGACGCCAGCGCCCACACCGCCATCGCAGGCGCCCCAAGTTCCGGTCAGCGACGATGACCCCTTGCACGGCAAGTTCACGCTCGACGACGCCACCGCAAGCCTGGCCGGCAAGGGTGCGCTGGTCGCCGAAATCGAGACGGACGAAGGCAAGCTGAGCTGCGATCTGTACGACGACAAGGCGCCGATCACGGTCGCAAACTTCGTCGGTCTGGCGCGCGGCCTGCGCCCCTTCAAGGGCCCCGACGGCAAGTGGAGCAAGAAGCCTGCATACGACGGCACCACGTTTCATCGCGTGGTCAAAGGCTTCATGATTCAAGGCGGCGATCCGAACAGCATCAACCCCAGCCCGACCAGCCACCCCGGCGCTGGCGAGCCCGGCTATGTCATCCCAGACGAGATCTGGCCCGGCGCACTTCACGACCAGCGCGGTCTTTTGTGCATGGCCAATCGCGGCCCCAACACGAACGGTCAGCAGTTCTTCATCACCGACGCTGCGGCCAAGCACTTGGACGGGAAATACACGATTTTTGGCAAGTGCGGGCCCGACGCGGTCATCGAAAAGCTAGCGAGCGTCCCGACCCAGGGGGATCAGAGCGTGAAGCCAAGCAAGATCAAGAAGGTCACCATCAAGCACAAAGGCAAGTAGCTGAATCAGTCCGGCTGATAGACGGTACGCTGCGTGTTGTCTTGAAAGTAATAGGCAGCGTATCGCCCGCGACCGAAGGTGCCCGCGCCGAAGGCATTGATGATCACCGCGGCGCACGCGCACATGCGAAACAAGCGACCGAAGCGGTAGCCACCGACGGCGAGCAACGCGAACAGAAACACCGCGTAGTCGTTGGAGAAGCGATAACCGAACTGCAACCAGCCGGTGTTCTGATACAGCAACGTGGGCAGCGCGACGCACGCGACCGTGATCCACAGAGCTCGGTGTGGCGCCGCCATACGCCTAGGCCAGAGCAACCAAAGATAAATGGGTGTCGTGAACCACAGCGCAAGCCCGTGCAGATTGATTTGAAATGGAACTGGTCCTTGCGGCGTCCAAAAGGGCAAGCTGGTCAGCGCGACGCCCAGGTTTTTGGCCAAATAATGGTAGCCAAAGAGGCCCCACTTTTCGATGCGCCGTTGCCACGCGATGCCCAAAAACCGATAGCCGACCTCGAACGGATCACCGAAGCGCAGCTGATTGTGCAGCAAGGTGAGCAGTACGATCGCGGCCACGGGCGCCGCGAAGGTAAGCAAGGTCTTCGCCAAACGAGGGCGTGAGGTTCGCACCGCTTCCAGCACGAACAGCGGCGCGGCCAACAACAACGGCGTGCGTGTTGCAAACCCGAGACCGAGCGCGAGGCCAGCGAGAAACGGTTGCTCGGCCTCCAAAGCGAACAACAGGTAGGCCGCCGCGAGTGCCGCACCGACGATGTGCGCCGCGAACCAGACCGTGCCTTGCTCGGCGCAGAAGAAGTACACACTGCCGAACGCGAAGGCCAAGCTCAGCCCGACGTTGCCCAGTTCGTCGAGGTTGCTGCGCTCGAAGCGACGCAGCTTCTCGAGCGCGAGGAACAACAGCGCCGGCGCCACGCCCGAGAGCCATAGAAAAAACTGCCCGTCGTGAACGCGCGCAGGATCTTTCACCAGCGCCGAGATCGGCAGCAGCAGCAACGCCGGGAACGGCGGAAACACGACGTACCACTTGCCGTCGTAGTGGCTGAAGTCGTTGTTGCCCGTGTACACGGGCGGCGGCCCGCCCAAGTCCAATCGCCCCTGCCGCCAGGCGTCCGCGAGCAGCGCGAAGTGATTCCAAGGCGTGTGCTCATGGATCACGGCGGGGTCGGCAAACACGAAATAGACCAAGCAAGCGATCAGGTAGATCCCGAGAGCGATCCATCGGCGGCGGTGCTCTGGGCTTTTTCCGGACAGCATTCGAGGGGCGGAAACTAGCCCAAGACCTGGCGAGCTCGAACGGTCCCCCTCAGAAATTGGCGAAAATTCCGAAAATATCGGGCAATCTTTGCGAAGTGACTGACTCGGCGCTAGCTTGCGCGCCCCCCGTGACCAAAGCCCTTTTTGTCGTCCCCGTCGCCGATGTCGAGCGAGGCCCGCGAACCGTCAGTTTCACGCTCGACGAGGCCTGGTTGCGCGAGGTGTTCGAGGGCACGGAAGCGACGCCGCGCCGGCCCGGCAGCGCGACCGTCGAACTGAGCAAGAGCGGGCGCGATATCATGGTGCGCGGCCGCGCCGAGGCGGCGGTGAGCATGCCCTGCGTCGTCACCCTCGACCCGCTGGAGATCGACCTGAACCCCGAGATCTTCCTGATGCTGGCCCCAGCCCCCAGCGAGCCGACGGCCAAGGGCGGCAAGAGCGACAGGAGCGAAAAGAGGCGGTCGGTGGCGGGTGCCCACGGCAAGGACACCCCCGTGGAGGCGCGCGGAGCCGCCCCCCGCAAACAAAAGTCCAAGGAAGACGACGAAGAAGGTGAACTATTGGACGCTGTCACGGCGGCCCGTGACACCTTCGAAGGCAGCCAAATCGAGCTGGATTCGTTCTTTCGGGAGTTCCTGCTCCTGGAGCTGCCGATGTTTCCGAGGCGTTCCGACTTGCCTTCGTCGCCAGAGACCGCTATCGGTCCGCGCCTCGTAACGCCGGAACCCGATGAGCAGGAGCCTGTCGTCGATCCCCGGTTGCAACCTCTTGCGGCACTTCGCAGCCGCTTGCGTGACAGTAAAGAATAAAGGAGTCGCCTCGTGGCCGTACCGAAGCGCCGTTTGAGCAGCAGCAAGCGTGACATGCGTCGCGCGAATCACGACAAAGTCAGCGCACCGAACGTGGTGCCTTGCCAGAATTGTTCCGCCCCCACCGTGTCGCATCGGGTTTGCCCGGCGTGCGGCTTCTACAAGGGCCGAGCCGTTCTCAAGACCGAACCCACCGAGAAGTGATTCGCCGCCCGCCAAGCGGGGATGAGTCCACGCCCTCGACCGCGAAAGCGATTTCGCGGCGCAGAGGCTGTGGTGCGTCCGCGTTTGGTGTACGGCTAGCTGACTGGTTCTACCATTTTACGTGACGACCTCTCGGTAGGATCGTACGAGAACAGCATGGCGTCCGAGTTGGTCCCCCAAAGTCGCATCCTTGGCGTCGGCGCATACGCGCCGGCACGGGTGCTGACCAACGCGGACCTAGAAAAGATGGTCGAGACGTCGGACGCTTGGATCACCGAGCGTACCGGTATCAAACAACGGCACATCGCTCGGGACGACGAGGCCGCCAGTGATATGGCGCTGGTCGCCGCGCGCCGTGCCCTCGAGACCGCAGGACTCAGTCCGAACGATCTCGACATGATCATCGTCGGCACGATCAGCGGTGACGTGCCGATGCCGGCTTGCGCCGCGTATTTGCAGCATAAGCTCGGTGCAGGTCCGATCCCGTCCTTCGACGTCTCGGCCGCCTGCGCGGGCTTCTTGTATGCGATGTCGATCGCGGATCAGTTCGTCCGAAGCGGCGCGCACAAGCACGTGTTGATCGTCGGGGTGGAGCTGCTGAGCCGGTTGATCGATTGGGAAGATCGCACGACCTGCGTGCTGTTCGGCGACGGCGCTGGCGCCGCCGTGATCGGCCCCGCTCAAGGTGATGGCCGAGGGATCTTGACCACGCGCTTGTACACGGACGCGAGCCTCACGGAATCGTTGTGTATTCCGGCGGGTGGCAGTCGCGAACGAGTGACGGCCGAAGCACTGCAAGCCAAGCGCGACAAAGTACGCATGGTGGGCAAGGACATCTTCAAGTCCGCGGTCAAGAACATGAGCCAGGCGTCTCGGGCGGCGCTCGAGGCGGCGAGCATGTCGACAGACAGCGTGCGCTGGGTCGTGCCCCATCAGGCCAACTTGCGCATCATCAGGGGCATCGCGGAGCGCCTGGATATTCCGCTCGAGCGTTTCGTGATCAACATCGAGCGTTACGGCAACACGTCGAGCGCCTCGATCCCGATCGCCTTGGACGAAGCGGTCCGCGACGGGCGGATCAAGCCGGGTGACCCGGTACTGATGTGCGCTCTCGGCGCCGGGATCTCCTGGGGCAGCGCGCTCGTGCGAATGTAACGAGCTGCGCGGGTCCCACGCGCCTTCCCTTTTCCTTCGGGTTCGAGTCCATGCTAAGTGCGGCGCGTGAAGATCGCGTGGCTTTTTCCAGGACAGGGTTCGCAGGAAGTCGGCATGGGACGAGCGCTTTCCAGCGCTTTCCCCGATGCGGATCGAGTTTTCGAGCGCGCGGATCAGGCGCTCGGCTTTTCGATTCGCGCGCTTTGCTTCGACGGGCCTGAAGCCGAGCTCACGCTGACCAAGCACACACAGCCGGCGATCGTGACAACCAGCATCGCCACCTTGGCGGCGATTCGCGCAGCCTACCCGAAGCTCGCCGCGCCGAGCTTCGCCGCAGGACACTCGCTGGGCGAGTACAGCGCGCTCGTCGCCGCTGGCGCACTGTCGATCGAAGACGCGGTGCGCATCGTTCACCTGCGCGGCAAGGCCATGCAGGAAGCCGTTCCCGAAGGCGAAGGCGGCATGGCCGCCGTGATGGGTGGCGATCGCGCCGCGGTCGAAGCTTTGTGCCAGGAAGCCGCCGAGGGCGACGTAGTGTCGCCGGCCAACTTCAACGCCCCGGGTCAAATCGTGATCTCCGGTCACAAGCGCGCGGTCGATCGTGCGGCAGCGCTCGCGAGCAGCAAGAAGCTCAAAGCGATCCCGCTCAAGGTGAGCGCGCCGTTCCACTGCGCTCTCATGGCGCCCGCCGCGCGCGTCGTCGAAGCAGCGCTCGGCCAGGTGAAGTTCGCGGCTCCGAGCTTCCCGGTGATCGCCAACGTCACCGCACAGCCGAACCAAGACGCTGAAGCAGCCAAGGGCTTGCTCGTGCGACAGATCGACGCTCCGGTCTTGTGGGAGCAAACGATCGCGCTGATGGCCGAGTCCGGGATCACTCACGCGCTCGAGATCGGCCCGGGGAAAGTGCTGGCCGGCCTGGCCAAGCGCATCGACAAGCGCCTGACTGTGTTGAGCGTCGGCGATGCGGAGAGCATCGCGAAAATCCCGGAGTTTCTAGGCTAATTTGACGCATCGCGCAGCCCTTGTACGGACTCGGCTGGTGCATTGCGCGGCCGCGAAAGAGATTTCCCGCTTTGACGGCGGCGGCTCCGTGCTAAAGACGGCGCCCGAGCCGAAATTGGGCTGATTTTAGCAAACAAAGATGTTCGATCTCAGCAGTAAAGTAGCACTAGTCACCGGCGGTTCACGCGGCATCGGCAGGGCCGCGGTCATGGCGTTGGCGGAGCGCGGCGCGCACGTGATCGTCAACTACGTGAGCAACGAAGGCGCGGCTCGTGAGACCGTCACCGCAGTCGAAAATGCGGGCGGAAAAGCCGAGCTGCTGCAGTTCGACGTGGCCAACGGCGAAGCCGCCGAAAAGGCGATTGCCGAAGCCGCCAAACGCTTGGGCCGGCTCGACATCTTGGTCAACAGCGCCGGCATCGCCATCGACGGCCTGCTCTTGCGGCTGAAGGATGAAGACTTCGACAAGATCATGGCCATCAACGTGAAGGGCGCTGTCGCCTGTTCACGTGCGGCGATTCGCACGATGATGCGCGCCAAGACCGGCCGCATCATCTTCCTGTCGAGCGTCGTCGGTGAAATGGGCAACGCGGGCCAGACCGCCTACTCTGCGTCCAAGGCCGCGCTGCTCGGTGTCACCCGGAGCCTGGCGCGCGAATACGCCTCGCGAGGCATCACCGTCAACGCGATCACTCCCGGTTTCATCGACACGGACATGACGAGCGGTCTGACCGATGAGCAAAAGACCGCGATGCTTACGGCCGTCCCGCTTGGCCGAACGGGTACTGCGCGCGAAATCGCCGCCGCCGTCGCCTACCTCGCTTCCGACGAGGCTGGCTACGTGACCGGTCAGGCGCTGCGCGTCAACGGCGGCATGTACATGTAATTTCTCGAGAATCCTCAAGACGACACGTCTTTGGGATTTTCGTCGAAGCAGTAGGTTTTTGGGTATTTCACCCAAGTGAGTTTGCGGGGCTTTTTGCCCTCGTTTGACAGAAACACGTGCAATCGGGAACGCCCCTGGTGTAGAGGCGCCCCTGGAGGAATCATGGCTGAAGGTCGCAACGTAACCGTCGAAGTGAAGCGGATCATCAAGGAACAGCTGGATGTCGATGAGAAAGACATCAAGCCCGAGTCCACGTTCATCGACGATTTGGGTGCAGACTCGCTCGGACTGGTCGAGCTGGTGTTGGCCTTCGAAGAAGCGTTCGAGATCGACATCCCGGACGAAGACACCGAAAAGATCCGCAGCGTTCAGGACGCGGTCGACTACATCGAAAAGCATCTGGCCAGCTGAAGCAGCGGGCACCAGGGCGTTCTTAGGATCGTCCGCCCGGGTGAACCCACTGGTATTACCCGGGCTTTTTGTCTGAGGAAAAGATGGAACGCGTCGTCGTTACAGGAATTGGTCTCGTTACGCCCAACGGCGTAGGGACCGAGCCATCTTGGCAGTCGTTGCTGAAGGGCCAGAGCGGCGTGAGCCAAATCTCGCTCTTCGAGGCGACGGATGCCTATGCCACGCGCATCGCCGCTGAAGTGAAAAACTTCGACGCGGCGGAGTTCATGGAGAAGAAGAAGATCAAAGAGGTCTCTCGCTTCACCACGTTCGCGATGGCGGCCACCAAAATGGCCCTCGATCAGGCCCAACTCGACTTGACCGAAGACGAGCGCGACCGCGCAGGCGTCTTCATCGGCGTCGGTCTGGGTGGTCTCGAAAACCTCGAGCGTTGCACGCTGACGCTCGACAAAAAGGGCCCGGGCAAGGTCAGCCCCTATTTCATTCCGTCGCTGATCGCCAACATGGCCGCAGGCCAAGTGTCGATCGCGTTCGGGTTCCGCGGGCCAAGCCTGGCTCACACCAGCGCTTGCTCGTCTAGCGGTCACGCCATCGGCGAAGCGCTGCGGCTAATGCAACGCGGCGACGCAGAGGTGATGATCGCGGGCGGCGCAGAATCCACGATCACGCCGATCGGCATCGCGGGCTTCGCCGCAATGTTCGCGCTCAGCCGCCGCAACGACAACCCGCAGGCGGCAAGCCGTCCTTGGGACAAGGGCCGTGATGGCTTCGTGTGCGGTGAAGGCGGCGGCACCTTGGTGCTCGAAACCCTCTCGCGCGCCAAGAAGCGCGGCGCCAAGATTTTGGCTGAAGTCATCGGCTACGGCGCGACGAGTGATGCGTATCACATCACGAAGCCTGCTCCGGATCACGCGCACGCTGCGCGGGCCATGCGCTTGGCGCTCAAAGACGCCAAGCTTTCCCCCGACCAGATCGAGTACGTCAACGCACACGGCACCTCGACACCAATCGGTGACGTCGAAGAAGCACGCGCGGTCGCCAACACCTTCGGCGCGCACGCGCTCGACAAAAAGCTCTGGGTCAGCTCGACCAAGTCGATGATGGGCCATCTCCTGGGCGCGGCTGGCGCGGTCGAAGCGGCAGTCTGCATCAAGGCGTTGGAAACCGGGATGATCCCACCCACCATCAACCTCGACGATCCAGACTTGGAAGTGCCGCTCGAGTTCGTGCCTCACCACGCTCGAGAACGGCGCATCAAGCGGGCCATGTCGAACTCCTTCGGGTTCGGCGGCACGAACGTGACGCTGATCTTCTCGGCGTTCGAGGGTTGACGCGAGCCGCGGCGGCGGTCGCCGGGTGAAAATCCGATGCAGTGCCCCTATTGCCGCGAAATGGACAGCCGAGTGGTCGATTCGCGGTTAGCCGCGGGCGGCACTGTGACTTGGCGAAGACGTGAATGTGACAACTGCAAGCGTCGCTTCACGACCTACGAGCGAGTCGAACACACCTTGCCCACGGTCGTGAAGAAGGACGGCAAGCGGGTGCCGTTCGACCGCGAAAAGGTGCTGCGCAGCCTGCGCATCGCCTGTAACAAGCGGCCCGTCTCCGCTGACGCTCTGGAAGAGCACGCGGAGGCGTTGGAGCGAGAGCTCGCCGAGAGCGGTGAGAAAGAAGTCCCCACGCTGGTCATCGGCGAACGCGTGATGCAGCGCCTAAAAGCGCTAGATGACGTGGCCTATGTGCGATTTGCCAGTGTCTATCGATCCTTCCGAGACATCGACGAGTTCATGGTCGAGATGAACAAGCTCGTGCGATCCAAGGACAGTGAGTGAGCGGCGTGAAAGATCTCGATAGCGAGCTGATGTTGCGAGCGGTGGAGCTCGGCGCGGGCGGAGATCCGACGCCGAACCCACACGCGGGCGCCTTGATCGCCGACAGCGACGGAAACATCATCGCCGAAGGGTTCCACCAAACCGCCGGCCTCGACCACGCGGAAATCGTGGCGCTGAAGAAGGCCGGCGCTGCTGCCCGCGGCAAAACGCTCTACGTCACGCTCGAGCCGTGCAATCACATGGGGCGCACCCCTCCTTGCGTCGACGCGATCATCGCCGCGGGCATCGCGCGCGTCGTGATCGGCTGCCGCGATCCGGATCCGCGCGTGCCCGGCGGCGGCATCGAACGGTTAGAGACCGCCGGCATCGCCGTAACCGTCGGCGTACAGGAATCCGCAGCCAAAAGCCTGATTCAGCCCTGGGCCAAGTACGTGACGGAGCACACGAGCTTCGTCACGCTGAAATTGGCCATCTCGCTCGACGGTCGCATCGCGACTCGCACCGGTGCTTCCAAATGGATCACCTGCCCCGAAGCGCGCATCAAGGTGCAGACGTTGCGCGCCCACCATGACGCAGTGATGGTGGGCATCAACACCGTGATCACGGACAACCCGCGCTTGACCGTGAGGGACGTGCCCGGTCGAAATCCGATTCGGGTAATCGTCGACAGTAAGCTGCGCATTCCGCTCGGCAGCCAAGTCGTCCAAACAGCAAACGAAATTCCGACGTGCGTGATCACGACGCTTGCTGCCCCCTCGTCGCCAGAGCAAGCGCTCTCGCACGCCGGGGTGCGCGTGATTCGCGTTCCAGCCACGGCCGAGGGCCGTTGCGACCCGGTAGTAATGTTCCGGGAACTGGCCGCGCGTGAAGTGGTCAGCGTGATGTGTGAAGGCGGCTCCGAACTCGCGGGCAGCCTGCTCGCGCACCGTTTGCCGGATCAACTGCACGTTTTCGTCGCCCCGGTTCTGCTCGGTCCGCGCGGCCGTCCGGGCGCGGTGGATTGGGCGGGCCCAGACAATCCCGCGGACGCACCGCGCATCGACCCGGCGCGCTGGGAACTGTGCGGTACTGACGCTTACGTCTGGGGACCCATCGCGTACCCGAAAAAGACTGCGCGCACCATGAGCGGCGGGTGAACCCCGGCCCGACGGTTGCGACGCCTGATCCCGAGTGTTACCTTTCAAGCCAAAGCGCCATGATCCGAGAGATCCTCGAATATCCCGACGCGCGCCTGCGCGAAGTCGCAAAGCCCGTCGCCGAAGTCACCCCTGAAATTCAGGCATTGGTGGATGACATGGCGGAAACCATGTACGCAGCCCCTGGTTGCGGTCTCGCCGCAACGCAGCTCGGCATCCCACTTCGCATTTTCGTCGTCGATTGCGCTGCCGAGGACGAGCCGAGCCAGCTGCTTGCGTTCATCAATCCCGAGTTCATCGAGAAAGACGGCGTGCAGACCTGGGAAGAGGGCTGCCTCTCCTTCCCCGGCGTGACCGAAGAAATCAAACGCGCGGAGCACGTGAAGGTCCGAGCGCTCGATCGCAACGGCAAATCCTTCGAAATCGAAGCGGACGGCCTACTCGCAGTCGCCCTACAGCACGAAACCGATCACCTGGACGGCGTGCTCATGATCGACAAATTGAGTGCCCTCAAAAAACGCATGATGGGCCGCAAACTCGCCAAAGCCAAACAAGAAGACGCCCGCGAGTAACCCGCCTCCGCCCACTCTAAGCCGAGAGAGTGGGCGCCCAGAATCCAGCCACGCACCTCACAGGTGCGCACTGTTGCAACTTAGGGCGGCTCCCTGAATTTGAACCGCCGAGCCGCAGAGGCCGCAGAGATCAGAGGGAGATAAGAGTTGGGGGTTCACTCCCTGCGACGTATCGCTGCTCAGTGAACTGAGCTGCGCGCCCCCCACGTTTTCTTTGCGTTCAGGGAAGTCCCTTCGCTTTTGTTATTCCCTCCCACGTCCGCGAACGCCTTCGAAGTTTACAGATCCGCAAGCAGCCGCTCAGGACCAACCCCAATCTCCCTCTGATCTCTGCGGCCTCTGCGGCTCGGCGGTCAATCTCTCCCTCTTCTCACGTCCTTGGCGGCTATCCGCGATCGTTATCGCGACGGGGGGCGGCTGAAGATGGCGCTTTCGACTGTGGTGCCGCGGGCGCGCCAGGTTTCGGCGACTTGGGGGACGATGCCGCTCGCTGAGAAGACGCCTTCAATCGCGCCGCCGGCGGCGGTGCGGTCCATCACGAAGGTGAATACGTCCTGAGTTTGGATGTCTTCGCCCGCCGAACCGGTTACTTCGGCGATGCGCAGCACTCGGTGCCGATCGTCGCGCAGGCGCGCCACTTCGACCACGATTTCGAACGCGTTGGCCACGAGTTCACGGGCGGCGTTGACGCTGATCTGGGGACGTTCGGCCGCGATCACGCCAGGGAGGCGCGACAACCCTCGGCGCAAGCTGGGCGCGTAGCGCGCCGCGATCACGCCTTCCCGGCCATCTGCAATCGCGTCGACGATGCGCGCGCACAAGTCACCGCTGAAAAGCTCGGCGACGATTCGAGCGCCGGGCATTGACGCGGCAACCTGCAGCGCTCCGGCGGTGGTCGTGACGTCCGAGCCGGCGAGTAAGAAATTCGCCTCGGAACCGCCCGGATCGCGCTCGCCGACGAATACGCACGGGCCTTCGACGGCCGCCTGAGCCAGCGCGGTCAGCAGCGCTTCGACGCCACCGTCACGCGGTCCGATCACCAGCACGTTCACGCGCGCAGCCAAACACTGCTGAAGGAAAGTAGCCATTGCGCGCGAAATGGCACCGCGACGCACCAGCTCCTCCAACGTCATCGAGGAACGCTTGGTCTTGCGAATCGAAACGCAGACCCCGCTGGCTGCAATCGGTCCCATCACCGCAGACAACCGCACACCCGGCATGATGCGCCGTTCGATCACCTCTTCGCCCGCCAGCAACGGAGCGTCAGCCTCGGAACAAAGCCGCGAGACCGCCCAGCGCAAGGACAGATCGGAAGAGAAGCCCGTCTCGGTCACGGAGCGCCCGCCGCGCACCGACAGCACGCGATCGAAGCGAGTGACCCCCACCTCGGCCACCGTCGGATCGGCGATCAGCTCGGTGAGTGGGCCGTGCTCGACGAGCTCACAGCGCGCCAGTTCGATCGCACGATCG
The DNA here is from genome assembly GCA_035634635.1 of Polyangiaceae bacterium. Lineage (GTDB taxonomy): Bacteria > Myxococcota_A > Polyangia > Polyangiales > Polyangiaceae > PMG-095. Next base: position 25,301 of record DASQCO010000039.1, read on the forward strand.
GCGGCCACGCTGGTCGGAAAGTCGCGCCCTTCACTCAGCTCCGTCCACGCTTCTTGCAGCACGCCGTCGATCCGCTCGCCGAGCGAAGGCGGGACGGGCGCCATTAAATCAACGTCACGGAGCCGCAGCGCCACGCGGTCCACCAGTGCGCGAACTACGTCGAGCAACGAGTTCGGCTGGGCATCGGCACGGTCGTCGTGAGTGGTTCGCCCAACGGTGTGCGTGCCCGTGTTTTCCACGGGCGGCTCCAACCGCGCGGGGCTGTCGGATGAGACGGGATTCGAGCCGCTGGTCGTCGAGTTCAACGCCGGGCCCGGAGTTTGGGTGAACGCAGCCCCCTCCGAATCCGGCCGAGCTGAGACGTTCGACGCATCCGGAGAGCTCGGGGTCGTGCGGCCAACCGCGGACGGTCCGGTCTTGAATTCATCTGGCGAGACGCCCTCGCCGCCGCTCGTCTCGATGCGCAGCACGAAATCGCCGATGTAGATGCGGTCACCTTCGCGCACGATCGTCGCTTGGGTGATCTTGCGGCGATTGACGTACGTACCGTTGGTACTGTTCAGGTCGGTCACGATGAAGCGACCATCCCGATACAGCAAGCGCGCATGACGTTTGGAGACGTTGCCCTTTGGCAACATCAGCTCGTTGCCCTGAACACGCCCCACGCTCAGCTCGGCTGCGTCGAAGATTTCACGCCGCTCGGCGCCCCCTTTTTCGTGGACGATAATGGCAAACATCGGGGCTTTTGCAGACGATGTCGGTGCGATCACTTGAAGCGTAACTCTCCGAACCCAGCTGCGAGAGGAAGGAGGCTATCACGCGCCCCCGCTCGGAACACGCCACTCCCAGCAAAATGCGGCACCGCCCGGCTCGCCCTGTCCCCGAGCCCCCGTCGCCCTGGTCCCAGCCTCCTGAGCGGGCGCCCGACAAAAGTACGGCCCGCCACCGAGCTTCGCTGCTTGGTGCGGGCCGACTCGAATCGACCACTTTCGCCGAAAAAATTCAGCGTGCGGTCTGCTCGTTCTTTACGTCAGTGGTGACCAGCCCGAGCAGCTCTCCGGCCAAAGCCAGCACATCGCGCTCGGAAAAACCGCTCGCGCGGAACTCCCGATAGATGTTCTTCGCGAGAATTTGTACCGCTCGCGGATCGGCTTTGGGGCTGGGTGATGCGATGGGGGACGATTGCGCCATTATTGAAATTTCTGCCCTTCGACCGTTAAACGGACGCGGGCACATATCCAAGAATGATGCCGAACTTTGGCGGGGCATACATGCCGCACAAACCTGCATTTTTCCCGGGGTAGCACCTCGAGAGCTGCGAATTCGACTTCGCAGGCAGTGCGAAACCCCGCCCGCGAGTGCACGAAATTACGCGCAAATTCCCCAAGAAAACGCCAAAGTGGTTGAACATGTTCCGTGCGCTCACGCGCTCGGATAGTTCGCGACGAGACGCCGCTCCGGTCGTTCGATGCTCGAGCAAAGGCTGGTGACGAGTTCGCGGCCGCCCTCGCCAAAGTACAACGCCTCACCCACTTGCGGCGGCTCGTAGGACGGCACGGCCGAGCCATTCGCGAAGTAGCGCACGCCGCCAGAGAGCGTCCGCTGAATCGCCAAGTGTGAGGCCAGAAATTGGCCTGTTTTTCGGTCTCGCACGGCGACGCAGGTCTCGCCACGCACGTGGTACTCGGTGTTGCGCGTGATGTAGACGCGATGCATGCGCCGCTCTTGGCCTGAATACGAGTGCATAGGGCTATCGAGGTTCATCGAAAAACTCCGTCGGATTGGCCGAATTTGGAGGGCATTTTCACTTCATCGACAGGGGCGGCCAAGTTTCGCTTGCTGGCGAGATTCGACAGGGTGCTCACCGGGACTCCGGGCGTGAGACTCAATTGCCACGAACTTCGCGTTGGTCGCGCGTACGACATACGATCGCATCGTGGTTTCTCCCCAGGGTGCAGCTTGACGCGCAAAGCCAACGGACCGGGCACGGCCAAAACCAAAGCGCTCGCCATTGGGTCGCGCCGAACCGTCGAGCTCTGGCAATCGGCGGACTACCGACTGCGCGAGCTGTTCGAAGCCGCGGACGTGATGAGCGAAGGCGCCACTCGTAGCGAACCCGACGGCTCGACCTATTACGGCTCCACCAGTGTCCTCTTGCCCTTCAGCGTGCACGGCGGCGCGGTACCCAAAGAGCGAGCGCGCGAGATCGCGCGCCTGATCGCCAACGACCCTCACGCTCGCATCCGCGCCATCCGCATCGCGTGTCTGGAAGCACAGATCCGATCGGGCGCGCCGATTGGACGAGTGCGCGCGGAGCTGTTCGTGCGTCGTGACACGCGTGGCATACGCGTCGACGTAGAAGTGGAGGCGCGAGTGTTCAAGAGCAGCGAGCGACCACGCGCACCGCGCAAGGTCGAACCGAGTTCAACGAAACGACCATCGCGTGCTTCGTGAGCCGCACCTGGCGAACGGCGCAACTCGAGGCAGAGACCACGCCGACGTCAAGAAGCATTTTCACCACGCGCATGACTTCGCGACACCGCATTGCAAGTGCGCAAGTGCATTCGAGGACCGCGGGCCGCGCGCTCACAGCGCTGCATTCTTCGCGGCTCGCGCGATCATCTGGCGTTTCACTTGACACGCAGCGCCGCGCGGAAGAGTTAGAGGTTCGTCCTTTTCAGAGTAAGCGGGAACCAGCAACGAATGGGTCGCAAGAGACAGCGCGACGAAAAGATTATCCACGTGGTCTTCGGGCCTGGTGGCGGTCGTGTACAGAAGCGCGAACAGGCTGCGGCAGCGCCCGCACTCGATGGGAGTACGGGTCGTGAGCCGCTCACTGATCTATTCAGCAGCGGCGAAATCTCGCGTCTGCTCGGTATCTCGCCGGCGCGTTTGCGCACGTTCGATCGCGCGGGTGTCGTGTCGCCAACGGCGCGCCGCCGCGGCCGCCGCGCCTATTCGTTTTCGGACTTGATCGCGCTGCGCACCGCGCAGTCTCTGCTCGAGCAGCGCGTCCGCTTGCGAGACGTCACGCGCGCCGTCGGCGCGTTGAAGCGCTCACTGCCCAAGGTCACTCGACCATTGCAAGAGCTGCGCATCGTCTCTGATGGACAGCGCGTGATCGTTCACACGACGGACGGCGCGTTCGAGCCCTTGACCGGACAGATGGTGCTCGACTTCGAGGTCAAGGCGCTGCGCGACGACGTCGTGCGTGTGCTGCGCCCCTCCGCCGGTCGCGAACGCGCGCGCACTGCGTACGAGCTCTACTTGCGCGCAAGCCAACTCGACGAAGACCCGGCGTCGATGGACGAAGCGGAAGCGCTGTATCGCGAAGCGGTTGCGCTCGATCCGTGGCTCGCCATTGCCTACACCAATTTGGGCAACATCCGCTTTCGCCGCCACGACGCGGAAGCCGCGGAACTATTGTATAAAAAGGCCTTGGAAATCGACGTTCGCCAGCCCGAAGCCCAATACAACCTGGGCTACGTCATGCTCGAACGCGGTCAACCCGAGCAGAGCGTGCCGCTCTTTCACGGCGCGATCGAAGCCGACCCCAAGTTCTCGGACGCCTATTTCAATCTGGCCATGGCCTACGAACAAATCGGCGAAACCAGCAAAGCGCGCCCGTTCTGGAAAAACTACATCGCGCTCGAACCCTCCGGCACCTGGACCGAAATCGCCAAACGCCACCTGTAAACTCGGCGCCTACGTCGAAGCAGTCGCGGGACGCTCCCTGAGTTTGAACCGCTGAGCCGCAGAGGCCGCAGAGATCAGAAGGGAGTTTGGGGTCGCTCTGTGCGCCGAAGCTTCGCGTCGTTCACGACATGGCGAGGCGCATCCGGCACCTCCCCGGTTTGCGAGGTGAGCGAACTCCGAATTGTTCAAGACGTAACCAGCCGCAGAGAGGAAATACCCAGTCTCCCCTCTTTTTCAGATCTCTGCGGCCTCTGCGGCTCGGCGGTTTCTCCCTCTCCTCGTCCGCGACGCCGAAGGCTGGGACGGTCGCGACGTGGCGCGTGACCATCAACCCAACAACCGCGCGGCCTAGAGCTTGCGATGCGCGAGGCAGGGCACGGAGGCGCGCACTTGCTCGAGGTATTCGAGGTCCAGGGTCGCGCTGATGACGCCCACTTTGTCGGAGGCTTCAGCGATCACCGTGCCCCAGGGGTCGACGACCAATGAGTGGCCGTAGGTCGTGCGTCCGAGGGGGTGCTTGCCCCACTGAGCCGCTGCGATCACGAAGCATTGCGATTCGATCGCGCGGGCGCGCAAGAGTGTGTGCCAATGATCCTTGCCGGTGTGCGCGGTGAACGCGGCGGGCACGAGCAGGACGTTTGCGCCGCGTTCGACCAGGGCGCGGTACAGCTCCGGAAAGCGTAGGTCGTAACAGATCGACAGCCCGACTTTGAACCGGCCGATGTCGAACGTGACCAGCGAATCTCCTGCACTCGTGGCGGCGGATTCGGCGAGCACGGTGCCGTCTCGTAACGCGACATCGAACAGGTGGATCTTGCGATAGGAGCAGATGAGTCGACCGTCCGGGCCGTATGCGAGCGCAGTGTTGAACGGCCGCTGTGGATCGCTCGCTGCCTCTGGGAAGCCGCCGGCAACCAGGAAGACTTCCGCCGCACGCGCCAACTCAGCGAGTGCTCGCTGGATCTTGCCGGCTGGGTCGGACAGGCGCTCGGCGCAGCTCTGTTTGCCTGCCGTGTCGCCAAAGTAACAGAAATTCTCGGGCAAGAGCACGAGCTGTGCGCCGTGGCGGCGCGCGCTTTCGACCAGGCGGCGACAGACCTCGAGGTTTTGCTCGACGTCGTCTTGGCTCTGCAATTGCACTGCCGCAACGCGGAGGGTTTCAGGTTCCATGGCGGTGGCAGTATTGTAGGACCACATGGTCGACTACACCACCGGTGCCATGCAGGAGTTTGGGCCGAGCGCACGCGGCCCCGGCAGTGGACCGGTCGCAGGCCTGGTGCTGCTATACGCCGAGTCCTGGGCCAATCTGCCCGCAGCCTTCCCCTTCCGCAAAGAGCGAGTCGTGATTGGTCGCGAGCACGGCGTGGATCTCGAACTCGAGGTGCCCGCCGTGTCGCGCAAACACGCCGAGATCGGCTGGGCCAACGGCGCGTATCACGTGCGCGATCTCGGCAGCCGCAACGGCGTGATCGTCAATGGTCGACGCGTGCAAGGCGCAGCGCTCGACGACTTCGACGAGCTACGCATCGGTGATGCGATCTTCAAGTACGTGGAGCAGGACGCAGACCAATACGCCGCCTACCGTTTGGACGGCACCATGGCGCGCGGCGCGACACGACGCGCGACGCAACCGAGCTTGCTCGTCGGTGGGTTGCAAATGGATCGCATCGTTGCCCAACTCGAGCGCATCGCCCCCACGCCGCTGAGCGTGGTCTTGCGCGGTGCGAGCGGGACCGGCAAGGAGGTCGTCGCCAGTGAACTGCATCGTTTGAGCGGACGCGCGGGGCGCTTCACGGCCGTGAATTGCGCGGCGATCCCGGCGCTGCTGTTGGAAAGTGAGCTGTTCGGTTTCAAGCGTGGCGCGTTCTCCGGCGCTGATCGCGACAAGCCTGGCTTGATTCGCGCCGCGGACGGCGGAACTTTGTTCCTCGACGAGATCGGCGACATGCCGCTCGACGCGCAAGCCAAGCTGTTGCGCGTGCTGCAAGCCAAAGAGGTGCTGCCGCTCGGTGCCACCGCACCCGAACGCGTCGACGTGCGCGTGGTGTGCGCGACTCACCGAGACCTCGCGAAGATGCAGCGCGAGGGACGCTTTCGCGAAGATCTGTTCGCGCGCCTCAATGAGTATGAGGTCTTTTTGCCCCCGCTCCACGAACGCAAGGAAGACGTGCACGTGCTCGCGCGCAGCTTCTTGGCGCGCGCCGGGCGCCAGAACTACGGGCTGTCATTTCCGTTCATGACCGGCCTGTTGCATCATGATTTCCCGTACAACGTGCGTGAGCTCGAGGCGTGCATCAAACGCAGCGTCGCCCTGTCGGACAGCCCCGTGCTGGGCTCCGAGGTCCTGCCTGACACCGTGAAGGAAGCCATGGCCGACTACGGCAGGGGCCACTCCACTCCGCCGCCGATGCGCGTTTCGGAGCCCGCTGCGCTTGCGGTGCCGAGCGAGCTAGAGCTCCGCGCGTTGCTCGTGGCGCATCAGGGAAACGTCGCTGCGGTCGGCCGCGAACTCGGCAAAGCGCGTATGCAGATCCACCGCTGGATGAAGCGCTACGGCATCGCGGTCGACGAGTTTCGAGACGAGTAACGGCCGGCGCATTTAGTCGCAGACGTCCGGACGAATCGCCGCGCGTGCCGAGTCACACGCTTCGCGCCCAGCGCAGCGAGCCGCATCGCAGGCCCGAGCTCGATACGTTTTAGCAAACGAATTCGGGCAGTTACAGCAAACCTCCTGGCACACCGAGGCCGCCGAGCAGGGCGAACCTGCGGGCGCTCCAGGCCGGACACTGGCCTGGCAATCCGCGCAGGTTTGGACGATTTCCGCCGCAAGATCGCCGGTATCGGGCCGCTCGCTGACGCGCGAGCTCACGATGCCGTTGCCCGCGCACATCCCCTGCGCGGGCTCCGCGCTCGGGCTGCGCCGACACCCCAACACCGCGGGCGCCGCCAGTAACAGAGCGGTCACGACCAGCGCGAACTGGTGAGCTTTCGTCGTGCGCGCCGGCATTTATTTTGAACATATTGACTTTCGGCTGGAAAGAAAGCTAGCGAATCGCGCGTGCCGGCTCTCCCTGACCTTCTCAGGGGGGTGCCGGGGAAGGTCGAAACGTTGGCGACAGGTAAGAGCAAGAACAAGCAGAACTCCTCGGGCAACGGGGAGCCGCCCAAGAAGCGGCGCGGCGGTGGTGACGATGAACCGCCGGCGTTCAATGAAGAACCGGCAGCACTGCACGAGGTCGCGCAGACCCGCTACCTGAATTATGCCCTCTCCGTCATCACGAGCCGCGCGATCCCGGACGTGCGCGACGGCCTGAAGCCCGTGCAGCGCCGCATCCTGTACACGATGTGGCAACAGGGCGTGACCGGCGACGCCAAGCACCGCAAGTGCGCAAAAATCGTGGGCGACGTGATGGGTAATTACCACCCCCACGGCGACGCCTCGATTTACGACGCCTTGGTGCGCATGGCGCAGTCCTTCAATTTGCGCGCGCCACTGGTCGACGGCTCGGGCAATTTCGGCTCGCTCGACGGCGATCCGGCAGCCGCTTATCGCTACACCGAGTGCCGGCTGGCCACCCTCGCCGACCAAATCCTCGCGGAAATCGACGAGGACACCGTGCATTTCCGGCCGAATTACGACGGCACCAAGCAGGAGCCCGTAGTCCTCCCGTCGGCCATCCCGAACATGCTCATCAACGGCGCGTCGGGTATCGCCGTCGGCATGGCGACGAACATTCCGCCGCACAACCCGGAAGAAGTCGTGAACGCGTCGGTGCGCTTGTTGGACGCGCTGGTCGACGGGCGTCAGCTCACCTCGCGTGAACTGTGCCGAACCATCAAGGGTCCGGACTTTCCGACCGGCGGTCACATCGTGGCCAGTGCCGAAGAGTTGAAGCAGGTTTACGAGACCGGCCAGGGCTCACTCAAAGTCCGTGGCACGTGGACGCTGTCGGAGACCGGCAAGAACACCAAGACGCTGAACATCACGAGCATCCCGTACACCGTGAACAAATCGGTGTTGGTGGAGCGCATCGCGGACGTGGTCGTCTCGCGCAAGATGCCGATGTTGCTGGACGTGCGCGACGTATCGACCGACGACGTGCGCATCGAGCTCGAGCTCAAGAAGGAAGCCGACGAGCACAAGGTGCTGGCGTACCTGTTCAAGCACACGCCGCTGCAGACCAACTTCGCGGTCAACTTGACCTGCCTCGTCCCCACCGAAAATCCCGAAGTAGGTCGCCCGGAGCGCCTGGATTTGCAGCAAATCCTTTGGCACTTCCTACATTTCCGTCTGGAAGTGGTTACCCGGCGCTTGGCTCACGAGCTGAAGGCGCTCGACAAGCGCATCCACATCCTCGAAGGCTTCGAGAAGATCTTCGACGCGCTGGACGCGATCTTGAAGATCATCCGTGCCTCCGAAGGCAAGGCCGACGCAGCGCAGAAGATCATGGCGAAGTATCAGCTCGACGCCGAGCAGACCGACGCCATCTTGGAGCTCAAGCTGTATCGCTTGGCGCGCCTCGAGATCCTGGTCATCCAGAAGGAACTCAAGGACAAGCGCAAGCGCGCCAAGGAGATCAAGGAGCTGCTCGGGGAGAAAGAGTCCAAGGGTCGCTGGGCGCTGGTTCGCCAAGAGCTCGTGGCGGTCGTCGAGAAATTCGGCAAGAACGCCAAGCGTCGCACGCTGATCGAGAGCGTGAGCGAAGAGCAAGAGTTCACCGAAGAGGACCTGATCGTCGCTGAAGACAACGTCGTGCTGCTCACGGCCGACGGCTGGGTCAAGCGTCAGAAGGAGATCAAGGATCCGGTCTCCACGCGCTTGCGCGAGGGCGACGCGGTGCTGGCATGCGTCGCAGGCTCGACCCGCGAAAGCCTGGCTTTCTTCTCGAATTTCGGCACCGTCTACAGCTGCCGCATGATCGACGTCCCGGCGACGACCGGCTATGGCGAACCCATCCAAAAGCTGTTCAAGCTCAAGGATGGCGAGAAGATCATCGCCTGCTACTCACTCGATTCGCGCGTGATCGGCGAAACGGCGGAGCGCGGTGAGGGCAAGCGTCCGAAGACGTACGCGCTCGCCGCCACCAGTGACGGCTACGCGTTCGGCATCGGTATCGCGCCGTTCTTGGAGCCGAGCACGCGCACTGGCCGTCGCTACGCGAAGGTCGCCGAAGGCGTGACCGTGGTCGGCATCTCGATCGTGCGCGGCAAAGAGGTGGTGATGGCCGCAACGCGCGAAGGCCGCGCCTTGTATTGCACGCTCGACGAAGTGAACTACCTCTCCGGCCCGGGTAAAGGTGTGCAGCTGGTCAAGCTCGACGAAAAAGACGACGCCTTGGTCGGCATGAAAGCCGTCAAAGACGCGCAAGACGCGCTGGTGCTCGAAACCTCGCTCGGCGGTGAAAAGCGCCTCAGCCGCGGCGACTACGACCTCAGCGCGCGCGGCGGCAAGGGCCGAGAAGTGCTCAAACGCGGCAAGTTCGTGCGCGTCGTGGTCGAGACGCCCGCTGCCCCCCAACCCCTGTCTAACTAGAGCGTACGACCATGGCTACGACCTATACGGCAAAAGACATCACGGTTTTGGAGGGGCTCGATCCCGTCCGAAAGCGCCCCGGTATGTATATCGGTGGCGTGGGCTCGGCGGGGCTTCACCACCTAGTCTGGGAAATCGTCGACAACTCGGTGGACGAGGCCATGAACGGCCACGCCACGGAGATCAACGTCACGCTGCACAAGGACGGCCAATCCGTCACCGTCGGCGACAACGGGCGCGGCATCCCGGTCGATATTCATCCGCAGCACAAGAAGTCCGCGCTCGAGATCGTGTACTCGACGCTGCACGCCGGCGGAAAGTTCGAAGGCGGAAACTACAAGACGTCCGGCGGTTTGCACGGCGTCGGCGCGTCGGTGGTGAACGCGCTGTCGACCAAGGTGCAGGTGACGGTCAAGCGCGACGGCGCCGAGTGGCAGATCGAATTCAGCGCGGGTGTCGTCACCTCGAAGCTGAAGAAGCTCGGCGCGGCCAAGGGCTCGGGCACGACCGTGTTCTTCCGCCCCGACCCGACCATCTTCCCGAAGATCGACTTCAACGCCGATACGATCCGCGACCGCTTGGAGATCGCGAGTTACCTGCATCGCGGCGTGAAGGTGAACTTCAACGACGAGAGCAGCGGTAAGAAGGACGTCTTCTTCCACCAGGACGGCATCCTCGACTACCTGAAGAAGATCCTCGGACTTTCTCACTCGAAGCCAGTTCACGACGCGCCCTTCGTACTCAACAAGGAAGCCGACGATCTGCGACTCGAGGTGGTCTTCCAATGGACCGAGGCCACGGAAGAAGTAGTCAAGAGCTACGTCAACGGCATCCCCACGAGTTCCGGCGGGACGCACGAAAACGGCCTTCGCGCGGGCGTTGCCAAGGCGATCCGCAACTACATCGAGACGCACAACCTGACGCCGCGCGGTGTCAGCCTGACCGCAGAAGACATTCGCGAGGGCTGGGGCGCGGTGCTCAGCGTGTTCGTCGCGGAGCCTCAATTCCAAGGCCAAACCAAAGAGCGCCTGAACAACCCGGAAGTGCAGTCGGTTGTCGACGGCATGGTTCGACCGGTGCTCGAACAGTGGCTGAACTCGAACCGCTCAGCGGCCGAGCAGATCGTCGCCCGCATCATCTTGTCGGCCCGCGCGCGTGAAGCATCGCGTGCCGCGTCGGCGTCCGTGTCGCGCAAGAGCGCGACCAATGGCCGCCTCACCTTGCCCGGCAAGCTCGCGGATTGCCTGACGCACAATCGGGATCAGACCGAGCTGTTCATCGTCGAGGGTGATTCCGCAGGTGGCTCGGCCAAGCAGGGCCGTGACCGCAATACGCAAGCCATTCTGCCGCTCCGCGGCAAAGTGCTGAACACCGAGGGTATGACCGTCGGCAAGGTGATCGAGAACAAAGAGCTCGCCGATCTGGTCACCGCGCTCGGCTGCGGGATTGGCGCGAATTTCGAGCTCAGCCGGCTGCGCTATCACCGCATCGTGCTGCTCGCCGATGCCGATTCCGACGGCCATCACATCACGACCCTGCTGCTCACCTTCATCTACCGGCACTTGCCGGAGCTGATCCGCCAGCAGCGCGTGTTCATCGCGCTGCCACCGCTCTATCGCATCGACATCGGCAAAGAGACGTACTGGGCCGCAGACGACGCCGATCGCGATCGGTTGCTCAAAGAAAAGCAGAAGGGCAACGCCAAAGCCGACATCACGCGCTTCAAAGGCCTCGGCGAGATGATGGCCAAGACGCTGTGGGACACCACGCTCAACCCGAAGACGCGACGCATGCTGCGCGTCAACATCGCCGACGCTTTGGAGACCGATCGCATCGTCAGCGAGCTGATGGGCAAGGATGCATCGGCGCGCTTCCAATTCATCATGAACCGCGCAGATGAAGTCGGCGTGGGCGAACTCGACGTGTGAGCGTCGTAACTTGAAACACAATCCGGCCAGCAGGCGGATTCGGGCGGTATTTCGGCTGCCCGCTCCCCTGCGCGGCCGCCGAATTTTCGCTCTGCGCGGCGGATTTGGACGGTTTTGCCTGGCTTTTTCGGGCCCGGCTTGAGACAAGCCTGGGTCCGCGCTACGCGGCGCTTCCCGAGACTCCGGCAGCAGACTTTGGCACGCACCTGAAGGCACGATTCGAACGGTCAAATGCAAGGTAACTTTGCCGCTCGCTGCCATGCCTGGACGCGCTTCTTTCTCTTTCTCGCGCTGTCCTTGCTCGTGGTGCCTCCCGCGTTCGCTCAAGGCGCGGCAGGCAAACCTGCGCCGGCCGCGGGCAAGCCTCCAGCAGCCGCGGGCAAGCCGGCGCCTGCAGCGAGCCCCGCTGTTGCTCCGGCCGCCAACGACAAGGCGTCGAGCGACGCGAGCGCAGCAACCGTAGACGACCTGCCGAGCGAGCCGCCGACGGGCGCAGCGCTGCCCGCCGGCGAGGCTGAACTCGCGCGCGGCATGCCGCTGCAGAAGATCGAAGTCCTGGGCAATCGCCGAGTGACCGCAGCCGACGTCCTCACCTATGTCCGGGAGCGCACGGGGCAACCGTTCAAGCCCGAAACGCTGACTCAGGACGTCCGAGAGCTTTGGAATTCCGGATTCTTCGATGACATCGAGGTCGATCTCGAGCGGCACGACGAAGGCGTCGACCTGCGGTTCGTGGTGCGTGAGCGGCCGAGCATTGCGGCCATCACCTTCGAGGGCAACGACGAGATCTCGAAAGACGACCTAAACGAGGGCATCGAGATCAAGGCGGCCACCATTCTGAGCCTGCCCGCGGTGCGCCGCACCGTACAGAAGATCCGCGATATGTACGCGGAAAAGGGCTACTTCCTGGCAGAAGTCCAGAACGAGATCGTGCCTCAGAAGAACAACGAGGTGGCGATCAAGTTCAAGATCACCGAACACGGCCAGGTCAGCGTTCGCCGCATCACCTTCATCGGCAATCAGAACGTCGACAGCTCGGAGCTGCGTTCGTTGATGCTCACGGGCAACGCGGGCTTCTTTGCCTTCGGCTCGGGCGGCCCATTCCGCCAGGACGCCTTCGAGCGCGACATCGCCGTGCTCAGCGCGATGTACTACGACCGCGGCTTCCTCTCGGTCCAGATCAGCACGCCGCGAATCATGCTGACGCCGGACCGCAACGGCATTGAAGTCACGGTCACGATCGACGAAGGTCCGCGCTATAGGATCCGCCAGCTGCGCGTGTACGAGCGCGGCGCGGGGGGTACCGAAGTCGAGCCGATCGACGGACGCCGCAACTTGCGCATGATGGTGCGCTCGGAGCCCGGCCAATTCTTCAATCGCGCCGAGCTGCTCGAAGACCTGCAGGCGATCCGCACGTTGTATCGCGACCACGGCTACGCCAACGTCGAAGCCAACCCGCAGACGCAGCTCGATCCCGAAACGCACGAGGTCGACGTCACGGTGCCCGTCGAGCGCGGGCCGCTGGTGTACTTCGAGCGCATCGAGATCCGCGGCAATTCCAAGACTCGCGACAAAGTGATCCGGCGCGAACTGGAGGTCACCGAGGGCGAGCTCTTCAGTGAATCCAAGCTGGAGCGCTCCAAGCGCCGCGCCACGGCACTCGGATACTTCGAGCGCGTCGACGTCTCGACCGAAGCCGGCTCGGCTCCGGACAAGATGAACGTGTACGTCGAGGTCGCTGAAAAGCCGACCGGTACATTTCAGGTCGGAGCGGGCTTCTCTAGCATCGAGAACTTCATCGCCACGGCGCAGGTGCAGCAAGCGAACCTGTTCGGCAATGGCCAGAGTCTCTCGTTGCAAGCACAGGTCAGTAGCTTGCGGCAGTTGGTGAGCATTCGCTTCTTCGAGCCGTACTTCCTCGACAGCCTGTTCAATACCAGCATCGATCTGTACGACCAGCTGCGCGTCTACAATGACTTCTCGCAGTCGAGCTTGGGTGGCGCCCTCACCTTCGGCTATCCGCTGATTGAACCCGAGGTCAACGCGAGCCTCACCTACACGGCCTCGCTCGATCGCGTTTCGACCGCCACGCGCTCCACGTTGCTCGGCACGAGCAGTGCGACCAGCGTGTTCACGCAGCTACCGCTCGCGAATCTGTTCAACGACGGCCTCACCTCCAGCATTCGCCCGGCGATCACCCTCGATACCCGCGACAACCGCCTGTTTCCAACCAGCGGTATCTACTTGTACGGCTCCAGCGAACTCGCGGCAGCGGCGCTCGGCTCCGAGAACCGGTTCTTGAAACACCGCTTCATCGGCCGCTTCTATTACCCAATCGGTGCGGGCTTCGTGCTCAAGCTGAACATGGAAGCCGGTCACGTCACGAGCCCGTCCACCGACGGCGTGCCGATCTTCGCGCGCTTCTTCTTGGGCGGCATCTTGGACGTGCGCGGCTACCGCTTCCGCACCATTGGTCCACGCGTCGGCCTCACGCACAGCACCGATCCGAATAGCGCGCCGATCTACCAAGGCGCGCAGATCGGCGGCAACTTGCAGTACTTCCAAAACCTGGAGCTCGAGTTTCCGATCGTCGAATCGGTGGGCGTGCGCGGCGTGCTCTTTACCGACGCCGGCAACGCTTGGAACTTGGAGAGCAACTACTGCAAAGCCGGCGGTGCGGCGATTCAGTACGAAGCCATTAGCCCGTGCTTCAACGGTCTCTCGAGCCTCACGACTCTGCGTACGTCAGTTGGTTTCGGCATTCGTTGGTTCTCGCCACTCGGTCCGCTGCGCTTCGAGTGGGGCTTCCCGCTCAAGCCGCTGCCGTACGAAGAACACAGCGTGTTCGAGTTCACGATCGGTAATTTCTTTTAGGCGCGTGATCGCGAGTTCGCGTCGGAATTTCTTGCCGAAGCGTCTCTCGAGAGGGTGCAGACGGCTGCGGCGTCTCGCGTCACTTGCTTTCGGTTGAGACGGCCGTCTGCCTGGTCCCGCCAGCTCTCGTGAGTTAACTCATCATTGGCAGATCGTGATCTGATCCTGCCAAAGTCGGGTCAGCTCGACGTATTTCCGGGCATGCGGCTGTACTGCTTGGCGCGCGCTTAGGCGCGAGGCGTGCTGCGCTTCGCGCGCATCGGAGAGTGAGATCGAGAGCTGATGCGAGGCACGCTTTCGCGTCTCATTTGTGCCTCGTAACAACCCGAAATCGTGCGGGATTTGCGCGTGCAAACAGACGTTCAGGGAGGCTTGTAACCGGCCTATTCCCGCGCTACTTCCGTTCCTAACTTGGAAAACGAACCTCCGCAGAACCCGCAGGAACATCCGATCGGCATTCAGGACGAGATGCGCACCTCGTACCTGGATTACGCGATGAGCGTGATCATCGGGCGAGCCATCCCCGATGTCCGTGACGGATTGAAACCGGTGCACCGCCGCATCCTGTACGCGATGCGCGATTTGAACCTGACCCCGGGCGGCAAGTACAGCAAGTGCGCGAAGGTCGTCGGTCAAGTGCTGGGCAACTACCACCCGCACGGCGACGCCAGCGTGTACGACGCGCTCGTGCGCATGGCGCAAGATTTCTCGATGCGTCACATGTTGATCGACGGCCAAGGCAACTTCGGCTCGGTCGACGGTGATCCGGCGGCAGCCTATCGCTACACCGAGTGTCGCTTGGCGCGCATCTCGATGGAGCTGCTCGCGGACATCGAGAAAGAAACCGTCGATTTCACGCCCAGCTTCGACGAATCGGGCGAGGAGCCCACGGTGTTGCCGTCACGTTTCCCGAATCTGCTCGTGAACGGCACGGGCGGCATCGCGGTCGGCATGGCCACCAACATTCCGCCGCACAACTTGGTGGAAGTGATCGACGCCACGATCCGGCTGATCAATACGCCCGACTGCGGCGTCGAAGACTTGATGCTCGACATCAAGGGCCCGGACTTTCCGACCGCCGGCATGATCTACGGGCGGTCCGGCATCTATCAAGCGTACAAGACCGGCCGCGGCTCGATCGTGATGCGCGCGCGCACCGAGGTCGAGAAGGTGCAAGGCTCGAACGATCGCGAACAGCTCGTGGTCACCGAGCTGCCGTACCAAGTCAACAAAGCACGCCTGCACGCCAAGATCGGCGAACTGATGCGCGACAAGCGCATCGAAGGCATCAAAGAAGCGCGCGACGAGAGCGATCGCGAGGGCATGCGCCTCGTGCTCGAGCTCAAGAAAGACGTCTTCCCGCAGGTGGTGCTCAATCAGCTGTACCGCCTGACGGACATGCAGTCGTCTTTCGGCATCATCAATTTGTCGATCGTCGATTCGCGTCCGGAAGTGCTGGATCTGAAGCAGACTCTGGCGCGCTTCATCGAGCATCGGCGTGAAGTGATCAGCCGCCGCACGCGCTTCGAGCTGACCCGTGCCGAAGGCGAACGCGAGATCGTCGAAGGCTTGGGCATGGCGATCACGGAGGTCGATCTGGTGATCAAGACCATCCGCGAGTCACCCGATCCGGACGAGGCGCAAGCGCGCTTGATGGCCCTGCCGCTTTCGGGGCTGGAAGCGTTCGTGCGACGCGCTGGGCGCCCCGAGTCGGAGATCGAAGCCGCAGCCAAGGTGCCCGATTATCGACTCAGCGAACGCCAAGCCAAAGCCATTTTGGACATGCGCTTGGCACGTTTGACCGGTCTCGAGCAGGACAAGCTGGCAGAAGAATACGGCGCCTTGTCCGATCAGATCCTTGGTCTACGCGCGATCCTCGCCGAGGAGCGCTTGTTGATGGACGTGATCGTGAAGGAGCTGGAGGAGGTCAAGCTCAAGCACGGCGAGAAGCGTCGCACCGAGATCATCGACAACGAAGCCGAGATTCAGATCGAAGACCTGATCCAAGAAGAGGACATGGTCGTCACGATCTCGCACTCGGGCTACATCAAGCGCACGCCCGTGTCCATGTACCAAGCGCAGAAGCGCGGCGGTAAGGGCAACAAGGGCATGGAGGCCCGCGACGACGACTTCCTGACGCAGCTGTTCATCGCGTCGACGCACAGCTTCGTGTTCTTCTTCTCGAGCCGCGGCAAGGTGTACGTGAAGAAGGTGTACGAGATCCCGCAAGCGGCTCGTAACGCCAAGGGTCGCGCGATCATCAATTTCATCGAGCTCGAGGCCGACGAAAAGATCGCGGCCATCACCCCGGTGGACAAGGTCGAAGCCGGTAAGTACGTCACCACCATCACGCGCGGCGGCCAAATCAAGAAGACCGAGCTCGTGGAATACGAGAATTTCCGCGACAAAGGCATCATCGGCGTGCGCATCGCGGATGACGACCAGCTATTCACGGCGATCGTCACCGACGGCACGGCGGAGTTCTTCGTCGCGACCAAGAACGGCATCAGCATTCGCTTCGACGAAGAGCAGGTGCGCGCGACCGGGCGCGCGACAGCAGGCGTCAAAGCCATCGAGCTCGACGACGGCGACGCGGTCGTCGGACTCGCGCGCACCGACGCGGAGCGCAAGTTCGTGCTCGCAGTGTGTGAACGCGGCTACGGCAAGCGCACGCCCATCGAGGAGTTTCGCATTCAGAACCGCGGCGGCAAGGGCATCATCTTGATTGATGCCAGCGATCGCAACGGTCCGGTCGTCGGCATCGCCATGGTCAAGCCCGAGGACGAGGTGATGATCATCACCGATCGCGGGCAAACCATTCGCACGCCCATCGAAGGCATCCGCGAGACGGGCCGCAACGCGCAAGGCGTCAAGGTGATGCGCATCGAGGACGACGAGCGCGTGGTCGCCATCGAACCCATCAACGAGGGAACGAGCGACGCGCCGCTGGAAGGCGAAACCGAAGAGTCCACCGAAGAAGGCGCTTCCTCCGAAGCCGCAGCTCAGCCCACGACCGAAGGCGACGACCAAGGCTCGGGCGATGGCGGCCAAGAAGGCTCCTGAGAAATCGGCCAAAAAGGCCGCAAAAAAAAGGACCGACAAGACCGCGAAGGCCGCCGCCCCGAAGAAGGGCTCGACCGCTGCTGCCACGCCCTCGCACAAGCAGCAGCGGTCCGCGAAAAAGGCCGTGCCGAACGCGGCCTTGGTCGCAACCACGTACGCCAAACTGCGCGAGCGCCACAGTGACGCGCACTGTGAGCTCGATCATCAGAGCCCGTTTCAGCTGATCTTGGCGACCGTCCTTTCCGCGCAGAGCACGGACGTGATGGTCAACAAGATCACGCCCGAGCTCTTTCAGCGCTGGCCCACGCCCAAAGCGCTGGCCAACGCTGACCCGGCGGAAGTCGAGCGCGTGCTGAGCAAGATCGGCATGTACCGCCAAAAGACCAAGAACGTCATCGGCCTCTCGAAGCGGTTGATCGAAGAGCACCACGGTGAGGTGCCGCGCACGCTGGACGAATTGGTGAAGCTGCCCGGTGTCGGTCGCAAGACCGCGAACGTGGTGCTCGGAGTGGCGTTCGGGACACCCGAGGGCGTAGTCGTGGACACGCACGTGCAACGCATCAGTCAGCGCCTCGGCTGGACGAAGCACACCGAGCCGCCGGAAATCGAGCAAGACCTGATGGCGCTTTTCCCGCGCACTGACTGGGACATGCTCTCCCACACGTTGATCTTTCACGGTCGGCGCGTGTGCGCCGCGCGCAAGCCGGCCTGCGCAGCCTGCCCAGTGACGGCAGAGTGTCCGTCGGCTTTCGACGCAGAAAACGTGGGTCGAAAAGCGGGCGGACGGAGCCGAGCCGCAAAGCCATGACTCCCGCGCGAAGTTTCGTTTTGACGCTGCTCGCCTCGCTCACTGCCTCGCTGAGCGCATCGGCGACCGAGCGCCACTTCGGCTTCGGCTACGAATCCACGGTGCTGAATCCTGGGCGCGCCGAGCTTCAGCCTTGGGTCACGCAGCGTGTTGGGCGAGATTACTATTACAACCGGGTGGAAGCGCGGCTCGGTTTCGAACTCGGCCTAGCGCGCAATCTGCAAGCAGCGGTGTTTTGGAACATCTCGAGCACGGCGCAAGACTGGAGTCTGCCGGACAGTGCGCTCAAGTCGCGTCTGTACACGACTGATTTTCAATCGTTCGCCGCGCAGCTCAAATACAAGTTCACGGATGCAACCGCAGACGCGCTCGGCAGCGCGCTGCTTCTCGAGGGTCAAGCCGGGCCGATGGACGTCGGCTTCGAGGGGCGCGTCATCCTCGACAAGCAACTCGGATCATGGTTGCTGGGCGTGAATCTAGTTGGCGGCGGAGTGGAGCAACAGGAGCTCGAGTCACGCTTCGTCGCCTCGTTCGGCGCCACTGCGGGCGCGGGCTATTTCGTGACCCCGAACGTGGTGACGAGCCTGGAGCTCCGCAACGAAAACGGCTTCTCCGGCCAGCTCGACTACTCCGTCCTCTACTTCGGCCCAGCCGTTTCATACGCAGCGACGCGCTTCTGGCTCACCCTCGCCATCCAACCCCAAGTGATCGCCCTCAAAGGCGCGACTCAGGGCTACCACCTAGACCTCCACCAAAACGAATACGCCCAAGCCCGCCTATTGCTGGGCTTCCCACTCTAACTCTCCCCGTAAACGTGCCCGTGCCCGTGCCCGTTCTCTTCTCCCTCCAGAAGAAGATGGGCGCTCTCACTCCAGCAACGCACCTCAAAGCGCGCTGTGTTCTCGGCTCAAAACGGCTCCCTGAAGATTGAACCGCCGAGCCGCAGAGGCCGCAGAGATCAGAAGGAGATTTTTGGGGTCGTGCGGGGGGCGAGGTTCGGGTTGTTCACGACGCGAAACGGCGAGCTCCGCTCAACCCCATTCTCTTCTCCCTCAGATCTCTGCGGCCTCTGCGGCTCGGCGGTTAATCTCTCTCTCTCTCTTCGTCCGCGACGCCGAAGGCTGTGACGGTTGCGACGTGGCGCGGCCCCATCAATCAATCTCCCGCCCCTCAGGAGCGAGCGGGAGATCGGGCACGGGCACGGGCACGTTTACGGGAGCGGGATCAGTTCGTCTTGGCGCGGGCGGCCATGTAGTTCTCCACCGTGCGGGTGGTCATGGTGCCGTCGGCGACTTCGGGGAGGCGCAGGAGTTGTTTGTGCAAGTCGATGTTGGTGCGGATGCCACCGATGATGTACTCGTCGAGTGCGCCGAGCATGCGCGCGATCGCGCGCTCGCGGTTGGGCGCGTGCACGATCACCTTCGAGAGTAGTGAGTCGTAGTGCGCGGGCACCGTCCAACCGCCGAACACGCCGGAATCGACGCGAACGCCGGTGCCACCGGGCGGGTGGTACTCGGTGATTTTGCCGGGCCAGGGCGCGAAGGTGTTCGGATCCTCGGCCATCACGCGGCACTCGATGGCGTGACCGCGCAGCTTCCACGCGCTGGTGTCGGGCAGGCTCAGCTTTTCGCCGGCTGCCGCGCGGATTTGCTCCACGACCAAATCAACGCCCGTGACCAGCTCGGTCACTGGGTGCTCGACCTGCACGCGCGTGTTCATTTCCATGAAGTAGAGCGACTTGTCGTCGTCCATCAGGAATTCGAGCGTGCCGAGCGAGGTGTAGCCGGTGGCCAAGATCGCGCGGCGAATTACCTCGCCCATCTTTGCCCGCAGCTCATCCGTCATGGACGGGCTGGGCGATTCTTCGACCAGCTTCTGGTTCTTGCGTTGCAGCGAGCATTCGCGCTCGCCGAGCGTCCAAACCTGACCGTGCTTGTCGGCCAGCGCTTGGAACTCGATGTGCTTCGGTCGTTCGACGAAGCGCTCCAGGTAAAGTTCGGGATTCTTGAACGCGTTCATCGCCTCGGCCGTGGCCGACTCGAACGCGCGCCGCACTTCACCCGCGTTGCGCACGATGCGCATGCCGCGTCCGCCACCGCCACCGCGTGCCTTGATCATCACTGGAAAGCCGACACGCGTCGCTTCCGATTCGGCGTGTTCGAAGCTGGTCAGCGCGACGCTGCCGGGCAGGAGCGGTAAACCGAACTTGGCCGCGACCTCGCGGGCGCGGAGCTTGTCGCCCCACTGCGCCATCGCTTCCGACGACGGGCCAATGAAGTTCAGCCCGCAGCGCTCGACGACCTGCGCGAACTTCGTGCTCTCGGAGAGAAAGCCGTAGCCGGGGTGGATCGCGTCAGCGGCGGTGATCTCCGCGGCGCTGATGATGGCTGGGATGTTCAGGTAGCTGAGGGACGCGGAGGCGGGGCCGATGCACACTGCTTCGTCCGCAAAGCGCACGTGCAGCGCGTGCGCGTCGGCTTCGGAGTGCACGGCGACCGTGGCGATGCCGAGTTCGCGGCAAGCGCGAATCACGCGGATGGCAATCTCACCGCGGTTTGCGATCAGTACTTTTCGAAACATGGCTACGTTGGGCGGCTTTCAGCTCTTCTTGATCTTGAACAGCTTTTGGCCGAACTCGACGCTCTTGCCGCTATCGACGAGCACTTCCAAAACGGTGCCCGCGAACTCGGCCTCGATCTCGTTCATCAACTTCATGGCTTCGATGATGCACAAGGTCTGGCCCTTCTTGACCGAGCCGTTGACGGCGACGAACGGATCCGCTTCCGGAGAGGGTGCGCGGTAGAACGTGCCGACGAACGGCGAGGTCACGAACACGACGTTGGGATCTGCAGCAGCGGCAGCCGGAGCAGCCGCAGGCGCAGCGGCGGCGGGCGCAGCAGCGGCAAACGCGGGAGCCATGCTGACGACGGGCGCTTGGCCGCGCGCCATGCCGACTTTCAAGCGAACCTTGTCGTCTTCGTATTCGAACTCGGTCGCGCCGCCTTCTTCGAGCGTTTTGAGCAGGCTCTGGAGTTGATCAAGCGGAAGCTGCATGTGAATTTTCCTATGCCGAAGGGGCCACGCGGGGGCGGGCGATGGCGCGACAGGAGGCCTGTGCGCTCGAGGGAGCGGGAAGTTACTCACACGAATCGCGCCTGACAACTCACTCGTTCAGGTCGTGTGGCTTTACTCGAACCGCGAAATATTGTGCGCGGTTTCGACGCGCTGCGACATCGCGAATCGCTAGCGTTCAGCGCCAAATACCGGGCTACGACCCGAGCAAGCGATCGAGCAGGCCTGTCAGCGCCAGCGTGTAAGACGCGGCACCAAAACCGGCGACTTTGCCGACGCACGCTGGGGCGACCAAAGAGTCCTTTCGAAACGCCTCACGCGCCTCCGGATTCGAGATGTGAACCTCGATCGTGGGCAAGCTCGACGCTTTGAGCGCGTCGTACAGCGCGTAGGAAGTGTGCGTGAGCGCGCCGGCATTGAGCAGCATGCCGGAAAAGCCATCATCCGCCGCAGCACCGATCCAATCGATCAGCAATCCTTCGTGATTGCTCTGTCGGCAATCGACCACGGCCTTGCGCTGGGCCGCGACCGCGGCGATTTGGTCGTGAATCTCGGCCAGTGTCGTCTTGCCGTAGATCGCTGGCTCGCGTTTGCCGAGGCGATCGAGGTTCGGGCCGCTCAACACGAGCACGCGCAAAGCGCCGCGCACGCGCGGCTTGGGGGCCGCGTCCGGCACGACCGAGAGTGGGCCGCCGCGGGATCTTCGCTTGGCTTCTGCCACTAGGCCGCGAGTTCTTCCGCGAGCTTGGGCGCCAGCAGGCGGAGCAAATAGCGGCCCTTGCCGAGGTTTGCATCCGGCGTGAGCGTCAACGCCACGAAGTAACCTTCGTTCACGACGCGAATCAGCGTGATCATCTTGTCGCTCTTGAACGACACTTCGCGAGTCGCTCCCGCGTCCAGCATTTCAGTCGCGCGCTGAATGCCCTTCACCACCACGCTGACCTCAGCGCCCACGGTCTCGATGTCGATCACGGCGCCCGGCTTGGCGTAGCTCTCCAAGGGAATGCCTTCGAAATCCATGAGTAGCCCGGCGATGCCGCCGTCCGTACCGTCGACGACGCTCTGCAACGCCTCTTTGAACATGTCCGCAGGTTAGCCCGAATCCCGTCGCCAAGTGAATTTTCAAAACGCGGCGCGCCAGGCGAACCAGAAAAAAGCCGAAGCAATTCACACTGGCCCAACGGCCGACCCGCCACCACTCCGCAACAGCGGGCGGCTCGAGGACCGACAACACTTGCGGCCGCGATAAAGCCGGGCGATCGCCGTCCAGGCGGGGCGCCGTGTCACCGACCTTGACCCTGCTCGGGGGCAGCGGCTACTTTGCACGGCACTCCGATGCGTGCGCGAGCGGGGGATCCGCCCCGCACTATGACCCAAAAAATCCTCGCCGGGCGCGCGGATGATCCAAACCTGAACGGTGATCTCGTTCGGGTGAAGGTCGACCAAGTCGTTCTAGCGAGGGAACCCGATCGCACTCTTGCCGAGCCTGTGCTCGTTGGCGCCAAGAAGTGCGCGGTCGAAGTAGCGATCGCGTACGACACGCGCTGCGTCACTGCGCTGTCGGACACTTCGCCGGGCTTGAGTTTGCGCGGCCTGAAGGACGCGCTCAACCTGGGCCTGCTGATCGCACGCCCCGGCATTGGCTTCCCTGCGGCAGTGCACCTCGAGCGCTTCGGCAGCCCAGCGCGCCTTGCGCTCACTGACGAACCGCGTCTGGCCTCCGTGGGCGGTGCGGGCATGCTCACGCTCGTCGTACCGCCTTCGCAGTTGGCAGAGGCATTGCTCACGGGCAGCGTGCTCGTTCGTCCACCGCGCAGCGTACAAGTGCTGCTCTCGGGTCGCGTGCGCCCCTTCGTGTGCGTGCGCGACGTCGGCTTGGAGCTGATGCGCCGCGGGCTTGGCGAAGCGATTCGCCGAGTGGACACGGAGTATCGAGCACCGGTGGTGATCGAGTTCGCAGGTCCGAGCGCGCGGCTACTCTCGGTTTCTGATCGCGCCGTACTGGCGGCTCTCGCGCCCCAGCTCGGCGCCTCCGCCGCGGTGTTCGTGAGCGACGAAAAGACCGAGGTGTACCTGCGCGATCAACGCCGCTCGAAGGCGCACCGTGGGTTGCTCCCCGATCCGGGCGCACCGTGTGACGACGTGATCAGCGTCGATCTCTCCGCTGTCGATCCGCTCGTGCTCGACGAAGATGGCGTGGTCAAGCCGGTGCGCGAGATCGCCGGTAAGCCCGTGAGCCAAGTGATCTTGGGCGGTGACTCGGGCGCGTCGTTACGAGATCTGCTCGCGGCAGCTGCGTTGCTCAAGAGCAAGCGCGTGCCGCCAAAGCTCGACTTGTTGGTCGCGCCTCCCTCGCGCCAAGCGCTGGAAGTGCTCGCGCAGTCCGGTGCGTTGGTCGATCTCGTGGCCACCGGCGCCCGCTTGCTCGAACCCGATCCGCGTCTGGTGACAGGCGAGCTCTATCCACCGCCGGACGATGGCGGCGTGTCCCTCCGCACCTTCGATCCCGAGCCGAGTTTCCCGGCCAGCGCGCAGCGCTTCGTGGTCGCTTCGGGCGAGACGTTGGCGTTCTCGGTGGCCACCGGCACGGTCGGCGATCCGCGCTCGTTCAAGCGTCCAGTGCGCGTGACCGTACCGCGCACGCTCCCCACGGACGACGTGCTGATCGTACGCAAGGCGAAGAGCAAATCCAAAGAGGCCGAGGGCACGAAGCCAACGCCGATGGACCCGCCCAAAGCGCATCCGTTCGCCGACGCGCAGACGTTGCCCGTCGTGTCCAAGCGCGGTCGCCCTGCGGCACCCAGCGTGCTCGTGCTCGACTCGCTGGACGACGTGCGCTGGTTCGCGCGCCGCGCGCCCGAGCTGAGCGATACAGTGCGCGCCATCGTCGCGCCGTACAT
Organism: Polyangiaceae bacterium; assembly: GCA_035634635.1. Lineage (GTDB taxonomy): Bacteria > Myxococcota_A > Polyangia > Polyangiales > Polyangiaceae > PMG-095. The sequence goes on from DASQCO010000039.1 coordinate 49,175, forward strand.
CCCGAGCGGCATCGTGCCCATGCTCGCAGGGCTCGGCATCTTGGCGACCGTGTGCGACGAAAGCGAGCTCGTGAAATTGCGAGCTGAAGCCACCCTGTCCTTGCCAGCGCCGAGCGCGCTCGGCGCTGATGGCCAGATCGTCGTCACGACCGCTGCTGGCCCAGTGACTTTGAAATGGGTCGCGCTGGGCAGCGAGCGCGAGTGGACGAGCGCGGGCACGACACGCAGCGCCAAACGTTAAGAGAATTTTCTTTTTGGGTTAGCGGGCGCGGCGCGTTGCAGCGCGTCGCGTAGCCCGAAACACGCCTGTTTTGTCTTCGCGCGCTCGCGGCTCGCAAGGCTTCGACAGATCGTTTATCTTCGCGGCCTTGAAAGCTTTCAGTCTTTGCCTGTTCGCCGCGCTCTTCAGCACCCTCTCCTTGCCCGCCTGGGCGGCAGACGAGGCCGACGACTCGTCAGAAAAGGCGGCCGACGCGCCTAAGGAAAAGGCGAAAGAAAAGGAAGCCGAGGCGCAGGCTGAAAAGCCCGCCGCAAAGGACCCGTTCGCGCATCACGGACAGTTCGGGCTGCGCGTCGGACTGGTCGGCGGCTACAACATGATCTTTCGCTACGACGACTCGCCGCTGTGCACCCCGTTCGATCCCATGAAGTCGCTCGCGGATCAGCAGAAGTTCTGTGGCCATGGCGCGCCCTTGGCGATCGACATCGCGGCCAGCTTCGCGCCGCTCGATTTCGTCGAGCCCTACATCTTCACGCGCCTCGGGCTCTCGGGTGAAACCCAAACCGACACTTTGCCGGTGAAGATCGTGGGCGTCGGCGCGCGGCTCTACACGATGAGTGATTCCGCATTCAAAATCTTCATCGATCCGGCAGTTGCCATGGAGTTCGAAGGCAGCGCCAACACGGTCAAAGTGCCGGGCTCGGGCTACAACCCGCAGTACAAGAACGACCTCTTGCTGCACTTGGCCGCGGGACCGCAGTTCGATCTCGCCCGCTACGTCGGCATCTTCTTGGACGCGGGGCTCACCACCGGCATCTTGCGCGGCATTCACACGACGCTCGAGCTACAAGGCGGCGTTCAGGCACGTTTCCCCTGATTTCGTCATGAGCACGCGCCCGTTCCGGATTCTCGGCGTGCAACAGATCGCCATCGGCGGGCTCGATAAGCAACCGTTGCTCGAGCTGTGGTCGGGTCTGCTCGGCCTCGAAGTGCGCGGACAATTCGAGAGCGTGAGCGAAAACGTCAGCGAGGCGATCTTGGAGCTCGGCGCTGGCCCCGCGCTGGTCGAACTCGACTTGATGCAGCCGCTCGATCCGAACCAAAAGCCCAAGGTTCACGAACCTCCGCTCAATCATTTCGGGCTGTGGGTCGATGATTTGCAGGCGGCGCATGACTGGTTGAGCGCACGCGGGGTTCGCTTTACCCCCGGTGGGATTCGCAAAGGCGCGAGCGGACACGACGTCTGCTTCATTCACCCGAAGCCGAGCACTGACGCTCCGCGCTCCGGTGAAGGCGTGCTGATCGAGCTCGTCCAAGCCCCCGCCGCCGTGATTGCCGCGTTCGCGTCGCTCGCGCGCTGAATCGCACCCGAATGCGGATCAGGGCGGCTCCCTGTGCTCTGCGCTGGCACGGGTAGTGCTTGGTGTGAGTCAGGAGACGAAACAATGATGAACACGAACGCAATTCGGCCACACATGCCCGTCGTCTGTTCCAAGAACAAGCAGTTCGCGACCGTCGATCATGTCGAGGGACAATCGGCAATCAAGCTGACCAAGGACGATAGCGGGATGCATCACTTCATCCCGATGAGTTGGGTCACGTCAATCGACGACAAGGTGCACGTGGATCGCCCGGGTGACCAGGCGATGCGTGAATGGTCGACCACTGTGCCCAACGCCTGACCACGCTGTCACGGCGTGTGGCGCGTCAGTGGGGACAGACTGTCGGCTTTTGCCCAGTTCCCACTGACGCGCCAGGGCGGCGGACGCGACGAAAACCGCATTTTTCTCGCAAGAACGCCTTGGCACACAGTTGGCACGATAACTGCTCGTGAACGACCGCAGCACCACGTAAACCCTCGCCGCCAAAACGTTAGGCAAACCATGAACGCCCACTCCACCCCTCGTCCTGACTTTCCGCCGTCTGACTTCGTGGCATTTTTGGCGCAGCGCCGCGGCTTGTCCGAAGAAGCGGCCGAGCACCGACTCGAGGATTGGTTGGACGAGTACTACGCAGCCGTGAGCCAGCGCGCGAGCGGGCAAGCTGCGAGCGCTTCACTGACCGTTTGAGGGTTCGGGTAGCAGGACGCCGACCAAGCGCTGGGCCGCTTCCCAAGGCGAACAAGTTCCATCCCGTACGCTGTCTTCGGCTGCACGACGAGCCAGCGCTGCTCCAGGACGCCGCGCCACCGCTTCCCGCAACGCCTCGTCGAACGCCGCATCGAACGATTCGCTGCGTTGCAGAGCGCGTCGCTCTTGAAATGCACCGGTCGCTTGCGCCTCATGGTGATGCGCGCAAAGGCTGTCCCACAGCTCTGCCAAGCCGGTTCCTTGGATCGCGCTGACGGCCAGTACGGGCGGCACTCGCTGGCCACGGCTGACCGTCAAGCTCGCGCGTAGCGCCGCTGCATCCTGACTCACACTGCCGACACGTTCGCCATCTGCCTTGTTGAAGGCAATCACGTCCGCCGCCTCCAGGATGCCGCGTTTCATGCTGGAAATCTCGTCGCCCGCACCGGCAAGCAACAGCAGCAGCACGCAATCCACGAGGTTTGCGACCTGCTCTTCGGATTGGCCCACGCCCACCGTCTCGACCAAGGTCAGATCGTAGCCAGCGGCTTCGCACAGCGAGATCGATTCGCGCGTTCGAGCCGCGATCCCACCCAGAACCCCGAGTGTCGGGCTCGGCCGCACATATGCGGCCGCGTCTGCGGCCAAACGCGACATGCGCGTCTTGTCGCCGAGCACACTGCCGCCGCTCTGACGACTCGAGGGGTCGACGGCAAGCACGGCAACGCGCCGCCCAGCACGGATCGCGAGCTCGCCGAGTGCGTCGATCAGCGTGCTCTTGCCTGCGCCCGGCACACCAGTGACGCCGATTCGCAAAGTGGCCGCGTTCAGCGGACCAAGTTGACTCAGCAGTTCGCGCGCCGCCACGCGATCGACGGGGCGCGTGCTCTCGACCAAAGTGATGGCTTTGGCCAGGGCACGCCGATCCCCGGCGCGGATCGCCGTCACCAGCTCGGTCGTGCTGTTCACGAGCGCTCCAATAGCTCCAAGATACGCGCGCCCATCTCCGGCAGCCGCGTCGCTGGCCCGAAGATCGCTGACACCCCTGCGGCATACAGCGCCGGCTCATCGCCGCTAGGAATGATTCCTCCGCAGATCACGCGCACGTCTGCGGCGCCGAGCCGCCCGAGCTCCTGGACGAGTTCGGGCACGAGCGTCGTGTGCGCGCCGGCCTGCGTGGAGATACCGATGAGGTGCACGTCGTTGTCGACGGCCTGACGCGCGACCTCTTCCGGTGTCTGAAACATCGGGCCCAGATCCACGTCGAAGCCCAAGTCCGAGAGCGCGCTGGCCACGACTTTGGCCCCGCGGTCGTGTCCGTCTTGGCCGAGCTTGGCGATCAGGATGCGCGGATTTCGGCCGTGCGTGACGCGGAATGCCGCAACCCGCGCGCGCAACGCGGCCCACTCGGCATCTGCTTGGTAATAGCTGCCATACACGCCCGTCACAGTATGGCTCGCTGCCTCGTGGCGACCAAAGACCTCGGCCAAAACCTGGCTGATTTCGCCGACTGTCGCGCGAGCTCGGACCGCGACCAGCGACGCCTCGAGCAAGTTGCCGGTGGCGGATTCGGCTTGCGCACGCAGCCCGGCTAGCGCAGCGGCGACGTCGTGCGCGCTGCGCCGCTCTTTCAGCTCGGCCAGTCGTGCGCACTGAGCCGCGCGCACCGCCCCACCGTCCACGACGCGGACCTCGAGCGCGGCTTCGTCGCGCGCGACGAAGCGATTGACGCCAACGATCACGTCCTCACCGCGATCGACGCGCGCCTGGCGACGAGTTGCGGCCTCTTCGATGCGGCGTTTCGGTAGCCCCTGTTCGATCGCGCGCGCCATGCCGCCGAGCGCTTCGACTTCGTCGATCACTGTCTGTGCGCGGTCGGTCAGCTCTTGGGTCAGCGCCTCCATGAAATACGAGCCGCCCCAGGGATCGACGACCTTGGTTAGGCCAGCTTCGTGCTGCAAGATCAGCTGCGTGTTGCGAGCGACACGCGCGGACAGTTCACTCGGTAGAGCCAACGCTTCGTCGAAAGCGTTGGTGTGCAGGCTCTGAGTGCCGCCCAGGACCGAGGCCAACGCCTCGATCGTCGTGCGCACCACGTTGTTCAGCGGCTCTTGTGCGGTCAAACTCACTCCGGAAGTCTGACAATGGGTGCGCAGCTCGAGTGAGCGGGGATCGCTGGGCCCGAAGCGCTCATGGACGAGTTTTGCCCAAAGCCCGCGCGCAGCACGCAACTTGGCGATTTCCATGAAGAAATTCATTCCAGTCGCGAAAAAGAACGAGAGCCGCGGCGCGAATTGGTCGATGCCTAGACCGCGCGCCAGCGCGGCGCGAATGTATTCGAGTCCATCCGCGAGGGTGAAGCCGAGCTCGAGGTCGAGCGTCGCGCCGGCCTCTTGCATGTGATAGCCGGAGATCGAAATCGAGTTGTAACGCGGCATGTGCCGGCTGGTGTACTCGATGATGTCGGCGACGATTCGCATCGAGGGCGCGGGCGGATAGATGAAGGTGTTCCGCACCATGAACTCTTTGAGGATGTCGTTTTGAATCGTGCCGCTGAGCGCGGCCGGCGCGACCCCTTGTTCCTCGGCGGCCACGATGTAGCTCGCGAGTATCGGTAGCACCGCGCCGTTCATGGTCATCGACACGCTGGTCGAGCCCAACGGGATACCGTCGAACAACCGCTTCACGTCCTCGACCGAATCAATCGCGACCCCGGCTTTGCCGACGTCTCCTGCGACGCGCGGATGGTCACTATCGTAACCCCGATGGGTTGCTAGATCGAAGGCCACGCTCAACCCGCGCTGCCCCGCGGCGAGGTTCCGCTTGTAGAAAGCGTTGCTCTCTTCGGCCGTGGAGAAGCCGGCGTATTGCCGAATCGTCCAAGGGCGCGAGGCGTACATCGTGGCGCGCGGACCGCGCCGAAACGGATACGCCCCCGGGCTCTCGTCGAGATGCTCGATGCCGGCCAAATCTTCGGACGTGTATAGGGCGCGCAGCAGAATCCCCTCCGGGGTCTCGCTGTTCAGCGACTCGGGCTCCCGCCCGTCGAGCTCGGCCCGCGCGAGTTCGCGGAAGGTGTCGCGCGCGCTGGGTTTGGGATCTGCGGCCATTTCAGCTCCGTTTACGCATGCGCACGATGCGCTCGAGGGCGTTACCGGCCGCGCGCGAGAGCACGTCCGCGCGCCGCGTCGCTTCGGTCGATTCGCTGAACCCCGCCATCAACACCACCAAACTCGGTCGCTCGGACACGTTCACCGCGCGCGCATAGCAATCACTGCCGGGCGGCGCAGCCCACTTGCTTTCGAGCGACGCGAGCGCGGTAATGGGCACGAACGCTCCGAGGTAGAAGCCGACCTTGGTCGCCGTGTCGAGCATGCTACCGCTGGCCGCTGGCACGCTGATCGTCCTGAGCTCCGCTGGTGATCCCATGCCCGGACTCCCACCGCGCACATCGAAGCTCGTGCCCCGCACCGCAAACACCAACGCACGAACCGGAGCTAGCCCTTCACACAGACTGCTGACGACGCGCTCGGGCGTGCTGGCAGCATCGAACGCTTGCACTGCCGCTTCGAACTCGAGCGTCCAGGGCGGCCCCACCGGCTCGAACTCCGCCGGCGCGAACGGCTTGGGGCGCCCCAAGCTCAACACCGGCTCGTTCAGGGTCTCGTCCGGCTCGACGGGGGGCGGCTCGATGATCGAAAAAGCGGGCACGTCCGCCACCCAAGCGGCGCTCGGCGCCAATGACTTGCGAATCAACGGCAAAGCCGGGTCGCTGCGTTGCGCAGGGGGCGCACTGGTGTGTGGCTCGATGGCCTTGGTCTTTTCTGATGAGCGGGCCGCGACAATCTTGGACAGCCCCGGAAGAAAGATACCGGCCGCTTGCAAGCCCTCGAGAGCCGCAACGACTTCGGGAAAAGGAGCGCGCAACACGCGCACCGGGACTCCCAAATGAAACGCGAATTCGTTGGCGACATGACCATCGAGCGCGTCCACCGATGCCACGTCGATGCGGTCAGTGCGGGGATCACGGCGCACGGGCAACGAGAGCAGCCGCTCACACATGCCGACGGGCAGCGAGCGAACCAAGTCGGCAAGCGGGCGAACCGTATGAATCGCCGGAAAATCGCTGCGATCCAAAGCGCGTTCGAGCAACTCGACCAGCTCCGGGTAGAGCTCGTTGACTGCTTGCGTCAACGACACCCCCCGATTCACGGCATCGAATAGCGCGGCCTCCACCTGCGCGGGCAACGCTCCACTGTGGATCAGGCGGCGGGCTAACTCGGCTGACACTGGCGCAATGGTAGCGGGCAGCGGGGCCTGGCTTCAATAACGCATGCGCGTACCGCCTCGGGACCCAAACCGTCAGTCGTGGAACTGAAATACGACTTCTGTGCGGCGAACCAGGCCTAGTTCGTCCCTGGCCGCCCGCTCGACCGCGGCAGGATCGTCCTTGATTCGGGCCACCTCGGCGCGAAGTTCCCAAATCTGCTGGGACAGGCGGGACACCTCGTCGTCGGCTCGCACCTTCTCCTCGCGCAGGCCTTGTAACCGGGGCAGCCCAGTCGCCGACAGCATCATCATCGGGACGGAGATTGCGGCCACGGAAAGGACGGCCAAAGGCATGACCCTTTGCAAAAAAAGTGACCCAGAACTCACACTCGAGAGCGTCTCACGGCCAGCGAATCCAGGCCAGAAATCGGCTATGGTTTCGCCCATTCGTCTCGCGCCAGGGCGGGGGCTACCCGGCTGGTGGCGAGGCACTGACCGCTTGCGAGACACAACAACCATCATGATCGAGACGGAAATCCTTCGTGCAGAGCTCGAGCGCCTGTTCGAGCTCCCCGACCTGCTTTCGTTGAGCCGAGACGTTTTGGGGTTCGAGCCAGAGAGCGTGGGTGGGATGGCGGCCAAGGCGTCCTTCGCCGGCGCGCTGACCGCGCATTGCCTCGAACACGATGCGATCGAAGCGCTCTGCGACGCGCTCTTGGCGACGCGCACCGAGGTCAACGAACGCGTGTTGGATCTGCGCGTCAGTGGCGTCGCTTTCGACGAAGAGCTGAAGATCGGGACGGAGTTTGGCCCGTACGTGATCTTGCGCAAGCTGGGCGAAGGCCGCTTGGCGGTGTCCTACGTCGCGCGCAAGGACGGCAGCGAGTATCGGCTCAAGGTACTGCGTCGTGAGGCAACCCGCGATCAGCGCGGATTGCAGCGCTACCTGACCGTGACACGCCTGATCGCACAAATTGCGCATGACGGCCTGCCCCAGCAATTGAGTGCCGGCAAGATCGGCGACCGTCACGTGATAGCTCACCTGCACCGCGACGCAGTGCCGCTTTCTTGGCGGATTTCGCGCTCCGGGCCGATGCATTTGAACGAAGCCAAGGCCGTGATCCGTGGCGTCTTGGAGCCGCTCGCAGCGCTCCATGGGCGACGAATCGCGCACGGCGATCTGCGGCTCGACAACGTGCTCCTGGTGCGCGCCGCTGATGGCTCACAACGAGTGCTGTTGGTCGACGCGGGCACCGATCGCCTGCGCGCGCGTGCGCGCGTCGTGAAGGGCCGGAACGAGTTGTTCTCCACCGTGGGTTCGCCGCGCACGGTCGCGCCCGAGCAGATCCGCGGCTTGGTCGCCGACCCCGCCAGTGACGTCTACTCGTTCGGCGCGATGCTGTACGAAATCTTCAGCGGCAAGCCGTTGTTCGGCGACAAGCCGGCGCTGGATGCTGCCTTCGCGCACCTCACGGTCGAGCCACCGCCGCCAAGCAGCGTCGCTCCGCCCGGCTTCGTCTCGAAGGAGCTGGACGAACTGATCTTGCGCTTGCTCGACAAGGACCCGACGCGGCGTCAAAAGAGCGCAAGCGAAGTCCTCGCGTTGTTCGAAAAGGCAGGACATGCCTCGATTCGACCGCCAGCGGCAGTCTCGGAAGCCGAGGTCGAGCTCAAGATCGAAGCCTTGCGCAAGGATCCGAGCAGCGATGACGCGGCGCTGGATCTGGAAGCCAGCGTCGACGCGGGCGCGGACGCACCGCGAGTGCTCGCCGCCTTGCTCGACGCAGCAGCCGCGATCGAAGCTGATGACAGCGGCAAGCAGACCAAGAAGAGCCTTTTGTTTCGCGCTGCCCGCGTCGCCACGGATGGCGCGCGAGACCTGGAACAGGCCGAGGCCGCCTACCTGCAATTGACCGAGCTCGATCCGGACGACCGGGTTGCATGGACGGGGCTCGAAGATACGCGACGCCGCCTCGGCAAGTTCGAAGAGGTCGTGGAGATGTTGCTCGCGCGCAGTGAGCAAGCGGACAGCGCCAGCGATCGCGCGCGCGTCATGTTCGAGATTGGCAAGCTCTATGGCAGCGAGCTGAAAGACACCGAACAAGCGTTGGTCGCCTTCACCCAAGCGCTGTGCGAAGACCCGAGTCAGGGCCCAGTCGTTGCCGAGATCGAGCGACTCGCGGGCAACAACCACGACGCCTGGGGCGAGGTGCTGAGCAATTGCGCGAGCAGCGCTCAGGACGAGGACGTCGACGTCGATACCAGCAATGCGATCTGGAATCGCATGGGCCATTGGTACGTAGAAAAGCTGAAGCGGCCTGATTTGGCCCTGCCCTGCTTTCAGTCCGTCGTGGAGCGTGAGCCCGCGGACGAGGTCGCCCTGGAGGGCATGACCGACATCTATCGCAAGGCGCAACAATGGTCCGAGCTCGGCATGGTACTGACGCGCCGCGCGGACGCTGCAGCCTCGCCCGCGCAAGCGCGCGAGTTACGCGCTGAAGCCGCGGAGCTGCTCGAACTACGCCTGAACGACACCGACAGCGCTCGCGCACTGTACGAGCAAATCGTGGCCGAAGATCCGGGTCAGGCGAAGGCCAGTGACGCACTCGCGCGCATCTACGAGCGCACCGCTGACTTCCGCGGCTTCTTGAAGATCTTGGAGCGCCGCGCCGACGCTCAACGCGGCGAAGACAAGCAGAAGACCCTGTGCCGTATTGCCGAGGTCTACGAGACGAACCTGCACGATGACGCAGAAGCGCTGAAGCGCTTCCAGGCTGCAGCCGAGCTCGACGGAACGAGCTTGGAAGCACTGCGCGGCCTCGATCGCATGTATTCGAAGCTGGGTCGCTTCCAAGACCTGCTGGATAACCTCGCACAGCAGGTCGAAGTTGCCGCCACGCCGCGCCAAAAGGTAGCGCTCTGGGAGCGAATCGCCGCGCTGTACGACGAAGAGTTCCTGAACCACGAAAAGGCGGCGGATGCGCTGGAGCGTCTGCTCGCGATCGACTCGGCGAACGAGAACGCGCTGACCGCGTTGATTCGCCACTATCGGACTCTGGATCGCTGGGAGAACGTGGCCACGCTGTACGAGCGTCAGCTCAAGCTCGTGACCGACCCCGCCCAACGGCTCCCGCTGCTGTTGCAGCGAGGCAAAGTGCTCGCGGAGCAAATCGGCTCACCGGAGCGCGCGACGGTCGCGTACGACGCCGTGCTCGAGATCGATCCGCAACACGCGGGCGCACTCGAAGCCTTGGCGCACCTGCGCCAATCGACGGGCGACGCGGACGCCGCGCTGGCTGCGCTCGAAGCGTTGGCCAGCCGCGCGTCGAGTCCAGAAGCGAAGGCCGAGCAGTTCATCCGCGCCGCCAAGATGTTGGAAGCGCGCGGCGATCGCGACGGTGCGATCGAGCGCTACAAGCGCGCGCTCGACGCCAACCCGAAGGACGCCGCCTCGGCGGCATCGCTACGCGAGGCATACACGGCGCGCGGCGATCTGAACGCCGCGCTGCAGCTGTTCGAGCGCGAAATCGCCCAAACCGAGGGGGATCTCGGCAAAGCGCGTTTGTGCGGACAAATGGCGCTCTTGGCCAAGAGCCACATGAAGGACGACAAGCGCGCGGAGGAAGCCGCCAAGCGTGCGCTGGCGCTCGACCCGACGAACCTCGACGCTTTGACCGTACTCGGCGACATCGCTTTCGACGCCAAGCGCTTCATGGAAGCCACGACGCACTACGAGCAGCTTGCCGGGCGAGCCGACACGCTCGCCAAAAAAGAAGCAGCGCGCGTGCTCGTGCGCTACGTCGACGCGCTCAGCCAGACGGGTTCCACCGAAAAGGCGCTGGCACCGATGGACACGCTGCTGCGCATCGCGCCCGATGATTCGGACGCGCTCGCGCGCGTGGCTCAGGTCAGCTTCGAGCATGGCTCGCCCAAGCGAGCGGCCGAGCTGTATCGCGATTTGCTGGCGCGCTTCTCGCAAGTGCTCAGCGGTGACGCGCGCGTCAAGGCGCACTTCCGCTATGGTGAGGCGCTGCGCCTCTCGGGTGACATCGAAGGCAGCCTGGGTCCGTTGAACGAGGCTTCGGATCTCGATCCGAGCGCCAGCGAGCCGCTAGTGGCGCTCGCCAAGGTCTACGAAACCCAGGAAAAGTGGGGCGAAGTCATCAAGGTCAAGACGCGCCACCTCGACCTCGCCGCGGGCGACGAGCGCGTGCAGCTGCTGATCGACATCGGTGATTTGGCTTCTGCCAAGCTGAACGACCGCGCACAGGCCGCCAAGAGCTTCGTGGCCGCTCTCGAAGAGCACCCGGACGATCGACGCCTCTTGAGCAAGCTGATGCAGCTGTATAGCGAAGAGAAAGACTGGAACAAGCTGGTCGAAGTCGTGATCCGGCTCGCCGAGTTCGTCGACGATCCGAAGCAGAAGGTGAAATACCTGCACACAGCGGCGATCGTGACGGCGCGCCAGATTGGCGAGCCGTCGCGCGCGCTCGAGTTCTACGAGCAAGTGCTGGCGCTCGAGCCCGGCTTCGACAAAGCGCTGAGCGAGGCGGTCGAACTCGAGCGGGCGCGCGGCAATCACGCCGCGGTCGAGCGCTGGCTCAAGCACAAGCTCTCGTACACCAGCGCAGCGGATGATCACGCGGGCATGTTGCAGACCTTCACCGCCCTGGCTGATTTGTACGAAAAGGGCCTCGGGCACATCGATCAAGCCATTGACGCACTCGAGGCAGCTCAAACGCTGGATCCCGACAACCGCGAGCGCACCGAGCACCTGAGCAACCTGTACGTCACGGATCCGAGCCGATATCTGGACAAGGCGGTGGCCGCGCAAGCCGTGCTATTGCGGCAAAATCCATTTCGCCACGATTCGTACAAAACGCTGCGCCGCCTCTACACCGAGACCAAGCAAGCGGACGCATCCTGGTGCTTGTGCCAAGCACTCTCGGTGTTGAATTTGGCGGAGCCTGACGAAGAGCGCTTCTACAAGCGCATGCGCGCGGACAGCGCCGCCCCCGCTCAAGCGGCGCTCTCGGAAGATGATTGGCTGGATCTGGTGATGCATCCCCAGGCCGACCCGCTTTTGACCAGCGTGTTCGCGCTGATCGAGCCGATCGTGATCGCGCGGCGCAGTCGCGCAATTCAGGAGCTGGGCTTCGATCCGAGTTCCGCCGTGGACATTGGGAACCACACCGCGCCGGTGTGCCAAAGCCTGTACTACGCGGCGGGTGTACTCGGCATCGCACTGCCACCCGCGTACGAAAACCGCAGCGATCCGGGCGGCATCTCGTTCTTGTTCGCGAGTGAGCCGTCGCTCATGCTCGGCAAGACCGCACTTCGCCCGGACGTCCCACTGCAACCGGCGGCGTTCATCGCGGGTCGACAACTCAGCTTTTTCCGACCTGGCCTGTACCTGAGGCATTTGCTCGGCTCGGGCACCGCACTCCGGTCTTGGTTCTTCGCCGCCATCAAGCTCACTTCGCCGCAATTCCCGGTCGCGCCGGAACTCGAGGGCGCGGTGAACGAGGCGTATTCGGCGCTCGAAGCGGGCTTGCTCGGACAAACCCGCGATCAGCTCACGCGCGTCGTCGCAAAGCTACTCACCTCGGGCACCGCGTTGGATTTGAAGCGCTGGGTCGCCGCCATCGACTTGACCGTCGATCGCGCCGGCTTCGTACTCGCTCACGATCTCGAAACTGCCGCCCAAGTAGTCAAAGCCTCCGACGAAAGCACCAGCGCGGTCTCCCTCGACGAACGCTTCCGCGAACTCGCGCTCTTCGCCGTCAGCTCGCAGTATTTCGAGATTCGGCAGCGGCTGCAGATCGCCGTCGATAGCTGAGCGGGCCGTCCTCGCGGCGTTCGGTGATTCGCGTTCTCGTGACGTGGAATTGCCGACGCCGCCGCTGCGCTAACCCGACGATGGAACGGGCAGCGTCCCACCAAAGCCGCCCATCGGGCTGCGCCGCAGACCGACCAAGCTGAGCGCATTGTGCCAGATGGCACCGAACCAACTCGGACGGTCGACCGTGATCGGTTGAGGCGCCGTTCCTTGCCAACCGTCATCGAGCGGGCACGAGAGAATGCTGATGCCCGCTGTTTGCCAGCGCAGCAGCGTGTGAGCGAGGTCCGTCGCAGGCTGCGTGCCTGATGCGAATCGACTGAGACTGTCGAAAACGACGATGGCGCGGGTTACCCCGTGAGCTAGCAAGAATGTCGCCGAAGGGAAATCCGTTGGCAGGCTGACTGAGCGGTTGTCGAAATCACCCGGGCGCAGTTGACCTCCGAGCCGTCGATCCCCATCCAGCAAGAATGCGGGCGGCGCAATCGCGGGTAGCAGCTCCAGTCGGGCACGAAGTCGCAAGCTAGCTTGGCCGATGGCTTCGACAGTGGAGTAAACGTCGACGGCCGCGCGGGGCGGCTCCGCTCGCCCCGTATCTCGCACGGACGCTCCTGAATTTCCAGGCACGGCATTGAACAACAAGATCGGGCGAAACCCGAGGCGCAGCAATGCTTCGCCCATGTGCACGCTTTGCACGCCGGGCAGATCGACGACGATGATCGTGGTGCCATCCGCTGCCGGCGCCCACGGCAAGGCGATCGACGGTGGCGCATCTTCATTCGAAGTGATCTTCGCCTCCAAGAACGATAGCGCGACAGGTTTGCACCAGACCGACCAGGCCGACGACGGGTTGGTCCAAAGCTCGAAGGCTTCTTCACGAGAGAGCTGCAAGGGGCGGATCCTCCAGCAATAGGGCCACGTCGATCGCGGCGTAGTCGACGATTGGTCCGAGCGATAGGCGAGCATAGGCACCACACGCTCGACCGTTCACCGTATAGATACCGATGCACGGATAGGCGCTGCCGAGAGGCGTGGCGAGCGGTACCGGTTCGAAACGCTTCTGGGCTACCCATTGCCCCGGAAACCAGCTTGCGGCCCGCACTGTCTTGGCCCAGGCCGCTGGAGATAGTAACGAACGCACGCTCACGGTGTCGCCGGTATTGCACAGCGCGCTCTTCAACAGCCAGGCGTCGTCATGCCGCCACGGCACGCGACGCGGCTCGGCGCACTCCGGAAGTAGGCTGCGCCAGGTCGTGAGGCGCGTCGACGACAACGCTTCCCAGGTCAGGGGGAAGCGTTTGCTTTCGACGGTGACACACGTACCTGGGTTGAGAACCGGCGTGCGCGCCCCGCGAAAGTAGTGCTGCGGCTGCGTGGTTCGCGGCAAATCCGTGAGCCACTCCGCCTGATAGAAGCGGACCACGGCGCCAAGTCGCCGTTCTGCATTGAAGGCAACGCCGTCTTGCCAGCGGATCTGCGCAGGTTGCAAGCAATGCGCGCCCAAACCCAGCTCACGCAAGCGCTTGGCCAAGTAGCGGATGACTTGGTGATCTTCCATGAAACCGGCCGCCGAGATCAGCGCGACCTCTGCGCCATCGGCCGCGTGCGCAATCGCAGCGACCCAGGTTGCGCCCGGATCGCCCGCTGGCGTGACGTGCGCGTAGTGCTGTGCCATCAACGCCGTGAAAGCAGAAGCTTCCGCGTAGCCGCCCGGCACGTCCGCATTGCATTCACTGATGCGCCAACCGTCGCGCGTGTAGTGAAAGTCATAGCGCAGAGCCCGCGGCGTCCGCGAATTGTCCGGCGCGGCGTGACAGCCAGCGAGTACGGCGCGCAATCGTCGCGGCAGACCGAGGAGAGCGAGCAGCTCCGGGCGCGAAACGAGCTCACGCTCGGCCTCGCCGACCTCTGCCGTGAGTGCTTCGGCTAGGCTTGCGAGCTTCGACCACGTGGACCGCGGCATGAGCAATGGAAAGTCAGCCAGGGTGCTCACGTCACCGACTTGGGGATCCCACTTGCAATGGTCGAGCAGCAGGGTGCGACGCACGTGCGCGAACGAGCGCGGATCGAGGCGCGCGCCGCAACGATATACGAGCGAATGATCCGGGGTCGTCATTGCCCGACGGCCCAACTCCAACGTTCGGGCCAAAGAACCGCAGCGGTTCCCAAACCCAGGCAGACAAGCCCAGGGAGTAGCCCTCGCGTGAACACCGGCGGCCGCGATAGCTCCTTGGTCGGACGCAGCCAGCGCTGAATCAGCGCACCGAGGCCCACTAGCAGCAAGGCCGGGCTCCCCTGAACGAACAGATCGCGCACGGTCGCGTCAGCCGAAACATAGTCGCCCGCAGCGGCTCGCCCAATGATCAGCCCGGTGCCGAGCGTCATGCCAGCAAAGCGAATGGCCGAAGCAACGTCGCGATCGAGAGTGATGGCATCCGCGGCACCAGAAAGCATGTGGTGAGCGCCCCACAGTGCCAACGCGAATACCGTTGCCATTAGGGCGGGCTCGATCGTCATCCAAATCGTACTGCCCTCACCGAGGTTCGCGCCGGCGAATACGATCATCCCTCCGCTGACGGTGCCGCCGACTGCAATCGCGGCCGCCACGTTCTTGCGCTCGATCACGTCGTCGAGCGGGTGGATCCCGAGCCACCCACTCGCCCACGAAAGCCCGCTGATCCACACGGCGCCGAGCAGGACGAAGAGCAGTATGTACTCCCCCTGCGTGCGCACCTCGCGCGCTGCGCCCCAGATCAGCGTCTCATAGAGAGCGAACAGCAGGGCCAACGGCAAAGCGCCAGCGGCGATTCGCGTCGCAACCGCGGCCCTCGGAATTGGCGAGGGACATGCGAGGAGCCTGATGTACCAGCGGAGACCGGCGCGCGCCGCCAATACGGCGCTCGCGAACAACACCAAGATCTCATCATCGTCCAACTCGGGTCCCTGCTCCGCCTCGAGTGTATCGCAAATCTGCGACTTTTCGCGGCGAGCAAGGGACGCGAGTCTATAGCGTCGTGCTACCGCCCGACGGCACCGCGATGCCACCGTTGCCCGGCACGAACGTCGGGTGGGCGAAGGTGCCGTTCACGCGCCAGCCGTAAAAGCCGTCCGGGCGTTTAGCGTGCTTGTTTTGCGGCACCATGTCGAAGAGTGCGGGCACGGACGAGCCGGGCGCGCCGAACAGGCTGCGCGTCATGTCGTCCTTGTTGGTGAAGCGATCGTTGAACTTGAAGCGCGCGTTCATGCTGAGCACGCTCTGATCGAAGTTGTCGCGCAGGCGAACGCTGCCGTCGCCCTGGAGGTCCAAATCTTTACCCGAAGCGCTGAGCTGGTCGACTTTCAGCGCGCCCGCGGTGGCCGTCGCCTTGAGGGTCAGATCCCCGACCTCGACTTTGGGCAGCGCGATTGCGTTCAGCACTTTCGTCTTGCCGTCACCGGCGGATAGCCCGCTGAACTTCAGGTCTACCTTACCTTCGGATTTGCTCAGCTTGCCTTCTGGCAGCAGGAACTCGACGTGGCCGCCGAGCGTGCCGCCAATCGGCAACCCGAGCATGTCGGCCAGCAACGGCGCGTTGGCCAGCCCCAAATCCTCGATGTCTACCTCGAGCTTGCGGCCACCGTCTGCGTCGGAAGTAAAGCCCGAGACTTCACCGCCAAAAGCCTCTGCGCCGAAGTTCACGTGCACCGTACCGAACAACAGCCGCAGCAGCGACACCCGCGCGTGAAACGTGTCGATGCGCATTACCTTGGGCTTGTTGGGCTTCGTCGGGTCTTCCGGCGGGACGGTGCTGGGCGGGGAGATCAAATCCACATCGTCCGCCCGCACCCCGCTCAACCAATACGAGCTGAGGTGCCCCAAACGCAGCGTCAGCGGATTCGGCCCGGTCTGGCTGGCGTTGAACTCAGTTTGAATACGAGTTCGCAAACGGTCGAACGGAAAAGTGATGAACGCGAAGAGCAGCAGCGCAAACAGATAGAAGGCGACGTATCCGACATACTTCAGGATTCGCTTTTGTTTGGCGTTCACGGCTTGCCCTCGCTCGAAGCTTCGGTGGCCGGCGCCTTCTTCGGCTTTTCCGCGGCGGCCGCGCGATCGAACGCGCTGACGGTCATGTCGACGTCGTACATATCGGGCTCAGGGCCGCGCTTGCGAATGTTCAGCGAAGAAATTCGGATGGGATTGCCCGACTGTTCGATGCGCTCCATGAACTTAGCCAGCTTGAGCATGCCGACCTTGTGCAGGCTCATCTTGGTGGAACGCTCGGTGTAGCGCTTACCGTGCGGTACACCTTGGCGATCTTGGCTCTCTGGGATCTCGACGCCAACTTCACTGGCCAGGCCGGCCAGAAACGCTGCCAGCGGTGGAGCTGGGCTGGAGTAGCGACCTTGAGTCACGGCTTTCTCGAGCTTGTTCTTGTCGATCGCCTCGAGGCTGTCGGTGATCGTGTCGGCGGCGGCGGCGAGCGCCTCGTTCTCGTTGCGCCTGGAATGAACGACAATCGTGAGCACCAGCGGCAAAATCACGACGACGACCACGCCGATCGCGAGCAGGCCAATGTTCACCACGCGCTGATCGCGCGGAATGAAGCGAGCGAAACGATCGCTGATATTCACGGTTTATCCTCGCCCGACGCGTCCGCGGCTTTCGGCTTCTTTTTGACGCCCGTGTCTTCGGGGCATTTGAGCTCGAACTCGAGCACGTATTTCTGGCGCGTGTCGCCGATGAGCTGGCTGACTTTCGCGATCTTCGAGCCGGACACACAGCGATGCTCGGCGATCTTGGTCGAAAGATTTTGGGCATCGGCGGTGGTAGGAACGATGCCCGTGATCCTCACGTGGGAGTGGTCGACGTCCAGCTCCTCGACGTCGTGCGTTACCGCCATCGGAACCGCGTTGGACAGCTCGACTATGACGTCGAAGGCGTCCATGTGCGGCATCGGGTCGGGCTCCTCCTTCGCCTTCGCCCGCTCGATGGCTTCTGCCACCGCTTCCGGATCCGTCAGTTCTTCGCCGAGCGCCTGCTGACTGCGGACCGCGAGCGCCTTGGCCAGTTCTTCATGCTCGCGTGAAAGCGCGTGCATGTCCGCCCAGCTCGAGAACAAGAAGCTGACGAGGGTCGCAGCCACCAAACCCGCGAGCAACGGAGCGCGCTCCTTCAGGAAGCTGAAACCGCGCTGGAACGCGAGCGGCCCGCTACGCAAATTCAGATCGACCGCTTTGCCCGAGAGCCCCGCGGCGAGCGCGAGCGACTTGGCGAAGCGCGGCAGAGCCGCAACGACCTCCGCACTCGCCTCCAACTGCAGGGGGGGCAGCGCACGCACCGGCAAGCCCAGCTCGTGACTCAAATACTGATCGGCGCCGCTGGCAGCTGAACCACCGCCGAGCAAGATCACCGATTCGATGTTGACGTCGGTAGTGGCGAGGAATGCCAAGAATGTTTGTCGAAGTTCGGCGATTAGCCCGGCCGCGCTCTCCGGCAGACCGGCCACGCCGCGTGACAAAGTGCGGACGAACACCGGTTCGCCCTCGTTCAAGACAGTGACCTCGGTGCGCTTGCTCCCGAGGTCGATCAACGCCACCGGATTCGTGCCGGTGAGTTCACGCGCGACCAATGAGAGATTGCCGAGCACGAGTGGGCCACAACCGACGCGCTCCGGCTCCCGACCCAACGCACGCTTGACGAGTTCGATTCGCTCTCGGACTTGTTCCGTACGAGCCAGCGCGGCGATCACCTCGATGGCAGCCGGGTTCGGTGTGCTGCGCAGCACGCGGTAGTCGTAGACCAGCTCGCTCATGTCGATCGGCACTTGCGATTCGAGCTCGAATGGCAGGACCGCGTCGATCTGCTTGCGCGCCGTCAACGGCAACTCCAACCGATGCACGAACGCTCCGTCACCGTCGAGCGCTACCGCCACGCCGTCCGTGTGCGGCAGCATCGCGCTCGCGCAAGCTTCGATGGCGCGTTCCAGGGATTCGACCGAGTCGATCGCTACTTCGTTGATCGCCTCGATCGCAATGCGCTTGTAGCCGGTGCTGAGCAGCAGCGCCCGCACGTGCGACGAGCCAATGTCGATTCCAATGTAACGGGCCATGAGATTCTGACTTTTTCCGGAGAACTAACTTCTCGTCAATCGACGCGATAATAGACGACGTTTCCACCAGGGCCTGGCTTCAAAACGCTGGGGATCCCCGGCTGCGGGGTGGAAGAACCGGTCGGGCTAGCGCTGCTGGCTGGAGCGGCCGCAGTTTGCCCAGCCAGCGGTAGAGTGCCTCCGCCTTGGGCGAGTTTCGCCAACTGGTCGGCGATCAGCTGCTGCGGAGCCGGCGCACCGCGGAAGTCCACTACCGCGTGCACGCGCACGCGGCTCTCGCGCTGCCCAGAGTGGACGTAGCCGGTCGCATAAATGCTGAACACCTTGCTCTCCGTTGTCACCATCTTCGCGGTCTCGGCCGCGGACACGATGGGAACGGGGGGAATTTGCAGGGCCTTCATGATCATTTGGATCGGGTTCACCCCGCCGCCACCGAACGGATTCCCCGCGGCGGGCGCGGCAGGTGCAGCAGCGCCTGGCGCTCCGGTCTGATTGGTTTGCTGCAGAGCGCTCACGAACTCGTTAGCGTTCTTGAACATGGGCAGGCCGGGCATGAACGAGCGCAGCATGGTCATCGCCATGATGAACTTCTGCGCCTCGTTCGCGTCAGTGCACATTTGGGCCATGTTGTTGGAGGCCTGACAAACGACGGCCAGCAACGTCTGAGGGTTGGCCGTGTTCACATTGACCGCGCCCTGCCCCCAAACCGTCACGATGCGCTTATCAGGGACGTCCGGATTTGGGTCGATGAAGGTCGCCCAAAAGTCGTCACTCACGCCACGTACGCGATGCAGCTCTTCCAAGCTGTCGAAGGCGGCGTTCTTGCGTTTGTACGGCTGCTTCAGCAGTTGATAGAACGAATCCTCGGCTGCAGCCTGCTGCGCCGTGGTCGACGTCGGATCGCAAATCGCTTGGTCTTGATCGGGATCGACCCAATCGATGATTGCAGAGCAGATGGCTTTGCGGTCACTGTACGAGTCGTCCGCATCGCGCCCCTCGAACAGTGGCGAATACTGCGGCGCACCAATCAGGCCGATGATCTGCGAGGCCAGGCGCGTCTGACTGAACGCATCGCCACGCGCCGCGACGTTGAAGTTGATCTTCGAGTCTTCATCGACGATGTCGAGCCGCCAGCCAGCGCCCTTGAGGCCCAAGTTCTTGCCCATCTTCGGGTCGACACCCGCCAACGACGCGAAGCTGGCCGAGCCATCCGAATCGTTGAACGCACCGAGGATGCGGTCGGAATAGGCCCAAACCGGAATTTGTCGCGGACCGCCGACGAGCGCAAAAACGATCGTCAGCGAACGGCGAATCGTGGGCTCGGCGGCGATCAAGAGCCGCGATAGGTTCACCGCGCTCCTTGCCGCGTATTCGGCGACCAGCGCGTCGCGCGCTGCGAGCGCACTACCGAACTCGGCGGAGCTTTCGTCCTGGATCTCGGTCAGCATGACCGTGAGCACGGTCAGCGCCGCAAGCACCAAAATCAGCGCCATGCCTCGCCGCCGATGCCGCCGCTGGAGTGCGCGTGCACGCTTGCCGCGCGCGCGCTGCGTGGGACGATCCGCCGCGCTCACTGCATCACCGCGAAGTTGAGGCCAGTGTCGATGGGCAGCGCGATCTTGGTCACGAGACGGATGGTGCCTTGCCCGCGATCATAGCCTTGGCGAGAGCCACCGTTGAGCACGAGCAAGACGCGCATTTGCACTGGCAAGCGCGCCGGCTGCCCGGTGATCGTGCTGGTCGTGTCCCAAGTCTCCACCCAGTTGCCCGTCATCGGATCCAGGTATTGGAGATCGAACAGATCGATGTCCGTCGCGAGCACGTCCACTCGGCCGCCCTTCTTCGGCTCCAGATCGAGCTGGGTGCTGATGCGGCGCGCGAGGTCGGTCACTCCCGAGATATCCGGATTCGGCGAGCCGAAGTACGACAGCTCGCACTGGTCCGAGACGTGCGAGTTCTTGTCCATGCGCCGATTCGAAAACGAGTTGAAGTCGATGCGATCGGCCGGTGTACCGGTCGTGCCGATGAACGCGGTCTTCTGCACCAACAGCGAGTTGTTGATCGGCGCGTGCAGCGAGATGTAGGCGCTCTGCAGCTCGCGCACCATGCGCGTCATCGCCAATCGGCCCTCGCGATAGCGATCATCGACGCGTTCGATGCCTTCGCGGCTGCGCTTCATGCTCGCGAACGCGTTGTAGATCAGCAGGGAAATCAGCGACAAAACCACGATCGCCACGAGCAACTCGACCAGCGTGAAGCCGCGCGGGCCCCGAAACTGCTGGCCGCCCGCGGTCACTTGGCACCCGGAAAGCTCGGCAGCAAACCGCCGCCGAACGGTGAAGTACCAGTGCCAGTGGCGCCGAAGGGTGAGGTACCGGTCAGGCCGCCTGGCGTGCCGAGACCGCCCGCACCGCCCGCGCCCATGACCGTCGGATCGAGCTGGCCTTGTTGGGGATTGGTCACGTACTGCGTCACCAGCAGTTCACGATCGAACTTGCCCTCCTTGTACGAGACGGTGACGCTCACCTTGCGGATGCTGGCCTCCAACATCGGCTTGAGCGTGGGGTAGACCATGCTCATCATCATCGGCGCGAGCCCCATCGGGCTCGGCGCGTTGCCGAGCGTTTGCGCCAGATCCATGGGACTTGCCTTGTCGCCAATGCTCTTGCCACCGGGCTGGTTGATGCCCGCTAGCAAACTGATCGGGCCGAGATCCAAGCCCGCGTCTCCCGCACCTGGCGGGCCTGCGTCCATGCCGTTGAGCGGCAACTCGGGCAACGTCACGCGCTCGATCTTCCATGCGCAGTGATAGCCGTCGTTGGCGTCATCCTCGCCGCAGCACGGCCCGTCATCGATGACGTCCGTCAGCTGGTAGCCGAGCTTCAGCAAATCCACCTCAATCTCGCCCATTTTACAGCGGGCCAGGTTGGTGGCGATGGTCAAGTGCTGGCCGCGAGCGGCGTTGGTGAACAGCCCGACTTGAGAACCCAAGATCACGGTCAAACCGAGGCCGAGGATCGCAATCGCGACCAGCACCTCGAGCAGCGTAAAGCCGCGTTGCGGCGCGCCACGAGTAGTCATTGCTCGTCTCGCTCGCTCCCGCTGGCTTCACCGTCACCGCGCGGACGCGGCAGATCGACGCGCCCGCGTTCGATGCGCGCGCGACCCGTGAGCCCGCTGATGCTCACGGTCATCCCCGTGTCGTCGCCTCGGCGCTTGAGCTGGACCGAGGCGCGTTCGGTCGTTCCGCCGGGGAAGAAATACAAATACGCTCGCCCACTGCTGCGCGGCTCGTCGTCGTGTTCGGTTTGAACACTGATGAACTGCACGCCGTTGCCGATCGATCGCGCGGGCCCGGTTTCATCCGGGCTCGGGTTGAAACCTGGAACGGCCTTGAATCTCGCTTTGGGCGCGTGAGGGCCCTGCAAGATTCGCTCGGACTCCGCTTGCGCCTTCTTCTCCAGATCGTCGGCAGCGGCCGCGCCAGAACTCGCGTCCTTGGTGTGCTCACGCAAGAGCACGCTCGAATCAGCTTCCTCCAACGTCACTTTGCCGTTGTCGAGGTCGAATGTCAGGCGAGTTGGCCGCCCCGTGGTGCTGGCGCGCGCCAGACCGACCCGAACGCCGCTGACGATCAGCGTGGCAGCCGACTTGAGTCGGCTGCCTTCCAACAGTCCGGGGCCCATGAACACCGTGCCCCCGATCACCGCAATCAGCGCGACGACAATCAGCAGCTCCACCAGTGTGAGCCCGCGCTGAGCAACGCGCTTCGTGACGCGCTTCGCGATACCCGAAGGGGTGACGCGCGACATCCGCTGGGCAGTGGGGGGTGCCATGGTCCGCTGAGCTCACGAATATTCACTGAGTTTCATTGGGCGAGCCGGCACCCTTGGGCACCGTGATGTCGTCCTTGGTCCCCTTCTTCTTGTCGGGGCCATTCGACGAGACGATCACTTCATCGTCAGTGCAGGTCAGCGTGTAGTCTTGGTTCCAAGAATCCTTGGTGGTCTGACCCGGATCGAGCTGCTTTTCTTGCACCAGCTGGCTCATCGTGGGGCAACTGGTCTCGTTGTTTGCGGCCTGCCACTGCTGAATCGCGGTGCGCACGATGCGCGCGCCGGTCTCGGCGTTCTTGATCTGCGCTTCCTTGTATTTCGGAAGCGCGAAGACCGCCACACCACCTGCAACCATGGCGATGATCGCGACCACGATCAAAACTTCGACGAGCGTGACGCCGCGGCGCGCGCGCTTGTCCTGCAAGCGTTTTCGCATGACCAACAACGATCGCTGATTGAAGCTCATTCCTAATGATTTCGTGTTCATGGGTTCCTCGTCATTCAACGCGGTCGAGTCCACCCGGTTCGCCGTCCGGCCCGTCACTGGAGAGCTGATAGGCCTCCCCTTCGCGATGAGCTGGGCAGACGAAACGGAGCGCGTGCCCCCAAGCGTCCGTAGGAGCATCTTTGAAATTTCCATAACTGGTGAGCTTGTCGAGTCCGCTCGGGCAACTGCCGCCGTTGTCCGCGCGGAACGCATCGATCGCGTGACGCACACCGATCAGCGTCGCGCGCGTCTGGCGGACGCCGGCGCTGTGGCGTTCTCGCACGCCCAAGACGGCAATCGTGCCGAGTACGCCCGAAACCAGCAGCACGGGGCCAATGCGACCGAGTATGAGCAGGCTGCGTAGTCCCCCGCGGCGCTCCCAGGGGAAGCGGATGCGCCGCTCACCGGCGAAGCGCCGCGCGACGGTCATCACTGGACCAACTCGTTCATCTGGATGAGCGGCATCAAGATGGCCATGGCGATGAAGCCGACCACACCGCCCAACAAAACGATCATCAACGGCTCGAGCAAGCTGGTCAGCGCGACGACGCGCGTCTCGACGTCAGCCTCGTAGGCGCGACTCACGTTCTCGAGCATGGCCTCGAGCTGTCCTGTCTTTTCACCGACGGTGATCATGTGCGTGACCATGGGCGGGAAAACGCGCGCGCGCTTGAGCGGCTCGGCGATGCTTTCACCGCCGCGGATCGAGCCGATTGCTTCGCTGATCACGCTTTCGAGTCGCGCGTTTTCGAGCACGTGGCGCCCGATTTCCATGGCTTGAAGCAACTGCACACCGCTCGACAACAGGGTCGAAAGCGTGCGCGCGAAACGCGCCACCGAGACCAGCAGCGTCAAGCGACCGAAGATCGGCACCACCAAGCGCATCGAGTCGAACTTCAGCTTGCCCGCGGGCGTTGCTCGCCAGCGTCGAAACCACCACACCGAGCCGGAAACCACGGCGATGATCAGCCACCAATAGCCGGAAATGATTGCAGACACCGTGATCAGCAGCTGCGTGTACCAAGGCAACGCATGGCCCAGGTTCTCGAAGATGCTGGTGACCTTGGGCACCACCGCGACCATCAGCACGCTGACCATGACGATGCCGATGATCATCATCAGCACCGGATAGGCGAGCGCGGCGGTGACTTTGCCCTTGAGCTTCGCCTGACTCTCCATGAAGTCCGCGAGGCGCTCGAGCACGGCTTCGAGCGTGCCGGAGGCTTCGCCGGCCGCAACCATGTTCGTATACAGGGACGGGAAGATCTTGGGGTGCATCTCCAAGCTCTTGGCGAAGGCGGTGCCTTCGTTGAGCGATTCGCGCACCGCGGTGAGCGTCTTCTTGAGCTGCTCTTTTTCGACCTGATCGATCAACGCAGCCACGGACTCGACCAATGGAACACCCGCGCGCACCAACGTCGCGAGCTGGCGAGTCATGACCGCGACGTCGGCGGTCGACGGCTTCTTCAGGAACGCAAACAGATCGATTTTGCGCCCAGCCTTACTGCCCTTTTCGGCTTCCTCGTTGGCTTCCGTCAGCAGCACGCCGTCACGGCGCAACACCGCACGCAGCGCCTTGGCGTTGTCTGCGTCACGATAGCCTTTGACCGGCTTGCCGGACGCAATCTGGATTCCGCGGTATTCGTAGACGGCCATGGTTCAGCTCATGAGTCGACGAACACGTCTTCTTGCGTCGCAGCCACGACTTCTTCCACCGTGGTCAGTCCCATCAAGACCTTACGGGCGCCGTCGTCGCGCAACGAGTCCATGCCTTGGCCCTGTGCAGCGCGCTTGATGGTCATTGCGTCCGCGCTGGCGAGCACGAGCGCACCCACCGTGTCGTCTGCCACGAGCAACTCGTAGATCCCCATGCGACCCGTAAAACCCTTGTTTTCGCAGTGGGAGCAGCCCTTGGGTCGATAGAGCATGGGCATGCCCGGACCACGCCAACCCACGGGTTCGTAGGTGACGTTGTGCGCGGTGTAGCGCGGCGAGAGCACGCGCGCATCACGACGGCGTGTGCGCTCGGGATCGATACCCAACTGCTGTAGCTCGAACGGAGTCGCTTCGTACTGCTCTTTGCAGTGCGTACACAGCACACGCACCAAGCGTTGAGCCAGGATGCCGATCACTGTCGAGCGCACCAAGAACGCCTCGATGTCCATCTCGACCAGGCGCGTGACGGCACTGGCCGCGTCGTTGGTGTGCAGGGTGCTGAGCACCAAGTGACCAGTCATGGACGCGTGAATCGCGATTTCCGCGGTTTCACGGTCGCGAATTTCGCCGACCATGATCACATCCGGATCTTGGCGCAAGAACGCGCGTAGCGCGCTGGCGAAGGTCAGGCCAATCTTGGCTTGGACCGCCACTTGGTGGATGCCGCCGATCTCGTACTCGACCGGATCTTCCGCGGTCAGGATGTTGATCTTGGGGCGGTTGATCTTGTTCAGGCACGCGTAGAGCGTCGTCGTCTTGCCGCTACCGGTCGGCCCCGTCACCAGCAAGATCCCGTTCGGACGATGGATCAGGTGCTCCATCAACCAACGATCGCGCTCGGCAAAGCCGACCTCGGCGATGTCGAGCAATTTATTGGTCTTGTGCAAGAGGCGCATCACGATGCGCTCGTGCTCGCGACTGGTCGGAATCGTCGAAACGCGAATGTCGATGCTGCGACCGGCAATGCGCAGCGAAATGCGGCCGTCTTGGGGCAAGCGCTTTTCGGCGATGTTCAGCCCGGCCATGATCTTCACGCGAGCGATCACCGAGCTCATGAACTGGAGCGGTGCGCGGCGTGCGACATACAGCTGACCGTCGACGCGATAGCGCACGATCACTTCGCGCTCTTCCGGCTCGACGTGAATATCGCTGGCTCGCTCCTTCACCGACTGTGAAAACAGGCCGTTCACCCAGCGAATGATCGGCGCGTCGTCATCCGAGTCGAGGATGTCGATTTCTTCGTCGTCTTCGACTTCGTCCGTTTCGAGTTCGCTGATCGTCTGCTGACGCTCGTAGACCTGATTGATGGCATCGATCACGGTGTCGGACGACGACACCGAGAGCACGAGCGGCTTCTGAAAGGCCGCGCGAATGGCGTCCAAGCCGTCGGTGTCGAGCGGGTCGGAACAGACCAGCTCCACGCGGTCTTCGTAGTCGCCGAGCACCAAGAGTTTGTGGGACTTGGCGTAGCCAATCGGCAGCTTGTTGGCCATGTCCGCCGGCACGCTGTTCACGTCGATGCTCTCGACGAACGGCAAGCGGCATTCAGCAGCCAACGCGCGCGCCAGTGCACTTGCACTTGCCGCCTTGGACGTCAGCAGTAGCTCGAACAGCGGCGTCGCCTTCTCGCGTTGCTGCGCGTAGAACGGCTCGAGCGCACCTTCGGCGATGACGCCTTGCCGGACCAGGATGTTACCGAGCGCGCGTTGCTCTTGCATGCCCTACTCCACGCGATCCACGTTCACGCTGCGCGCGATCGGGTTGATGCGAAAAGCCGGCTCGTTTTGGCCCTGCGGGGCGGCGGGAGCCGGAGGCGCGGGGGGCGGCGCTGGAGTAGGTGCGGCTGGAGTGCCCGTCGCCGGTGCGGGAACCGGCACGGGCGCCGGGGCCGCTCCAGGAGCAGCACCCGGGGCAACCACCGCCGGAGCTACTGGACCGCGCGGCGGAAGAACGCCCGGTGCGCGCACGCGACGCGTGTTGTCCGCGGCCGCCGGCGCAGCGCTACCGACGACGCCAACGCCGTGCACGTCGCCAGGCAACTCGATCGGATCGCTCGGCTCACGCGGAGGCGTCTCTTTCGGCTTGCTCTCGGCTTCGATGCGCTCCTGCTCGGCGACTTCCATGTACGCCTTGCGCACGTCTTCGACCAGACCACTGGTACGCGACCAATCACGCGGCGGCTGCCAGTCCGTGCCAGAGAAAACCATGTAGCGATCCAGGAATTCTTGGCGCTCCTGCATCTTGCGTTCGAAGATCTTTCGCAAATCATCCTGATCGCGAATGACGTGCGGAGTCAGCACGAGCAGCAGGTTCTTCTTGCGCTTCTGCACGTCGGAGGTTCGGAAGAGCGCGCCGAGTAGCGGCAAATCACCCAATACCGGGACCTTGGTTTTGGTCGTCGTGTACTCGTCACTCATCAAACCGCCGATGACCACGGTCTGTTGGTCTTGCACGACGACCGTCGTGTTGGCGGTGCGCTTGATGATGCTGACCGCACCGAGCGTACCGGAGGTAGCGCCGGGAGCGCTGCTCTCTTGATCGATCTCCAAGCGAACTTCGTTCGACTCGTTGATGTGCGGGGTGAGTTTGATCTTGTTACCGACGTCTTGGCGAGGAGCGGCGAAGCCGCCCAAACCGTTGAGCAGGCCGAGACCAACCGCGGCACCCGCCGCGCCAGTCGCAGCCGCAGCGCCACCGCCGCCGACGTTGGTCTGGAGCGGGATGTTCTCACCGATGCTGATCGCGGCTTCCACGTTGTTCGTCGCGATGATGTGCGGAGTCGACAGGATGTTGGAGCGACCGCTGCTCGCCACCGCATTCAGCACCACGCCGAACGCCGGAATACTCAAGCCGGTTCCCAACAAGCTGTTGGTATTGGGAATGGCCGGGCCGCGGATACCGGCCGCAAAGCCCTGCAACAAGCTCGGATCCGCGGGAAATCCGACCGATTTGCCGGCGTTGAACCCGCCGAGCAAGAGCGAGTCTTGCGCGGCACCGAGCTGCGTGCCGCCGTGGAACGACACACCGAGCGTGGTCGAATCCGAGACCAACAAATCCATGATCACGGCTTCGATGAACACCTGACGCCGCGAGTGATCGAGCTTGTCGATCACGAGCCGCATCGTCGCGTAGTCGCGGTTCGAGGAGGTGATGATCAACGAGTTGGTGCTCTTGTCCGCGGTGATCTTCAGCTCACCTTCGAACGTGCCTTGTGCTGCGCCGCCCGGTTGTCCGGGAGGAGGAGCCGCGCCACGGCCACCCGACGCGCCTAGCATCTGGTTCAGCGTCTGCGCCATTTCTTCGGCGATCGCGTGCTCCAGCGGCAGCACGTGAATTTTGCCGGAGGTGCTGGCTTGCGAATCGAGACGCTTCAACACCTCGAGCAGGCGAAGGTAAGAGTCTTCAGTGCCGACCACGATCAGTGCATTGGTCTGCTCGTCGGCAATCACCTTGCTCAGACCGCCGGCCTTGCCCGAACCGGGCGGCGTGCCGGGAGGCGGCGGCGTGCCGAGTTCGAACAGCTCGTTCACGCGCTTGGCCAGCTCTTGCGCGGTGCCGTTGCGCACCGGCTCGATCCACATGTGCTGCCCCGAGCCGCCCACGTCGATCTCCTCGACGATGCGCATCAAGCGCCGCACTTGCGAGGCCGTGTCCGTGACGATCAGCAATTTGCCCGGCGTGTACACCGAGATATCGCCGTCCTTGCTCTTGAACTTGCCGAGCAAGGCCATCGCCTCGTCGGTGCCCACGTGCTCCAAGCGGTACAAGCGCGTGACGAAGCGATCCGAGTCCGGCACTGGTTCGCCGCGCGAGATCACCGGCGTCGGCTGAGTCACCACACCGCCGCTGTCGACGATTTTGAGGAAGCGGCCGTGCGGAACGACGGTCATGCCGTTCGCGTCGAGGATCGACAAGAAGGCTTGGTAGGCCTCTTCCAGAGTCACCGGCTCTGGCGAAACCACCGTGGCTTTGATTTGCCGAACCTTCGCGCCGTAGATGAAGCGCTTACCCGTGAGGCCGCTGATGTGGTTGACCAGCTCGGCCAGATCCGCATCCTGCAGGTTGAACTTGACCAGATGACCGCCCGCTTGGGGGCGAAACGGCACGTCAGCCGCGGTCGCGATCTTGTCCATCGTGTTCGGCAGTGCGCCGGCCGCACCAGGCGGATCCTTGTCCGTGGGGTTGGTCGTTGGTGGCGTCGCGGGCGCCGCCGCTGCGGCAGGCGCAGCAGGTGCTGCTCCGACCGGACCAATGCGACGCACCGGCGCTTTCACCACTGCCGGCTTCGGCGGGGTGGGCGGGTTGGGTGGCGCAGGCGCGTCTTGCGCCGACGCGCTCGCTGCGAACAGCACCGTCAGAAAAGCCGTGCGAACCGGACCACAGACCCGCAACGCTCGCGAAAACTTGAACTTCGAAGACACGGAACTCGTCACGAAAACACTCACTTGATGTGATGGACAATGGACACGGGCGAGCCGCGGCGGTTGACGGTAACGTCGAGTTGGGAGGCGGTGCGGAGGCGGGCATACGCCTCGAGTGCTTTCTCGGGGCTGCCCATGTTGAAGCCGTTGATCGACTCCAAGCGGTCGCCATTTTGCAGACCGAGCGTACCGAGCAGCGTCTCGGGCCGGATACCGAACAGGCGAATGCCGAGCACCTTGCCATCCTTGGTTTCCGGCACGATGCGCGCGGACTTCATCAGCTCGGCCTGATTTTCCAAGATCTTGTCGACCACCGAGCGATCGATATTGAACTCGGTATCGCTGACCTTTTGAATCTTGGAAGCAATATCCGCAGGCACGGCAGACCCTCCCGATGGCGGAGGTGGAGGCGGGGGCGCAGCGGCCGCAGCCGGCGAAGCCGCGGGAGGCAGCGTTGGTTGCACCTTGAACAACATCGCTTGGCACAGCGTGCTGCCCGACGAGAGCCAAACTGCTGGCGTGTTCTCACGCGGGTTGTAGCCGATGAACTCGACCTTCTTGCCGCCCACGTCGTCACCCACGCGGTGCATGCGCGGACGCGGATCGCCCGGCGCTTGCAACGCGGCAACGGACCAGAGGGGGTCATTCGATTCGGTGACGATGTAGACCGTAGGCGCATCGCACACCGGAGCCGTCAGCGGGTCGGTGTTGTCGACTGGGCTCTTGCCCGGCACGGGCACGTCTTCCAGCGCGATCTTCTCGGCGTTGAGCGGCCCCGTCACCGAGTCGAACGGGTTGCGCGCAATGATCGCTTCCGCGTTTGGACGCTCGTGCGACGTCGGTACGGGAGCTGGCGCCGTTCGTGGAGGTGCCGCGCTGGACGCCGGCGCAGAGAACGCAGCACCGACCAGTTGCGTGGCACCCGCGGCCTGGAAGTAGGCAGCAAGCGCAACGAACGCCAGCACGACGCCGAGGAAGTATTTCTTGAGCAGGAGATCGAAGGTCACGGGTCCCAGGCACGCCTCAAGCGAGAGACGTGCCAGCGCTCATTACCGGAAAAACTAACGAATTTCCACGGGTTTTGGCCTCGAATCCGAGACGGGCGCGCGCCAAGCTGGCAAGCTTTCCCGGCCGAATCAGCCCCTTGCGACAAACTGGCAAAAGCGAGTGCCGCACACGGGGGCCAGAGCCCGCAAGGGCCGGCCAAACCCGCATCATTCTCGGGGTCACTCGTTCTCGCCCAGCTTGCGATAAATGGTGCGAGTGGAGATGCCGAGCAGCTGGGCGGCCAAGGATTTGTCGCCCCCCGTGTGCGAAAGCGTATCGCGTATCATGCGTTGCTCGACCTCGGACAGCGGCGTGCCGATCGAAAATGTCAGCTCGGACGGCGGCCGAGGGGCGGCGCTCGCCACCGCGTCCGGCAGATCCCCCAAGCCGAGCAGCTCCGATCGGCACAACACCGCCGCGCGCTCGATCACGTTCTCGAGCTGACGCACGTTGCCCGGCCACGAGTAGTCCATCAGCTTGTGCAGCACCTCACTCGGCACGGTCAACCGAGCCCGACCATTCTTGGTGCAGTACACACCCAAGAAATGATCTGCCAAGAGTGGGATGTCCTCGCGGCGGGCGCGCAACGGCGGCGCGGTGACCGAAATGACGTTCAGACGATAGTAGAGGTCTTCGCGAAAGCGACCTGCCTCGACCTCCGAAACCAAATCGCGATTCGTCGCCGCGACGATTCGGGCGTCGGCCTTCACCGTGTGGCCGCCGACCGGTTCATACTCGCCCTCTTGCAGCACGCGCAGGATCTTCACCTGTACCGCCGGGCTCAGTTCACCGATCTCATCCAAAAACAGCGTGCCGCCGCGTGCGCGAGCGAAGCGCCCTTCCCGCTTGGCGATGGCACCAGTAAACGCGCCGCGTTCGTGACCGAACAGCTCCGCCTCCAGGATGCTCTCGGGAATCGCTGCGCAATTCACGGCCACGAACGGCCCATTCGCGCGATTGCTCTTGGAGTGGATATAGCGCGCGATCAGCTCCTTGCCCGTGCCGCTCTCGCCCAAGATCAGCACCGTGGCACTCGACGGCGCAGCTTGCGTGGCGACGTCGAGCACGCGCCGCAGTGCCGGGCTCTGACCGACGATCTCGCGATTGGTGAGCAGCTTGAGCTCTTGGCGCAGCGAGCGATTTTCAGCGACGAGTGAGTGCCGCTCGGCGGCCTTGCGCACGCTCTTCACGATCGTCATGCGCTTGAGCGGCTTCTCCACGAAGTCATAGGCGCCGTCGCGCATGGCTTGTACCGCTGTCTCGACGGTGCCGTACGCAGTCATCAGCACCACTTCGGTGTCTGGCGAGACTTCTTTGAGTGCGCGCAGCAGCTCCGCACCACTCGTGCCCGGCATCATCAAATCCGTGAGGACGACTTGAACGCGATGACGACGCACCAACTCGAGCGCGGCCTTCGCGCCGTCCGCAGTGAACACGCGCATGCCTTCGCGCTGGAAGATCTTCTCCAGTGAAGCGAGGTTGCTGGCTTCGTCATCCACCACGAGCACGGTGATGTCGGAACCGGATTCGGATGAGGGGCGGGAGCTGGGAGACAACTCGTCGTTCGGGTCTGTCATTGCGTCAGCCATCATGACATATTGTCTCGACCCGGAAATTCTGTCAAACTGCTACTTTACTTTAGTAGTATCAATGGGTTATCGCATCGGTTAGCTTCCGATGTAGTTGATGGACCTACAGAGACGCTGAACAAATGGGCGTCGTAGGGGATCGACAAATGTTCCGTAGTTTGATCTAACGATAAGCCGACTCTTGTTCGCTGAAGCCACGACCCAACCCGAGCCGGCTGCCTCCGCAGCCATTCCATTCGTCCCTTGCGTGCGGCTGTTCGTCGAGCGCATGTCCGTCGAGCAAGCCGACGACAGCGAGCACGGCGGCTTCGCCGAGATGGACGTGCCGGTGCTCGCGCTCTCGTTC
This sequence comes from Polyangiaceae bacterium, assembly GCA_035634635.1. GTDB lineage: Bacteria > Myxococcota_A > Polyangia > Polyangiales > Polyangiaceae > PMG-095. Next base: position 81,106 of record DASQCO010000039.1, read on the forward strand.
GAGTACGCGGGCACGCGCATTCGCGCTTCGGATCGGCGCAAGCAATTCTTCGTCGGGCACGGTGGCGGCCTCGCACGTGTCGAGCGCGACTCCGCGGGCGAAGCGCGCGCGCAGTGTTTGCTCGAAGGGTTCGGCGCGGTGGAGCTCGAGTGCGCGACCGCGTACGCCGCGGATCTGGATTCACAAGCCGACTACATCGTGCAGGTCGGCGGCAACGTGCACACGCTGTGTTCGTTCACCGCGTACGCGCTACCGCAGCTCGAGAGCCTCGGCTTCAAGATCGAGATCGCGTCCGACTATCCGTATCAAGTCGTTTCGCCCGACGTGCCTTGGTACGCCACGGTCGACGCCGACGACGGTCGTAGTGATTGGTTCAGCCTCGAGCTCGGGATCGAGATCGAGGGCAAGCGCGTGAACCTGGTGCCCGCGCTGCTCGAGCTGCTCGAAGAGTGCTCGGACCTGTCGAACATGGAGGCGCTGCTGCGAGTGCCCGCGCGCTTCCGAGTCGTTCCAGTGGGCGAAAACCGCTATTTGCCGGTTCCACCCGAACGCTTGCGCTCGGTGCTCCACGTGTTGCTCGAGCTATACCGCGGCGAAGAGCTGGCGGACGGCTCGATCAGTTTTCCCGGCTCACGCGCCGCGACCGTAGCCAAGCTCGACGAAGCGCTGGATGGCGCAGCCACGCTGCTCTGGGGCGGCGATACGGACGTGCGTAAGCGCGGCCGTGCCCTGGGCAGTGGCACGCGTGAGAAAGTCACCGTCAGCACCAATGGTCTGCAAGCGACCTTGCGCCCCTATCAACAAGAGGGGTTGGATTGGTTGCAGCACCTGATCGAGTGCGACGTGGGCGGCGTGCTGGCCGACGACATGGGCCTGGGCAAGACGCTGCAGACCATCGCGCATCTGTCCGCCGAGAAGGCGTCGGGGCGCATGGAGGCTCCGAACTTGGTCTTGATGCCGACTAGCTTGATCGGCAACTGGCAACGCGAGCTGAAGAAGTTCGCGCCGCACCTAAAGGTGGTGGTATTGCACGGCAGCAAGCGCGAGGCGCGGCGCCGCGAGATCGCCGAAGCCGACGTCGTGCTCACCACCTACCCGCTCGTACTGCGCGATTTGGAGCATTTTCGCGATCGCGACTTCCACTTGTTGATCTTGGACGAGGCGCAGGCGATCAAAAATCCGCGCAGTCAGATCAATAAGGCCGTCGGCGCGATCTCTGCGCGACATCGGCTGTGTTTGTCCGGCACCCCGGTCGAAAACAACCTGGAAGAGCTGTGGGCGCTGTTCGACTTCCTGATGCCCGGCTTCTTGGGTGACGCGGATCGCTTCCGGACCGCGTTTCGCTACCCAATCGAGCGTGAAGGGAATCAGCAGAAGCTCGAAGCGCTGCGCAACGCCGTGCAGCCGTTCATCATCCGGCGCATGAAGGAGACGGTAGCGCGCGATCTGCCGCCCAAAACCGAACTCGTTCGCCCGGTCGAGCTCGCTGGCGATCAGCGCGAGCTGTACGAGAGCATTCGCGCTGCCGCACACAGTGAGGTCCGGACCGCGATCAAGAAGAAGGGCATCCCGGGCTCGGCGATCGCGATTTTGGACGCGCTGATGAAGCTGCGCCAAGTGTGCTGCGATCCGCGTTTGGTGTCGGTGTCGTCGGCGCGCGCGGTGACGAGCTCCGCCAAGTTCGATTTGTTCTTCGAGTTGCTCACGAGCCAACTCGAGCAAGGCCGACGAGTCCTGGTTTTCTCGCAGTTCACGCGCATGCTCGCGCTGCTCTCCGAGGGCTTGAAGCAGCGCCAGGTGCGGACGGTCGAACTCACCGGTTCGACGGTCGATCGCCAGGCAGTGTGCGACGTCTTCGAAGCGCGCAAGGCGGATGTCTTCTTGCTCAGCCTCAAAGCGGCCGGCACCGGTCTCAATCTGACCAGCGCCGACACGGTGATCCACTACGATCCTTGGTGGAACGCGGCGGCCCAATCCCAAGCCACTGATCGCGCGTACCGCATCGGCCAAACCAAGCCCGTGTTCGTCTACAACTTGATCGTTGCCGGCAGCGTCGAAGAACGCATGCTGCGTTTACAACAAAAGAAGCAGCATTTGGCCGCAACCCTGCTCGGCACCGGCGGAGTCCCCTCGCGCTTGACCGAGGGGGATCTGGAGGATCTGTTCGCTCCGCTCGCTGACTGACCCACAGGAACGGCTCGCGAATTGTCGGGCCGTGTGCAATGAATCCGGCGATCGCTTATGTAGAGCCACGGATTGTCCTCGATGCGCTTTCGAAATTTTCCAAGGTGGGTAGCGCTCTCATTGACGTTCGCGGCGCCGGTCATCGCTGACCCCCAGGCCCCGGCGGTCTGGTATCGCGCTTCAGAGGCTTGCCCGAACGGCACACAATTTATCGATAAATTGGCTGAGAACGCGCGCCAAGCCCGGCTCGCGCAAGCCGGTGATCACATCGATTTCGTGGTCACGTTGGTCACCGATCGCAACGAGACCGTGGGCCGCTTGGAGCGGCAAACCGACAGTGGTGTCGTCGCGATCCGAGAATTGCGGGACGAAACCTGCGCGCAGGTCGCGGACGCCTTGGCGTTGAGCCTGGGTCTCGCTCTGACTCCGGAGCAGTCCAATGCAGCTCCCGTCGCGCTCGTGAGCCCGACGCAAACTCCGAGCGAAGGCTCAGGGACAACGCCCAACGTCGCGACAAGCGAGACTGCAGCGCGCCCGGCCCCCGCAAGCCCCGAGACCGCAGCATCGGCGACAACCGCGGCAACTCAGCCGAATTCAGCTCCCGCTCGACTCGAGCCAAGTCCTGAATGGTCAGTAGGTGCCGACTTTGCCGCGATGATTGGCATCACTACGCATCCGCTGCCGCGCGCCGAGGTGTTCCTCGACTTCAAACCCGCTCTGCGCGGCTTTTTGCCCAATCTATCGCTGCGTGGAAGCGTAGTCGGTTCGATGGGCTCGTCCGAGACTGCGGTTGGCCCCGTTCAACGCTGGATACTGGCTGGTCGCGCCGAGGCCTGTCCGGTCGCCTGGGCCGAGGGTCGCTTCGATCTCCGCCCGTGCGCGGGATTCGAACTCGGGGTCGACAGCGCATCGACGGATGGTGACGGAGCCCTCAACGACCATGGGGTCTGGGCGGCGCCTGCTGCTCAGCTGCGGCTGGCGTTCGCGTTGCAGCCTCGAGTAGTTTGGCTCGAAGCTGCCGGTGGCGCGCTCATCCCCTTGATTCGTAAGGAGATTTTTTCGGGTTCGCAATCGCTGTATCGCGACGCGCCGGCGATATTTCACGCCGGGCTCGGCATTTCTATTCGCCTACCCTGATCGCGGTCGAGGGCACCGGACATGGCCGCTTCGAGAGACGAAGTGATCGCGATCCCCGCCAAAGCCTCGCCCCTCGACGTCGGTAGAGCGGCGAGCCAGGGGCTCACGATCGATGCGCTCGTAGCGCAGCACTACGGGTTCATCTGGCGAGTTCTGCGTGGACTCGGCCTATCGAGCGCTGACGCAGAAGACGCAACGCAGCAGGTATTCATGATCGCCGCCCGGAAACTCGATGCCATTGACCCCGACCGCGCACGTTCGTTCGTGTACGGCGCGGCGCTCCGGGTGGCCAACAACGCTCGCCGCGGACTACGCCGCAGACGCGAAGTCCTCGACGACGAGACACTCGACGAACCCGAGCCCGAAGCTCGTGGTCCCGAGAAAATGGCCGAGCTCGACCAAGCTCGACGGCTATTGGCACAGGTGCTGGATCGACTGGACGAGAAACATCGTCGCATGATCGTGCTCGCAGAAATCGAGCAGCTGGAGGTGCCCGAGATCGCTGCTTTGGAAGAGGTGCCCGTCGGCACCGCCGCCTCGCGATTGCGCGTCGCCCGAGAAAAATTCCGCGCCGCGCTGCTCGCCTTACGCGACCAAAACCCCTTCGTGGATGAGCCGTGACCCCGGATCCGCTCGACCAGCTCAGCGCGCGCTTGTTCGAAGCCGCCCGAAGTGAAGTGATCCCGCACGGCGCCGAGCAACGCGCGCTCGAGGCAGCTCGGCGTGAAGTTAGCCAGGAAACCAGGGCGATCGCGCGTGTTTCGTCTAGCCGGAAATGGCTGGCAGCTGGCGCGTGTCTGGCGCTCGCGGCCGCTGCAGCGCTGCTGCTCCGTCCGAAAGACTCGAACCTCGGGATCAGCGCGGAACCGTCCGTCGTGGCTCATGTGCGACCAGGACCGAAGAGCGCGCCGAGCCCCGCTCCGCTCACGACAGCCAGCGCAACCTCGAATCACGCACCGCCCGTAGCGCCAAGCCTCGCCGTGACGGCGAAGCCGTCGCCAGGCCTGGTGCCGGTCCCCGTACCTCCCGCAGCGGCGAGTTTGAGCGATGAGCTCAGCGCGCTGAAGGTCGCGTCGAGCGCGCTGAGCGCGGGAGACGCGAAGGCCGCGCTCACAGCACTCGATCGCTATGATCGAGTGCTCAAAGGTCAGAAGCTTCGCGCCGAGGCGACGCTGCTCAGGATCGAAGCGCTTTCGCGCGCCGGGCAAACGCAAGCCGCAAGCTCGCTCGCTCAACGTTTCGTCGATCAAAATCCGGGGAGCCCGCTCGTCGATCGAGCGCGGTCATTCGTCGTTCAATAAAATCAGTGGGGATCAGGCAATGAAAATACGTCAATTGAGTTTCTGGGCCGCTGTGGTCGTGGTGGGGTGCAACGGTAAGCTCACGGTGCCCGATGATCCGAACGCTGCGGGTGCTGCGGGCGAGGGCGGCGAGATTGGAGTTGCCGGCCACGGCGATATCGGCGTCGCGGGCGACCGTCCCACTGGCGCCGGAGGTCATGGCGGCGAGGTCGGCGTCGCAGGCGCCCACCCCGTGGATTCCGGAGGTCACGGCAACAGCGTCGCTGGCTCCGGCGGAATGGGCGTCGCGGGCCGCGACTTCGGCACCGGCGGTTGGAACGCAAGTGGTGGGAGCACACCCGCCGAAGGCGGATGGGGCAACAATGGGGGCACTGGACCGAGCGGAGGTTCAGGTCCCGGCCCTGCCCCGGGTACTCTCGGCCAGCCTTGTATTCCCGGAGGGTTAGTAACCGAGGCCGAGGGCAGCCCAGCAAAGACGCAGATCAAGAACCTGCCGCGCTGCTACGAAGGCTTGTCGTGCAACTCGGACAGCAAATGCGTGCCGACTCCGGATTGCCCGCAAAACGAGGCCTTGTGCGTCGTGCGACACGCAACGCTCCCAGCCGGCTCAGGAGGATTGCCTGATCAAGGTTGGGGGGGTGCTTCATCATCGGGTGGTAGTTCCCCGGTGTGGTCGAACGGCGGAGCTGGCCAGCAACTCTACTACGCTTCGGATAAGACTGGCGTGACCGCCATGACCGCCAGTGATTCGCGCGTGTATTGGGTCGAGTACGGAACGCGTGACGCACTTGGCAACTATCAGCACGACGGTGCGCTACTTGCGTACTCGCCGGACGACGGAACCACGACCGTCGTCGCATCCGGTCTGGAGGGCCCGACTGACGTCGCGATCACCACGACTCATGCGTACGTATACGTCGACGGCGCGCGGCCATCCGGCACATTCATCCGTGCGCAACTCCTTCGCGTACCGTTGGCCGGCGGCAACGCCGAGCTGGTGCAAGACGGCGCAATTCCGGCAAGCTTCGCGGCCGATGGCAGTCGAGCCTTCTGGAGCACCGACTACACGCTACCCAATCAGAACATCTATTCGATGACGTCAGACTCGAATGCAGTGCCGACCACATTCGTGGCTGGCGACGCCTTCAAGCTCGCGATTGACGGCAGCGATTTGTACTACAAGGTCGGCTCGGGGTTGATGCGCACGCCAACCGCCAACGCGGCACCGGTTGCGGTGAACGTGTCGGTTGGAGAATACGTGCTGCATGACGACTCGATCTACACGCTCGAATCAGTCAACGGCGGCCTGATGCTGTCGCTTGCGCCGAAAACCGGAGGTGAAACCACACGCGTTCGAGCGCTTGGATATAGCTATCCGCTCAAACTGCGACGCCTCGGCGATCGTTACTTCGTCGAATCGCAACCTACCGGTTCTCCCTCGCAACGGCAGTTGCTCACCGCGAGCTTCGTGGGCACCGATCCGCCGGTTCGACTCATTGGCCCCAGTCGTGGATGGGCCGGCGACCGCCTGTGGGCCGCGACTGCGACCACGCTGTATTGGAGCGAAGGCCGAGCCGTTTACAAGCAGCCGTTGACCACTCCGTGAGCATCGATCTGCGCAAGTTGAGTCACGTTGCCGTGTTGGTCGCAGTCGCCTGCGACGGCAAGTTGATGGTTGATCGTGGCAATACTTCCGCGGGGAGCGGGGGCGGCGCAGGCAGGGCGGGCAGTTCAGGGCTCGAAGAGAGCGCTGGATTGCCCGAGGTCCCTGCGTCCGCCGGCGCGATTGGGGGGAAAGATGCGCTCGGGGAGAGCGATGGAATCGGAGGCAGGGGCGGAAGCGGAGGCTTCGTCATCCCGCCCGATGCCGGGAAACTCGGGCGTCCCTGCCTGCCAGGGGGGATCGTGACGGAATCCGAGGGCATCGCGACCGACGTCGAGACACTGAGGCGATGTGATTCCGGCTTGGCGTGCAACGCGGAAGGCGAATGCGTTGCTGCGCCCGATTGCCAGACGAGCGAGGGCGTGTGCGTAGTGCGACCCGACGTCTCTGGTGGCGCGCGATATGGATATCCGATCGTTGCCTTGGCCGCTGACGATTCGCGCTTGTATTGGCTCGATTATGGAACTAACGAGGGGAGTGGCGGAGGCGGTGGCACCTATCAGCACGATGGAGCGTTACTGGCGTACTCATTCGCCGATCGCCGGACCGCAACGATTGCCTCTGGTCTCGACGGCCCAGTGCAACTGGCGATCACGACGACTCACGCTTACCTGAGCACTTACAGCGACTGGCCGGACGACAGATCTCGGGTGCTTCGCGTCCCACTTACAGGAGGCAACGCCGAACTCGTACAGGAAGCGCCATTCTCAGGACCGCAAGACTACGTATTCGCGACAGCGGGCAGCCAGGCATTCTGGAGCGACGCGGTTGCGCTGTACTCAATGACGGAAGCGCCGGATGCCATCCCGACGCTATTGACTTCGCCAGACCGCGAAGCGGGCCCCGTGCGTGTCGCCGCGAGCGACGGGCTTGATGTCTTCTACTGGGTGTTCGCAGAGGGCCGCACTCCCCTAAGGCGCACTCCTATCGGCAATTTTGCTCCCACGGATGTTGGGGTTGAGCTGCCGGTGAGCGCGGGGCTCGCCCTTCATGGGGAAGGCTTCTATACCCTCACAAGAGCGGTCCCGGACATGAACCCTCTCCAGGCTCGGGGGATCATGCTTTCACGGGCAGCGAAGAGCGGTGGTGAGTTCAAGACGATTCGCTCTCTGGGTGACGGAGTCGCGTGGTCACTACAGTCCTTCAGTGATCGCTACTTCTTCGAAACGAGCGTAACAACAGGGCAGAAGGACAGCGATGGCTTCGACATCATCGGCTCACGCGTGCTGATGGCGAGCTTCGACGACAACGCCGCCCCGATCCGCCTCCTCGAACGGCCGCTGGATGGGGCGTGGCGTGAGGTCCGGTGGGTCCCCACCGCTCACGATCTGTTCTGGACCGACGGCAAAACCCTCTACCAACACCCCCTCCCCGTGCGTTGAGCCGATTGGTCGTTCAATAATATTTGGGGATCGGACCATGAAGATACGTCGATTCAGTTTCTGGGCTGCAGCGATCGTGGTGGGGTGCAACGGTAAGCTCACGGCGCCCGATACGGAGGATCCGAATTCGGCAGGCGCTGGGGGTCAGAGCGATGTTGGCGTGGCGGGTCGCGGCGATACTGCCGCCGCAGGCCACCGGCCCAGCACCGGAGGTCACGCCGGCGCGACTGGCGTCGGGGGTCACGCAGCTGTGGGCGCCGCAGGCCACGGCAACATTGGCGTCGCGGGCAATCACGCCGGGGGTACCGGAGGTCATAGCCACATTCCCGACGCAGGTTCCGGCGGCGTGGGCGTTGCGGGTTGGCGCAACATTCCCATTGGCAGCGGCTCGGGTCCGGTTGTTACCCCGGGCACTCAGGGGCAGCCATGTATTCCCGGAGGGTTAGTGACCGAGGCCGCGGGCAGCCCAGCGAAGACGCAGATCGAGAATTTGCCCCGCTGCTACGAAGGCTTGTCCTGCAACTCGGATAGCAAATGCGTGCCGACCCCAGATTGCCCGCAAAACGGCCTATTGTGCGTCGTGCGACACGCCGTGCCGGAAAGCGGCGAAGGAGGCGCAGGTGGATCGACCGACCAAGGTTGGGCGGGCCTAGATTCAGGTGGCGGAAGTTCGCCGCTAGCAACCGGCGGGTCTGGTCAACGCATCTATCTTTCGACCGAGAAGAGCGGCGTGACCGCCATCACCGCGAGTGAGTCGCGCGTGTATTGGGTCGAGTACGGAACCCGCGACGCACTCGGCAACTACCAGCACGATGGTGCATTGCTCGCGTACTCGCCGGATGACGGAACCACGACCGTCATCGCATCCGGTTTGGAGGGCCCGACTGCCGTCGAAATCACCACCAGCCACGCCTATGTGTACGTCGACGGCGCGCAGCCAATCGACACACCGATTCGCCCGCGACTGCTTCGAGTACCGCTGACCGGCGGCAGCGCCGAGCTCGTCCAAGACGGCGCGATTCCCGCAAGCTTCGCGGCTGATGGCGGCCGAGCCTTCTGGAGCGCTGAGGACACGCAACAGGATCAGAATCTCTACTCGATGACGTCGGACACGACTGCGGTCCCGACTGCATTCGTCTCGGGCTACAGCTCGGGGCTGACCGTTGACGGGAGCGACTTGTATTACAGAGTTGGCTCGGCGTTGATGCGCAGCCCGATCGAAAGCGCGGCGCCCGTCTCGGTGAACGTGTCCATTCGTGAGTACGTCCTGCGTGACGATTCGATCTACGGCCTAGAGTCAATCAACGGCGGCGGGGCGATGTTGTCACGCACACCGAAGACGGGCGGGGAAACGCTGCGCGTTCGAGCCCTCGGATACAGCTACCCGCTCAAGCTTCGCCGCCTCGGCGATCGCTACTTCGTCGAAGCGCAACCCACCGACTCACCGTCGCAGCGACAGCTGCTCAGCGCAAGCTTCGTGGGCAACGCTCCGCCCGTTCGGCTCATCGGGGCCGGGCGTGGATGGCCGGGCGACCGCTTGTGGGCGGCGACCGCAAACGCACTGTATTGGAGCGAAGGTCGCACGCTGTACAAGCAGCCGTTGACCGCGCCGTGATCATGGCTGGGGTTTCGTAAAACGCGGCAGCTTGGGGAGATGTTCATGAATCTGCGCAAATTGAGTCACGTAGCAGTCCTCCTCGCGGTCGCGTGTGAAGGCAAGTTGACGGTTGATCGTGGTGGGGCTGCCGCGGGGAGCGGAGGCAGTGCCGGCACTTCAGGGCTCGCCGAGAACGCAGGATCGCCCGAGGATCCTGCGTCCACTGGCGCAGATGGGGGACGGGATGCACTCGGCGAAAGCGATGGCATCGGCGGCAGCGGAGGCAGCGGAGGCTTCGTCATCCCACCTGACGCAGGGAAACTTGGACGCCCCTGCCTCCCCGGCGGCATCGTCACTGAATCCGAGGGCATTGCGGCTGATATCGAGACTCTGACTCGATGTGACTCCGGCTTGGCATGCAACACCGAGGGCGAATGCGTTACTCCACCCGATTGCCAGACGAGCGACGGAGTGTGCGTGGTGCGAAGCCCCGTGCTCGACGGCACGGGATACAACGTAATCGTCGCCTTGGCGGCGGACGACTCACACGTGTACTGGCTCGAAAATTGGCGTCACGGGGGCACCATGGGCCCGTTCGCCGGCGTGTTGTCGTCGTACTCAATCGCCGATCGCAGAATCATGACGATGGCGACCGTTCAAGCTGATCCAAGTCAGCTGGCCCTCACGACCACTCACGCTTACCTGAGCACGATGAGCTCAGAGTCCGATAACGGCAATACCCAGCTGCTTCGCTTGCCCCTCAGCGGTGGCAACACGGAGCTCGTACAGCAATGGGACTACTACGGGATAGAGCCTTCCTTCGTCGCGGTGGGCAGCCAGGCGTTTTGGAGCGACGGAGGCACGGTGTACTCGATGACGTCGGATCCCGAAGCGATCCCAACGCCGCTCAATTCAGTGGATAGCGAGGCTCCGCCCATGGTTCTCGCCGCAAGCGACGGGGTTGATCTCTTCTACTGGTTGTTCGCCGATACCAGCACACCGCTAATGCGCACGCCGCTCGCCAACTTCGCTCCCGGAGCAGTTGGGATTGAGTATCCATTGGGTCGAGGTTTCGCCCTCCACGGCGATGGCTTCTTCGCGCTCACAAGAGCGGTCCCGCGCGTGGACCTGACCCCGGGGCGTGGAATCATGCTTTCACGAGTACCGAAGAACGGTGGTGAATACGAGGCAGTACGCTCACTGGGTGACGGCTCGCCGCGTTCGCTTCAGATCCTCGGCGATCGCTACTTCTTCGCCTCGGACGCAAACAGTCAGACGATCGACAGCTTTGGGCACACCACGTTCGACGTGCGCGTGTCTATGGGTAGCTTGAACGACGACGCCCCACCGATCCGACTCATCGAACACACGATGCAATCTTTTGACGATGTTCGCTTTGTCGCCACCGCTCACGATCTGTTCTGGACCGACGGCAAAACCCTCTACCAACAACCGCTCCCCGCGCGCTGAGCCGAGCCCCTATCCCTCGAGCTTCTTCAGCTCCTTCGGCTCCACATAGTCGCTCGGCTGAAGCACCAAGCGCTCCACGCGCTGGCCAGTCGCCAAACCGTTCACGATCTCTTCCAAGTCGTTCTCGGTGACGCGACCGTAGAAGTAACCATCCGGCTCGACCGCGATTGCCGGCCCAGCCCAGCACGTATCGAGGCAACTCGAGGTGCACGCGCGCGCTTCCAGCTCGGCCAGGCCGCGCTTTTTGAGCATGGATTTCAGCTTCTCGTGTAACTCCACCGCACCGCGCGCGGCGCATGAACCTTTGGGCGTACCATCCGGACGACGGTTCACGCACACGAACAAGTATCGCTTTCGTTCAGCCATTTTGCGCTTCGGATCCTAGCTCGATGTGGTGACCGCGCGCACGGAATCCGCGACGATCGTCAGAAGTTCGTCGAGATCCGAGTCGGCTATGTTCAGCGGCGGGGCGATGTACACCACGTTACCGAGTGGGCGTAGGTAGGCACCGCGGCGCAACCCTTCATGGTAAACGCGGAGGCCACTGCGCTCGAGGTAGCCTTCACGACCGCCGAGCTCGAGCGCACCGATCATGCCCAGCGAGCGGGTCTTGGTGACACCCGGGATGGCGGCGAAATCAGCAAACGCGCTCTGGATACGCTGCGCTTTGGCTGCGGCGCGCTCGAGCACGCATTCTTCCTCGTACACTTTCAAGACTTCGAGCGCGAGCGCGGCACCGAGAGGATTGCCGGTGAACGTATGACCGTAGAAGAACGCCCGCTCGCTACCGCCGAAGAAACCTTCGAAGATGCGGCGAGTCGCGAGGGTCGCCGACATCGGCAGCATGCCGCCCGTGAAGCCCTTGGCCGTACACATCAGATCGGGTGCAATACCCGCGTGTTCCGAAGCCCACATCGGCCCAGTGCGACCGTAGCCGGCGAAGACCTCATCGAGCACCAAGAACACGTCGTGTTTCGTGGTCAGCGCGCGGGCGCGGCGCAAGAACTCCGCGTCGTACATGCGCATGCCGGCCGCGCCCTGCACCATCGGTTCGAGCACGACGGCCGCGATGGTGTCGGCATCTTTCTCCAGGATCGACTCGAGCACCGCGAACGCGCGCTCGTAGCCGTCACTCGCGGGCGGCACCCGCAGGCACTCCATGACCACGGACGCGAATGGCCGTCGAAACACCTCGACGCCTTGAAGCGCCGTCACCCCCAAAGTTTCGCCATGAAATGCGCCATCGAAAGCGACGAAGCGTGTCCGCCGCGGCCGGCCATTTTGCACCCAGTACTGCAGGGACATTTTCAGCGCGACCTCGACCGAGGTCGAGCCGTTATCGCTGAAGAACACGTGCGAAAGGCCGCGGGGGGCCAGCTTGACCAACTGCTTGGCGAGCACGGCCACGGGTTCATGGGTGATGCCGCCGAGCGCCGTGTGACAGAGGCGCTCGGCCTGCGCGGCCAGTGCGCGCACCAAACGCGGATGATTGTGGCCCAGCGCCGCGCACCACCAGGAAGAATTGCCGTCCAAGTAGGCGCGGCCGTCCGCGTCGAACAAGCGCGAACCGCTCGCCCGCGCGATCACCAGGGGGTTGGTTTCAGCGATGTATTCATCCATCGCCGTGTACGGGTGCCAAACGTGAGCCTTGTCCAGTTCGATGACTTGCTCACGCGGAAGTGCCTTCATGATTTCCTCAGGCCTGGTGATGGGACTGCGCGTCGCTTTCTGCAAGCTGTTCTTCGGGGGGTTCACCCAGCGGCAAGAACAGCGTCACGCTCGTGCCTGCGCCTTCCTGACTCTCGATCAAGAGCTCGCCACCGTGAGCATCGACGATGCGCTGCACGATCGGCAGCCCCAAGCCGGTGCCGCTGGGCCGCGTGGTGAAGAACGGGTCGAGCGCGCGCTCTCGCACTTCGGGCTCCATGCCGTGGCCGTGATCCTTGATTTGAATCGAGACCGCGGGTCCGCCGCTGGAAAGCTCGTTGCGTGTCACCACGATGTCCACGCGACCGCCTCCTTGCATCGATTGGCAAGCGTTCTGCACCAAATTGTCGAACACGAGCCGGAACAAGTTCGGGTCGACCCAGACGGTCTGGATCTCCGGATCGGCGGCGATCGAGACGACAATCTCGTGGCCGTCCATGATTTGCGAGCGGGAGCGTTTGGCGAGCTCACCGAGCGAAACCGGCGAGCGTTTGACGCTCACTGGTCGCGCAAATCGGAGCAGATCCGTCACCAACCGGTTGAGGCGCGCGGCCTCCTCGTCCACGATGCCGAGGAGCGTGTTGCGGTCTTCCTCGCTGCCCGAAACCCGCCGCAGACCAGCCACCGCGTTGACGATGATCGCCAGCGGATTTCTGACCTCATGTGCGATCGCGGCCGCCAGCTCACCGACGGTCGCCAACTGATTCTTGCTCACGAGCTCGTTTTGAACGACGCGAAGCTCGGCGTGGGAAGTACGCAATTCGTCGGTTCGGAGCTGCAAACGCTGGGTCGTTTGTTCGAGTTCGCCCGCCGCCAGCCGATGGCGCATCAACACGGTGCCCGCAACCGCAAACGCGAAGATCAAAAAGGCGTGGGGCAAGAGGCTGATGGTGTCTTTGAACGCACCGAAGGCGAGCCCCGCGTCATTGAACACCGCCGGCACGACCAGCGCGACGCCTAATAGCGAAGCCAGCGCGTCGCGCCGCCCCGCGCGATACGCCCGCGCCAAGATGACCACCGTCGCCAAGGTTTCCAACAGGCCCACCGCGTAGAACGCGTTACCGATGAAGCTCGCTTGGCCGATGATGTGATCGACGCGCGTGCCGAACACGCTGGACTTGAGGATCGTGAACTTGCCGGGAACCCAGAATGCGCCGGTCCAATTGGCGACGAAGAAAAATAGCGCGAGCAAGTACAGCGGCCAGCACCGGCGCCAGCGTTCTTTGACGGTCGAAAAGCACAGCGCGAAGTGAACGTTCAGCGCTGCCGCGAAGATGGCCCCAGACAACCCGATCTGATCGGCAAGAATGCCTCGGGGATGCGCGCCATCGTGATAGTCGAGCCCAACGCCGATGCTCATGACGCTGAGCGAGAAGCACAGCACCCCGAACACCAGGTACTCGGACTCGCGCCGCCCGGCGAAATAGGCGAGCACGAAGAACGCGCACAGCCCCAATTGCGCCGCAGCCCAGGCGCACAGCACGCCGGATAGAAAGATCCCACTCACGAGCCCTCACCGAGCTCACGATTGACGATAAAGCGCGTGGTAGCCGAAAATCCGAGCGCACTCAGGCTCACCTCGTACCCTCCGCTCGGCACGTCGTGCAGCACGAATGGCGAGGCGAGCTGCAATTGGCCACTGACCTTCGGCGAGCGCAGGCTGATCGTATACGGTACGTCCATCGGCTCTCCGAGCGCAGAGAACACGAAGGCATCGAAGGTCACGGAATCACTGTTCTTCGGGCCGTTGTAGCTGCCCGCTGGCGTTCGCAACCAGACAGCGCCACTCGACCCCGCAGCTTCGTCCGCGCTCTTGCCCACGAAGAAGCGCCGCGCCCTGGCCAGGGGCGCACCGCTCGAGCTTGCGCGTGGCGAAAGCCCCGATGCCACGACTGGAGCCGCAAAAAGCCAATGGGAACCCGGTGCGAGTTCGTGGTCTTCGCTCAGCAATTCGCCGAGCGTGACGCTCGATTCGGTGAGAGGCAGCCGGCGCGGGCGCCCCGCGTCGAGTGAAACCTCCACCGCGACCACCTCCGGAGCCACGACCGGGCGGCTGAGCTGAACGCGAAAACTGCGCGGCTCGGCGAGCATGAGGTGTTCACCCAGCTCCGGCGCCGCAAAGGTCAGCACGGTTTGCAACTTTGGGCTATCAATTGACTCCGCGCGCAGCGCAGTGCTGTTCACCACTGGCACAGCGCTGCCCACCGGCGGGGGCGTGCAGCTCGTGGTCGGCGGCGGCGCGGCGGCGTTGGGCGCGGTTTGCCCGCCGCAAGAGAGCGACATTGCAAGCAACACAGCGAACGGACCGAACGAGCGCACCTTGGAACGCTACCCTGACACGCGACGCCGCTCAATCGACTCGCAAACCTCGCAGATCAGAGGCGATTCGGTCGCGCACAGCGAGGCGTGGCACCGCACCCGGCCACCGTCAAGACTCGCCAGGGCGGACTTGATCTGCTACGCGGGTATTTCCGATGAGCTACGTGGTTTTGGCACGCAAGTGGCGCCCGATGCGCTTCGAGGACCTGGTAGGACAAGACCACGTCGCTCGGACGCTCGGCAACGCAATCGACAGCGGCCGCGTGGCGCACGCCTTCCTGTTCACCGGCGTTCGCGGCGTCGGTAAGACAACCAGTGCGCGCATCCTCGCCAAGGCGCTCAATTGCTTGGGCGATCCGGACACCACACCACCCGGTACCGACCCAGGTCCGACCGTTACGCCGTGCTTGAAGTGCGCTGCGTGCCAGGAAATCACCAACGGTACGGACGTCGACGTGCGCGAGATCGACGGCGCCAGCTACACCGGCGTCGATGACGTGCGAAAGCTGCAGGATTCCCTGCCCTACCGACCCGCGCGCGACCGCTTCAAAATCGTGATCGTGGACGAAGTTCACATGCTCTCGCAGAACGCGTGGAATGCGTTCTTGAAGACGCTGGAAGAGCCACCGCCGCACGTCAAATTCATCTTCGCCACCACCGAAGTGCACAAGGTGCCGATCACGATCTTGAGCCGCGTGCAGCGCTTCGACTTCAAGCTGATACCGACTCAGGTGATCGCCGCGCGCCTGCGCTACGTGCTCGACCAAGAAAAAGTGGAGAGCGACGACGCTGCGCTGGGCATCGTGGCGCGTGAAGCCGCGGGCAGCATGCGTGACGCGATGAGCTTGCTCGATCAAGTCATCGCTTGGGGCGGCGCCAAACTCACGGGCGACGATGTCGCCCGCGTGCTCGGTGTCGCCAGCCGCAAAGTGCTGCACGACATCGCCTCGGCACTGGTGCGCGGTGACGCCGGAGCCGCGCTGAACGTGGTCGCGGAGATCTCCAACCAAGGTTACGACACCGCCCACGTCGCCCGTGATTTGCTGGCGCTGCTCCGCGATTTGGTGGTTTCCAAAGTATCCAAAGACCCAGGCACGCTGCTTGATTTGGCAGACGAAGAAGCGCGTGACGTGCGCGAGCTCGCCGAAGCCACGCACGCGGACGACTTGATCCGCCTGCACCAGGGCTTCTCGCAGGGCTTCGACGACGTGGTGCGCAGCGGGCAGCCACGAGCGGCGCTCGAAATGCTGGCCGTGCGCTTGGCGCGCCGTCCGCCGCTCTTGCCGATCGACGAGTTGGTGCGTCGCTTGGCTGCGCTCGAACAACGCTTGGGCGCCCCGCGCGCTCCGTCGGCACAATCAGCGCCGCCCCCCGCCGCTCGCCCCGCCTATCCCCAACCCCAACCCCAATCGGCTCCCCCCGCGCCGGATTTGCGTCCGCGCAACCCAGAGCAACGGCCGCGTGAAGTCCGCAGCGGAGAAGGCGCGCGCTCGGACGCGCCGCCAGATGGACGCAAGGAGCCTCCACCACGTCGCCCTGACGCGGATCTGCGCCCGGCTCCAGAACGGCGCCCGGAGATCGATCCTGATTTCGCCATCCCATTTCCGGAACAGGGTCCCGCAGAGCGCAAAGCAGAGGCACGAGTGGTCGCCCCAGCTCCCCCGCGCCCGCCGCAAACCGAGCCGGATGCCAAGGATTTGGCGGTATTTCGGGCAATTTTGGATCGCGTCAACGAGCGCAGGCCCGAACTCGCGGCGTTCTTGGCGCGCGCGGCGATCTTGGCGTCCACCCCTGGCGAGCTGCGCTTGGGCTGGGAGCCCGGTGACATGTTCGGTCACGGGGCAAACGACAAGGACTCGCAAGAGATGCTCGGCGGCCTGGCCAGTGACCAGTTCGGCGCGCCCACGAAGGTGATCTTCGAGTTCGACTCCGCGCGCGCGGCGACCATCAAGAGCGTTGCCACATTGGATGCCGAAATTCGCCTGGCGAAACAACGCGAAGCCGTCGCCCAAGCCAAAAAGCACCGCGGCATCACTGACGCCGTGGAAGTGCTCGGCGCACGCATCAAAGATTTGAAGCTCGGTCCAAGCACGGGCTCGTGAGGGGCTATCCCAATGGGCTCTCCGCCCGTGAGCGCGTAGAAAAGCGCGAGCGCATTGCCCGGGCGCGGCTAGGGTAATGCCCATGCTTCCCGACCGACTGCAACGCCTGATCGAGCTGCTCTCTCGCTTGCCGGGCGTGGGCGAAAAGACCGCGCAGCGCTTTGCCATGTTCTTCGTGACCGAGAGCCGGGAGTACGGTCGCGAACTCGGCCTCGCACTGCAAGAGTTGGGGGAAGTCGTGAAGCGCTGCGAGCGCTGCGGAAACATCGCAGAGGTCGACGAGAATGGTCGTGCGCTGTGCCCGGTGTGTCGTGATTCGCGGCGTGATCGGAGTCTCTTGTGCATCGTCGCGCGCGTGCAAGATTTGATGGCCATCGAGAAGAGCGCGGCCATGCGCGGCCGCTACTTCGTGCTCGGGCGCCTGCTTTCTCCGCTCGATGGCATTGGGCCTGACGAGCTCCCCTTGCGTGAGCTGTTCCAACTCGTGGCAGAGGACTCGGTCACGGAAGTCATCCTTGCAACACCGCCGTCCGTGGATGGCGAGGCCACCGCGCTGCTCTTGGCCCGCGAATTGACCGGCAAAGGACTCAAGGTATCTCGCATCGCGAGCGGCGTCCCACACGGCGGAGACCTGGAATTTGCCGATCAAATCACGCTCGGCCGCGCCATCGATGGCCGGCGGGCCATGGACGGCAAGCGCTCTTGATTCGGGCCCCCGGCGAGGCGAGTATGCGCCCCCGCCATGACCCGATCCGTCATCTTGTCCACGGCCGCACCCCAACCCGTCTCGGCCTATTCGCAGGCAATTCAGACGGGCTCGCTGTTGTTCTTGGCCGGACAGATCCCGCTCGATCCGCTCACCGGTCAACTCGTGACGGGCTC
The DNA here is from genome assembly GCA_035634635.1 of Polyangiaceae bacterium. GTDB lineage: Bacteria > Myxococcota_A > Polyangia > Polyangiales > Polyangiaceae > PMG-095. Next base: position 98,850 of record DASQCO010000039.1, read on the forward strand.
GATCGCCGAAGAGACGGATCGCATCATGGCCAACTTGCGCGCGGTCCTGAGCGCCGCCGGGGCGACGCTCGACAACGTGGTCAAGACCACCATCTACCTGACCAACATGGCCGACTTCGCCGCGTTCAACCAAGCGTACGCGCGCTACTTCACGAAAGATCCGCCGGCTCGCACTACGGTCGCAGTCGCCGCCCTACCACTCGGCGCGCGCGTCGAGGTCGAAGCCATCGCCGCCCTTTGAGACTCTGATTCATATTTTGGGAGACGTCATGACAGACAAACAACCGAGCAAGTCGAGCCCCGCGCTCGCCGCCGCCGATCTTTCGGCGAGCGCAGACAACGCCTTGGCCGCCTTGGAGCGCGCCGGCGAAAACGCAGTGGCATTGGTCGAAGGCTGGGTGAAAGCCGGCAACGCCGCAGCGGTGAACGTCGCTTCCGAGCGCGCCAATGGCGCGGCTCGCAAAGCGGCGCGCCGCGGACTCAACGTGCTCAAAGCACGCGGCGTCGCCATCCCGACCACCAGCCATGTGACCAGCGTCGGCGGCGAAAAGGTGCCTGAAATCGAAGAAGCCCTGATGCTTGCGCCCGACGGGGGCGGCAGCGTCTGTCTCGTGATCACCTCGCGTTCGCCGACCAGCCGCGCGCACAGCGTATTCGTCTACCTGCACGACGATTTCGGCGTGCACCGCGTGAACGTCGGCGACCTCAGCCAATCGCAGCTGAAAGACGCGCTCGCGCGTGCCCTGCCCGGCGCGGACTATCGCCCGGTGAAGGTCCCGGTGGGATGGGCGCGCGGCCGCATCGCCGCTGCGCGCAAGAAGCACGCGGACCGCGGAGTCCCGGAACCGCTCGGCTTCTCCACCGCTCAAAGCTTGCTCGAACCCGTGCCCAGTGAACCCGAAGAGCATCCGTTCGACGGCGAGGGCCTCGAGCTCGCAGACGAAGACGCACAAGATCTGGCCAAGAACTCGCACGCCCTACACTTCTTGCCCGAGTTCCGCGGTTGGTTCCCGCCCAAGGAAGCGATCGACGAAATGCTACTCAAAGTCGGTCAGCGCATGACCCCAGGTCGCGAACCCGATCCAGAAGAGCTCAAGAAAAACCTCGAAGAGGAAGTGGCCGCCGCGACCGATCGCTTCTTCACGCCCGAGCGCCGCGACAGCTTGGCCCGCGCCATGAAAGACAGCGCGCTCAGCGTTCTCTCCCGTGAGGGTGAAGTGCGCACGCTGGAAGTCGTCGCCACGATGAAGAACATCCGTGACGCCGGCCTGATCACCAACCCGCCGCACGAGGTCGGCTTCCTGCGCGCCTTCTTCGACAAAGCCATCAGCGCGATGGCCTACCAAGACGGCGGCCGCATCCGCATCCCCATCCCCCGCGCCCCCGAAGCCGCCCCCACCGGCGCCTGATCTCGATTCCGCACTCTTGCTCTCGTTTCCCCCCGCGGCCCGAACGAGAGCAAGAGTGGGGCGCCCACAACCCAGCAACGCACCTCACAGTCGCGCGCTCTTCCGCATGCGGTTCGCTCCCCTCCGGGCACACGATGGAACTCGCGGTGAACGCAGGTTTATCTTCAACGGCTTCCTGAATTTAGACCGCCGAGCCGCAGAGGTCGCAGAGATCAGAAGAGGATTTGGGGTTGCGCTGAGCGAAGAGCCGCACGCGAAGACACCGGATTATTTCATGGGTCGGTCGTGAGGTAGGCCCGTCAACCGCGCGCACAGGCGTCTCCGAGTTGCAATCCGCTGCTCGAGAGGTACCCCAAATCTCCTCTGATCTCTGCGGCCTCTGCGGCTCTTATGATTGGTCACATCTCTGACGGCGGTGCGGGGACAGGGGCGAGCTTGCGGCGTGCTCTCGGAGAGTAAGCGGCCACCCTCCCTTTCGGGTGTCGTCCGGCCAAACCGAAAGGGCTCGGCGCTCCCTTCGCTCGTCGC
>DASQCO010000040.1:0-30557 GCA_035634635.1 Polyangiaceae bacterium
CACCCTCGCCGGCCCACGTCGAGCCAGTGCTCCCGCAGTGGTGGCCGAAACAACCCACGAACCACGAAGGTGCCGCGCGAGCCGCGACACGCGCATTCCGACTTCACCGGTGGAGTCGCGCCGCGCATCCCCACGCCCGCCAGCCCCCTCAGGGCCAGAAACCTCGACAAGCGTCTTTGTGTAGAATCATCAGCTGCGGCTCGGCGGTTAGTCCCTTTCGTCCGCGACGCTGAAGGCAGCGACGTGGCGCGTGACCGTCAAAAGAGACGAGCTGAGCGGACGTCCGCAGCAGTGTTCAGACCTCGGGCCGAACATGTCCAGGAGCCCGAACTCGACGGACAACACCGCAGAATTGCCGCTGATTCGTGATCCGGCGTGTGGGCACACCGCGTGCACTGGGGGGCCCAACTGTTCGAGTTGGCGCCGCGCGTGGAAGCCGTTTCCCGCCCGTTCGCCAGGAGGATCTACGTTCATGATGAAGTCGGCAATTGGCTATTTGGCGTTCGCGGTACTCGGGATCTTGGCCTGCGCTTGCAGCAGCGACGCGAGCAACAACAGCCCGTGCAAGACCGGCGCGTTGGCTTGTCAGTGTTATGCGAACAAGACTTGCGATACCGGCCTCAGCTGTGTCGCAACCGTATGCATCGATCTGTCGGGGCTCGGCGGCTTCGGCAACATTTTCGGTACTGGCGGCGAAGGCGCAATCAGCGGCGCGGGGACCACGAGCGACGCCGGTGCTTCGAGCGGCGGCGCCAGTGCAGGCGGTGCACCGAGCAGCGGAGGTTCGCTCAGCAGCGGCGGCTCGCTCAGCACGGGTGGTTCGATCAGTAGCGGCGGTTTGATGAGCAGCGGAGGTTCGATCGTTGCTGCGGGCGCGGGCACGGGCGGCGCCGGTCAGGTGTTCCCACCGAACCCCGCTGGCTGCGCTCGAGTCACGAGCTGCCCAACGTGCTGCGAGACCGCCGGAGTGTTTGCGCTCAACTCGCTCGCCAACGACGCGACCAGCAAATACGTGACCGCGTTCGACGTGACCGCGAGCGCCATCACCGCTGAGTTCAACTTCGCGACCAGTGACGAGGTGGGCGCGATCTTCTTCCACTTCTCGACGCCTCAGGACATCGGTGCGTTGAGCATTACTGGGCTCGCCACGGGCGGCGCTTTCGAAATCGCTCTCGTGCGCGCCACTGGTAAAGATGGCTGCATCTACCCGGTCGTCGGCAGCTCGCTCTCCAGCACCCCTTCGTCGTGCTGGGGGCTCGGGGCAGGGCCCTACGCGGCGCTACCCGCGGACCAAATCGAGGTTCGCGTTCGTTCGCTATCCGCCGGCCGAGCCGCACTCAACGTGAGCTCGGTGCAATACGCGCCCTAACCTTTCCAAGGCTTTGCGGAACGACCCGCGTCGCGCGAGTGAGAGGAGGTGAGAGGCCTGTGCAGTGACTCGGCCTGAGGTTCGGGGCTATACTCGCCGACGGGTGAGCGGTTAGGGCTTGCCCGCTTGCCATTGGCCGACGCATGCCGCCCCGAAGTTCAGGTCAGACCACCGCGCCCTCGCTGAGCGTGGGCGTCGGCACTTCGGGACCATCACCACTGAGTCTCGCCTGGCTGTTTCCGCAGACGAACGGTCCGACCACGCTCCTGCCCTCTGCCGGCAGTGCAGAAGCGTTCATCGGTCGCGACGAGGATTGCGCGGCCGTGCTCTCGGGGCAGGACGTGTCGCGCCGGCACGCGGTCCTGCGTGCCCAGGGCCCGCACTGCGTGCTGCTCGACCTCAAGAGTCGAAACGGCACTTGGGTCAATGGGCGTCAGATCCAAGCGACGCTGCTGAGCGTCAACGACGTGGTGCGCGTCGGCGGCTGGGTCGGGGTGGTCAGTGAAGAGTTCGGCGAGCTGGGAGCCTTGGCACCCGGGCTGTACGGCGGACACGCGCTTCGCGCAGCCTTGGCGGCCGTCGAACGCGCCGCGATCAGCGATTTGCCGATCGTGCTGGAGGGCGAAACCGGCACGGGCAAAGAAGCGACTTCGCGCGCAATTCACCAATGGAGCGGGCGCGCCGGACCATTCGTGGCGGTCAACTGCGCGGCGCTCCCGCATGCCTTGGCCGAGGGCGAACTGTTCGGCTACCGTCGCGGCGCGTTCACGGGCGCCGAGCAAGCGAGCACGGGCTACTTTCGCGCTGCGCAGGGCGGCACGCTCCTGCTCGACGAGGTGTGCGAGCTACCGCTGCTCTTGCAAGCGAAGCTGCTGCGCGTGATCGAACAGCAAGAGGTGCAGCCTCTCGGCGAGGCCAAGCCGGTCAAGCTCAATGTGCGCGTGCTCGCGGCGGCACAAGAGCCACTCGCGACGGCCGTCGCGCAAGGGCGATTTCGCGCCGATCTCTTCGCGCGGCTCGACGGCCTCACCGTGCGCTTGCCCCCGCTGCGCGAACGCCGCGCAGAGATCCCGTATTTGTTCACGCGCTTGCTCGTCGAGGGTTCGGGCGCCCGCCCGCCCGCCGTGGACGTGCGCGTCGTGGAGCGCCTGTGTTTGTATGATTGGCCGTTCAATGTGCGCGAGCTCGGGCTCTTGGTCAGGCGCCTGCTCGTGCTGCACGGCGCCGAGCCAATGTTGAAGTTGCAACACTTGCCTGAGCGCTTCCAAGTCGAGCCGGGGCCGCAGCTCAGCGTCTCAACCCCGGAAGTGTCGCAACCGGAACGCACGCCGGAGCGCGCGGACGCGGACACGCCCGACTTCGCCGAACTCTTGGAGGCGCTGCGCGCGTGCGGCGGAAACGTGGCGCGTGCCGCGCAATCGCTCGGGATCTCGAGGCAGCGCGCGTACCGCATGATGCAAGGCCGCACGGACTTGGATCTCGACGCCCTGCGCGCGCCAGGCAGCGAACCATGAGCGACGCCAGAGACGCCTCGGTGAGCTCGGACGCGGAGACGGTGTCTGCGCAGTCGCGCACCGGCCAAGTGATCGCCGAGAAATACCGCATCACGCGGCTACTCGGCCGCGGCGGCATGGGCGAAGTCTACGAGGCGCGCCACGTGGTCGTGGGCCGCCGCTTCGCACTGAAGTTCCTGCATGAGCACCTAGCTCGAGGTCGCGATTCGCTCTCGCGCTTCCTGCGTGAAGCGCAAGCAGCGGGAGCGCTGGACAGCGAGCACATCGCGGCCGTGCTCGACTTCGATACGGCCGCTGACGGCTCACCCTTCTTGGTCATGGAGTACTTGGCAGGTGAGAGCCTCGCCGCGCTGCTCGCGCGCGAGGGACCTCTGCCCGTGCCGCGCGCGATCGCGATCTTGGTACAAGTCTGCAGCGGCTTGGACGTCGCGCATCGCGCAGGGATCGTGCATCGCGACCTCAAGCCCGATAACTTATTCGTGACTCGATTGCCGAGCGGCTCAGAGCAGATCAAGATCTTGGATTTTGGAATCGCGAAGCTTGCCGATCCCGGTTCGGATGGCGCCATCACGAGCAGCGGAGCGATCCTCGGCACGCCGTATTACATGGCTCCCGAGCAAGCGCGCGGCGAGAAATCCGTCGATTTTCGGGCCGATATTCACGCCCTCGGCGTGATTGCCTATGAGCTCTTGTCGGGCAAGAAACCGCACCCAGGCGAAGGTTACAACGCGATCCTGGCCCATATTCTGACGCAGCCGATCACCCCGCTGGCCTCACTCCGCCCCGGTTTGGAGCCGAGCCTCGTCGCGGTCATCGAGCGAGCCCTGGCGAGCGAGCCCGCGCGCCGTCAAAGCTCGATTGCCGAGCTGGGCAAGCAACTTGCGCCGTTTGCCGGAAGCGCGCTCTCGTCCGACAGAGTTCACTTCGATCTTCGACCCGCGAGCCCCAGCGTCGTCGATGCCTCGAGCCAAGCGACGATGGCTGCGACCACGTCGGCGCACGACGGTACATTTCAGTCCGCGATCGGCGATGTACAGCTTGGCTCATCGAGTCGCGAACGCCCGCAGCGAGCTCGCTGGGCACTGATCGCGCTTGGCGTCGCAGCGAGTGGATTACTGCTGACGCGGGCGCTGAGCCGCGCACCGAGCACGCAAAACGCCGTTGGAGCGTCGAGCAGCCCGGTAGAGCCGGCGGTCGTCGCTCCCGCAACCACGGCCAGCGCGACGACCAGCGCCGCCGCGAGCGCGCCATCGAGCTCGATTGCGCCACCACCCGCGCAGGTACCGCCCGCCGCGGTGCAATCGGCCAAGGTCGCTCCGCGCCCCAAGCGAAGCGCACCCGCTCCCTCCGCGGCCGAACCGAGAGAACACAAAGACGAGGTCCGGTTCGATGAGAAGAACCCGTATTGAGCGCGCTGCCCTGTGCCTCGCACTCGCGACGGCATTGACGCTGACTCAAGCCTCCGCTCGGGCTGCCGACGCGCGCACCGAAGCCCGAACTCACTTCGATCAAGGCGTCGGCTTGGCGCGACAACGCGCATACGCCGAAGCACTGACTGAGTTCGAGCGCGCTTATCAAATCTTTCCGCACTACACCGTGCAGTACAATATTGGGCAAGCGCTGATCGCGCTCAATCGTCCCACCGAGGCGACTCTGGCACTGACGCGCTACCTCGACGAAGGCGGCGCGAACATCGAACCTCGTCGACGCCAAGAGGTTGAAGCGACCATCGCCAGCGAGCTCGCGAAAACGAGCACCCTCGAAATCACCGTCGACGTTACCGGCGCGCTGATCACCATCGACGACAAGCCGAACGGTCACTCACCGCTCACTTCGCCGATCCGCGTGGATAGCGGCACTCACCGCATCGTCGCCACCCTCGACTCGGGTGAGCGGCGCGAAACCAGCGTGGATGCCAAAGCCGGACAGAGCGTGCAGGCGCACCTCAATTTTGGCGCGCAGACCTTGGCCGCACCCGCAGCGCTCCTCGCGCCCGAGCCGGCGCAACCGAGCCCCGTCACACCGGCACTGGTCGCCGCCACACCGCCTCAACCCGAACCCGCGCCGACTTCGCAGCGTTCGACGCAGAAAACCCTGGGCTACATCGTCGGTGCGACCGGCATTGCCCTCACCGGCGCGGCGGCCGCACACTTCTTTTGGAATCGCGCACGCCACGAAGAGTGGCAGTCGCGCTACAACGCCTACTACAACGATCCGACCGATCAGAATCGAGAATCAGCCAACAGCTTGGCCACCTCGGTCTCGAACGCGAGCGCGGTCACCGTTGGCCTCGCGATCGGCGCAGGGGTTGCACTCGGGACGGGCGCGGTGCTCCTGCTCACGAGCAGCAGCAGCGTGAGTGCGAGCGGAACTGTGGGAGCCGGCGGTCCGTTCATGACTCTGCGGGGCAAATTTTGAACTCAGTGTTTGCCAAGCGATCGCGCGTGCTCGCGCTGGCTGCGTTAGCCGCGGCCGCGCCCAGCGCCTGCTACGACATGCCACTGATTCCAGATGACTCGCCCACAGTCGCCGGTTCAGGAGGCCACGGCCACGCAGGCGCGGGCGCAGGCACGCACCAAGGCGGTGCCCCCGCAAACGCCGGTGCGCCCCACACCGACGGCGGTTCGAAGCCAAGCGGAGGCAGCAGCTCGAGCGCTGGCGCCGCGGGAAAAAACACAGGAACTGGCGGAACCACAGGGCTTGGCGGAAGCGCACCCACCGTTACCTGGCTCGACCTCGACGGAAGCACCGCGCCATCGAGCTCGCTAACCAACTCGAAACTCGGCATCCAGGGCTCGTTCTATGCTTACGGCGACGACTGCGCGACGAAGACCTTGCAATGGGACGAGTCAAGCCGCTGCGTGTCCGGAGTTCTCTGTGAGCCACTCGACGGCTGGGGCATCTCCATCGGCTTCGATTTCCACAACACCGGCCCCGATGGCTCGCCGCGCAACGCGAAACTCACCTGGAATCCCGAGGACGTCGGTGCGCGCGGCGTGGTGTGGCTGATCCGCGGCAAAGCTCCGCAGCTGCAAGTGTGGGTCCTAAACATGGCTTCGAGCTGGCAAGGCGTATGCACAGGCATGCCCTGTGAAATCGACGGGCCCCCCGATGGCACCGACAGCGCGACACTCAATGGCGAGCTCTACTTCGACAACATGAAGAAGGACAACTGGGGCTCCGGCACCCAATACACCTTCGATCCCGCAGCCGTGCACGCACTTCAATTCAAAATCGCAACCGTCAAAGTTGGCGCGGTCGCGTACGACTTCTGCATCGACGGGTTAGGCATCATTCACTGACCTTCGAGCCACCGCGGTGACCGCCTTGGATTTTGGGTTAGCGGGCGCGGCGAGCGAGGTGCGTCGCGTAGCCCAATGAACGCTCAGCGCAGAATCCTGAACGCGAGCTACGCGACGAACACCGAGCGCCGCGCCCGCTAACCCAATCCCAATCTCTAGTTCCAAGGCTCAGGAGCGCCAGCTGCGTGCATTCGAGTCGCTCCTCACGTTGCGGCGGGGACTGAACGCCGTTAGTTGATCAGCGAGATGTATATCGGGCAGAAGATCGATGACCTCGAAATCCTGGCGCATCTTCCGGCGGAGTATCGGCGCCTCTTGGAGACTGCGAACGGATACGTCGCGTACCACGGTGGCCTGCACATCCGGGGAGCGTGCCTGCTTCCGGAGTGGCATTCGCTTCGTTCGGCTTGGTTTGGCGAAGAAGCGATCCATCGACTGTTCGCGCAGGTTTTGCCAGAAGACATCCCATTTGCGGAGGACTGCCTCGGGGATCAGTTTATCCTGCGCGACAATCTCGTCTGGAAGCTCCGTGCTGAAAGCGGGGATTTGGTTGCGCTCGAGCTCACCTTGGCCGAGTTTGACGCTGCCGCGCGCAGCGATCCGAATGACTTTCTCGAGCTGGGGCCGCTCCACCAATTTCGATCGGAAGGCGGCTCGCTGCTGCCTGGTCAGTTGCTCAGCGTCTATCCCCCATTCCTATTCGCGGAGTCTGGCGCTGGCGTCCACCTTCGATTGCCGGCGGAGCCGTAGCGGCAAAGGCCGAAGCGCTATTATCAACTCTGAGGCGCTCAAGACCTTGCGAACCCTGCCATGGCCTACGACGAGGTAATCGACACCACCCATGGACCAGAAGAAGCTGTCAGCTCTATTCAGAACGCTCGGCGCTCGAGATCCCGGTGCATGGGCTCAATCCCAAATCGAAGAAGGGGTCCCACAGCTTGCCCGCTTCCTATTTCTGCGCCAAAGCGTGGCGGGCCGTCGTCGCCGAGAGCGATTCGACTTGGATCGCGAGCGCAATCGCGCGCGCGAAAGCCACACCGGACGAGCCATACGCGGGTGTCGGTGGCGACGGCCAATGCGGATTCTCAGGGCGGTAGCGCGGTCCGTCAACGTGTTCGAGTTCAGTGTCTACGCTCACTCCGCCTTCGGAAGACCGTGCAGACAATGTGATTGTGCCGCCTGCAATTCTCCCTGTGCCCCGGGATCTTTGTCCACGCTCGCTTGAAAGAAGTTCTTGAGGTCCTCGGCAGTGTGATGCCGCTCCTTCAGTCGCCCAAGAACGCATGTGCAAAATTCATTGCAGATCTGGGCGTTCGAGTGGCTACAGGAGCCAGAACAGCCCGATAGGAATCCCTGCTCGAGCTTGACTGGGTCGATCGGTCCATTGCCCTTCTGGATGAGGGAGTGGGCTCCGCTCACTAGACCGACGAGCGCGCCACCGAGCGCAAGGAGGTACGGCACGGCCCCGCGAAATCGAGAAGGCGATTTGGCCCCGGGCTCTGCCAGACCTGCGATCTGCTGGAGTCGCTCGACCTCGCCTGTCCCGCTTGGTCCGACTAGCTTACGCCCAACCCAATATCCGATGATTGCCGGAAGAGTGATCGAGCCGCAGAGATATCCCAGCGCATACGGATCCATTACCTTCGTCCTAACATGGTAGCGTCGGAAAGTGACGTGAGCGACGACCGCAATGCCCCTCCCTCGCCTGAAACTGGTGGACGGAAACCTCGAGCTACTGACGGCAGCAGTCGCCGGTGCAGATGCGCTCCAGCCGTTGCTCGGGGTCTCCATCGCAGACGATTGGGCCGGTTTCCCAGAGGCACTGCCTATTCTGCGTGAGTCGTACGCGAAGCACCCCAATGCGCATGCCTGGGGTTCGCTGTTCTTTGTCGATCTCCGTGCGCTCGCACTGGTCGGTTTCGGAGGGTTCAAGGGCCCGCCCTCGTCTGACGCTGTAGTCGAAATTGGATACGCGATCGCCCCTGCATTCCGCGGACAGGGATTGGCGACAGATGCCGTCGCGCAAATGCTTCAACGTGCGTTCGCGGACGCGGCGGTCCGCGCGGTGGATGCGCACACGCTCGGACACGCCAATCCCTCCACCCGTGTCCTCGACAAATCCGGCTTTCAGAAGATCGGCGAAACCAACGATCCCGACGAGGGAGTGGTTTGGCACTGGCGTTGCGACCGCGCTCGCCGCTGAATGGCAATGCTGTTGAGGAGTTCGATCTGAATGTCGACGGCGGGCACATCCACGGAGTCGTCGAACCAGGAGAAGGTAGATGCCTTTTTCGGGATTTCGGCACAGAGTCGCGCTGAGATGTCGCACGGGCAGCTCCCTTCCGAATTGCGCCAGAGGTTGCAGGCTTCGAGCTTCAGCAAGGGCAAAGGTTTTCTTCTAGCGGCCGGCGCGCTCTTGGTACTTTTTCTGCTCGCGGTTGGAGGGCGCACGGCGATTCTCGGTGACGGAGTTGGCGTCGCATTGCTGCTCCTCGTCGTGATGCACGAGGTGCGACTGCGGCGCCGCCAGACGCGCTCGCTCGCGTCACTCGGACCTATCGAGGCGACCGAAGGTCATGCGCAGACCGTTCGTTACTGGTTTCCGACATACGGTGAAGTTTCGGGGCTGCGAGCCGACCTTCTGGTCGACAATCGCCGCTACGTTCTGCCATCGAGCTTCGCAGACCACGTCATCGTCGGGCCCGTGCGCGTGTACTGGCAGCGTCCGCCGCCAAGCGAACAAGCAACGCCGGGTTTGATCCCTTACGGGCTCGAACTACTTCCGGGCAGCGTCTTGTCGAAGCGCGCGCCTTCGCGGCAACCGCCGCAGAACTTTCTCGAAGTCCAGCCCGCTGACGAGGTCGAAAGGTAGTGACGAGCCAAGCACAACGACTGAGAGCGGCTCGCGAAGCTCATCGTCTTGGAAACTCGAGCGAGCGCGATCGCCTGGTTGCGGAGAGCGTTGCGGAACTGCAAACGGCTTCAAATGATGCTGAGCGCGCTGCCTGCGCGCATTCCCTGGCAAGCTTCTACCAAGACATGGATGAGCCCGTTGAGTGCGAGGCGTATGCGCGTCTTGCAGTCGACTGGGTGCGACGTTCCGGTTCGCTCGGTTTGCTCGGCAATCACTTGATGTTTCTCGCTCTTCTCGTTCGCGACGCGGGTAGGCTCAGCGAAGCGGTGCAGTACGCGAGTGAGGCGCTGCCTTGCTACGTCCAAGCGCTTGGTCCGGATCACGGTGAGGTTCGCTATATCGCGAGCGTCCTAGAAAACCTGCGCAATCGGCTAGCGCGAGCAGGCGCACCGTGACGGCTGATGACGCTCTGTTGCTTTTCCTTCACGTCAGCCTCGGTGCGAAGCGTGAGCGTGTACTTGATTTCGTTCGCCGACCGAAGGCACGTTCTAAGTTTCTCGACCTGCTGTACCACCAGCTCGGCGGATTTTTTGGCGCGGGCAGCATCGTTGCTCAGCTTCCAGCCATCGCCTGGAACGCGCCCGCTTTTCGCTTCAGTCCTCCATCAGAGTTCGGGACACCGGCGGCGAGCCTTCGGCACGCCTACGACGAGGGTAAGCAGAATGAGCTCGTCGTCACAGCGGATGGACGCTACGGCTACTGGCGAGACGAAACCTATGTGGATTCGGAAACCTTGGTAATTGCAACCGTTGCCGGTTCACGGCCGGTGTTCGAATAGGTCGTTCAAAACAGACCCTGTTCAACCGAGCGATGCCATCCAACCACAACTTCGTGTGCTTCGATTGCAGGGCGAACGTTCGGAGGTCCGGGCTCGCCGAGGCACCGCTTTGCCCCCAATGCGGTCGCGAATGCACGGATCTGGGGTACAAGGTGCCGATTCCTCCCAAGAGCGACCTCGTTGCGTGGCAACGCTTGTACATCGACTTTCGAGAATTCAAGCGGCGCATTGCGGTGACTCGAGACGAGGAGCGAGTCGCAAACACACATCGCCTCGAGCGCCAGATCGAGCACCTCGAGTCCAAACCTGCCAATCCAGGGCGCGAGCAGACGATCCGCGAGCTGCGAAGGCGTCTGAGTGATTTGAAGCAGCCCGCGAGATAGCGCCGTTCGACTCATGCCAGACATCAGTCAACAGATCGACTCTCTGCAGCGCCTGTGTTCGCTTTCCGAACCCAATGCGGACGACGTCTTCAACGCAGGGCGGCTGGTGATGGATCTCGGCCACCGCGACCTCCGTGCCTTTCCGCGATTCGACTTCCGCGCTGCTTCCGAAAAAGTCAGACGACTCTATCGGTCGCTGTTAGATGCCCAGCCCGGCGACGCACGGTGCCTGAATGATCTCAGCGCGCTACTTCTGTCGTGTGGCGAACTAAAAGAGGGGCGAAGCTTCGCTCTCATGGCACTAGCCGCCGCGCCGGGGATTCGGACCGTTCACGAGAACCTGCGGATTGCCGATTTTTGCTGCCAGATTTCGCCGCTCCACGAGGTGCCACCGTTGGCTCCTTCAGAGGCGTTCCTGCTCGCATACTTCGATCCACATGCGCACTAGGGACGGCACAGCATCAAGATGATCTTCGGTTGGTTCAAACGCCGTGCAGCGACCGCAGAGCGGACCCGAAAAGCGCGGCTGCTCGCCGAACGCGCGTTCGCCGATGCCTACCCGAGTCGACGATTGATTTCTGGAATGACGAACGTCTTCCACGAGGATGGATCCGGCCTAGTACTTCAGCTCTGTTACGATTGGGGAGGCATTCCACCTCATCGATCTTGGTGGCGCGTACTCGATGATGATTCGTGCCGCGAGCTCACGCACGACGAGGCCAGCCAGCTTCGCCCGTTGCCCACGTGGCGCTAGCGTCAGGAATAGACGGGGTGTCTTCTTGGGGGAGGTAGTGTAACAATTCCTCGAGGTTCCCCTTGGCCCTGACGGATTTGCTCTTCACGCGGTACGATGTCCCGAAATCCTCGATTGCTGGAGAAGTCTCCACGGCATTCACCCGATTCGTGACGGACGTATTCGTATACCAAGGTCGAGACGGCCCCATTGACGCGGCCAGCGTTGCCGGACTGTCGCCCTCCGAGGTTGAGCTCGCCAAAGACCTGATCCGACGCAATCTTCACCTCGGATACTCACACCTCTTACAAGCCGCTGCTGCACTGCAGGACCAAGGCGCGGTACCACAATTGGAGGCGCTCCTTGCGCAGGCCGGTGACCTAGGTCGGCGCGTAGGAATTGCGCGGAGCTTGCTCACCATCACGGGCGATCGGAAATACGAGCAAGCCGTCCGAGAATGGGAGGAGCTGGGCCCGGACAAGCAACGCCAGCTGATCGAAGAATCTCCGGCATTTCAAGCCGCAATGCGCTCGATGCGGAAGTTTCAGAATGAACACGAGCAAGAAAGAGCCGAGATGATCCGGGCCAATCGGGGTGCATTGCGACACTCCCTCACTGTGCTCGCGTTGACCGCGACTGCTCTTGCGTTGATCGCTGCTGCGGTCTGGTTTTTCGTGATTAGGTAAGTCGGGTCACTCGCTCGAGCCTCAACCGCACGCGCCGCCGAGCATCCCGCGCTTCAGTCCCGCGTTCGGCGGATGCGCGCCGACCCAGATCAAGAACAGAGCCCGCGCAAAGTCCGCGCCTTCAATGGTGGTGCTGGCGGTGCTGCTCTTGAGTTCCACGCCGTTGCCCGGACGATAGGTGATGGTGAAGCGATCGCCGTTTTTGAATTCGGGCAATGCAGCCATCAGCCGTTCCACGCGCGCTTTGAGCTTGCCATAGCCGTCGCCCGCGGCGCGTTCGAAGCCTTTTTGAATGGCTTCCGCCATGTCGCTCTTACTCACGTTGCGCACGAATTGAATGCGAATCTGCTTGGGCTCTTCAGCGGCGGCGATCTTTTCGCCGTCACTCGACTTCTTCAACAGGTAGAGCGCTGCCACGTACACGTTGACGTTGAACACCGTGGCTTCGCGCAGGCCCATGCCGTTGAGCACCAGCTTCGTGTCGTCGACGGTGACTTGGTCCGGCATGCTCACGCCTTCGCAGTCGCGCGCAACCGCGGGCAGCGCGAGCAATAAGACCGGCAACGACAGCCCCAACGCGACACGGCGACTCAAGCGCATCACGCAATTCTACCTCGAGGCCGCGCTCACGCACGCGCCAGGAATGCAACAGTGTGATCGGTGCGACACGCGCGCCCAATCTCCGCCCGTTATAAGGACCGGCAGGCGTGGCCGCCGCGATGAGGAAGCGGGCACCGAGCAGGCCACCGCGCCGACCTTCTCGGCAAGCGCGCCCGTTTCAGCGTGGCCTCCCAAAAAGTCAGTGCACCGACCACGAGCACAAATGGCCGTCGCCGCCGACGATGATGCGACCATTCGCGGAGATCGGCGAAGTGAAGCGATGTACACCATCGCACTTGCCGCTCGTGAACGGGATGGCCTCGCCGGTGTCGCCCTTGAACGCGAGCAGGCCGGAGCTGCCCATGAACCAAATCACGGGATCGGCGCCAGCGTCGTCGCTGTTGGTCGAGATCGGTGAACGACGACGCACCTCGTCATCAGTGCTGCTCATGCTGGCGCACCACTTGATCTCGGGCATGGGCGGCGTGCCTGGCTTCATGCGAATGCCCATGACATTGCCGTTGGAAGTCATATTGTTGGGGCACGCGGAGCCGATCTGTGTGCTGATCGCGAGCCACACGTCAGCACCGCTGCGGTAGGCGCTCGGTGCGGTGTAGACCGACTCTTTGTCGGTGGCAGCGACGACGACATCGGAGAGCTGGCCCGAGGCACCCCCGAGCTTCGCGGCATCGAGGAAGTACACGCGGCCCGGCTTGGCGGGCGCGACGAGCAGTTTGGACGGTGTCGAGTCGGGCACCGTGAACACGGTGGGGCTGCATGAGCCGAAGTCTTTGTCGCCGTTGTTCATGCCAGACGACCAGATGTCGGGGTAGAACAAGTTGTCGTCGTCGCGATGGGGAACGGACATGTCGGTGATGCGAATCACTTCTTCACTGTCCGTATTGTCGCGCTTGCTCGCGCCGCTGTTACCGGTGATCGCGAACACGCCATTGCCGTCGGAGGCCAAGCCGCCAGCCGCCCAGATCCCCTCTTGTCCGCCGAGCGTGGCCCAGCCCGCGACCTGCGTCGGATCGCTCGTTTTCACGCTCACGACCCAGCCGCGGTAGCTGCCACCGTCGCCGAAATAGCCACCAAACGCGACGTACAGGATGCCGTTGACCAACGACAGTGCGCTGCGTTGATTCTGATCGGTGAAGTTGAAGTCGACGCTGCCTGCCTTGACCTTCGACACGTCGATTGGAAAGCCATCGACCTCGGCGCCCTGAGCGTCGATCGACAGCGCGTGGATCTCGTGGCGCCCCGCGGCCATGGCTGCAGCGACGTAGATCACGCGCTTCGTTGCATCGATGACGGGCGTGCTCACGATGCCGCGGTTCTTGATACCGGGGCCAGGGCTGCCGGTGCGTTGCGCACCGATGTTCTTGGTCCAGAGCGTTGCGCCGGTGGTTTCGTCCAGCGCGTACACGTCATTCTGCGTGGTGACGGCGAAGAAGATGCCTTTGCCGGGCGTCGTGCTGGCCAGAAACAAGGGCACCGCGCTCATCTCACCGGTGAACGTGGCCTTGAACTCGGTGTCCATCGCCATCTTGGCGACGTTGGCGGTGGTGAGCTTGGCGTTCACCCAGTGAGCGGTGCGCGCGGAGTCTCCACCGCGTTGAGTGACCGATTGATCGACGTCCACCGCGATCATCCCAGCGGCGCCTGCCGCGGTCGCACCTGCGGTGGAGTTTGCATGCCCCCCATTCGCGCTGCCTCCTCTCGAGCTCGCCGTCCCACCCCTGCCCCCCGAAGCTGCCATTGTCCCACCGTCGCCGCCGTCAACCGCCGAACCCCCGGTTTCGCTCGGCGTTTCGCCGCTGCCCCCGTTTGCTGTCGAAGTACCACCAGCACCCGCGTTCGTCGCGCTATTCGAGCCGCACGCAGAGCCGAGTACGAGCACCAAGGAGACACACAGCGTCTTCAAAAGGGATCTTTCCGAAGTGCGCTAGGCGCACTGTCCGTGAGTGTTGAAACGGGCGTCAGTGTGCGGAGCGGTCGCGAATCATGGCGCCGCGTGCACGCTGACAGAACAATCACTTGCGCAGATGAGCGCTCTCGTCGAATGTTTGGAGCGAGTCGATCACCAGACACGACTCCTTCGTATCTCGGAATCGTGTACATGTTCAAACGAAACGTCGAATGGTGCGTCTCGGCCGCGTTGGTCGTGTTCGCCAATGCGTGTGGGAGCAGCAGCGACAAGGGCTCGCAGCCAAGCAGCGGAGGTTCGTCCGCAGGAGCGATGGCAGGCGGTAGCACATCCGCGGGCGACTCGGGTGTGAGTGGCGCTCCCACTGCGGGTGCAGCGGGAAGCGCGGTCGCGTCCGGTGGAAGCAGCGCCAACGGAGGCAGTGCGAACGCGGGCAGCGCCAATGGGGGCAACGCGGGAATGTCGGCGCTGAAGGATTGCACGATTCCGCCCGATGGTTCGGAGCCCGCCGCGAAGCTCGTCGATACCGGCTGCGTCGACGCGAGCGATCCGAGGAAGCCCTCGAGTCGTGCGGTGACTTACGAACTCAATAGCCCGCTCTGGTCGGATTCAGCAGATAAACAGCGCGCGTTCATCTTGCCAGCGGGGAAGAAGATCCACGTCCGTAACTGCACGAGCACGCCTGCCGACTGCCCTGAGGGCAACGCCGACGACGGCCGCTGGGACTTTCCGATCGGTACGGTCATGATCAAGATCTTCATGTTCGACGGCAAGCTGGTCGAAACGCGCCTCCTGATACACACCAGCACCACGAGCAATTCGCCGTCCGGCGATTGGGTTGGCTACGGCTACCAATGGAACGCCGCACAGACCGAAGCCACGCTGGTACCGAGTGAACGAGTCGACGTCATGTTCGACACCGGCAAGCGTGTGGTGCCGTGGCACTATCCCAGCCGTTCGGACTGTATGGACTGTCACACGCTGCAATCCGGCTCGACGCTCGGGCCAGAAACCGCGCAGATGAATCGCGTGGTCTCCGGCATGAATCAGCTCGATCGATTCGACGCGCTCGGCTTGTTCGAAAGCGTGCCCGTGAAGAAGACGCCCTTGGTCGCACCGAGCGACGAGACCGCGCCCCTCGAGCAACGCGCGCGCTCATATCTGCACGCCAACTGCGCCTTTTGTCATCGCCCTGACGGACTCTACAAGCGCTTCGACCTCCGTTACGACGTCACGCTCAAGGACTCGAAGGCGTGCAACGTCGATGGCATCAAAGGCACCGTCGGCAGCAGCACCTCGATCAATCTGCTGAAGCCAGGCTCCGCAAACGACTCCCTAATGTGGCAACGCATGAACCAAGCCGACCCGGACAACGGCCGAATGCCGCAAATCGGCACGTACGCCGTGGACGACGCGGCACAAATGCTGGTCGGCAAGTGGATCGATCAATTGCCGTCGACCGCTTGCGACCCATGAGCACGGCTCGCCGCTGAGCCCGCAAGCTCCGCCATTCGACCGGATTGTCTTTTAATTTACCGCAACCGCCGACCTGGGCGTGCCTGCATTATTTTCCTTATAGATCTGCCACAGCAGCAACCCTGAGTGGGCCCCTGAATCCGCCAATAAACCTTGAAAGAGACACTTGTCTTTTTACACAGATTACCCAAGAATCGCGCTCCGCGAACCGAGGAGCATTCATGAGTGCGATTTTGGAAGTGAAACGAGTCAATGAATTTGGGCTGAGCTATTCACCGCTGCACCCAACCATCGGAGCCGAGGTGGAGGGCATCGATCTGAGCCTACCGATCAGCGATGCCCTGCGCGACGACATCAAGTCGGCGTTGTTGAAATACAAAGTGCTGTTCTTCCGCAATCAGACGGTCAATCGCCGCCAGCACCTCGACTTCGCCAAGCGCTTCGGCAAGATCTACACCCCGCCTTATCCGACGGATCGGCTGGTCGATGTAGATGGTGAATCGGGCGTGCACCTGATTGGTGCCGATCCCGATCAGAAGAAGTTCTACGAGAGCCAGCGCCGCCCGGGCATCCCGTACGACGGCTATCACTCGGACACCAACTGGCGCATCGTCCCGAGCTGGGGCGCGATCCTGCGCGCAGTGAATGTGCCGGAGGTGGGCGGCGACACGATCTGGGTCGACGCCGCCAAGGCGTACCGCGAGCTCCCCGACGACCTGAAGCAACGCTTCGAAGGGCTACACGCGATCGTCGATTTCCGCGCTTCCCTGCAACGCGCAGGCCACGATTACCCACTCGTGGCGCACCCCATCGTGCGCACTCATCGAGAAACGGGCGAAAAGATCCTATGGGTCGACTTCGGCAAGCATCCGCAAATCGTCGGTCTGCCCGACGCCGAAAACCGCGAAGTGCTGCAGCTGATCCTCGACCGTTACCGAAAGTCGGAAAACCAGGTGCGCTTCCGTTGGAAGCCCGGCTCAATCGCGTTCTGGGACAATCGCGCAGCCGTGCACCGCGCCGTACAAGACTACGGCGACTTCCCACGCGAACTCGAGCGCGTGCTGATCGACGACGAGCCGCTCTGGCGCAATCTGTAAACGCACGATGAACGCGGATGGGGGCGGGCATTGCGCCCGCGCCTATCCGCGTATTCGCTCGGATCGTTGCTGAAGCGGGCGCGAGATTTTTGGGTAAGCGGGCGCGGACGGCCCGGAGCGGCGCGTAGCTCGCGTGCGGTCAACACGCCTTGCAAGCTCGGATAACCCGTATGACTGGGCTCCCAATCACCTCCGTCGTCCGAGCTACGCGACGGAACGGGCGCGCTGCGTCCGCTAACCCAACCCATCAAGAATTCGTTCGAGAATTTGGTAAGCGGGCGCGGGCGGCACGAGGCGGTCCTTCAGGCACGCTCCAGCCGCAATGTGGCAAACTGTGGAACCCCGCTCCGCAGCGCCTCTAGATCCTTGGGGTCGGAGGTGTAGATCACTTCACCGGGTCGTTGTGACGCTGACGCCATGACGATTGCGTCGATGGTTTGGGCGCGTGGCACGAGCGTGAGTGCTATTCCCGCGAGGCGCGCCACGAGGTCGGTGACTGGTTCAACGTTCACGGCGCGCAACAACTTTGCACGCTCCTTCTCCAATTCACCCATCCGCCACCACTCGGCCACCACCACTGCCGGCACGGTGATGCGCACCTCATGGGTTACGGCGACGTCGAACACCTTGCGCATATGGTGCTTATAGCGCTCCAAACAGATCAGCGCCCCGGTGTCGAAGGTGAGCCCCATATCCCTTCAACGCCCCTTGGCAGCGCGACGGGCCCGCGGTTTACCTTTCGTGCGCTTCGGCGGTGACGAGCTCGGCGTTGACCACGATTCCAAGAGCGCCCGCGCTTCAGCTGGAGTTGCGCGTTCCTCCGGCGCGAAGCTCGCGATGACTTTTCGCGCGGCATCGCGCCGGGCCTCTTCGCGAACGCGATCTCGCACGGCGTCGGTAATGAAGCTGGATAGGCTGAGGCCCAAATGGGCGGCCAAGCGCTTAGCCGAAGCGAGTTCGTTGCGCTCGATGGTCACACTGATCTTGTCGGTTGCGCGCATGTGCGCACAATTAGCACAGGTAGGACTGCAATCCCACCGCGATGCCCTGTCGTTGACGGCATTGCAAGCTCGGATTGCCCGTATTACCCCTGGGCAATCCGAGCTCTGCCATGGCTACCCAACCGATCGAACGCGCGCCGCCGTCTTCCTTTTCGCGCTTCCTGCGCGAGCCCACGCTGCACTTTTTTGCGGTCGCCGCGGTTGCGCTCTTGGTACAGCGCGCGATCGTCGGAGACGCGGAAACGATCGCGCTCACTCCGGCGCTCAAGGCCGATCTATTGCGCCGCTTTCAGGACCAAATGGGTCGCACAGCGACGCCCGCGGAAGCTGAGTCTTGGATCGCGAATTGGAAGAGCGATGAGGCGTTGTACCGCGAGGCCCTGCGTGAAAAGCTCGATCGCGACGATCCGACGCTGCGCAATCTGCTGATCGGAAAGATGCGTGAACGGCTGCTCTTGCAGACGCCAACGCGCGAGCCGAGCGAAGCCGAACTGCAGCAATTCCTCGAACAGCATCGGGCAGACTACGAGATCCCGATGCTCTATGAACACGAGTACGTGGTGTTTCCCAAGCAAGAGCCGGGAGCCGAGCAGCAGCGCGCCAAGGTTGAACCTCAACTCGTCGCGGGCGCGACGACCGCGTCACTCGGACTGCGCAGCACGGTCGCGAACGTTGACCGCGCGCGAATCGAGCAGGAATTTGGGACTGCAGTGGCCGATCAGATCCGCAGCTTGCCGGTCGGCCAATGGCGCGAGTTCGAGACGAGCGATCGCTGGCTGTTGGTCAAGCTGAACGGCACGCGGGGCGGCTTGGCGCCCGCACCGGTGCTGCACGAGCAATTGCTGGCGGGTTGGAAGCAGGCCGAAGGGCAGAAGGTCATTGAAAAGGCGACCGAGGGCGTCGTGAAGCGCTACCGCATCGAGGATAAATCTCGATGAAGCGAGGCTTGCTATTGTTTTTGCTCGTCGCGTCGTTGTTTGCGCGTGGCGCAGAAGCCCATTCCTTCGACGCCGCGACGCTCACGCTGACTGAACTCGCAGACGGCAGGTTCGCCATCGATTGGCGAACCACCGCGAAGACGCTCGAAGGGCTGCGTACGCCGGCGCAATACCCGAAGTCGTGTCAGCAACGCGGAGCATTCCTCGAATGCGGCCCACTCGGACTGGTCGGGACCATCGATTTCCCGTGGCTGGCTGGCGGCGAATCGAGCGTCACGGTGCTGATCGACTGGAAGAACGGCTCGCGCGTGATGCGCGTGCTCAATGGCCGTTCGCCGAGCCTCACCGTTTACGGCATTCCCGCGTCCGCAGGCTGGCGCTTCTTGCAGCCAATCGCCATCGACTACACCCGGCTCGGCATCGAGCACATCTTGACCGGGTTCGATCACCTGATGTTCGTGCTGGCGATCACGATCTTGGTGCGCAATCGCAAAGCGCTCATCCAGGCGATCACGGCGTTCACAGTGGCTCATAGCTTGACGCTCGCAGCGACGGTACTCGGCTGGCTCAGCCTGCCCTCCGCGGCCGTAGAAACGACGATTGCGCTGTCGATCGTGCTCGCGTGCACCGAGTGCCTACGACCCGCGGATTCGCTCGCGCGGCGCGCACCGTGGCTCGTGACCTTCGCGTTCGGCCTCTTGCACGGCATGGGCTTCGCGTCCGCCCTGCTCGATCAGGGCCTGCCCGAACAACACGTGCCCTCCGCGCTCTTGTTCTTCAACGTCGGCGTCGAGCTCGGCCAACTCGCAGCGATCACGCTGTTCGTTGGCCTCGGCTGGCTCGTCACACGCATCGAACGACGCCCCGTCTGGACAACCCGCGCGTTCGTGTACGCGATGGGTTGTGTAGCGGCCTATTGGTCGCTGGAGCGGGGCGTCGCGATGTTCGCTAGCTGACTCGTCTTACTTGATCGTCACTTCGCCGGCATCGAGCGAGATTTGGTAGTAACCGTGGTCGTCCCATGCGATCGTGTTACCCTTTTGGGTGACGGTACCGCCGGTGGTCGTGATGCGGACGCACATGTTGGGCGGGAAGTTGGCGGGGAGCGTCCACATGGCCGTCGTCGTAGCTGAGGCGGGGATCAGCTTTTGGCCCTGCCAATAGGCGCCGATGTTGGTCATGCCTTCGACCCAATAGCCGTCAGAGACGGCCTTGGACATGGCACCGGTGACGCTGGCGATTGGCACGGGTTGATAGGTGCCGTTCTGGCTATCAAAGCCGTGAATCACGTAGATGCGCCACTTGCCGGCGCTGATTTGGCCGCTGAGCGCCGACGCTGCCGCACCTTCTGCAGGCAAATATGCGGGCAGCCCAAAAGGATCGGTAGAGTCGCGCGGCGACACCGCAGCAACCGAGCCACCGCAGGGACCGCGATCCTGAAACAGCTTCGCCGGAGCAGCGTACTGCTTCCAGCCGTCTAGGCAATTTGGAGCCGCCATGCTGTGCACGTCGACGCCGTAGTTCGTCTTGAGCGTGGTCTGCGCTTTGTCCACCTCATTCGTGGCAGGACTCATCGGGTGCGTCTGGGTATGATTGGCAATCTCTTGGCCATCAGCGATCGTCGCTTTGTACCCAGTGCCCGCGCTGCTCGCGATCAAGAACCAGGTAAAGTGGCCGCCCGTTCCCTTCAGCGCGGTGTAGTTTGCGAGTTGCGAGGGCGTATTGTCGTCGAACGTGAACGACGCGGCGCCCGTGAAGCCAGCCCAGTCGAGCACCTTCAAACCACCCGCCGCACCCGAGGGTTTCGCGACGCCGGTCATCTTCGGCGCGAGCGACAAGTTATCGCACTTGACAGCGGAGGTCGGTCCGGACCCGCCGGTGCCAGTCGTAGGCCCACCCGCGCTATTCCCCGAACCTGCGGTGCCGATCGGTCCAGTGCCACCCGTGCCCACGCTTGACGAACCGCCCGATGGCCCAGAGCCACCCGTGGTGCTGCCCGATCCGCCCGTAGCCACGGGCCCGCTTCCGCCGGTGGACGGACCGCTGCCACCAACCCCGACTCCACTTCCACCCGTACTCGGCGATTGCCCACCTGCGCTAGGCCCACCGCCGACGTGCGTGCTGCTCGAGCCAGCGGAGCCGCCACCATTGGTAGAAGGATCGGACGAGCACGCAGCCGCAGACAGGACCAGCACAGAGACCGAGATAAGATGCTTCATTTACAACGCGCCTCCAGGCGCTCGTAGACAGAGGGAGTGGGACGGACTCGGCCGACAAATTAGCACGTCGCGGTCGCAATCAAACCTCCGTTGAACGATCATTAACAAACCGGCAGCGCGTGATGCAAAGTCGTGACGCGACAGAACCGCGACGTGCAACTCTGCCGGAAGATTGTGTGTACGCCGGATCGTTGGATGAGACGGCGCTAGTCTCAACGTGGGCCACTCAGCGACACCTGTCGGTACTGCTCAAAGACAACACGGCTCACCACGCGGTCGTCGCAACTACGTAGGTTTCTTCGGTGCCGACGATGAGTCCCCAACACCTCACAGAGCCGGTCGTGAGAATGGCGCAAGTGGTCGAGCCTCCCGCCGCTAGAGCAACGGCATCGCTAATTCCCTGGACCGGCGTTGGTGTGACGATGGGGTTGGTCGTGTTCCCATTTCCGATTTGACCGCGAGAGTTATTCCCCCAGCAGCGCACTGATCCGCCTTTGAGGAGTGCACATGTGTGTGAGGTCGCCAACGCCAGGTCGGTGATGCCGGAAACTGCTGAGACAGTAACGGGAGTTGTTTCCTTCGCGCTACTGCTGCCGTTGCCGAGCTGGCCGTAGCCATTGCTTCCCCAACAGCGCACGGAACCATCTGCCATGAGCACGCAAGCAAACTCATCTCCCGTTCGCAACTTCGAAAAAGTACCAGATAACCCGCTGATGGTTTGCGGGGTGTTTGCGACCGAGTCCGAGATTGTCCCGAGCTGGCCGCCAAAGTTGTTCCCCCAGCACTTCACCGCGTTGGCGGCTTGCGAACACGCAAACGCGTAACCGAAGTCGACATTGGTGACGCCACTTAGCCCCGATACGACGACTGGGGCGACCGAGAAGTCGTATGTCCCATCCCCAAGCTGCCCCATCTCGTTGAGGTTCCAGCAGCGAGCTGTGCCGTCCATCAGAGTGGCGCAACCGTTACCTCTGCCGCCTGCAGTAATCTGCTTCACTTTGCTCAATCCATTCATTGCGGTTGGGTATTGAGATGCCACGGTCGTACTGCTGCCACCAGCTATGAAGTTAGTAATTCGCGTGCCCCAAAACTGCACCGTGCCATCCGTGAGCAACGCGAACGTGATCCCATCCCCAACTGCAATGGACTGGACGTTAGAGAGAAACTTCACTTGCACCGGCGTCGCCGAATCCGCAGCTGAAGCCGTCCCGAGCTGGCTCCGGTCGTTCTTCCCCCAACAGCTCACAGTCTTGTCCGCCAACACGATGCACGCGTGCGAATAACCAACGCTCACTTGCACAGCATCCAGCCGGCACTGCCCACCCGAGCAGAAATGGTCAGCTAAGCAATCTGCATCAGCCGCACACGTCGTCTTGCAAGTCGTGGTCGAGCAAGCAAAGCCGTTCGCGCACTCGTTACACACGGGGGCTTCACCCGCAGCACCCGCGTCACCGCTCGAGGCCGCGCCGCCCTCACCCGACGTTCCGCCTTCTCCGGACGTTCCTCCCTCCCCCGCCTCACTCGAACCCGCAGAAGAGCCACCGCCGCCATTGCGCCGCCCGCCTGAGGAGCCAGCGCTCGGCCCCGCGCCGGCTCCCCCAAACTCCTCCCCAGCCGCGCCAGCGTCATCTTTGGGCTTTACGGGACAATTCCTTCTCTCGTAGCAGGAATGGAATTCGGGCGAGCAGGCCGCGAGTTGCGCGCCGACGATCGCGAACCCTCCAAGCAAGAGGCACACCCCCGATTTCGAAATCTTGATTGAAGCTGCCATGCTTGTCCGTGTCGGCGCAGGTTGGAAACGAGTTGCGTGTTTTCGACCTCGCCCCGAGGCCCCGTGGGGCGGACTGTGCACCAACTTTGTCCGGCCGCGCAACCTGCGACGCGCGTCGGAAAGCGCCAGGCAACGGCTCAGCGCCTACTCAGACTTTGCCTCCAACAACGCCCGATATAACTCCTCCGTCTGCTCTTTCATCCGAGCCACCGCCAGCCCCGTCCCACCAACACACAACAATATCTCGTCATCCAGCTCCGGTGAGCGAAGCGCGATCCACGACCACGAGAAGCGCTTGATGAGCGCCGATTCCATGAAGAATCGATCGATACCGGTGCGCCGATCGAGCAGCAGCTCGAATTCTAGTTCGTCGTCCACGTTCTTGTAGCGCGGCTCGTGGCGCGCAGAGAACGTGATCTTGTTTGCGTCGATAGCGAGTTCGCCAGTTGCAAACAAGACGATTGGAACGGCTCTGGAACCGATGCGGATCTGTGGGAAACCTGGCGGCGGATCGGGTGGCCAAAGGTATCGCCGAAACCACGATGCACCCAGGTACGGCCGCTCAAAATCGCGAAGGTGGTCTCGAGAGCTGACCCAAACGGGAGCAAAGGTATCCATGGTGTGCGGTCACCAATAACGTAGCCAGCGCCTAGCTCCGCGCGCAAGCGCGACCCGCCTCAAAGCACCTTCAATGCGATCAGCGTGATGTCGTCGCGAATGGGCGCCGTGCCGCGGAACTCGTGGAGTGCAGCCACCAGCTCGTCCAAGAACGCCTTTGCACCGCCCGGCACTTGGAGAGATGCAATTTGTTGTTCGAAGCGCTCGTAGCGCGCATTCATTTGCTCCAGCAAGCCGTCGCTCGCGACTAGCAAGAGCTCACCGCGGAGTAGTTCGAAGTGCGTGGCTTCGGGAAAGGTCACGTGACTTCCTCCGAGCAGCGGCCCGGACGTATACACGTCGCGCACAGCTGCGATTGGCGAAAACACGTACAGCGGCTCTGCGCCGGCATTCACGTAGTCCACGCCCACACGCTCCGCCGCAAATTGCAGATCGAGGCACGCCGCCCCGCACATGAGCTCTCCGCCGGGAAAGTCCGTGACCAAGCGCTCATTGAGCGCGAACAAGAGATCCTGCGGTCGCTCGTGGTGCAGCTTCAATCGATCGTAAGCCGATTTGAGCGCGACGGTGCGCAGCGACGCTTGAACGCCGTGGCCAGTCGCATCGGCGAGGAAAATGCGCAAGCGACCATCACCAAGTTCGCAAACGTCGAAGATGTCGCCGCTGACCCGCTCCAGCGGGAAATAAGCCGTAGCGACGTCCACACCCGCGCGCGGCTCGATCACCGGCAGCATCTTTTCTTGGAATAGGCGCGCTTGCTCGATGTCCTCGTGAATCAGCTCTTCGGCGCGACGAAGTTCGTCATTTGCGCGCGTCAGCTCCGCGGTGCGCGATTTCACCTCTGCCTCGAGTTCGCTGGTGTAAGCGCCCAATCGCGCGATCATCCCGTCCAGGTCGTGAAAGAGCTGCGTTACTTCTCGTGGCGCAGTCTTCGGTGGTTCCGGCAACGCCCGGAACTCGCCTCTTGCCACAGCGGCGGCCGCAGCGGCCATGTTCTGCAGCGGGCGCGCGAGCCACGTTGCGAGCCGCGCCGAGAGCAGCATCATCGCGAAGATCAGTGCGAGTGCGAGCAGCAGCGCCTGTTTTCGCACCTGCGCCGCTTGGTCGTCGATGGCCGATTGCGGCGAGAGCGCGATCACACGCCAACCTGCAACCGGTGGCCCCAAAGCAACGACGACCCCGCGCATGGCTCGCCCACGCTCGTCGACACCGAGGCGCAACAGTGGCTTACCCACGGGAGCCTGCGCGAACAGGCTCACCTTGGATACGTCGCGCCCTTCCAAGTTGGAGCTATCAGCAGAGTCGGCCAACAGTTGGCCGTCGGCGTCCAACACCACGATGCGCCCCTGGCTGAGCGCGCTGATCGCTCGGCGCGCTCGCTCGGAAACGCCACGCAGATCCACCGAGCTGCAGGTGATGCCCAAGAATTGCTTTTGTTCGTCGTGAATCGGAGCCACGACGTTGATCGTCCAGGCGTGCGTGAAGCGACCCATCATTGCGTCCGAGATCACGGCGCGCTGCGTCTTTACGACCTCTTTGAAGTAGTCGCGATCGGCGTAGTTGATGTTGTTGCCCGGAGCGAGTTCGCTTTTCACGGATCGATAGATCAGCGCATCTCCACGCGCGTTGGCGATGTAGGCGCCGATCAAGTGAGGATGATGCACGGTGTGGGCGCGAAGCGCCGAGCTCAGCGCATCGAAAGACAGGCTCTTGCGCGCAGCAACTTCGTCGGCGAATGACTCGGCCGCGTGCACCGAGTCGAGCATCATCAGGGTGATCTGATCGGCGCTGGCCTGGGAGCTCGCAGTGAGCTGTTTGTCCACGGCTTCGACCTGGTCTTTCACTAGCTGCGCGGCGTGGCGCATGCCGAGCAACGCGACGGGCAGCGCGGAAGTGACGCACAAGATCACGAACAGAAATGCGCGCACCCCGAGCTGCCGGGCCGTGTTCGCCTCGCCCGTGTCTCGCGGTCGTCCCTTGCCTCGAGCAGCCACGGGTTCGTCCGGTTCAGGGTTCGATCTTGATGAGCACGATCGCGGGTCCGAAATGCCGCAAGCTCTCGAGGCTCCGCGCTTGCCAAGGCATCTTGGGGTTTTTGATGAAGCTCAAGCTGTATTGCTGCTCGACGTCGGATTTCACGATCGAGTCGATCCACTGCACCAAGCACTTGAAGCAAGCGGAGTTCATGAAATACAGGTCACGCATGTCGCAGACCACGCGCTTCAGCTTCGCGGCAAGCACCTGACCGTTCAATCGTTTCACGAAGGCCTCGAGCGCGACGCGCGCGTCCATGTCCGCATTCCCCGAAAACACAATACGCAGCGTGCTCCCCTCCCAGCTTGGAACGATCGAGAAATTGTCCAGCGCGAGCGGTTCG
Source organism: Polyangiaceae bacterium (assembly GCA_035634635.1). Taxonomy (GTDB): domain Bacteria; phylum Myxococcota_A; class Polyangia; order Polyangiales; family Polyangiaceae; genus PMG-095. The sequence continues at coordinate 25,704 of DASQCO010000040.1, forward strand.
ATGGCCACTGTGGTCATGACCGCGGTCTCCTCGGTTGGAGCGGCACTCGACCAAACGCGGTGATCTCGACCGAATCCGCCGTGATCTCGAACGCGAATTGCAGCTCTGCCTCAGCGCGAATGCGCGCGAGCCCCAGGCCAGACCCCTCTGCCTGCCCTGCCGTTCTTGCCATCAACTCGCGGTACGTTTCACGAGGATCGGCCGCATGGATCAAGCTGTGTAGCAGTTGCTCGGTCAACGCCAGGCGCTCGCGGCTGGCCCGATTCTTGGTCCTGATCTCGATCAGCCCCGCGTCACCATCCTCGCGCAGCTCGACGCACAGGCTCGGGGCTTCTTCAGCCGCGTATTTGGCCAAGTTCTCCAAAATCTCGTGCACCGCCAGCGTCACCCGCGAGATCGCGTCCGCCTCACCGATCGGCTCACCGAAAATGTCGCCCACCAAGCGAGTCGCGCTCGCAATCTGCCTAGCCGATACGGGTCGGTAACAAAGCTCTAGGTACGCGCGCCTCAGCGCGGACGAGGCCATCTACAGAACAAAACGGACGCGTAGCGAGGATGATTAGGGGCCGCGCAGCGCACATTGTACGTCGATGGCGCCCATCAGCGCTCACACCGATCGAAGGCCGTGACTCACATTCGACGCAGAAGAACCGCGCGTGACCGCCCGCTCGACCGAACGCCGCAGCGAGGCCTGCATACCGAAGCGCGATCCGCGCTTGCGCAGCAACTCGGCTAGTGACTCGAGTGCGCTCACGTGTACGTCCCCCAGATCGACGGACACGCCGATCTCCCATGCCAGGTTTCGGATGCGCTGCCCCTCTGCGCGCAACAGCGCATCGTCGAAACCGCCTCCACTCGGAGCTTCAGCTTCGTCGGCCCGCACGCGGTCGAGCATGAGCCCCTCGACCCAGGGCCAGAGCGCGATGAGCTCCGTCACGCCGATCGTCGGAGCGCGCTGCGCGAGCTGCTCGACTGCCCCGGCCAACTCCGCATATTCGACTGGCTTCACTTCGAGTTGCTTCTTCACGATGCCTCCGTACGCAAAACTCTGCATCAACCGTTCCGCTCGCTTTGCCGCTGAAATTGCAGATCATCGCGGAGAGCGTGGCGCAAATGCGACGCAATCCACGCGGGTGATGCCTCAGTGCGCGCTGCCTCGCTTACGCACAGCCGACATTTTGCCGAGCACCCCAAGCACCGACGCCAGCATTCGTGAGATTGAAGCGCAGTAACGTGACTTCGGCAGAGAACAGGTTGCGCGAATAGCTGCAAAAGCCGAGATCGAGCTGCTCGAAGTAGAAGAACACGACGTGCCCCCGTCCCCACGTCGTGTAACCGTGACACAGCGCCTCGTGGTCGAGCCGAATGATCAATGGCGTGCCGAGTCTTCCTTCTGGCGCCACTCTCTCCAGCACTGCCTGCAACGCAGTGAGCAGTCGCGTGTTGGACGAGCGTTCACCGGACGCGATGAAGGCATCGTCCGGGACCAATACGTTGTGGAAGTATTCGGAGACCTCGTCGAGATCTTTGGCGGTCATGAGCAGCTGCCGGAGTTCGGAAACTTTGGCGCTGAGGCGGTGGTCCAGTTGGTTTTGGTTTGGCTTGGCCATGGTTTCCCCCAACTTCGGTCGCCGCCCGCGACAGTTGTGAAAAAAGCACAGTGGGCTGAGCGGCCGAGATAGAGTGTCAGCGACATGCGCTGCAGCCACGCGAGCGCGAGTGTGCTTTGCTGCCGTCATGCGAAAGCCCAGCCAGTCTCGAAAGCTGCTGATCGCGTCGGTCGGCGTGGCGACTATCAATTACGTCGCGGCCTGCAGGCACGAGCCCGAGACCACCGGCAACTTGGTGGCCCCTCCGCCGAGCAGCGCCGACGCGCCGCCCAGCAACGAAAATGGCGGCGTGCTCAGCACAGCAGGCAGAGCGGGCGCCGGCGGCGAAGCCGCAATCCCTCCAACGTCCGGCAACTTGGTCGCGCCGCCACCAACCGCGCCACAGCCATCGAGCACGCCGCCCACTTCTGGGAACTTGATGCCCCCGCCCCCTTCGAGCACACCGCCCACATCCGGCAACTTGGTGCCCCCGCCCAAGCCGCTGCCAACGGGCGGGGTGAAACCACCCCTCAAAGCCCACTGAGAGCGGCGACAAAAAGCCTCGAACGCTCCCTTGAGGCGTTGCGTTAGAGCGCGGGATCACCGTTCTTTTTCGGCGTCTGACGAGCGCGCTGTAAAGCGCCGCCCGGCCGGGGTACACTAGAAGGAATGCTCGAAGCCAAAGACAAGCGGCTCGTCCCTCGCGAACTCGTCAACCTCGTGACAGAGATAGAGCTCGAAGGCGAGCAAACTGGCTGCGGAGTTTCTCACGACGCGAGCGGAGCTGGGCTGCTCTTGTTGACGCACCTCCACCCGGAGCAGGGCAGCGAACTCGTGCTAAGACTATTCGTTCCGGGTGAAGCCGAGGGTCGTCGATTGACGGGTTCGGTGGTGCGTTGTGAGCGCATTCCGCGCGAGGAAGGCCTCGTTTGGACGTACCGAGTGGCCGTCGCCTTTCACAACCCTCCCTCGGACCTGCAGCAGCTCGTGCAAGCGCTCCCTAAGCGTCCGTCGAGCCCGTCGTCCGCAGGAGCTCGCTGAGACGCGCGTTACGTGTTCGCGGCAAGGGCCGCTTGCAGAACTTCGAACACGGGCCGTTCGAAGGCTACCAGCGAGATCGTTTCGAGACAGGTGCCTGCTTCGCGAGCTCGAGCAATCTCGCCAACGGCGATGCGGGCCGCGTCTCGCAACGGAAACCCGTACACACCGCAGCTGATCGCCGGAATTGCAACCGAACGAAACGCTTGCTCGGAGCAAAGCGCGAGCACATTGCGATAACAGCTCGCGAGCAACTCGGGCTCGTTTTCGTTGCCGCCGTACCAAACGGGCCCCACGGTGTGAATCACGAAGCGCGCCGGCAATTGGAACCCCGGAGTGAGTCGGACCTCGCCCGTCGGACACCTCACTCCTGGACGGACTTCCGCGATGGCGCGACACGCTTCGAGCAGCTCACGCCCTGCGGCAGCATGAATCGCGCCGTCGACACCACCGCCACCGAGGAGTCGTTCATTGGCGGCGTTCACGATCGCGTCGACCTTGAGCTTCGTAATGTTGGCGAGCTTTACTTCGACTTGCGCCATTTTTCTGCGCCGTCCCTATTCCCGCGAGCCCCACGCCGCAAGCAAGCTGAAACGAGGCCGATGTAGGGAGAACGCATCCGCCGTGATCGGCCCTATGGCCGTTGGCGGTTTCCGCGCGGGGCCCTTTTCACCCCTGAGCATTCCCCCTAATCTTCGGGCGGTGACGAGTCGGGAGTTTTCGGGGCGCGTGAGTCAACCGAGGGCCACTGCGATAGCCAGATGAAGCTGATCAAGCAGGTCCGACTGGTGCTGCCGGGTGCCGTGGCGAAAGTGCACGAGGTGGATCTGTGCGAGGTGGGCGCAGACCAATTCGTCGTCAATTACCGGTACGGCAAGCTGGGCAAGGCGCTCCAGGATGGGTCGCTCACCGCGCTGCCGGTGCGCCGCGATGAGGCGCTGCGCCTGTTCGACGCCGAGATCGCGAAGCGCGAGGCTAAGGGCTATCGGGACGTCAACGCGCCTGCCGCCCCCACATCACCCATCACGCCTGCAGCATCGCCGGTTGTGCCGACTCCGCCGCCCGCCGCGCGAACCGCTTCTCCGCGCACGAGTCCGCGGACGCCATTGGATCAACGAGCGCGTCTCTTGTTTCGACTGCGTGCAGGAGACGATAAGTACAAGGCATGGCCGCTGAATCGCGCGGTGTGGCGCGCCGGTGAACTCGGACTGAGCGAAGCGGAGCCGGAGTTGCTTCGCTTGTTGCTGGCCCGCAAGAGCGACAACCTGCGCAAATATTCGGTCGTTTGGGCATTAGCGCGCTGCGGGAGTCGCGCAGCCGTCGATCCCTTGGTGAAGCTGTACGAAGACACGGCGACGCCCACGTTCCTGAAGCGCGTCAGCGCAGAGGCGCTGCGCGCACTGCTCACGGATCAAGAACGCGAAGGACTCATCAAGCGCGAGCGCGAGAAGTTGCCGCCCAAGCTGGCGCAGCTCGCCGAAACGGGGCCCGCTCGCACATTCGAGAAAGCGCTGTGGGAGCTGTTCGAGACGGACAAGCAGAGCGCTACCGAGGTGTACTGGACCGCGTACTTCATTGCCAACGAGCACACGATGCCCGCGGTCTTGCGCGTGTGCCGCGAGGCGCCCCTCGAGCGGCCATACTTCAAGCTCTTGCGCGCGCTGTTCAAGACCGCTGAGCTGAGGCGCGACGGTCAAGTGTACGGCGTCTTGGCGCATCGCTTCGAACGCACTCGGGCAAAGCACAATCTGCACGGCCAGCAGAGTGCGACGCAGGCTCGTCCGTTCAGCGAGCGTACGCGCAACTACTACCGCTGGCGCACTTGGCGCACGCTGCGGCGCCTCGGTGAACGAGGCTCCCCCGATTTCGCAAAGATGGCGACTGGGGTCTTGTTGCCCTACACGGACGACGACGCGCGCCAAATCGGGCGCTTCTGGTCGTTCTGTAGCCTCTTGTATCTTCACTCGTCGCAATACGTCGCAGACGCACGACAGCGGTATTTCATAGTCGGCGCTGCGCCGGTCGTGAGGCGTGGTGAAGCATACGGTAAATTGTGGGATGCAGCGCCGCTCGCGCTGATGCATCTGCTCGACGCGAGCCGCTGCGAGCAGGTGCACGAGTTCGCGGTCCGAGTGTTGCGCGACAACCTTGGCTTTCTCGCTCAGCTCGACATCGACGCGATCGTCATGCTGCTGGACCGTGGTTACGCCGCGACGGCGGCACTCGG
>DASQCO010000041.1:0-76075 GCA_035634635.1 Polyangiaceae bacterium
GCGGCGAGGGTCTTTTCTTTCAAGCCGCCGATGGGCAGCACTCGACCGCGCAGTGAGATTTCGCCGGTCATGGCGACGTCGTGGCGGATGCGAATGCCGGTGAGCAGCGAGACGATGGCCGTGAACATCGTGATGCCTGCGGAGGGGCCGTCCTTCGGCATACCGCCCGCGGGGATGTGAATGTGCACGTCGCTCTTCTCGAGGAAGTCCTTCGGGATGCCGTACTTTTCGGCGTTCGTGCGCACGTAGCTGAGGGCTGCGTGAGCGCTTTCCTTCATGACGTCACCGAGTTGACCGGTCAGCTGCATCTTGCCGGAGCCGAACATGCGCGTGGCTTCGATGAACAGGATTTCCCCGCCCACGCTGGTCCACGCCAAGCCCGTCGCCACGCCGGTTTCCTCCGTGCGCTCGGCCACTTCACTCGTGAACTTGATCGCGCCCAAGAACTCGCGGAGATCGTCCTCGCTCTTGATGGTGCGCGGGCTCAGATCGCCCTCGGCGACTTTGACCGCGACACCGCGGATCACGCTGGCCACCGTGCGCTCGAGTGAGCGAACGCCGGCTTCACGGGTGTAGTGTTCGATCAGCTCTTCCACCGCTTCGTCGGTGATGGTGAGTTGCTCCGGCTTGAGGCCGTGCTCCTCGAGCTGCTTCGGGATCAAGTGTTGGCGTGCAATCGCCAGCTTTTCACGGCGCGTGTAGCCTGGGATTTCCAGGATTTCCATGCGGTCGCGGAGAGGCGGCGGGATCGGATCTGCAACGTTGGCCGTGGCCACGAACATCACGCTCGACAGGTCGTACGGGATCTCCAGGTAGTGATCCGCGAACGTGTTGTTCTGCTCGGGGTCCAGCACCTCGAGCAATGCCGCGCTCGGATCGCCGCGGAAGTCGTGCCCGATCTTGTCGACCTCATCCATCATGAAGACCGGGTTGATGGTGCCCGACTTCTTCATGCCTTGGATGATTTGACCAGGGAGAGCACCGACGTACGTGCGGCGGTGACCGCGGATGGCCGCTTCGTCATGAACGCCGCCCAAGGAGACGCGCACGAACTTGCGACCGAGCGCGCGGGCGATGCTCTTGCCGAGCGACGTCTTACCGACGCCTGGCGGGCCCAGCAGACACAAAATCGGACCTTTCTTGTCCTTCTTGAGTTTGCGAACGGCCAGGTACTCGACGATGCGCTTCTTGACCTTTTCGAGGCCGTAATGGTCCTCGTCCAGGACACGACGCACTTCGGCGATGTCCATGTTGTCGTCGGTTTGGTTGGACCAGGGCAGATCCAGGATCCAATCCAGATACGTGCGGACGACCGTGTATTCGGCCGAACCGACCTGCATCGAGCGCAGGCGCTTCAGCTGCTTCTTGGCGACGCTGTCGGCCTCGTTCGGCAAGTTGGCTTTTGCGACGCGCTCTTCGAGGCCGTCGAGATCGCCTTGATCGCCGTCGTCCTCACCGAGCTCTTCTTTGATCGCCTTCAGCTGTTGGCGCAGCACGTACTCGCGCTGGTTCTTGCCCATCTCCTCTTTGATCTGGGAGTTGATGCGCTCGCGCATCTTCAAGATCTCGAGTTGACGAGTGAGCAAGCGCAGCACCTTGCGGATGCGCTCTTTGACCTCGACCGTCTCGATCAGCTGAGCTTTCTCTTCGACCGGGGCGTCCAAGTTGGCGGCCACGAGATCCGCCAGCGCGCCGGGCGCTTGGATCGAGTCGATGAGCGAGCCCGCTTCACGCGGCAGCTCCGGCATCAGTTGAATGACTTGCTTGGCGACGTCACGCAGGCTCATCGCCAGCGCCTCGGCCTCCACGTCTTCCGTAGACGGCGTTTCGACGCGCGTCACTTTGGCGCGCAGAAACGGCGACGTTTGCGTCACCGAGTCCAGCCGAATGCGGGTCAAGCCCTGAAGAATCAAGGAGTAGTTACCGGAGCTGTGCTTGAGCGCCTTGAGCACGCGCGCGGCACAACCCACCGGGTATAGATCGTCAGCGCCTGGATCGTCCGTCGCGGGATCGCGCTGCGCGAAGATCGCGATCACGGGTGTCGACAGATTGTGCACGTCCTCGACGAGGGCTACGGATTTCTCACGCCCAACGTCGAAGGGCGCCACCGCGCCAGGGAAAAGTACGGCGTTCCGGATCGGCAATACCGCTAGCTCGTCCCCGAACTTGATCTCGTCTTCGGTCGGAGGCGGAGGCTGCGGAGGCGGCGGCGGCTTTTTCTTTTCACTCATGTTCAGTCTCCATCTTGTCACTCGCGACGGGCCAAGTGAAACCCCTTATTTCCTAACACTTGTCAGGCTCGGGGCAGACTTGGTTCGGCGCCGTCTCTCTACAATCTCGCAACGTAACCATACCAATACGTCACGCTAGCCCTTGTGGATTACCTACCCCGGCTCCATTAAACCGGGCCGCAGCGGTTCTGCTCGGCCCGCTGCCTCGCGCGCGGGAAAACGTCTTGTTTTGCAGGTGGTGCCGGCCTTGCCGTATGGTCGGGCCCGTGAGCCGCGGTCGGACCGGACGGGTAAGCCTAATCGTGGCCCTTTCGCTTGGCGCACGAGCGGCGTTGGCCGCTGAAGCAGAGGTCTCGGTGCGCTGCGCCGAGCTTTCAGCCGAGGACGCCGCTGAGGTCGAAGCCAGGGTTCGCGCCAGCTTGTTGGGGAGCGGCGCGGAGCCAGCGACGGTGGCGCTCAGTTGCGAACCTGATTCTGCACAGACCGAAGTGAGTGGAGGTGGTCGTCAAGTCACGCAGCGCAGTGAGCGCAACGCAATCTCGGCAAAAGAGGCGTTGCTGGCGAGTGCGGAGGCCGCGCTTGTCGCGTGGAGCGCGGAGCCACCCGCGGTGTCGCCGAGTGCGGCCGTCCCAGCCGTCGCCACACCTGTCCCGGCCGTCGAACCCGTTCCCGCACCAGCTGCTGCGGCCACGACTCCTCCAACGAAGCCGCCGAGCGCACCGCCCGTTGCTCGTGCGATCGCCGCGAGTACCTGGGTCTCGGCAGGTCTGCGCGCAGAGCCGTGGAGTCACGGTTGGGGGTTGGGTCCACAGCTTGGACTGGAGCAACGACTAAACACCGCCTTCCTAGCCATCCAAGGCGGGTACCTGTTCGCACTTCCCAGTTCGACACAATTTTCGGCCCATGACCTGCAGTTCGGAGCCCAAATCGGTTGGCAACCGCGGCCGCTGTTCGGCTTTCGCGGTGCGCTCGGCGTCGGTCTGAGCGTCTTCGGCGTGAGCCCCCAGGTGGGCGTCAGCGCGCAAAATGGTACTACTCGTTCGACCTTGGCCTGCTTGAGTTTGGAACTGTCTCGCCCGATCGAGTTCGGCGCGTTCGCTTTGCTCCCGAACGCCGGGTTGCGTGCGTTCACGCGCAGTCGCTCGGTGTTCATCGACGAGCAGGAGGTCCTCGCCTTGCCGGGGCTGGCGCTCGAGGCGGGGTTGAGCCTGGCGTTGAAGGTCGGCGGATGACCCATTTCACCGACCGCTGGGCCGAATCAGCTTGGCGACCGCTCACCCCCCGCTCCGATGGGCACTAACTCTCCGGTGGCTGTGTCGGCCTCGGATCTCGCAGCGTTTAACCGCGACGCCCGGCCCACAAATGTCGCGACGGAGCGGGAGCTGTTCGAAATGGTCTATCGCAGTATGCGAACTCTGGTTGGTCGGCACGCGGCGGACTTCGACGACCTCGTGCAGTCCGCCGCCGAGCAGGTGACGAAGAGCTTGCCTGCATTCGATCAGCGCAGCCAGCTGAACACCTGGGTGTACTCCGTCTCGTACCGTGTGCTTCTCCGACAGCGGCGCTGGTATCGTCGCTGGGCCGCACGCTTCTCGTTGGGCGTCGAGCCGGACGAGCCCGAGAGCCTCTCGCCCCTGCCGGACGAGCAGCTCGCAGCTAGCGAGCGGGCCCGTGAATTGCGCGAAATACTGGCACAGCTCAGCGACAAGTACCGCGCGGTCGTGGTCTTACACGACATCGAGCAGCGATCCATCGCCGAGATTGCCGGCATCGTGGGCTCGGGCGAGCTCACCGTGCGCTCGCGCTTGCGCGACGGCAGAAAACAGCTCGCCAAGCTCCTGCGCACGCACGGCAGCGATTGGATGGAGGCCTGAGATGCGCCCGCACCGCGATTTGCCTGTGCTTTCCGACGCTGCGTTGCGCCTGCTGCGCGAGGATCAGCCGAACAGCAACGAAATCTCTCGCGCGTACCGGCGCGTCGCGCGTCCGCCTCGGCATCGCCCCCACCGGCTGCTGATGTCACGCTGGGTGATTGCCGGGTTGGTGATGGGCTTGGGCGTCGCCTTCGGGTCGGAGGCAATCGTGCAGCGGCTACACCCGACGACGCCGTCTTCGCCGTCGGGCGGGGCGCGGATCGTCGCACCCAAAGCTCGGAAAGCAGCGCCCGTGAGCGCACCGCGCCCGAGTCAGCAGAGCGATCCCGAAGCCCCGGCTCTGGAGCCGCCGGCCGCAGTGCCCCAGTTCGAGCCATTGTCGCCTCCGACGAGCGCCGTCAGCGCGAAACCACCGCGGATCGAGGTAGACGCCCACACTCCCGCCGATCGCGCGGCATGGGCGAAAGCCGCGGAAGGCTTACGGAACAACGACCTCAGCGAAACGCAATCCGCCCTCGCAACGCTCGAGGGCACCGGCAGTGACGCCGATCGCGAAGCCGCACGTTTGATCCGCGCTCAGCTCATGCTCCACCAAGGCGACGCTAGTAGCGCCCGCGCATTGCTCCAAGATTTGGCGGAACATGCGCAGTCGCCCGCCGTTCGCAACAAAGCGCGCAGCTTGCTCGCTGCGCCGTCGAATTCACCGCTCAACGTCGCCCCGAGCGGCACCTAACTTGGTCATGCAGGTTGGTCTATCCGGGGGGCGTTAGGGTCGTAAGATGGGTTCCAGGGTCTGGGGGTGTGCCTGGGGTGGGATCGCGCTGTTGGCGGTTAGTTGCGGCGGCAAGAACATCTTGCTCACCACCGCAAGCGCGGGGGCTCCAAGCGGGGACGACCACGAACGAGACATTTTGGGTGGCAGTGGGGGCGGCGCCGAGCAGGCGACTCCCCAAAGTGGCGGAAGCGCGGGGGACGACGGCAAGGGGGGACTTACTTTTGGCGGCAGCGGTGGTGAACCGATCATCAACAACGCGGCCGGGGCCCCCGACTCTGACGACCTAGCGCCGCTGGGTCCCTGGCAGGTGACGGCAAACTACCCCACGTGCCCAGCGAGTGATCCCGCGCGCTGCTCCCAGGCATGCGTTGCGAGCTCGGGTCATGTCTATTGCCTCGGAGCAGAAAGCGAGTCGACGTTCGTCAGCCGGGTCTCCTCGGCCGGCATCGGACCGTGGACGGCCACCAGCAATTATCCGGTCGTTGTGCGAAGTCCGACCTGCGTCACCGACGGGAACGTCATCTATTGCGTGGGCGGCTGGGTCCAGCGTGAGGACGGACTCGGACAGATCATGACCGCGAGCGTTTTTTTTGCTCCGCTTTCCGAAGCGGGCATCGGCGCGTGGACTGCCACAACGGCCTTGCCGACACCGGGCCTCCCCAAGTGCGCCGTCAACGCCGGCTACATCTATTGTGTGACGGACCAAGCCTATTACGCGCCGCTTTCAGCGAGCGGCATTGGCACTTGGCAGCAGACCCTCCCTCCTCCGACGCTTACCGCGGGGTGCGTTTCGGAGGGTGACACCATTTACTGCTTTGGCGGTGGGAGTTGCCCGCCGTCCGATCCCAACGGCGATTGCTACAGCCCGTCGTATTACGCTTCGCTCACGAATACGGGGATCAGCGCTTGGAAGAGCACGACCCCGCTGCCTACTGCAGGCTGGGCAAAATACGTGAGCGCAGGTTCCTACCTGTACTACATGTCGACGCCCGTTTTCGGCGCGCGCTTGTCAGCGGATGGAATCGGCCCCTGGCAGACCGCGACGAACTATCCGCACGACCTCAATGCTTATACCTGCTTCTCGTCCGCGGACTATATCTACTGCGCCGATCCCGAGTCGAGCGCTTCGTACTTCGCGCAGGTCGGCGTCGACAACCCCTTCGCCCTTCACCTCGTGAACCCTCCATCGGCTCCGAGGTCGAGGTACCTGGGTCCAGCGTGGATCCACGACGGCGGAGGTTCCGTAACCGTCGATGGCGTCATGGCAGGCACGCCAATGTTCCGCGCGAACATCGACGAAGCGGTCGTCTTCGACTGCGCTGCGGACGCCGCAACGCCCGCTGGTTGTCAGACGACCGTGATTAGCCCGGAAGACACCAGCTACAACTACGACATGACCATCTGGTATCCCTGCCCCACCAGTGGCGCGGCGACGACGAACTGCTGCTTCCAAGCCAAGCTCGATCAGAGCACGCCGTCCCGTGCTTGGTGCGCGTCGACCGACACCGGGTCGTTCATCATCACCCAGCCCATGAGTCTTCGCTAGTTCGGACGCGCGCGGGGTCGGTATCTGATATATCGGCCTCGTGCGCGCCGTGTTTTTTGGTACCCCTGCGATCGCCGTCCCGGCCTTGCGGGCGCTCGCTGAAATTGCCGAGGTCGTGGGCGTCGTCTGCCAACCGGATCGACCCGCCGGTCGCGGGTTGAACCTACAGCCGCCCGCGGTGAAAGTCGCGGCGCTCGAGCTCGGCTTCGAAGTTCATCAGCCGCTCAAGGTAAAGACCGGAAACCTGGACGAGTGGCTGAGGGAGCGAACCCCGGACGTTGCTTTGGTGATGGCCTATGGGCGCATCTTACCGCCCGCTGTGCTCGCCGCACCATCACGTGGTTGCATGAATTTGCACGCCTCGCTGCTCCCGCGGTGGCGCGGAGCCGCGCCCATCAATTGGTCGATCATCCACGGCGATCACGAGACCGGGATCTGCCTGATGCAAATGGACGAAGGACTCGATACCGGCCCAGTTTATGCGCGACGCGCGATCCCCATCGGTGAAGAAGAGACAGCAGGTGAGCTCGCCGAGCGTCTCGCTTCGACCGCCGCACAGCTCGTGCGTGAAGAGCTCACGCGCGCAGTGCGCGGCGAACTCGAAGCGGTACCGCAAGAGCACGATCAGAGCAGTCACGCGCCGCCTCTCGAACGCGCCGACGGCGCGCTCGAGTTCTCGAAGACGGCCCGAGATCTGGTGAACCTAGTTCGCGGCCTCTCACCGCGCCCCGGCGCGCACACCTTGCTCAACGGCAAACCACTCAAGGTCACCCAGGTTCGTGCAAGCGCGACCCCCGCTGCCGGCGTCCCAGGCCTAGTCAGCGTCGAACAGAAACGAGTGCTGATCAGCACCGTCGACGGAACTTTCGAGCTCGTTCGCGCCCAACTCGAAGGTCGCAAAGAGCTCCCGGCGCTCGACTTGATCAACGGTCGCGCGCTCAAACCCGGCGATCTGCTAGGTCGATAGCAATTCGGCCCAAAGGCCGATCAATGCACTCCCCTCCGCGCAAGCGAACCGCGCTACTCTGAACGCCGCGAATGGAGCTCACCGATCGCTTCATTGAAACGATTCGCGGCGAGTTTCCGACGTTTCGCATCGTGCCCAAGCGCGGTCATTGGCCTTCGCGCGCGATCGACCTCGCGCTGAAGCTGGTCACGCTCGGTGGTCAACGGAGCTATCTCACTCGCTACCACACCGTGATCGGCAACACGCTGTACGTGCCGCCGACCTGGGATGCGATGGCCGACCTCGATCGAGTGATTTTGCTCCGTCACGAGCGAGTTCACTTGCGGCAGCGACGCCGCTACGGTGCCCTGTTGATGACTTGGCTTTACCTGATCCCATTCTTTCCGCTCGGCCTGGCCTACGGCCGTGCCCGCATCGAATGGGAAGCGTACGAAGAGACGCTGCGGGCGACGGCCGAGCTCTTGGGTTTGGATGCCGCGCGTTCGCCCAGCCTCCGCGCGCACATCGTGCAGCGCTTCATCGGACCCGAGTACGGTTGGATGTGGCCCTTCGAGCGCACGGTGCAAGCCTGGTACGACCGCGCGCTCGAGAATCTGTCGGGGGTCACTGAATAAGCCATGTCCACGGTAATCGGCATCGATTTGGGCACGACCAACACGGTCGTCTCCGTAGTTCGCGACGGCCAGGCATCCGCCCTGGTCGACGAAGCGCAGCAAGTGCTGATCCCGTCGATCGTGTCGTTTCACCCGAACGGCTCGGTGCTCGTCGGACGCGCCGCCAAAGAGCGCCGCATCGTCGACGCCCAGAATACGGTCTACTCAATCAAGCGCCTGATCGGCCGCAGCTGGGACTCCGAAGAGGTCAAGCGCGCGCGCTCGCGTTTCCCGTTCGAAATGCGTGAAGGCCCCGGGCAAGCCTCGCTAGTCGTGGCGCGCGGCGAGACTTACACCTTGCCCGAAATCAGCGCCTTCGTGCTGCGCAAGGCCAAGGCGGTCGCCGAGGCGGCACTCGGCGCGAGCGTCGATCGCGCCGTGATCACGGTGCCCGCGAATTTCAACGATCTGCAGCGCGCGGCGACCAAAGTGGCCGGACGCGTTGCGGGTCTGGAAGTGCTACGCATTTTGAACGAGCCGACGGCCGCCGCGCTGGCCTACGGCTATGGGCGCGGCAGCTCCGAGCGCGTCGCCGTGTATGACTTCGGCGGCGGCACCTTCGACGTCACGTTGCTCGATCTTTCGAACAACGTGTTCGAAGTGCTCGCCACCGCGGGCAACACGTTCCTCGGTGGTGACGATCTCGACCTAGCTCTCGCCGAGCGCATGAGCGAGCAGCTGCTCGCGCAACACCGCGTCGATGCGCGCGCGGATTTGCAGCTCTTCGAGCGGCTGCGCGCAGCGGCCGAGCTAGTCAAACACCGGCTCTCGAACGAGCCCGAAGTGCGCCTCATCGTCAACGAAGTTGCGCATGGTGTGGGCGGACGTCCCGTCAATTTCGAGTTCACGATGACCCGCCAGGAGTTCGAGCAGCTCGCGCTGCCGATCATCGATCGCACGTTCGACGTGTGCCGCGAGGCGATGAACATCGCGCGGCTCACGCAAACGGATTTCGATCAGGTGCTCTTGGTCGGCGGTTCCACGCGCATTCCGCTGGTCCGGAGCCGCGTCGAAGACTTCTTCAAGAAGCCCATTCGCGCGACCATCAACCCAGACGAAGTCGTGGCCATTGGCGCGGCCATTCAAGCGGCGGCGTTGAGCGGCGCGGAAAAGCGTCGCGCCACGATGCCCCCCGCGCCGAGCCCCGCCTCACGTCAGACCCAACCCAAATTCAGCGACGCACAAATCCCAGACACGGTGCTGCAGCGACCGGGTACGAGCCCGCAGCCAGCGCCCGTTGCGCGCGTGCGCCTCGAAAGCTCGCCGGCAATCCCGAGCACGCAACCGTTCTTCGGACGGCCGCACGTGTCGACCACGCCGGGGATCCAACCGGGCTCGCGCCCCGCCGGTCCAACACACGAATCGACTCTGGGCGCGCTGCGCAAGATCGCGTCGACCGCGGTGCCGCCCAGCACCGTCGGCGGCCTCGGTCCGCGTCAGGGCGTCAAGACCGGGCGCGGCCTGGGACCCGAAGCCACGCGCGCCGTCGCCGGCCCCACCTTGGTCAGCGCATCCGATGAAGCTCAGAGTGCGCGCGACGCACTCGCCGACGCGCTCAGCCTGCCGCTCGTTGGCGCCCCCACCTCGAATCGCGAAGACAGCCTCGCATTCATCCTGGGCGACGATGATTTGTCGGAGCACGAGTCCGCGCCGAGCCAGCCGGGTTCGCGTCCGCTAGGCGCGTACGGCACGCCGGTGGCGCCCGATGCCGCTGAAATCGAGGAGGAAAACGCCCTCCCCCTGCCGGTGCTTCCGGAAGAGGAAATTACTCACGTCACCCCGCCGGCTGATCCAAGCTCGGCGCGCGGTTCGCGCCCCGACGCAGGCGGTCCTTTCGGCACCGCGCGCATGCCCGCAACACCGCACGCGCCGTTCCCGCCCGCTCCCGCGCCGCAATCGGCGCCAGTGTTCGTCGCGCCTCCGCCCATCTCCGTCGGCCCCTCGCGGACGGCTCCGATGCCCGCACCGTTCGGCACACATCAGACCCCTGCGCCGCCCAGCTACGGCAACTTCGAAGCCGCGACACGAGCCCCCTCATCGCGACCGGGCCCCTCGTCGCGACCTGCGCCGCCGCTTTTGATCGACGTGACTCCGTTCACGTTGGCGGTGGAAACGGTCAACGGTTTCTGCGACCCAGTGATCGAACGCAACACCCAGGTCCCCTGTGAGCGCACGCGCGTGTTCGTCACGGCGGTCGATCGCCAAAGCGTCGTGCGCGTGCGCATCAGCCAAGGAGAATCCAGCAAATTCGCTCAAAATACCTTGCTCGGTGAGGTAGAATTGAGCGGACTCAACCCAGCACCGCGCGGCGAGACGCAAATCGCGGTCAGCTTTTCGCTCGATACCAACGGCATGCTCAGCGTGAGCGCGAAAGACGTCGCCACCAATCGCGCCACCAGCACCCAAGTGAGATTGGTCGCAATGCCTGACGCGAACGACATCGCCTGGATGATGCAACGCAACGCCGCGCGTCAGTGAGGCAAGCATGCTCGCGGACCAAGCCGACATCGAACGCTTGCACGAGTGGGCGGAGGTGCTCGACGCATCCAGCTACTACGAGCTACTCGGCTTGCTCGAGATCGCGGACGACGACGCCGTGAAGGTCGCGTTCCACGAGTTTGCGCAAGCGTTTCACCCAGACGCCCACATCGGCTGCGACCGACAGACAGCGGACGTGCTGCGGCGCGTGTTTCAACGCGGCGCCGAGGCCTACCGCGTGCTGTCCAACCCCGCGTTGCGCCCGCGTTACGATTTGGCTCTGGCCAAGGGCCAGCTCCGCCTGGGCGACATGCCGCGACAGGCCAACGTCGGGGTGGGCGCCAAATCGCTCGACGAGCTGTGCCGAACCGCCTCGGCCCGGCGCTTCGCCGGGCGCGCGGACGAGCTGATCTCCCAGGGTGATCTCAGCGGCGCCAAGCGAGAACTGATGCTCGCCCTCCGTGAGGACGGGGAAAATCCCGAGCTCGCCGAGCGGCTCGACGCCCTAGATTTGGCCTTATTTGCCATGGGCGCCTGAGCACAGGCCCCCACGCGCACGGCTGAAAACCCTAGGGGGATAGGATCTTTTTGATGGTCACGCGCCCGTCGCGCCGCGGCACAGCCTTCGGCGTCGCGGGTCGGGGCTTCGCCCACCGCAAATGCCGGCCGCTCATTTTTTGGAATATTCCGACCAAAGGCGACCGTAGTGTGCTGGGTCGAACATCCGCGAACCCCTGTGTGGGGTCTAGCGATCTTCACCAGGAATGATAAAAGAGTGGCCCGCTCGGCTGCGGCCGAGACCGAAAATTGAACGGGAGCGTAGCCGTTGTTTAAGGCTAGCGCTTCGGGATCCGATAGCGCAAAGCTTTCCTGACGATTTCCAGAGATCCAAGAAAGCGCATCCGCGAGGCTGATTGTGAAGATTTCCTGTCCTGCGTGCCAAGCTAAGTATTCGATTGCAGACGAGAAAGTAACTGACCGTCTCGCTAAGATCCGTTGTCGCAAGTGCGGAGCCACCATCGTGATCGATGGTAAGACCTCCCCCGCGAACGTGTACACCGCCGCCGGCGAAGCCGCTGACACCAGTGCGGTCGAGCAAGATGGTGGCTCGCAGTACTCGGTCGACTTCGGCGAAGGCGACCAGCGCAACTTGAGCGTGGCGGAGATCGTCGCGGCCTACAATGCGGGTCAAGTGACTGCCGAGACCTACTTGTGGGCTGATGGCTTCGCTGATTGGAAAGCACTCGGCGAGGTCGAAGAGATCGTCGAAGCGTTGCATGCAGCAACTCAAGCGGCGGCTCCTGCGCCCGCGCCCGCCGCAGCAACTGCAACCCCCTCTCCGTGGTCGGCACCTGCTGCCGCACCGCGCGCTGCAGCGCGACCCGCGCGCGGCGCAGCAACTGATCTATTCGGCGGCATCGACCAAGCCGGAAGCGAGGAAGAAGTGATGACGAGTGCGCCCGAACCGCGTGGTGGTGGCAGTGCCAACACCGCTCCCGCTCAACAAAGCGGCAGTAGCTCCAGCACGGGAGCGCGCAACGAATCATCCGTCTTGTTCTCGCTCAGCGCGTTGACATCGGCATCGAACCCGGTGGCCGCGAGCCGTCCCGCTTCGCGCCCCATCGCCAATTCGTCTGCCTCGCGTGATGACTCGGGCTTGATCGATCTGAAGGCGCTCACCGCCGCAGCGACCAAGACCGAGAGCGCCCCCACCGCAGCGTTGACCGCGCCGATCGCGGTTGCGCCTCCGCTGGGTATCGCGCCTCCGCTGGGTATCGCGTCGCCGCTCGGTGGTGGCTTCGCGGCATCCGCGCAACCGAGCGGCTACCCTGCCGCAGGTGGCAAGAGCAAGGCTCCGCTGTTCATCGGCGGCGGCGTCGTGTTGGCCGCGTTGATCGTCGCCGGCGCTATCGTGCTCAAGCCGCAACCGCCGCCACCCGCGCCGGCCCCCGTTGCGGTCGCAACAACGCCAGTCGCCGCGCCAACTCCCGCGCCCACTCCGGTGATCACCGCGACTCCGCCGGCAACTGGCACCGCGGCGGAAGAGCCCGCACCCAGCGCCAAGGCTGCTGCGCCGAAACCGGTTTACCGGGGCGGCGGTGCTGCCGTCGCCGCGAAGAAGCCGGCAGGTGGTGGCGCAGCCGAGCCCCCCGCAGCAGCTACTCCGGCAAAGCCGCCTCCGCCCAAGCGCAGCTCGTGCGGCTGCGCGCCGAGCGATCTGATGTGCAACATGTCCTGCAGCGCGAAGTGAGCGTTTAGCGCGGCTCACCCGCCGCGCTTTCGCAAAACGTCGCCCGCCAAATACAAGTGCGCGGCAAGTGACTTGGCTCTGACGAGCCGTCTCTTGCCGCGCAAACGCGTGCGGGTCTCGATCAGCTCAGAGGCAGGTCCACGCGCTGCCGTCGCACACGCAGCCACCGCCCGTGTACGGGCAAGAGCTGGTGCCCGTGCAAGCGCTCCCGGCAGTCGGCTTCGTCGCGGGACAGCTGCCACCACCGGGATCTGCCGAACCGCCAGTGCCGAAGTTGAAGCCACCGGTACCGAAGTTGCGACCGCCGGCGCCGAAATTGCGACCACCGGTGCCGAAGTTGAAGCCGCCAGTGCCGAAGTTGAAGCCGCCGGTGCCGAAGTTGAAGCCACCGGTGCCTGCATTGAAGCCACCGCCGGTTCCGCCGCCAGGTCCGCCGCCACCGGTGCAAGACCATTTGCTCGACTGCCCGCAGGTACACCGACCCATGCCTTGGTAAGGGCAGGTACCGGCAGCCGGCGTGCAAGCGTCGCCGGCCGTCGGCTTCGTCGCGGGGCAAACCAACGTTGCCATGCATTGCCACTCGCGAGTCGCCATGCTCGCAGCGCCAGCCATCCCGCCCGGAAACATCCCGCCGCCTCCCCCGCGCCGCACACAGCTACAATTCATGCCCGTGTAATCACAGCTGGTTTGCTGCCCGGTGAGCGTGCACGCAGTCGCGTTTGCGGGGGCGGACGCTGGACAGCCCGCGGGATTGCTCGGAACACCGGTGGTTCCGGCCGTTGCTGCGCCCATTCCCGATCGGCCGCCGCTCGACGACTTACCGCCCGTGCCGTTCGTCGAATCGCCGCCGTCATCTGTTGAGCCGCCGCATGCTGCAACGAAGGCGAAGCCCACAACGAGTAGACTGCTGATTCCGTAACGTAGGGCTTTCATTGACGACTTCCTTCGCGGGCTCCGACCAAACGCCGGACTTTCCGCGCAAATGAGCGATTTTGTTAATTAGTCACCAGCGCTTCAGGCCGCCAGGCAGGAATTTCAGCGTCGCTGTGCGGGGCTCAGTGCCAGCTCGCGAGCTTCATCCCGGGCGAACCCTTGCGGGTGTAGCGCCAAGTAGCGCCTGGCTTCTGCGGCTGCGGCTGCGGTCCGACCCAAACGCTTTTGAGCGCGGAACAACTGCACCTCAGCTTCCTCGTAGCTCGGGTAGCGACTGAGCAACCGCGCGAACAGGTCAACTGCGCGCGCGTCCTCACCGCGATTGCGGGCGTCAATCGCCTCTTGGAACATGCGGCTCTGCTCGGCGAGGGTGCTGGTCTTGGTCTCCGCCGGAGTTGCGCGGACCGACCCCCGCGCCGGCAGCTCGCGACGCGCGACCGCGCCATCGGTGCCTGAAACCGCTGCAGGCGAAAGTGCCGGAGCGATGAGCGGCGCGACTGTGGGTGCTGGGGCCGATGAGCCCGATGCCCCGCTCACCGCCTCGGCATCTGAAGACCAGCGCTGTCCAGCGCTGAGCACTGCGGCCTGGAGCCCGTGCTGCAATACCCAGACCGAGCCGCGAGTGACGCTGACCTCGGTGACCGTTTGCTTATCACGGGACGAGACGCCAACCGCGAACACGGTGCCATGGACGACGACCTCCGCGTTCGGAGTCTCGACCACGACGCTGCGAGTGATGGGCGAATCCGGATCGACCGAAACTTCGACGCGACCGACTGCGAGCCGATAACGCTCTTCGACCGGCGTGATCCGCGGCACGGTGAGCTTGGTGGCTGGGTTCAAGTGAACCGTGCTCTTTTGCGAGTGAAGCCGAGCTTGCGCCTCGGGGGCCGTTTCGACCTCGCCCTGATCGCGCAAACCGAACTCGGAGCCGCTCGCGAGCACGCGGCTCTCGCCGTTCTCGGTCACGACGACAGCGCCCGTCACCTCTGAAACAGTCGAGAACACGGCGCTCGCGTCAGCGGAGCTCTGGCGCGCTCGCGCCGCGAAGCCGATGCCAAGTGCCAACGAAGCAGCAATGCCAAAGCCCCACAACACGCGGGTACGCGTGGCTCGACGCTTGTGCTCGGCGTTCGCGCGAATGGATCGCGAGAGCGCGGCGACCACTTGCTCGCGCCGGCGCTCCACGTGCTCCGGATCTTCGACCGGCACGACTTGGCTGCCCAAGCGCCGCAGCATGTCATCCGGCTGCGAAGGGATGCGAGTTCCGCTCACGGCGACACCGACTTTCGGCGCGGGGCCACGTGGTCCAAGCGGCGAAACAGCTCGCTGCGCCCTCGAACCAAGCGTGACTGCGCGGCCGAGACGCTGACCTGAGTCATCAGCGCGATCTCGGCGAGTTCATGACCGAGCACGTCGTGCAAGAACACGGCCTCGGCGTGGGTCGACTTCATCTCGGAGAGTTGCACTCGCAAGCGCTCGAGCTCCGCGCGCGCGGACGCTTCACCCTCCACGTCCACCCCAGCGCGAACTGGTTCGGTATCGATACCCGCTTCGCGGTCCAGCACTCGTCGCTCACGACGACGTGAGCGCAGCGCGTTGAAGCCGACGTGGCTCGCAATGCTGGACGCCCAGGTTCGCAGGCTGCACGCCCGCGCGTAGGAGCGTCGCGAAAGCGTCACCACGATTTGCTCGAACGCCGCTTGCACGAGATCGTCATGGTCGGCTTCACGTCGACCAAACACGCGGTAGAGCGTATGATCGACCACGCCCACCAGGCGCTCGTAGATGACCGACGCGACTTGGTGATCGCCGCGTTGCACGGCATCGATCAACTCTTCGTCGGTCGGCGTGCGTTGTTGCACCGTCTGGCCAATGCCTGACGCGGGCGCCGCTGCTGTGCCGCTGGCGGCGGGAACGACACGTAGCTTCTGCTCTGGTCGAAGTCGCGGGCTGCTAGACACCTTGGTGAGAATAGTACCTGAGGTGGGAAAGAGCAGGCGGACCACCTGAAATCACCGAAAAGAGTGGTATCTTCAGCCGAGATGAGGCGCAAGCCCTCCCATTCCGTCCGCAGCGTTGCGTTCGCGACGGTGTTTTGTGCGCTGGGCGTAGCCGGCGGCTGCGGGCGCGCAGAGTTTGATCTGCTGCCTAACGAAAGCGTGGGCAATGCAGGTAGCGGGCCGAGCACCGGGGCGGGTGTGGGCAACGGTAGCCTCAGCGGCAACGGCGGCGCTTCGGGAAGGACGCCGAACGGTGGTGCCGGAAGAGGAGAATTCGGCGGCGGTTATGGCGGACGCTTCGTCTTTCCAGCGGGAGGCTCAGGAACCAGCCCGTGCCTCGGTGAAGGGGGTTGCCCAGACGACCCGCTCCCCTGTGCCGACGGCGATCCTTTCTGTACGAATTGCACGCCCTGTACGAATTGCACGAAAAACAATCAATGCGCGTTGATGATTGCGGACACTTGCGATCCGGAACTCAGGCGTTGTGTGCAGTGTCGCAAGGACTTTGAATGCAACGGTCCGGGCGGCGGCAACGAATATCGTTGTAACCAGAAGACCTACCGTTGCGCGAAGAGCTGCAGCACCAGCAAAGATAGCTGCGGGAACGATCCCCAACAACACCTGACTTGTAACCAAGAGCTCGGCGTGTGCGTGTCTTGTCTGAAGCCCGATGACTGCATCGGCTACGGACCAAACGCTCGCTGCTATTTGAACGAATGCGTCGAATGCTCTCAAAACAGTCAGTGCGGGAATCAGCTTTGCGTGTTCGGGCGTTGTGTGCAGCCGCACCAATGAATCAGCGAAGCTGAACGCGTAAGCCCGCGCACCCAAGATAGCGAAAGCTCGCCGAGGTCCCCAAAGGCGAACCGTGCACCTTGACCTCGGTTTCGCCGGTGAGCCCCGCCGCTTGCACCTCGGCAGTGAGCAGCAGGTTCGGGACGATTTGCACTCGGCCACCGAATGCCCCCTGCACACCGAGGGTCCAGCGGCTCATCGTCTGTGACTCCTGGTCGATGTCACTGGCGTGAGCGTCGAAGTATTCGGCCAGCGCCTGAACTCGGAACTCCAGACCCGATGCGTCCAAGCGCCCGATCAGCGGCACACCCCCGCCGAGCGAAACATCGAACCAGCGCGTCGTGACGCCGTTCGAACCGGAGCGCAGGCGCGTGGCGGCGCTGCCTCCGACCGTAAAGAACACCGGCATTCGCGCCGGTGCGAGGTCCAGATACAACGCGCTGCCGAGGCGCCATGGCGGATCCGTGTCCAACCCTGGGCCGAAGATCACCGCAGCGCCAATGAACATTTCGGTCCGACGCGCGCGTTCGTCCACGGCGGGTGGCCGTTCGAGCGGGATATCGTCCGCAGGTTTCGCGGCTGGAGCGGCTGCTTTTGCGGCTGGAGCGGCTGCTTTCGCGGGCGATGCCGACTTCGCGGTCGACGAGGCGGCAGCGCTGGGCGCCGATGTCGCTGACTCAGAAGTGGACGTCGAAGATGCAGGCGCAGTTGCAGCAGCGGCCGCCGAACGCGCTGCCGTTGAAGAGGTCGGCGAGGCCGGTCCGACGCGTTCGCTCGTCTCTTGCTCTGGACTTGGGTTGCTCTCGGCGAGCGTACCGATCGCGAAGCCGACCGCGCGCCAGCGATCCATGATTTCGTCCGACGCCAAAAACGCGAAGTCTTTGGTCCGCCAAGAGTCGTGATCGCCCCGGCGCACGCCGACTTCGACCCGGATCTTGTCCTCCGATTGCAAAGTCACGATGGCCACCGCGGCCGGCTGCTCTTCATTGGCATTGCGTGCCAAAACGCACTCGGCGTCGCGCGCCGCGCGACTGCAGGCAGAAACCAGCACCGAAAGCGCACTCTCCGACACTTTGGGTGCCGCTATTTCGATGACGATCAGGTCCGCAGCCACGCGCTACTCACCTACTCGAAATCAGCGATGGGTTCGAGCAACGAAAGCATGCCACGCGGCGCCAACTCGAACACTTGCCCACGGCGATCGGAGAGACCGAGCCGCACCAGCCCGTCGGCGCGCAGCAGCGCGAAGGGCTGCGCCGGACTCGGAGCGTCTTGGCCGGCGGCAATGACGACTACGAGCGTCGGATCACGGCCCACCACGGCTTGCGTCTCTGGGCGCGCTTCACTCTCCGCGGCAACTGCTCCGCTCGGATCGTGATCGCGCGCGCGCGTCAACAGCGCCAGGTCCGACTTGCCGCGCGGCACGTCGCGCAGCAACGCGGCCGCAGACTTACGCACGAACTCCGAGCGATCCCGACTCAGCGCCGTCGCATCTTGGCCGCCAGGACAGCGCTCGCGGGTGAACCGCAGCGCGCGCAGCGAGATTGCCCGGAGCATGGCGCGCTCGTCGCTCAGTAACGGACACGCCAGGTTTGCCACTTGCCCATGTTCCCGCTGGGCGATCCGCGCCAGCGCCGAAAGCGCGTTGCCGGCGACGCTCACCGCTTCTTCGTGCAAGGCCTTCTCCAGCGCTGGGCGGTCCGCGCTCGTACCGACCTCTGCCAAAGACCATGCGGCGTTGGCGCGCACCCGCAGGCTCTGGTCGCTCAAGAGGGGCACTAATCGCGCGCGTTCACTCGGGTGAGCCGCCAAGGCTTCGGCAAACTTCGCGCGGTCGGCGGCGAGCGTCGACGCTCCGGCGATGCTGGCCAATTGCGTCGTGGCCTCGGGCGCAGGCATGCGGCCGAGTAGTTCGATCAACGCGTCGCGTTCGCCGTCGCGAGCCCGGACGAGCAACGTTGCGAGTCGGCGCGCAATCTCGGGACTCTGCTCCACGGATAGTGTGCCGCCCAGCGCGAGCAAGAGCAGCGGTCGTTCTTGCTCGGTCACCTGCGCGAGCCGATCCAGGAGGGTTGCTGCGCGGCCTGGCAAAGCGAGTCGTCCGAGCGCCGAAGCTGCCGCCAAGCGAACGCTTCCCGAGTCGTCGTCGAGCGCGTGCCAAAGTGTTGGCCATTGTCCCGCTTCACCCAAGAACCCAAGCGCCGAGAGCGCGCGACTGCGCAGCGCGACTTCGTCGTCTGAGGCCGCGAAGGGCAACAAGCTTCGCGCCGCCCGCGGCGCTCCTGTTTGGCCGAGCAGATCCAACAGCTCGGCAAGCTCGCCGCGCTCGTGGCGCGCTTTGCCGAGCGCATGCTCGATCGGCTCGACGGCACGCCCGTCTGGGTGATTCGGATCGAGCAATGCGCGTGCTGCGAGCCGCGCCGAACGCCGGATCAGCACGTCCGGATCAGCAAGGTACTCCAGCACCGTCGGCAACGACTCGGGAGCACCGAGCTGCGAGAGCGCGAGCAAGGCGGGCTCCGGCTTCAGTGCTCCGCGACGCAACGCTTCCTGAATCGCGGACGCGCTCGCCAGATCGCGTGTCTGGCCGAGGGCGAGCGCACACCCCCCCAAACGCTCCGGCTCCAACTCGGTGCTCAAGCAGGCGCGAAGGGGCCCAAGAGCGCTCGGCCCCGAGCGCGAAAGCGCTTGGATCGCGCCGCTGCGCACATTGCGGGGACGATCGGCGGCGAGCTGCTCGATGAGGACTTT
Organism: Polyangiaceae bacterium; assembly: GCA_035634635.1. Lineage (GTDB taxonomy): Bacteria > Myxococcota_A > Polyangia > Polyangiales > Polyangiaceae > PMG-095. Next base: position 19,258 of record DASQCO010000041.1, read on the forward strand.
GGCCGCGTCCGGTGTGTGCAGCTGGGACAGCGCATCGAGCGCAGCGGCGACAACGGCGTCGCTGCCGTTCGCCAGCAGCGCGCTGATGCTCGCGACAGTACTCGGATCGCCGATCCGCGCCAGGGCAGCCAGGGCCGCCACGCGCACGCCATCGTCCGCGTCGCGCAACGCGAGGACGAGCGCTGGGCTCGAACGCGGATCGGCCAACTGCGCGAGCGCTCGCGCCACGGCTTCGCGCACGGGCGGGCGCGCGTCCTGAATTTTGCCGATCAATGGCACGACCGCGCGCGGATCGCCCAGATCACCGAGTGCCAGCGCTACCACGCGGCGCACCTCGGGCGTGCCGTCGTCCAAGTGCCCGAGCAGCGCGAGCGCGGCTTCCGGCGCGGCAGACTTGCCGAGCGCCGCCGCCGCGGCGCTGCGAACCCCGGCATCACCGTCACCGAGCGCGCGCCCGAGCGAAGGCACCGCGCGCGCACTCGGACTCTCACTGAGCGCTTCCGCCGCCGCCAACCGCAAGCGGCGCTCGCCGTCACTCAGCCACGGGATCAGTCGATCGCCGAGCGCGGGCAGACCAAAGCCCAAGCACGCATCGAGCGCGGTCAACCGCACGCTGACATCACTGTCGTCGAGCGCGGCGCTAGCCAAGCGCGCACCGCTACCCTTCGGCAACTCGCGCAGCGACTGGGCAGCGCGTCGACGCAGATCGACGTCCTGGCTGTGCAAGTCCCGCTCGACTCGCTGCACGGCGCTCGGCCACACGGCGGCCGTGGCCGGCACGGGCAAGCCGAGCAACAGAACAATCAGTGCAAGGGTCGAACGGCGCACGCTCGGAGAACATAGCATTCCCCGTTCCACACACACGAATCCCTCAGCTGGGGCTAGCGATCTCCTGCAAGGCGCGGCGCGTGGCCTCACGCTGCCGAGGGCGGATATACCCGTAAAAGAGGGCGTTGAGCAGCAGCAGCCGGAACAGCATGTAGTACTCCGCGATATCCAGGCCAATCGACACGGCTAGGCCGAACACCAGAGATCCGAAGCCGAACAGCGTGCGCCACCAGCGCATGACGGGACCTGCGTACTTGCGGTAGACGGCTGCGTTGCGCTCGCTGAACTCGACACTTTGAGCCGCCAGGCCACGCGAGAGCGGATCGAACTTGTCGACGTAGTCGTTCTGACTGCGCAAATAGAAGAAATAGATCGCGAAAGTGACGCGAATCACGAACGACATCTGACCGCGCTGCGCCTCGAAGCGCTCGAGCGCGGCGCTCAACTCTTCACCCTCACGATAGCTCGGGTGAGTCAGGCGCAAGAACACGTTCTTGAAGTGATCGTACATCGTGGTGTGGAAGGAGCCGGTGATGATCGTCGTCAGCGCCAGCACGCCAGCGACGGCCATAGCCCAGCGCGGCTCTTGAAATTTACGCAACACGAGCCACGCGCCGCCACCAACGACCACGGTCGACCCCACCCAATCAGCAACGCCGTCCAACATGCGCCCGAATGCCGACGAACTCTTGCGCAGGCGCGCCAATTGCCCGTCGCAGCAATCGAGCACGGCAGAGCTGAAGATCAGCGCGCCAGCGAGCGGCAAGTGCCACGGAAAGTTGGCAAAGATGCAGCCCCCGGCCGCGAACGCCGCCAAGATCGAGCCGACCGTGACCAGGTTCGGCGACACCGGCGTGGGCAACAAGATCTTCGCCAGCACGTACGCGGGCGGCCGATGCACCCAGACGTCGATCGGCTCTTCGACCTCGAGCGGCTTTAGGCTCCGAAAGTAGGCGTCCCAGAAGCCCATTCGCAACTCCTACGGCGCCCCGCGACCCGACGCGCGGGGCCCTTCTAGCAACTCACTCGGCGTCGCCGGTGGTCGCGACATTGACATAGGCGCGGTGCGCCTCGCGACGAACACGCCCACCGAGCACGCGCTCGAAGGCGTTGATGCAGCGCGCGTTCTGCTCACGCGTGCCGACCGTCACCCGAACGTAGCTGCGTTTGGCGTGGTGCACGGAGAGCGAGCGAATGAGCACGCCATCCTTGAGCATTGCCTCGACCAAGCGCTCCGCGGTTTGGCCGGTCGAGGACACGTCGATCAGCACGAAGTTGCCTTCACTCGGCACGGGCGCGAGGCCCTCGATGCGGGTGAGCCGGTCGACCAGCTCCGCACGCGCGACGCGGAGCTCGGACATACGCGCGTCGAACTCGGCCGCGTCATCCAAGGCAGCGCTCGCCGCAGCCAAGGTGATGGCCGGGATGTTCCACGGCACTTTGACTCGCGAGAGCAAGCGAACCACGGCCGGGTGCGCGAGCGCGTAGCCCAAACGCATACCGGCGAGACCAAACGCCTTGGAGAACGTGCGCAAGACGATCGCGTTCGGGAACTCTTCGAGTAGCCGTGTGTACGACTCCCCTTCCCCGAACTCGTGATAGGCCTCATCGATCACCGTCGGCAGGCCGAGGCGAAGCAGGCGCTTGATGTCCGCTTCTGCCATTCGCCCGCCGGTGGGGTTGTTCGGCGTGCACAAGAAGATCACCTTCGTCCGCTCGGTGATGCCGCGGATCAGACCGGGCAGGTCGTGATCGTGGTCCTCGCTCATGGGGACGAGCACTGGAATGCCACCAACCGTGCGCGTGCGCGCTTCGTACATGCTGAACGTCGGCACGCTGAGCAACACTTCTTCGCCCGGGCCGACGAAGGTGCGGATCACCAGATCGATCAGCTCGGTCGAGCCGGCGCCCAGGATCACACTGCCTTCGGCCTGGTTGTCACGCAGCGCAAGCTTGTTCTTCAAAGCCAGCGCGCCGCCCGGATACAAGTTGCCGCGCGTCGCCGCCTCGATGATGGCGTTGATCACGCGCGGGCTCGGTGCATAGGGACTCTCGTTCGACATCATCCGCAAGACGTCGTTTTGCTCGGCCACGGCGAAGTGGTCTTCGTTGTACGGCTTGGCTGCACGCACCCAGCTCGGGGCATAGAACTCGATGCTCTCGGGATCGATCACCGGCGGTTGACCAGTGCCCGGTTCATCACCCAACGTGTCGCCGAAGACGCGCAGCATTGCCTCTGCGCAAGCCAACGCCTGCGGCGTGTCAACGTCCACCCAGCGCACGTCGCCCACGTCCGTGGCCAGAAAGCGGCCGCGGCGGCTGAGCGCCTGCACGCCGTCACTGAGCGAGCAATCGCCCGCCGTCGCTTCCACCGCGGCGAGCTCCGCGATCAACGCGGGGCCAATGCGGAACACGCCGGTGTCGAGCGCGTCGTAGCTCTCGAGCTCCTTGCCAATGCGCTTGATCTTGCCCAGCTCGACGCCGACTTTGGTGGCGTCGTCCAAATCGAAGCAACGCTCGATGTCGTAGTCGACGGCCAGCGCGCACGAGCCCTCGGGCACGTCCGCCGCCAACAACCGACGCACCAGCTCCGGCGAGTACAAATGATCGGACATGGTGAGCACGCACTCGCGATCGACGTAGCGAGCGGCAGCGAGCAAGCTCACGCCGTTCTTCTTGTCGAAGTGCGGATTGTCGACGAACGACAATTTCAAGCCCAAGTCCGTCTCGGCCTTGAGCGCGGTGCGCACGGCCTCGCCTTGGAAGCCGGTAATCACCACTGCCTCTTGAATGCCCGCGCTCTTCAGCGTGCGCAGGACGCGAACAACCAGCGGCACACCTCCAACTACACGGAGGGGTTTCGGAAGCACGGCTGCTCCCTCACTCAGTCGGGACCCCGTACCAGCCGCAAGTACGATGGCCCGTGTGACGCGTCGCTCAGTCATCTCTAAGGCTCTCTTTCGTCACCCAGGGAGGCCCCGGGTTCAAGCACTGTATGGGACTTAGCACGCGCCGTGACAAGGGGCCAAAGCCTATTCGATTCGATGACTTAGACCACCTTGGCTGTGTCTTCGGCCGGACACAGTGTCGCAAAAAAACGACACCTCTGTTCGCATTCGGCGCCACTGGTAAAACCAGCTAGAACGGCAGTCATTTCAAATTGTTACGAGACAATCACGGAGATTCCCCGCGTTTTCTCGGATTTGACCCAATCGGCGCGCCGCGTCAGACGCTTCGCACTACCGGCCTCGATAGCGACACCCGCGTCAGGCGCCAGCTCGGACCAGCTCGCGGGCCCGCTCCAGGTCCGTGAAGTCGTCGACCTCGGTCCACGGCAGGTCGGCCACCGGCACAGCCTCGGCCGCTAGGGCGCCGGCCCCGATCAGCCGTGAGTAGACGTCCTCATAGTAGAGCCCGGTCTCGCCGTCGTCGATCGCCGCGCTCAGCGCGTTGAACAGGGTGAGCGAGAAGCTACTGGAGATTCGCTCGATTCCAATGCTCTCGCCGGCACTCTGCGCCAGCGGAATGCCCTTGCCGAATGCGCCGATCAGCGAGCCACCGGGTTGCGCGAGCGTGACCTTCATTGCCTCGGCGTCCAGCATGCGCCCGGCGTCGACCGCGACCGAGAGCTCTGCGGACGAAGCGTCGAGACGCTCCAGCACTTGACGCTGGAACACCACGTCCCCATCCAGCTTGAAGAAAGCGTCGGTGCCCACGGCATCACGACATAACGCGAGTGACACGGAGTTTTGTGTGCGATCGAATTCGGGGTTTTTGCAGTACTCCACGGCAACCGGTGAGCCGAGCATGGCGGCTCTCACCGCGTCTTCGCGGTAGCCAGTAGCGAGTACGATTTTTCGCACTCCGTAGCTCACCAACAAGCGCACCGTACGCCCCAAGATTGTTTCGCCACCGAGATCGACCAACGCTTTGGGTCGATCATCCGTGATGGGTCGAAGTCGCGACCCGATCCCCGCGACTAGAATCACTGCAGCAGTCGTTTTCATCTACTATTTCCGTAATTCTTTGGCCTGTTCCCATTGCGGACGGGCACGCACCTTGCTAGGAGCCGCGCATGCAACGACCTGAGACCGTAAAAAAAGCCGAGGGGAAACTCGCCGTACTCTTGCCGGGAATGGGCGCCGTGTCCACGACCTTGATGGCCGGCGTGCTCTTGGCGAACAAGGGTTTGGTTCAGCCGATCGGGTCGCTCACGCAAACCGGTACGATTCGTCTCGGCAAGCGCACCGATAATCGAGTTCCGCGAATCAAAGACTTTGCGCCACTCGCCAAGCTCGAAGACATCGTGTTCGGCGGTTGGGACCTCTTCCCCGACAGCGCTTACGAGTCTGCGCTGCACGCCAAGGTGCTCGAGAGCAAAGATCTCGATCCGATCAAAGAAGAGCTCTCGGCGATCAAGCCGATGAAAGCCGTCTTCTACCCGGAGTTCGTCAAGCGCTTGCACGGCACGCACGTCAAGACCGCAGCCACCAAGTTCGAGATGGTCGAGCAATTGCGCGCCGACATCCGCAACTTCATCAAGGACAACGGGTGTTCACGCGCAGTCTGCGTGTGGTGCGGCTCCACCGAGGTGTACCTCGAGCCCGGCCCCGTTCATCAGACGATCGCCGCGTTCGAGAAGGGTCTGCACGAGAACGACCCCAGCATCGCCAACTCCATGATGTACGCGTGGGCGTGCCTGAAGGAGGGCGTGCCGTTCGCCAACGGAGCGCCGAACCTCACGGTCGACTTCCCCGCGGCGCTCGAGCTCGCGCGCGAGACGCAAACGCCGATCTGCGGCAAGGACTTCAAGACCGGTCAGACGTTCATGAAGACGCTCCTCGCGCCCGGTTTGAAGGCGCGTGGCCTGGGCGTGAAGGGCTGGTTCTCCACGAACATCCTCGGCAACCGCGACGGCGAAGTGCTGGACGAGCCGGGCAGCTTCCGCTCCAAGGAAGTGAGCAAACTCGGTGCGCTGGAGTCCATCTTTCAGCCGGAGCTCAATCCGCAGCTGTACGGCGATCTCTATCACAAGGTCCGAATCGAATATTACCCTCCGCGCGGCGACGCCAAAGAGGGTTGGGACAACATCGATATCTTTGGTTGGCTCGGCTACCCGATGCAAATCAAGATCGACTTCTTGTGCCGTGATTCGATCTTGGCCGCGCCATTGGTATTGGACCTCGCGCTGTTCGGTGACTTGAGCAAGCGCGCCGGCTTCCGCGGCGTCCAGGAGTGGCTGAGCTTCTACTTCAAGTCGCCCCAAACTGCCGAAGGCCTGTATCCAGAACACGATGTGTTCATTCAATCCATGAAGTTGAAGAACACCCTTCGTTGGATGATGGGTGAGGATTTGATCACCCACTTGGGCAACGAGTACTACGACTGATTGCGAATCATGGGCCCGGCGCTCCGTGACCAAATGTCACGACCGGGCTGCGATGTCGCAAAAAGACACGTCAGGACCGACTCTCGAGTCTGCAAAGGCCGCCCGGCGCTCACCGCGGGCGGCTTTCGTGCGATTGCTTTCGGACGCAATGGACTAGCATCGTCATTGTGCGCAGTGACGGGAAGACGCGAAGCCTCGCCAGACAATTGGCGGAGGAGTGCGCGCTCCGTGTCCAGGCCGAGGAAGCAAATCGCATCAAGGACGAGTTCCTCGGCACCCTGAGTCACGAATTGCGCACACCGCTCAACGCGATCTCGGGTTGGGCGCATTTGCTACAAGCGGGCACCCTCGCACCACCCGAGCACGCGCGCGCCATCGAGACAATTCTGCGTAACGCCAAACACCAGGCGAGGTTAATTGAGGACCTGCTGGACGTTTCGCGCATCATCAGCTGCAAGCTGTCTCTGACGCTGGCGCCACTCAACCTGACGAAGACCATCGAGGCGGCGCTGGAGGCCGTCACGCCTGCAGCCATCGCCAAACAAGTTCGCATCACCGCCGACCTGGGCACGCGCCCGAGCGAAGTTTCGGGCGATCCCGAGCGTCTTCAGCAGGTCTTCGCGAACCTGCTGAACAACTCAATCAAATTTTGCGAACCCGGCGGACAGATCGCGATTCGCATCCAGCAAGAGAGTCGACGCGTGCTGGTCCAGGTGATCGACGACGGTCGAGGCATCGCGGCGGAGTTCCTGCCACTGCTCTTCGAGCGCTTTCGCCAGGCGGGTCACCCGATCGCGCGCCCGCGCGGAAGCGGCCTGGGCCTGGGCCTGGCGATCGCTCGCTACCTGGTCGAAGCGCACCACGGCACGATCACTGCTCACAGCGCCGGCGAAGGTCAGGGCGCGACCTTCAGCGTGTCATTGCCATTGCTACCGAGTGATTCGCTCCCGCCCACCGGCGAAACAGCGCCCCCATTGGGCCGCCAGCTTTGCGGCGCTTATCTGTTGGTGATCGACGACGACCCGGACGCGCGCGAGTTGCTCGGCATCTTGCTGGAGCGCGAGGGCGCTGAGGTCACGGTCGTCGACTCCGCAAAAGCGGCGCGGGATTCGCTTCGGGCGAGACAGCCCGATGTGATCATCTGCGACGTTGGCATGCCCGAAGAGGACGGCTACGCGTTCATGCGCCGGCTGCGCGCATCGGGCGAGCGCGCTGGCGGCTTCATTCCGGCGCTGGCGCTCACCGGTCATGCCAGCGCACAGGACACGCGCCTGGCGCTCCTGGCAGGTTTTCAGATGCACGTGAGCAAGCCGCTCGATCCGCCGCGCTTGCTCGATGGCCTGGTGAAACTTTGGCGACGAGGTGTGACTCGAATCCCATGACCGACATTGCTCAACCACAACCTGACGGCGCCTGGCTGGTGGAACGCACGAAGACCGGTGTCTTTGGCCTGGATACCCTGCTGCGAGGCGGTCTGGTGCGCGGCGCGATCTACTTGGTGATGGGGCGCCCGGGCACCGGCAAGACCACGCTCGGCAACCAACTGTGCTTCGAACACGTCAAGCAGGGCGGACGCGCCGCGTACATGACGCTGCTCGCCGAGTCGCACGCCGCGATGTTGAAGAATCTGCACACGATGAGCTTCTTCGACCCGAATGTGATCAACAACGGGCTCTCGTACGTGGGCGCTTACCGCGCGTTGCGTGATGAAAAGTTGCGCGGCTTGCTCGACATGGTCCGGCGCGTCATCTTGGACGAGAAGGCGACCCTGCTCGTGATCGACGGCATCTCCCCGGCCCGTGCCATCGCCGAGAACGACGTCGCGCTCAAAGAGTTCGTGGTCGAACTGCAGATGTTGAGCGCAATGACCAACTGCACCACCATCTTGCTCGCCAACATGACCGCCGCGGATGCCAACGATCCCGAGCACACCATGGTCGATGGCCTGATCGAGCTGTCGTTCGAGCAGTTTCGGCGTCGCACGTTTCGCACCATCGAAGTGCTGAAGTTTCGCGGCACGCGACACCTGCTAGGTCGCCACGAATTGGAGATCGGTTCGGATGGGGTCTCGATTCATCCGCGGCTCGAGGATTTGCTCGACGGCTCCGAGCGGCCAGCGCCCGCCAGCAACCAACGCCTCCGGACCGGGATTCGCGAACTCGACCTGATGCTGCACGGCGGTGTGCTGCGTGGCACGACCTCCGTCGCGCTCGGATTTTCCGGCAGCGGCAAGACGACGCTGGGCTTGCACTTCTTGCACAGCGGCGCGGAGGCGGGTGAGCCGGGATTGCTGTTCGGCTTCTATGAGTCGCCGGATCGAGTTTTACAGGGCGGAGCGCGCGTCGGACTGGACCTGGAGCAGCATGCGACGAGCGGCCTGTTTTCGCACGTTTGGCAGCCGTCCTACGAGTTTGGGCTGGACCGCTTGGGGGCTCGCTTGCTGACCGAGGTCGAACGCATCGGCGCCAAGCGCATCGTGATCGATAGTCTCGACGGCTTTCGCCAAGCGGCGATCGACCCCGCGCGCACCATTCGCTTCATCACCGCGCTGCTCAACGAGCTGCGAACGCGTGAGATCACGACGCTGCTGGTCGATGAGACCCTGAAGCCGTCTGGACCCGAGATGGAGATGCGCATCGAGGGCATTTCGGCTCTGGTGGAGAACCTGTTCCTGCTCGAGTATGCGACGGTCGGCGCCCGCATGCGCCGCAGGCTCTCGATCGTGAAGCAGCGCGCGAGCGCGCACGAGAGCGCTGCGCGCGAATTTTTCCTCACCGAGCGAGGAATCGAAGTCGCGCCGGACGCGGCCAGCGCTGTCGAAGTGGCGACGACACCGGCTGCCCCCAACGCGGCGCGTACGCCGGAAGGCGTTTGAAGAGGTCGGCAATGGCGACGCCACCGCACAACGTGCTGGTCGTCGACGACGAGTATGCTTCGCTCGAAGTGCTGGCGTTGATGCTGACAGGCGAAGGCTTTCAGGTGTTCACGGCCAATGACGGCGAGGAGGCGTTGCTACGGCTGGAACAAACGCCCATCGCCGTCGTGATCACCGACTACAAAATGCCGAAAATGGACGGCAGTGAGCTGTGCCTCAGAATGCTGGCCGACTCGCGGTTCGACAATATTCCCGTGATTTTTACGAGCGCCACCTACCGGCAAGACGTACCTCGGCCCCAAAACGTCGCGGCATTTTTCTACAAGCCCCTGCTGTTCAAGGACGTGCTTTCAGCCTTGCAGCGGATCTTGAAGAGCGCGCCGTCGCCTTAGCGGTACACTCGCGGCGTGGCGGCCGACCCTCTGCGCGACCTTTCGCTCCCCGCGCGGGATTGGTTCGAGACCGCGCTGGGCGCTCCGACGCGCGCGCAGGCACTCGGAATACCTGCGATCATCTCGGGCGCTTCGACGCTCCTGCTCTCGCCCACGGGCTCGGGCAAGACGCTCGCGGCGTTCTTGTCGGCCGTGGACAAGCTCATGCACTCGCCGGAGCCACCCAAGGAGGCACGCTGTCGGGTGCTCTACGTCTCGCCTCTCAAGGCGCTCGCGGTCGACATCGAACGCAACTTGCGGGCACCCATCGCCGGCATCTCCGAAGCGGCTCGAAGGCTCGGCAAAGACATCCGCGTGCCAACCTTGGCGGTTCGCACCGGTGACACACCGCAGCTGGAACGCGCGCGCATGCGGCGCACCCCGCCGGATATCCTGATCACCACGCCTGAGTCACTGTTCCTGCTCCTCACCTCCGAGACGCGCAAGATCCTGGAGTCAGTCGAGACGTTGATCGTCGACGAAATCCACTCCTTGGTGGCGAGCAAGCGCGGCGCTCACTTGTTCCTATCACTCGAGCGCCTGCAGGCCTTGCGCGCGGGAAAGCCGCTGCAAAGGATTGGCCTGTCCGCGACGCAGCGGCCGCTCGAAGAAGTCGCGCGCCTGCTCGGGGGCTTCGATGGTGAGCAGACACAACGCCCCGTCACAATCATCGACGCCGCACAAAAGAAGCCGCTGCGCCTGAGCGTCGAGTTGCCCGAACCCGTCGCAGAGCCCGAGACAAACGAGTCCGACCGACTGCGAGACATCGCGAGCGGCCCGGCTGCTCGAGGTCCCGCTGGCGCACGCTCGGTCTGGCCGGCGGTGCACGAGCGGCTCGTGGAGTTGATCCGCGAGCACCGCACGACGATGATCTTCGTCAACAGCCGAAGGCTCTCCGAGCGCCTCGCCGCGGCGCTCAACGAATTGGCCGGCCGAGAGTTGGCGCTCGCCCATCACGGCTCCGTCGCGCGCGAGAAGCGACAAGTGATCGAAGAGCGGCTCAAGTCCGGACTCTTGCCCGCGATTGTCGCGACGTCGTCGCTCGAGCTCGGGCTCGACATTGGCGCGGTCGATCTGGTGGTGCAAATCGAGGCGCCTCCGTCGATTGCCTCGGGTTTACAACGCATCGGCCGCGCACAGCACCATGTCGGCGGCACGCCCGAGGGCGTCTTGATGCCGAAGCACAAGGCCGATCTGTTGGCCACTGCGGCGGCCACGCGCAGCATGCTCTCGGGCCAGGTCGAGGCCACGTTTTACCCGAGAAACCCGCTCGATGTGTTGGCGCAGCAGTTGGTCGCGATGTGCGCGGTGGAGCCCTACGAGGTCGACACCTTGTATCGCTCGGTGCGGGGAGCCGCGCCGTTCTCCGAGTTGCCGCGCTCGGCTTTCGACGGAGTGCTGGAGATGCTCTCCGGGCGCTATCCGAGCGATGAGTTTCCGGATCTGCGACCGCGTTTGGTCTGGGATCGCGTGAACGGGACCGTGCGCGCGCGCTCGTTCGCGTTGCGGCTCGCAGTCACCAACGCCGGCACGATCCCCGATCGCGGACTCTACGGTGTATTCCTTTTGGGTGATGACGGACCCAAGGGTGGACGCCGCGTGGGTGAATTGGACGAGGAGATGGTGTTCGAGCTGCGCGAGGGCGAAGTGTTCCTGCTCGGAGCCAGCTCGTGGCGCGCCGAGCAGATCACGCACGACCGCGTGCTCGTCTCGCCCGCTGCAGGCGAACCAGGAAAGATGCCCTTTTGGCACGGCGATCGACCGGGTCGACCGCTCGAGTTCGGCAAAAGCATCGGTGCGCTGACTCGTACTTTGGCGCAAGCCGCGGCGGGCGATGCCGAGCAGTTGCTGACCGGGCAGTACTATCTCGATACCCCTTCGGCGCACGCGCTGACCGAGTACGTGCACGAACAGCTGACGGCCGTCGGAGAAGTGCCGAGCGATCGCGTGATCGTGATCGAGCGCTTCCTCGATGAAGTCGGCGACCACCGGGTGTGCGTGCTCACGCCGTTCGGATCGCGGGTGCACGCGCCCTGGGCCACGGCCGTTGCGGAAACACTGCGCGCTCGGCGTGTCGGAGACATCGAGACCGTGTGGTCCGACGACGGCATGATCTTCCGCATTCCCGCGTCCGACGAGCCTCCGCCCAGCGACTGGTTCGTGCCGAGCTCGGCGGACGTCGAAGATCGAGTGAGCCGCGCGATCGACGGGACTTCGCTGTTTGCTGCGCGCTTCCGCGAGGCCGCCGGGCGCGCGTTGCTCTTGCCGCGCCGGCATCCCACGCGCCGCCAGCCGCTGTGGGCGCAACGCAAACGCGCCGCAGATTTACTGGCCGTCGCCGCACGACATCCGACATTTCCGATCGTGCTCGAGACCTATCGCGAATGCCTGCGCGACGTCTTCGACTTGCCCGGACTGGTCTCGGTGCTCAGCGACATCGAGAAACGTCGGGTTCGCGTGCGCACTGTCGACACGCTCGCGCCGTCGCCGTTTTCCGCCTCGCTGTTGTTCTCGTTCGTGGCCAACTTCGTCTACGAAGGCGACGCGCCCCTCGCCGAGCGACGTGCGCAAGCGTTGACCATCGACCACGAGCGCTTGCGCGAGCTTCTGGGAGAAACCGAGCTGCGAAGCCTGCTCGATCCGGAGATCATCGCCGAACACGAGCGCTTCCTGCAAAAGCTCAGCTACCCCGCGAAAGACGCAGACGCCTTATGTGACGTCTTGCGCGCTCTCGGCGATCTCACGCCGAGTGAAGTCTACGAGCGCGCAATCAGCGCTGAAGACGGCCAGCGCTGGCTCGAGCAGCTGGAGCGTGAGCACCGCGTGTTCCCGGCGCGGATCCAGCGTGAAACTCGCTACCTCGCCGCCGAAGACGCGGGACGATACCGAGACGCGCTGGGCGTCGTGCCTGCGCCTGGCACGCCCAACGCATTCTTGGAGCCCGTGTCCGACGCTTTGACGCAAATCATCGCTCGCTATGCGCGCAATCACGGCCCATTTCCCGAGTCAGCGCTGAGCGCGCGCTACGGTTTATCCAACCAGAGCGTGTCCGAGGTGGTCGCGCGCTTGCGCCAGAGCGGCCGCTTGGTTGCCGGTGCTTTCCTCGCTGGAGGTCACGGTGACGAGTTGTGCGACGCCGAGGTACTGCGCACTTTGCGGCAGCGATCGCTCGCGCAGCTTCGGCGCGAGGTCGAGCCAGTCGATCCCGTCGTCCTGAGTCGCTTCTTGCTCGAGTACCAAGGGACGACTCATCCGCGTCGCGGCGATGCAGCGCTGCTCGACGCGGTGGGTCAACTCGAAGGTTGTCCCCTGCCCGCCTCGGCGTTACTACGAGACATTCTGCCCGCGCGCGTACGCGGGATGACACCGCGCGATTTGGACGCGCTCTGTAGCAGCGGTGAAGTGGTCTGGGCTGGGGTCGAGCCAATTGGCAGTAATGACGGGCGAATCGCGCTGTATCTGGCCGAACACGAGGCGCTCTTGGCGCGCACGGTCACCCCCCTCGAAACCGAGCAAGCCGCGACGATTCGCGCCACGCTCGCTCGCCGCGGCGCGGTGTTTTTCGCGGAGCTGCTGCGTGAAACGGGAGGCTTCCCCAATGACGTGCTGAGCACGCTTTGGGACATGGTGTGGGCGGGTGAAGTCACCAATGATTCACTCGAAGCGTTGCGCAGTTTGCTGCGCCCTACGTCGAGCAAACGCGATGGCCGAAGCGCGCGACTGCACGCGAGCCGTCGCTCGACTCAGAGCCGTCTGCCCGGCAGTGAAGGTCGCTGGTCACTGCGTAGCGCGCGCTGGGCAGAGCCGCCGAGCGACACGGATCGCCGCACCGCATTGGCCCGCGCGTTGCTCGAGCGCTACGGCGTGGTCACCCGGGAGGTCGCCCATGCCGAAGGGATCGAGGGCGGATTTTCTAGCGTGTACGAGATCCTGAAAGTGATGGAATCCAGCGGCCGCATTCGCCGGGGCTACTTCGTCGCTGGACACGGCGGCGTGCAGTTCGCCCTCCCTGGCGCCGACGAAGATTTGCGGGCCCAGCGCACCCCCAAGGACGACGCCCCACGCGCGCAGGTGCTGTCCGCTGTGGATCCCGCGAGCCCGTACGGCGCGCTCTTGCCCTGGCCCGAGGCGAGCAGCGTCGCTGGGCGGCTGTCACGCAGCGCGGGGGCATTCGTCGTGCTCTACCGCGGCGCGCTGATCGGCTATCTGCAAGTCGCTGGCGCGCTGCTCACCTTCGGTCAGGAGCCCAGTGCGCAGCGCGAACGCGCGTTGGCCAATGCTCTGGCTGCGTGGGCCCGCGCGCAACCGCTTCGGCGCGCATTTCAAATCGCGACCCTCGACGGAGCGCCCGCGGCCGAGCATGCCTACGCGAATGCATTTCGCGAAGCCGGATTCGTGGCGGTGGGCGGCGGATTGCTCTTGAACCTGCGCGACCGCGGCTTCGAGCTCGATCCGGAACTCGAGCCAGAAATCCCTACTGATCTCGACGAAGCCGATGCCGGAGGGTGACACCCTTCATCGCACCGCGCACACGCTCGCGCGCGTACTCGAAGGCCAACGCGTGGTTCGCGTCCGCTCCTCGGTGCCAGCGATTGCTCACGCCGAGCTTGGGGGGCGCGTGGTCGAAAAGGTCAGTGCGCAGGGCAAGAACCTGCTGATTCGCTTCGATGATGGTCGCGTTTTGCACACCCACCTCAAGATGCGCGGCTCGTGGCACGTGTATCGACCGGGCGAACGCTTTCAGCGCCCGGAGCATCAAGCGCGGGTGATTTTGGAGGTAGCGGATGCACTCGCGGTTTGCTTCGCAGCGCCCACGGTGCGCTTGCTCGCCAAAGGAGCTGAGAGCACCGATCCGTACCTGACCGGGCTCGGCCCAGATCTGATCCCCGATCAGTTCGATCTCGAACGAGCGGTCGATGGGCTCGCAGCGCTCGCTGAACTCTCGCTCGGCGAAGCGCTGATGACGCAAACCGCGCTGTCCGGCATCGGCAACATCTATAAGTCGGAGACGCTGTTCGTATGCCGCTCGAGCCCGTTTCGAGCGGTTTCCGAGTTCGATCGCACAACGCTCACCCGGGTCGTCAAAACCGCGCGGGAGTTGCTGCGCCAGAACGCGCGGCCGGGTTCTGCGGAGCGCACGACGACCGGGCGCATGGGCGGTGGCTATTGGGTGTATCGGCGCTCAGGCGAGCCGTGTCGCGCGTGCGGCAACCTCGTGCGCATGCAGCGCCAGGGGGCGCTCCATCGCTCGACGTACTATTGTCCGAAATGTCAGAGCAGCCCCTGACGCCGGCGCGCGTACCAGTGTCCGCCCAACGCCAGCGACGCCGCGAGCGTCCACGCCCACGCGGGTAGCAAGGGCACGCTGCTTCGTTCCGCCGCCACCTCGATCGGATCGGGCACCGGCAGATCGGTCACGTGTGCTGCATTGACGGAGCGCCCACCGCTCGCTTTGGCGATGCGCGATAGCCGTTCGGGATCCGGGCGCGAGTCACTCCAGGCAGGGCCGCCGCGCTCACAAGCAAAGTCGAAACGAGTGGGGGGCGCCGCGCCAACGCGCGCGCTCGCGGAATAGCCCCCGACTTCGAGCACGCCCAGTTCGAGTTCGAGCGGACCCGGCGCCGGCTCCTTTTGGTTTTTGGTCAGCACTGGTGTGCGCTGCGGACCGAGGCGCGTGAGCTGAAGTGAGACGTCTCCCGTTGCGCCGGGCAAGCGCACGAGCCGCAATTTTGCCGGCAGTCCCGCTATGCACGGGCCAGCCAGCTCCAAGCGCAACGCCTCATAGCGCGGATCGCGCATCAGCCAGCCCACGAGGCCGTCCCACAGCGCGCCATACGAGCGACCCGCCGCGCGTTCGGCGAACTCGCTGAAGGCCAGCGCGTGCGTCCCATCGACGCCCAGCGCGATCGAACGGCCGTCACCGGACTCGCCCAAAGCAAGCACCGGCATGGGCACTTTGCCCGCGCGGCGATCCGGATGCTCCCAGAGCGTGATCGCGTTGGGCCGCGCGGGGCCCAAGGTGTTCGAACCGGTGAAGGTCGGCAGTTCGTCGGCGAACAGCTCGGTGAGCCCGCGCAGCACCGGCGCCGAGCGCCCGGCCTCGGTGTAGCGCGGCACGAAGTCCGCCGTATCGAAGGGCTCACCGCTGGTCAGCTCCACGGGCAGCACTGCTTCCAACGGAGAACGCGCGTATCCGCCGCCCGAAAACGCAGCAGGGCCGCCGACCATGATCAAGCCGCCACCTCCGCGCACGTAGTTGGCGAGCGCTGGAAGATGCCGGAGCAGCTTGTATTGAACGGCGTCGATGTCCTGCAGGATCACAGCGTCGAAGCTCGGCAGGTGTTCCGTGAACAGCTCGTCGACGGGGAACGGAATCAGCGCAAGTTCTGAGTCCTCGCTGGTCTCGGTGTTGTCCTCGTCCGTTCGCAAGATGAAAAATGCGATCAAGTCGATCGACTCGTCGCTCTTCAGCCACATGCGCAACGCACGGACGTCATACGTCGGTCGGCCCGCGACGTGCAGCAAGCGCAGACGATCGCGAGTCACGCTGAAGGTGAGGATGCGGGTGTTGTTCTCGGGGATCGTATCGCCCTCGGGCGGCTCGATAGTCACTTCGACCAGGCGAGCGCCGGCCCGGTCGAGGGTGATGCTGAGCTCGACCGTCGCGGTTTCGCCGGTCATTTTCGCGACCCCCGAGGCCAAAACGAATGGCTCGACGCCCTGTCGCAGCTCGCGCGCCGTCACCGGAACCTCTCCGCAAGCGAGCCCTCCGCCACAACCGATCTCAATCGTGAGCGCCAGGGCTTGGTGCGCCACCGTCGCGCCCGAGGTGCGGATCGAACGAATGCTCGCGTCGCGCGGGGCCTGTTCGGTGACGGCAACGGTGTGAATCGGCGCGCCCACCGTCGCTGCGAGGTCGCGCAGGGACGCTTCGTCTTGGGCGGCGCCGGGCCGCGCGAAGCGGCCGTCACTGACGACCACGATCGCTTTGGGTCGCTCACCCGGCTCTTGCGCGAGCGTATTCAGCGCGCCACTGAGGTCGCTCTCGTCCGAGAGCTCGCTCGCGTTGATCTGCGAGAGCGCGTCGGTCACGACCAAGGGACGAAGCTCGCTGGTGCCAAAAGCGCGCAATGCCACGCGCGCGCCAGCAAAGTGCTTGCTCACGGCATCCGCGGCGCGCAGCGCGAGTTCGCGTCGCGTCTTGCCCTCGCTCGGCAAAAGCAAGCGCCGAGATTGGTCGACCAATACGACGACTTTCGCACCCACGCTCACGCCGCGCGTGTTCACGCGCGCGGGGCGCAACACCGCTGCGGCGACGAGCAGCAACGCGAGCACCCCCGAAAGCAAAACCCAGACGGCCGCGCCTTCACGCTTCCGCAGCTCGAAACCCAAAAACCCAAGGGATGCCAAGGCGAGCGCCAGCACGGCAAATAACGTGAACTGGGGTACGCCCTCGGCGAGCGCCAACGCGGCCAGAGTCATGGTTTCTGTCGGGCCCGGCGCCGCATCAAAAACGGCGCGTGCACCTGATCGTCCTTGTAGTCAGAGCACAGCACGTACATCGCGAGGTTCACCGCCAGGCGCACGGCGCGCTCGCGTTGCGCGACGCCGCCTGGCTCGGTCGGCATCGCGAAGCCCTCACCGTTGCGCGCTAGGGCGCCGAGCAAGTCGTGCTGCAGAAAAATCACTTGTGCGTTCTTGCCCCGCACGATGGCCGAGATCTCTGGTGGGCCGAGCACGCGGCCGACAGGTCGATCCACGATGTAGAACGTCTTGAAAATCACGTGGCTCGGATCCAACCGAACCGGCGCAGACTCCGGCAACACGCGCGACAGTTCGCGTTGCGCGCCGCGACCAAAGTTCCCCTTGTCAGGGGACGAGTCATCGACGACGAGTACCCCGCCGAGGCGAATGAACCGCGTCAGCCCGCGTATTTCGGCCGCCGACAACGGCCCAGGATCTTCATCACCCGCCCAGATCGCGAATGGCTCGGCTTGCAGCGCGGAGTCCGCGGCCCAAATCTGGGACGGAACCAAGCGCGCTGGCGCGCTGGTCCTGCGCACGAGCTCCCACGCCCAGCGCCCAGCCCCGGAGGTACGAAATCCGAGCGGCTGGCTGATTCCCGCGCGCAACAGGCGTGGATTGAAGGCGCCACCATCACCGAACGCGAAAGCGCGCAAAGGCCAGAGCGACAGCGGAGCCGCGAGCGCAATTCGGCGCGAGAAACGTCCGGCCATCAATCGAAGTCCTGCACGCGCCAAACGCCGGCCTCGCGACGCAGCTTCACTTGATGACCGCCAGGCACCTGCACCACGGCATTGTCGCCGGAAACTTTCACGTCCAAAGTCTCCGGATTTTCCAAGCCCTCGACCAGCGATTTCATATCCCCTTCCAAAGCTTGGCGTGTTTCCGCAGAAAGCACGCCGAGCAGCGCGGGGTAGCTGCGGCGAGCCAATGCGCGCCGAAAGTCACCTAGCGCTTCGGAAGGGCTTCTGGGCCGACTGGGCACGGTCCCGAGCGAGCTGAGGTGAAATGCACCGTCCTCCAGATCGAACAGCGCGCTTTCCCCGTCATCGAAACGAATCTCGGCCGAGGCCTGGACGCGGGCTGCGGGCGACAGCAGCGCTGCCCCTTGTCGAGCGAGCTCGGTCTTCGCTTGCTCCACCAAGCGCCGGGTCCCTTGGCGGCCGTAGTCGCGCTGCGCCTCACTGCTCAGCAGCGCATAAATGCGCTCAGAATCGCCCACACGCGCGGCCTCGGCATAGCGCATGGCCGCAAGCTTCGGGTCCGGCAAACGGGCTTCCGCGCAGCCGGCAGCCAGGCCCGCGAGCAGGCCGAGGCCGGCGAGGGCAAGCGCTCTGAGCGCTGGAAAGGCGGACCGCATGGCGTGAGACAGCTAGCGAAAGCCGGGGCACTTGGCTACTGTTTGCGGCGGATGTTGGCAATGGTCGGCTCTCGCCCGGCGCTGGCGCTCGCTGCCGCGCTCGTTTCGCTGGCCTGCAGCGGACCGCCGCCCCGGACAGTGAACCCCAGCCGCCCGCTCGACGAGCGGCGCGCCATCGAGTTGATCGGTGACGCCTTCCGCGACGAGCATGACCGCGGCGTGCCCGGCGGCAGCCTCGCCCTATCCGATACACAGTCGCTCCACGTCGACGTCAACGGGCAGGACCGAAAGTACGGTGTGGCCTACGTAACCGCAGCGGAGCGCATCTCCCTCGGCACCACCTTGCCGCCGCGGGACCCTGCCATGGGCGACGCACTGCAGCTCGTGTCAGGCTTGGGCGCCGATGGCGACGCGCGCGTCCTGGTCTTGCAAGACACGGATTACATGTACGACGAGCGCGCCGTCGAAGGCGACGCCGGCAGCGTCGCCACCGAACTCAGACTCAAACGCGACGTGCACGACTTTCTGGTGCGTGCACACAAAGAAAAATGGCCCTGACCGTCAGCGCGCGCTCTCGCTTCACCGGACCCAGCACCCCGAGCCTGATCAAAGGCGCCGCGATCTGTGCGGCCGTAGGCATCGCCGCCTCGCTGAGCGAGTACGCCGACTTCGGCAAATGGCTCGTGGTCGCGGGCGTGTTGCTGCTGATCGTCGGCCTGCACCGCTTTGGTCGTTTAGGCCCGGACCCGGCGATCGTTTTCGAACTGCCTCCGCCGCGTAAGAAGCGAAAGCGCAAGAAGCCGGTCGAGAGCGCGCCCAGCGACACAGACGCCCCCGGCGACACCGATCCAAGCGCCGACACGGACGGCGAAGCCGAGCGCTGAGAAAGACGCTTCAGGTCTCGCTGCGCAAAACCGCGATGGCCACGTCTTTGCCCAAGTCGGGCGCGAGCTCGACACCGAGCCCAAATTCACGTCCGGCGATTTCGAGTTCGAACGACG
Organism: Polyangiaceae bacterium; assembly: GCA_035634635.1. GTDB lineage: Bacteria > Myxococcota_A > Polyangia > Polyangiales > Polyangiaceae > PMG-095. Next base: position 38,666 of record DASQCO010000041.1, read on the forward strand.
TGGGCGTAGTCGCCGACGCGTTCGCAAGCGGTGAGAGTTGCGCGATCGCGCGCGCGTTGACCTCCGGCGAGACGGGCGCGCCGAACACATCTTTGCCGACGACCAGATACACGTAAACGAGCGGCAGCTTCTCGCCCTCTTTGAGCGCGCCGCGCAGATTGGAGGCGAGCGCGAACTCCAAGCGACGTGCATACGCGGCCCAAGACCAGCCAGTGACGTACAAGCCCTTCACCTCGGTGCCACTCAGCACGGGATGCGCGGCAACCCACTGACCGTCCTCGCGCCCGCGCACCCCCGACGCTTCGGGCAAGGACCCTCGCGTCTCCACGTACTGGCCGCCGAGCGCCGTCTTGAGTTCGGGGAACGCGCTGAGCAGCGCGTGCCCGGCCATCAGATCTTGGTCTTGATCGTTCCGGATCACGATCCCGTCCGTGCCCGACACCGCGAAGAACGTGCCCTTCGACACGCGCAGGTCCTGAACTTTGTTACGCGCGGTGTCGAGCGCCGTGCGGGCGCCTTTGGGGTCATCCGAGGCAGGCTTTCCTGTGGCGAAAATCGGCAGCAGAAACTTTGCTCCTTGGGGCAAGCCCGAACGAACCTCGGCAACGTCGTTGTGTGCAGCTTGCGCCAACGCAACTACATCGGTCTTGGCTTTCTCCGCGCTGACCGCGCTCTGCTTTTTGCATCCGGATGAGACGATCGCGAGCAGCAGCGCGCCGAGGCCGAAGGCTAGCGACCGAGCGAGAGCGTTGGATCGGCCGGGTGCTGAAGGCGAGAATGTATGGAGAAGTCGCACTTTCATCTTTGAAAGACGGGCATACGCCGATGCACGAAGCGCGCAAATCAAAATCGCGGAACTCTGCGATCGCTCTCACTTCTCGCGTGGTCATTCGACAACTGACCACTCCCGCGCGCGGACAGATTGCACAACTCGCTCACCCCTAATCGAGAGTTCATTGAACCCCTCACGCAATAGTTGCGCGTCCCTGGCGTGCTGGGACAGCGCTTTAGACCGAGTCCGTGATTATACTCACCCCTAAGGATGGAATTTGTGGCGTCTTTGTAAGGCGATTGCGGGATGCCGTTAAGCACGAGGTTTCGCTGGCGGCTTTCGCGCACGCGAGCACGCGCCCGCTCGAACTGCCTGTTTCATGCCGAGCTGATACTGAAACTGGTTTCACAATCCATTGAAGCCGAAGTGACAGAGTGTTAAAAGTGGTCAACAGTTAGAGATCCGCTTGCGTGCCAAGTGCACCAAGGAGCCACTCACCTTGACCTCGTATGCCCCGCCCCGCCCAGTGCCGCGCTCGAATCGTTTGTCGGACGCACCACAAGCGATGCCAGCTCCGGGTCCCCGCCGTGCCTCGCATCTCGCGCTCGAACGCCTGGTTTCCCCGGACGATCTGAGCGTCGTCTTCCAACCCATCGTCGACATGCGAGCCGGTGAACTGTTCGCGCACGAAGCACTCGTGCGCTGCGGCGTCCCCGCGCTGAAGAACCCGCTCGTGCTGTTCGAGCGCGCCTTGGAGGTCGGCTGCGCCGGTCGCCTCGGGCGAATGATCCGCGAGATTGCCGTGCCGCTCAGCGCCGGCAAGCCGCTGTTCCTCAACGTTCACCCCCAAGAGTTGCATGAAGCCTGGATCGTTCGCCCGGACGACCCCATCTTCGGCCACGACCACGTGCTCTACGTGGAGGTGACGGAAGCCATGCCCCTCACCCAGCACGAGTTGTGCATGAACGTGCTGCGCGAGCTGCGCTCGCGCTGCCACGTCGAACTCGTCGTCGACGATCTCGGCGCCGGCTACTCGAACCTAAAGCGCATCTTGGACTTGCAGCCCAAAATCGTGAAGCTCGACCGAGAGCTGATCATCAACCTCGATCGCAACGAGCGTCAGCGAAAGCTGGTCGCCGGCATCGTCCGCATGTGCGTCGATCTCGACGCAATGGTCGTGGCCGAAGGCATCGAGACCGATCAAGAATTCATCGCGCTGCAGGACATCGGCGTCCACTACGGCCAAGGCTACCTCTTCGCCCGCCCCGCCTACCCCATGCCCGCAGTCACCTGGCCCCCCGACTCGAGCGTCAACCTCAAGGCCGGCCTCAAGCGAGCCCCGAGCTACCCCCCGCCGGCTGCGTAACGAACCAGGCGCGAAGCAGAACGGCTTCTTGAGAGGCCGCCAAGTCTCGCCAAGCCGCCAAGTGCGCAGCTCGGCGCGTCCGACGCGGAAGCTAGGAGCAACGCCTAGATTTGGGGGTTCACGATCTATGGCGAGGGGCGAAATATCCACGACGTGCCTCGACGCAGATCGGGACCCCAATCCCCTTCTTCTTGGCGGCCTGGCGACTTGGCGGTCCGCTGGGAGCCGCAATCGGGGCTGGTTTTAGCGCCGAACGCCGTCCGCTCAGAGCGCGGCCAGTACCGCTTCCACGTGGCCGGGCACGCGTACGCCGTTCCACGCTTTTGCGATCTTGCCGGCTTTGTCGACGATGAACGTGCTGCGTTGGACGCCCATGTATTCGCGACCGTAGTTGAGCTTTTTGATCCAGATGCCGTACGCGCTGATGAGCGTCTTGTCGACGTCGGACAGTAGCGTGAAGTTCAGGCCGTACTTCTCTTTGAACTTCGCGTGGCGTTTCGGATCGTCGGGGCTCACACCAAGCACGCGCACCTTCGCGTTGTTGAATGCTTTGAGGTTGTCGCGAAAGTCGCAGGCCTCCTTCGTGCATCCTGGCGTGTCGTCCTTTGGATAAAAGTAGATGACGTAGGGCTTGCCCGCGAGGCTCGCCGAGCTGACCACCGTTCCCGTTTCGTCGGGCAGCGAGAACGACGGCGCCTTGCTGCCCTCGGTGAGCCCCGCGCTCGACGCGGCGGGTTCCGCTTTGGCTTTGGACGCTGCCTTCGCGACGGCCGACTTAGTGCTGGCTTTCTTGGTCGCGGACGCTGGCGCTTTGGCCGTGGCGGCCTTCTTAGCGGGCTTCACCGGCGAGCCGGCTTTGGGGGAACTCGGTTTTGTCGTGCTCTTCTTGGCTGCCATCAAAAGCTCCATCGCGACGTATCCTGGCTGTCGCTTTCGCGCCTTGGACGCTATCACGGCGCCTCGCTCCACCGCGCTGGCGTGATTTCGAGCGCGGGGGCGGCCCTTGTCGACCGCAGCGATTCGGGTAAATTGCCCCGCGATGCTCGACCTTCCCGATCCAGGCCTATACCGAACCACGCAACCTCTGCCCGGCAACGAAGCCGCTTTTCCCGCGGGCTGCCTCGTCTACGTCGGACAACCGTCGAACGGCGGCGTGAAGTTCGTCGTGCGCCCCGCTGACAACCGACGCAACCGCTGGTTCTGGCGCGAGCCGATCACGCCGCTGCGCTCCGCCAGCTGGGCAAAGACCCTGAAGCAATTGCCTTCGGAAGGCTTCTACGTCTTGCCCGAAGCGCTCGAGTTCGAAGGCGGCGGTCGCTGGCTCAAGAATGCTATCGTGCAACTCGGTTACAACGAGAGCGGCGTTGGCATCCTGTTCGTCGGCGAATGGAACGAAGACGGTGACGAGAACCTGCTGCGCTTCAGTGATCGCGGTCTCTTGATCGACGACTCGCTGCTTTCGCGCTTGGTCTGGGCGCCGATCTTGCCGGTGCGCCCCGCGAGCACCGCCGCCAACACGAACGCTTGATTGCACCGCGCGCAATGCGCGCGAAAGAACGCAAAGTGGAGACGTGAGCGGCTTCGTCCGCCGAGGTTTGGGGCCGGGGCCCCAAACTCGGGGGTGGAGCCCCGCTGGATTCACTCCAGCGGGCGCGGGGGAGAATCCCCCGACGACGACCGAAGCCGCTCTTTCCGTCCCTGAAGGCGCGAGACGCGCCCTCAGCTCATCACTTCGCGGCAGCCAAGTTCTTGGCCACGAAATCCCAATTCACCAGCTTGTCGAGGAAGGCTTCCAAGAAGCCTTTTCGATTGTTGCGGTGGTCGATGTAGTACGCGTGCTCCCACACGTCACACACGAGCAGCGGCACGTCCGACGTGGTGAGCGGGGTCTCGGCGTTCGGCGTCTTCACGATCTTGCCCTTGCCGGCGTCGAGCACGAGCCAGGCCCAGCCCGAGCCGAATTGGGTCAAGCCGGCTTGGATGAAATCGGCCTTGAACTTGTCGTAGCCGCCCATGCCGGCGATCAGATCCGCAACCGGACCCGCGGGCGGCGCGCCGCCACCGTTCGGCTTCATGCTCTCCCAGAAAAACGTGTGGTTCCAAACCTGCGCCGCGTTGTTGAACAAGGGCCCGGAGCTCGACTTGATGATCTCGACGAGGCTCTTCGACTCTTCCGGCTTGCCGGCGATCAGACCATTGAGCGTGGTCGCGTAGGTCTTGTGATGCTTCTCGTAGTGGTAGTCGAACGTTTCTTGCTTCATGACCGGCTCGAGCGCGTCTTTCGCGTACGGGAGCGGGGGTACTTCAATTGCCATTGCTGACTCCTAGGGTTGCCTGGTTTCCGGCTCGGAAATCTCGATGCAGTAGCTCGCTCTGTCAACGCCCAAGCGCGCACTTTGGCGTTTTTGTGGCAGCGCCCTCGCCTTTGGCGCTCTCCTCGCATAAAGCTCGACAAACTCAGCGAGCGATTGGTTTCGATTGGCATCATCAAACGTGAACGACATGAAGCCGGCCGCAGAGCTTGCCACTCCCAGCGCATCTTCCAGCGGATCTCCCACCGGATCTGGCATTGGAGCGACCGCCATCCTCGATTTGTATTACGACGCGGATGTCGCCGCTTTGTCGCCTCGGCTTCGCGATCGCTTCGTGAAGCTCAGCCGCGACGCCGCGACCGACGCCTTCTTGGAGCAGGCAAAGCGCGGCCGACACTCGTGGTGGCGCACCAAGCTGCATCATTTCCTGCGCCAATTCATGTCCGATTTCGACGTGAACGGGCTGCTCGACATGTATCCGCTATTCGTCGCCAGCACCGAACATTGGCGGTTGCTGCTGGGCCCGCAGCCGGTCGCGCGGCTCTTGGACGTCGGTTCAGGTTCAGGCAACGTCACCCAAACCCTGCTCTCGCTGGCCGAGCACGTAGTTACCACCGAACTGTCGCGAAACATGGCCGAACGCCTGCGTCGCTCCGGCCTCGAATGCCACGAGATCGATCTGGCTGAGCGCGATTTGCCGGGCAAACCCTTCGACCTGATCACGTGCCTGAACGTGCTCGACCGCACCTCGCGCCCCCGACAATTGTTGCGACGCATGCACCACCACCTGAACCCCGGTGGACGCCTGCTGCTCGCCCTAGCCCTGCCCTACAATCCCTTCTTCTTCAGCGGCAACACCACGCCCGAGCCACTCGAACGACTCGCCTGTGCAGAGCCGAGCTGGGAAGCCGCAATCAACGCGCTCGTCGAACGCGAGCTCGAACCACTCGGGTTCAACGTGCTCACCGTGTCGCGCACGCCGTACTTGTCATTCGGCGACTCCGACAGCGGCCTATACGAACTCGACGACGCGCTGCTGATTTGCGAAAAGTCGCGCTAGTTCACGCGGTAGGTTTGGTTGGGTTCCCGCAGCGCAGCCGAGTGCGGACCAGCAACTCACTTCAGCTCGCAGCTCGTGGCACGCGCCTCTTGCACGAACCAACGCGCGCCAAGCTTGAAGCAAATCGTCGCGCTCTTCTGCGCATCACTCGATGAAGTGCGGAATTTGAAATCCGGCATTTCCGCCCGACCATTCAGCACCCTGATCGCACCCGCACAATCCACGTCGCGGAACTGCCCGGTGTTCGTCGAGCCATCATAGCCGTTGGTCAGGACATACAGTTCCGCCAGCGCGCACGCGAACGGACGATCCAGAGCGGGCCCCTCGGGGTGCGCCGCGATCTGCTTGGTCAGCTCCGTCTTGCGCGCCTCGATCCGTGCGTTGTCCGCGCGGATGTCAGTGATCATCCAAATCCAACTACCGACACACAGCAGCCCAGTGAACACCGCGCACAGCAACCCGACCGTTGCGCGCGTCGGCACTGCGCTGCCCGCCTCGCGCGCCGAAGCTTGAGCTCGCTTGAACGACAAGAACGCGAGTACATTGAAAATCGGCAGACAGAAAAAGACGAAGCTGAGCAGGCCCCACATCAACGCGCGGCTCGCCGCCTGCTCGGTGGTCCCCTGGAGCTTCACCTTCACCAACGCAACTTGCGCGTTCATCGCTTGCTGCTGCTGCGCGCGATGCGCCGCCTCCGCGGCCAGCGCGGCTCGGGCTGGCCCCGAGACGGTCCCGCAGTAACCACACTGGTCGGTATGCGCCGGCAAACCCGCGCCGCAGCGCTCGCAAGTGAACATGTCCCTGCCAGGGTACCCGCCCAGCCGATCCCCCGAAAGCCGAGACCTTCGGCCGGACGGCACCGCTCCGAGACGCCCAAGTGACAAACCTCTAGACAAGGGCCACGGACGCAACTACAGGAACCTCCACGAACGAGCCGAAGTGGCGGAATTGGCAGACGCGACGGACTCAAAATCCGTTGCTCGAAAGAGCGTGTCGGTTCAAGTCCGACCTTCGGTACCGCAGCAGTGAAAACAGCCTCGATTCGAGCCGCAAGGCTCCGAACGAGGCTTCTTAGGCCACCTCGATTGGCCCGCGCGCCGGCTCCTCGCCCCACGCGGTCGACCGCATCGTGACCGCGCCGCGTCGTCGACCGCATAGCGACCCCGCACGAGCCGGTCACGCTGACTTCGGGGCGGACGGCGGCGGCTTCCGCTGGCCCGGGTCATCACTCCCGAGAGTTACCTCCGCAACGTGTTTGCCTTTTGCGGCCGATGCAATCGCTAGCTAGCAACGCGCTTCGTGGGTTCTCGCTGCTAGAAGAGCTGCTTCGCTGTTGCGCGCAGCTCCAGTTGCGCGCCGCAAGCACGGCGAGTAGAGGGAGACGCAATGAAAGCATCGGGGTGCTGGTTGCTATTGGCGTTGGGTACGCTTGGCTGCGGTGACTCGGGGAGCACTCCCAAAGCGCCCTCGGCTCAGGGCGGTCAGGGGTCGGGCGGTAGCTCGTCTGCAAGCGGGGGTGGCGCTGGTCAGGCCAATGCGGCGGGCGGCATTCGTGACAGTGTGCCCGCTGCGGGTAGCTCGCCAGTCGGCGGAGGCGCGGGTTCGAGCACAGCCGGCGCTGGCGGAATGGCAAGCGTTGAGCTCGCCCCCACGGGCGACGAGGATGGCGACGGCTTAGACAACCAAACCGAGCGCGCTTTGTCCCTCGATCCGCAATCGTGGGACACGGACGATGACGGGTTCTCGGATCCCGACGAGGTGGGTGATCCGAAAGCGCCCAAGGATACTGACAATGATGGCGTCATCGATGCGTTGGAGTCCGATCTCACCGACAACGATCAAGACGGCACGTCAGACACGACGGATCCGGTGGCGGGCTGGCAGGTTGCGACGGGACGCTTCTATCCGCACGCGATCGTCAACGACGGCAAGGATGCAACCCGACTCGAGGTCGTCATCACTGGCCAGAACGTGACGCGCGTCGCGCTGCAGACCCCCGGGAACTTCATCGACAAGACGGTGTTGCCCAACGAGCTCGAAATCGACGGGAAGGCGTTGGGCGACGCCGAGCTCGCCCTGTACGACGACGGAACGCACGGCGATCGTTTCGCGCACGATGGGATCTGGACGCGCGGTGGCATCACCACTCACCAAGCCATTCGCTGCGCGACTGGCGAGCGTGATTGGGTCGTCTTTCTGAAGCTGCTCGTCACTGACGCGGGTGGAGCGCATGAGCGCTATCTCGGCATTACGGCTCCGGGCGCGACTTCGGGACCCAAGGTGCAGCGCGAGCTCGGCTTTTATCTGGGCGTGGTCGACGGTGCTTCGCTTTCGAAAGCGAAGCCGCTGAGCGCGACACTGCAGAGGACGCCCCACCTGATGAACATCGTGGACCCCAAAGTGGCAGTGCAGCTGAAGCGCCGGTTCATCGTCAACGATCCCGACCCGACACTGCCGGGCCTATTCAAGCCCGTGCTCGAGAAGATCCCAGGCGACGTCGACTTCGTGATCGTGTTTCCGGAGACGGCCGCGCGCGGTTCGTTCGCGGGCGTGCATTTTCAGGCCAGTTCCGACGTCGCGGGCATCGGCTTGGACACGTACACGGCCAATCCGGCCTGGGGTGCGGAGTCCGCGAAGCTGAAGGCGGGCCTGATCCTCGACTATGGTCTGTTCGTCCCGTTGAATCACGAGATCATGCACCAGTGGGGCGTGTATCTGAGTAAGGATCTCGGCTTCTACTACGACGGCGAACACTGGGGCTTTGCAGGGACTTACGGAGTGCTCGGCGGATTCGATCCCAAGACCTTCGTCGACAACAACGATGGCACCTATTCGATGGGCTTCTTCGCCGACGCCGGCAACGATTGGACCAAGACTCCGCTCTCGCCCATCGAGCTGTACTTGGCTGGGCTCGCGCCCACGACCGAGATCGCGCCGATCATCACCATGCAAGATGCCAAGGTGGTGAAAACCACCGATACCGCCGTAATCGTATCTGGTACGAAGATGACGACCACCATCGAGCAAATCGTCGCCAAACATGGCGCGCGCGTCCCTGCCTACGCGGACTCGCAGAAGACGTTCAGCTTGGCCTACGCCGTCTATTCGCAGCAGCGCCTCTCGGACGCAGAAATGAGCTGGCTCGATCTGCAAGCGGACTTCTTCGGTCGCGAGAGCGTGCCGGGCACCATGACGTTCAAGGCCGCCACGAGCGGTCGCGCCACCGCTGACACGACTTTGCCGAAGCTCGTGGGGGAGTAATCCATCGTGGCCACCCAATCCCGCGCACAGGACCGCACATTTCCCTGCGCGAATCTTTCGCCCGGCCTGTCTTCCAGCGCACGTCCAAACGTGCTCCCCTGGATCGACCGTGCCACCCAAGCCGCCCGAATTCACCGCGCGGGCCCCTAACCCGCTGCCGATCGAAACGGTCCGCGATCTGCTGGGGATCGTGCGTGCCCTGTACGCTTTTCAGCGGCAACGGGGGAATCTGGGGCACGCGCGCGAGCTCCAAGGTGCAGGGGCGCGGCTTCGGCAGGCGCTAGCGCTCGCAATCCGCAAGGGTGATGCCGCAGCTCACGCGGAAGCCTGGCGGCTCGCGGATCACGCCATCACTACGATCGCCCGCATTCAAGGCTCGATCGGCGATGATCTCTCGATCGCCGTGCGGCTCGCGTCGGAGCGCGTGCAGCGTCGGCGCTTCAGTGGCGAGGACGAGCGACGAGCGCGACGAGAAGCGCGCATCAAGCGCGGTTGAACGAGCTCCGAGCTCCGAGCTCCGAGCTCCGAGCTCCGAGCTAGCCCACACGGTGAGGAGCTGTCGGATATTGCCCCTCACGCCGCTCGCGAGCACGGGGCCAAGTTCGAAACAATCACCCGCACAACAGCTCGTTGCCATTTGCCACCTTGAGCTTATTTTTGCGGCGTGTTTTGGTGTGATTATGGATCCATTTCGTCGCTGCGTTCAGGACTTGGAAGCCATCGATCGCTTGCTCGAACTTCCGCATGGGCATGACATCGCGTTCGAGATGTTTCGGGAGCTGCTGCCGTATCTGTGGCAGTTGAGCCCGCTACGTGATCGCGATCCGTCGGGCGCACTTGCGTGCTTATTCGACTACGCCGAAGGCATGCGCGTTCGCCTCGGCTGTTCGAAGCTCGAGTCGACCGCGCCGCCCAGTCCGCAGATCTCGCACGTCGCTTAGCGCACCTGTTCGGCGCGTGTGCCTCAGTGCAGCACGCTCGCAGTACACGTCGCGCTGCAATTGAGGCTGCCGTCGCAGTCTTCGAACGCCGCTTGCACGTGACCATCACCGCAATACGGGGCTTTGCTGCAGACGCTAGTGCACACAGTCTTGCCGTAAGCTGTGGCAAGCGCGACGTTTCCGGCGCCGTCGTCACAAGCTTCGTTGTTGGATTTCACGCCGTCACCGCAGTACGGGGCCAACGAGCAGTCCGACTTGCAAGTGCCGTAGGCACCGTTGTTCACGCCGTCGTCGCAGGCTTCACCGGCGTCTTTGATGCCGTTGCCACAACGGAAGCGGCAATGGCTGTCACAGCTGTCGCCGGTTTTGCCGTTATTTGTGCCGTGATCGCATTGTTCGGACGCATCCAGCTTGCCGTTGCCGCAGGTGGATAGCGGCACGAACGCCTTGCAATCCGAGGTACACGAGCCGGGCGTGCCGTCGTTCTTTCCGTCGTCGCACTTTTCGCCAAAGCTGGTTTGGACTGCTTTGTCGCCACAGTACGGAGCCGGCAAGCAACGCGCGCTGCATGCGTTCGGTCCGTAGGCGCTCGCGCTGTTCGCCGGACCGAGATCGCAGACTTCGGGCGGGTTCGTGATCTTGCCGTCGCCGCAGTAGCTCGCCGACTTGCAGCCAGGATCACAGGTCCCGTAGCTGCCATCGTTCTTGCCGTCGTCGCACACTTCGTCGTCGCTTTGGAAGCCATCGCCGCAGTACGGGCCGGGCGTGCAGTCCGCCTTGCACTTACCGTACAGGCCGGTGTTGTTGGCGGTGCCGTCATCGCACAGCTCACCCGCGTCGAGCTTGCCGTTGCCGCACTTGAAGGAGCAATCGGTCTGGCACAGGCTGCCCGAGGTGCCGTTGTTCACACCGTCGTCGCATTGCTCGTTGCCATTCTTCTTGCCGTCGCCGCAGCGATCACCGAGTTTGCAGCCGGCCAGGCAATAGCCGTAGCCCTTGCCGTTGTTCGCTCCGTCGTCACACTCTTCACCGTTCGAGGTGATTGAGTCACCGCAGTATGGCGCGATCTTGCAGCCCGGCGCGCACTGCGCGGTGGAGTTGCCGTAGGTGACGGCGTTCACGCCGTTGTCGCAGGCTTCTTGCGGGGTCTGAGTGTTGGAATCACCGCAGTACGGTCCGCGTGCCTTGCAGTCCGAAGTGCAACTGCCGTAGCTGCCGTCGTTCTTGCCGTCGTCGCAAACTTCGTTGCCTTCCACGGTGCCGTTGCCGCACTTCGACACGCATTGCGAGACGGAGTGCACGAAGCCATTCAAGGTCAGCTTGTAGTTCGAACCGCTGGTGTGGCGCTCCGCCTGGAACAAGACGATGCCGTACATGTTGCCCACGGACAGACCAAGATTGGTCGCCGTGGTACCGCTCAACGTCACCGAGCCATTCGTCGGCGAGTGCAAGCCACCGAGGTCGACCGCGAGCTTGCCGTTGATGAACACCCACACGTCGTCGTCACCGGTGAAGTCCAGCACTTCACCACCCTGGTAGGTGAACTGATAGCGAAGCTCGCTCGTGAAGGAGTAATTGTGGCCACTGTCGACCTGCACGGACTTGTTGTTCGCATCGACCCAGCCCAAATCATCGACCGGGAAGAATGCCGTGCTCGAGTATTGGTACGAGCCGTTGCTCTGCTTGGTGAAGGTGAGGTTCGTCGGCTTGCCGTTCTTGTCCAGGTACACGAGCTTGTCGTACGGGTTCGTGGTGCACGGGGTCGCGCTGCAGTCCTTCTGGTGGAACCACCAATAGAAGGCCGTGGCAGAAGTCAGCTGAGTACCGTTGTTGTTGGAACCAGTGGTCGACAAGAACTCGGGTTCGCCATCGCTACCGAGCTGTGACTTCACGAGGCCCGTTGTCGCACCGCTGCCCGAGTAGCGCTCGAAATCGGGGTGACCCGTGCCCGGACTGGTCGTGCCGTTGTACAGCATGTCGCGGTACAGAATCGGAATATCGAGAGTGCCGGCGGGAGCTTGGTCGACCACAGTGCAGGTGAAGCCGGCCTCGACCGTACACGTATCGGAGCAACCGTCGCCGTTGGTGGTATTGCCGTCGTCGCACGCCTCTTGCGGGAATTTCAGGCCGTCACCACACACGGCGGAGCACGTGCCGCCCGAGCATTGTGGTTCGAGTGTGCAGGTTGGGGAGCAACCGTCGTACGGGATCAGGTTGCCGTCATCGCATTGCTCGAAACCCTCTTTGACGGAGTCGCCACAGGTGGTCTTGCTGCAGACGGAGACATCGTTGACTTGGTTGCACTTGTAGCCGGCTTCGATCTTGCAGGTTGCGCTGCACCCGTCATTCGAGGCTGTGTTCTTGTCGTCACACAGCTCGTTTCCGACTTTGATTCCGTCGCCGCACGATTTCGGCGAGCAGCGGGTCGCCGCGACTGGGCATAGCCAGCCGGCCTCGACTAGACAGCTCGAGCTACACCCGTCGTTGCTGACTTTGTTGCCGTCATCGCACTGTTCGGTGCCCTTGATCGAACCATCACCACAGACAATCGTGGTCTTGCACAATTGCCCGGCGCTCGGACAGGTGTAGTTCGGCTCCATCTTGCACAGCGCACCGCAACCGTCACCCGGAGTGGTGTTGCCGTCGTCGCACTCCTCTTTGATGTCGAGATCGACGCGACCGTCACCGCAGCGCTCGTTCTGGGTACAGAGCATGCCCGCGGTCGGGCAGGAATAGCCGGGATCGATCTTACAAGCCGTGCAGCCGTCATTGGCCGTCCCATTGCCGTCGTCGCACTGCTCGTCGTTCTCGACGATGGCATTCGGGCACACGCTCTTGGCGACTGCGGTGCACTTACCGCCCGCGCTGGTCACCGGATCTTTGGGGCAGGTATAACCCGGTTCTACGCTGCAATTCGCGGCGCACCCGTCTGCGGGGACGGTGTTGCCGTCGTCACAAGCTTCGTGCGGGTCGACCTTGCCGTTGCCGCACACCCACACCTTTGCGCAGGTTCCCACGCTCGACCCGGAACCAGCCGTGCACAAATAACCCTGTTCGGTGAAACACGAGGCGTTACAGCCGTCGCCCGGCTTGCGGTTGCCGTCGTCACAGTCTTCACCCAGCTGCACCTGTAGGATGCCGTCACCGCAATACGCAGCTTGCTCACACGGTTGACCCGCGACCAGACAGTCGTAGCCAGCTTCGGAGTCGCACGTCGCACTGCAACCATCACCCGCCTGGGTGTTCGCGTCGTCACAGCTTTCTTGGCTCTCGACCAAGCCGTTGCCACAGACTGCCGGAGTGTCGATCACCGTGCATTTGCCGCTGCTCGGGTCGCAGGTGTAGCCGTCCTCGATCTCGCAGGTCGAGCTGCAGCCATCGTGATTCTGCGCGTTTCCATCGTCGCAGGCTTCCAGCATGCTCTTGGTGCCGTCACCGCAGACTTCGTTGCCGTCGACCACGCATTCTTTGCCCGCAACCGGGCACTCGTAGCCGGGATCGATCGCGCAGACGCCGGAGCAGCCATCGCCGGGCTTGGCGTTCCCGTCGTCACACTCCTCGCTGTTTCCGACAACGCCATCGCCGCACACGTCCGCGGGCGCGCCCGGATCGCCGCCTTCACCGCAGTCGCTGCCGCTGCAGCCGCCTTCCTGGTTCGAATGGCCGCCAGTAACTAGCGAGAATCCCGCGCCGCTCCCGCCCGTGCCCGTGACTCCGCCGGACGCGCCCGAAGCCTCTGGCGGTGTCCCAGAACTGGAAACCTGGGGTTTGCCTCCACAGCGAAGCAAGGCAACCACGGACACCATGCAGAGCGTTCCAAGAAAACGACGCGGCAAGATCGGGGACATCTGAAGCGCATAAACGCAACAGCGAGATTTCACCTAAGGGGGTGGCCAAGTCTGTCGCAAGATAGGTGGCGCATCCCCTCACGGGTGAACCCGCGCTCGTACAGGATGCCCCTCTTGGAGCCAAAAACAGCCGCGCCAGGCGGATGAAGCGGTTCTGGCGGCAGGGCGGCGCTTTAAATGATATGAGCCGCGCCATGCGTATCTGCATTCTTGGTGCAACCGGGCTCGTCGGCCGCGAAAGCTTGGATTTGGTACAGCGCGCTTGGCCGGGCGCGGAACTTTCGCTGTTCGCCAGTCGCGATCAAACGCTCGAGCACGCCGGTAAGTCGCATAAGGTACGTGGAGCTTCCCAACTCGAGAGTGCTGACGCGCCGCGCGGTGACCTCGCGCTCGTCGCCCTCGACGACGACCATAGCCAACGCTATGTGCCCCGCCTGCTCGAGCTCGGCTACCGTGTCGTCGACAAGAGCAACACCTACCGCCTCGATCCGAAGGTTCCGCTCGTCGTCGGCGGCGTCAACTGCCGTGAGGTGACCGACGCCGTGCGCTTGGTCGCGAATCCCAACTGCACCACCATTCCCTTCGCCCTCGCAACGGGCCCGCTGAAGCGCGTGTTCGGGCTCGAGTCGGCCAGCGTCAGCACCTATCAAGCCGTGAGCGGCGCCGGCATCGCCCCGCTCGACGAGTTCCTCGCCGAATCCAAAGCCGGCTACGCGGACCCGAATCGCTTCGGCCATGGCTTCAACGTGACGCACTACGCCGGCAACACCGTCCCCCATAACGGCAAGACGGACGAGAGCGGGTTCAGCGCCGAAGAGCGCAAGCTCGTCCAAGAGAGCCGCAAGATCTTGGATTTTCCGAGCTTCCCGGTCTCCGCACAGTCCTGCCGCGTGGCCGTCGCCGTTGGTCACTACCTCAACACCTGGATCACCCTGTCTCGCGCCCCCGAGCTGAGCGAGATCGAGGCCCTGCTCGCGGATGCCAAGCAGACGCCGTTCGTGCGTTTCTACCCGGGCTCCTCGGGTGACGGCTTGAGCTCCCTTTCCTGCGTGGAGCACCGCGACCGTGCGCTGGTCGGACGGCTCCGCCGCGACGCTCGTGATGTGAGCGGCAAGAGCGTGTGCCTGACCATGGCCGCCGACAATCTGCGCCTGGGCGCGGCCACCAACGCGGTCCGCATCGCCAGCCGCTGGTTCCCCGGACAAGACGCAGAACTCAACGCCCCCGGAAACTGAACGCGAGGCTCTTACCCTGAGCTCCCCGTCGCAGCGTAACAAACCCGCCGCCCTCGGCTCGCTGCTCGCGAGTTCGCGAGAGGCGGCGGCGCGCTACGCCGGGACCGCGATCGATCGCGAACAATGGCGCCAGATCGTCGGTGAGCGGATCGCCGCGCGCACCGAGCCTGGCGCCAAGCGCGGGCGAGAACTGACGGTGCACGTCGCGTCCGCGAGCTGGGCTCAGGAGCTGTCGTTGCTCGTGAACGAGATCGTCGTGCGGCTCAAAGCCGCCGGGGTCTACGTCGACACGGTGCGCTTCCGCGTCAAAGAAATCGCCGCGCAACCCCGCGATCCTGCCGCGAGAAAGCCCGTCTACCGCAAAGCTGCTCTGCCCGGCGCATTGAGCGAGCAGCTGCAGCGCATCGAGGATTCCGAGCTGCGCGAGGCAATCGGTGAGGCCGCGGCGCTGTGGCTTGCCTTGGACGAGGCTCCGAACAAAACGCGCGCCACGCTGCGTCCTCCGGCGCCATCCACGCCGCCGCCCAACTCCAAGCCGCCTACTTCAGTGCGACCAAGCGTTCGAGCCCCTCGAGCCGTTGAATCGCAAACCGCTCGTTCGGAGCGAAGGCCTGCGTCTGGGCATGCAAGATCGAAAGGTAAGCCCTGACCCCTTGCAGGCTCACGGCATCGACCCGCCGGATCACCGCATACATTTGATCGACGAGCTCGATCGGCATTGGCCGGCGCAGCCCCGCGTACAAGTCGATGGTGTAATCGACCCATTTACCGTGCGACGTGGCCTCGGCCAGCTTGCCGGCGTAGATCGCGGCCTTGCTAATCACGCGCGCCGCCGGCTCGCGCCCGCGCTTCACTTCGTTGAGGACGTTGTTCAACGCGGTCGAAAGGACGCGCTCGGCCTCTTCACCGCGGCCCAAGGCCAACACCTTGTCCGCGACGCCGCCGAGTAGCTCCAACGCCTCCGCGCGCTGCGTTGCTTCGACCTCGGGTTGCTTGAGCTCCGACTTGGTGTCCGCACGATCCGACGCAGGCGCGAACGAAACATCGTGCGGTGCGCGCGCACCGTGCAACGTCTCGGCCATGCGCCGCTCGACGGGCACGGCGATCGGACGAGCCACCGAGCAGACCGTGAATTGCTGCTTACCGATCTGAAGCTGATCTCCAGCTTTCAGTTGCTCACTGCCGCTGACGCGCTTGTTGTTGACGAACACGCCATTGGCGCTGCTGAAATCTTCGATCGTCGCCTTCTCATCCGTGATGATGATTTGCGCATGACGTCGAGACACCAGTCCATCATCGAGCACGAGGTGGCAATTCGAACTTCGGCCGATGAGTATTTCACCAGCACGGAGTTCGAAAGTGCGCCCTTGGTACTCGAGCCAGAAGCGTTGCGCGCTGCGCGTCGGCTCCTGAGCATGATCCATGCGCGGCATCGTACGGCGAGAATTCTGATCGGAATCCAATCCAGCTAAACGTAGCGTGACTGTCGAAAGCCGTCGAGCAGTCGATTCTATTTCGCTGCCGCCAGTCGTTCGAGTCCCTCGAGACGACTCAGCAGGAAGCGGTCGGCCGGCCCGAGGTTTGCAGTGCGCTCATGTAGATTGTCTAAGTAGTCGCGCAAGACCGGCAAATTCACGGCCTTAACCTTGCGCAGTACCGTGTACAGCTCATCGACGATTGAGCCTGCGCACATTCGCCCCAATGCGGTGTAGAGGCGAAAGATGTAGTCAACCCAGCGACCATTGGCGGTGGCTATCGCCAATTTCAGCGCGTACTCCGACGCGCGTTCCGCCGTCTCGCTCGAGATCGTCACGCCGCGTTGGGCGTCGATCAGCAATTGATCGAGCTGCTCGAACAGCAACTTCTCGGCTTCATCGCCGCGGCCCATCGCGAGTGCTTTGTCAGCCAAGATACCCAGCAAGCCGAAGGTGGATGCGCGCTCGGGCCCTTGAATCAACGTGTCTGCGACGAGCTCGCGCCGCGAGAGCAGAGTCATGTCCTGACTACCGATCGAGATCTGGTCACCGTGTGACAGCGCTCGCTTGCCTTCGATGCGATCGCTGTTGACGCGCACGCCGTTGCGACTCCCCAGATCAGCGAGCACGACCGCTTCTGGCGTGACCGTGAGCGTGGCGTGGTTTCGTGAGACGAGCGGATCGTCCAGAGAGAGTTGGCAATTTGCTGCTCTACCGATCACGAACTCGCCGGGTGGCAGGTAGATATCGTGATCGTTGTAGCGCAGCGAATGCCTCATGCGCTGGCGGGCTCCAGGTTGCCCAAGGCTTCTATGCCTGCGAAGCTCTCGCGATCTTCAGTGCGCGGGCCGCCGCGTGAACTCACGCTCTCGACCACGCGTCTCGCCGCTGGTGCAAGTGACGTTCTCTCCGAGGGCGGCAACGTGATCAAACGCCGACCGACGGCGCGAGGTGGAACCCCGCCGAGCGACGCGTAGACCGAGAGCAGCCATTTGCCCCAGCTCGCCTCGCGGCGCGCGACTGCGTAGGATGCCGCAGCGTCCGCCACGGCATCCAACATCGGGCGCTCGAGCGGGAGGTTGTTGGCGATTCGCTGCTCGATGCCGAGGCGCGCATGCGACAAGATGCGTTCGAGATCCTCGGAGCGGCCGAGTGATTGCGCCCGGCGCAACGCTTCCACCACCAAATCCAAGCCCCAATCGCGAGATGAGCTGGGCGCACCAGCGAGAGTATCTTCTTCGTTGCGATCGCTCGAGCCACACGCGGGACACTCGACGAGTTCGAGCGGATACGGATGTCCGCACTCCGAGCAATGGCAGATGAAGCCCGTCGTGCGTGTGCCTAGGGCCGTGCTCGCGGGCGCACCGGCACAAAACACCATCTCCTGCGTGCCGATACGAACGCGCTCGCCATCGAGCAATACGTGTACGTTCTGCAGCGTGGTCCCGCCGACTTGTACCCCGTTGCGCGATCCCAGATCTTCGATCGTGGCGCGTTCACCGGCGATACGGATCCGCGCGTGCTCGCGCGAAACCAACGGGTCTTCAATCGTCACTTGGCAGGTCGCACTGCGGCCAATGATCGTATCGCCTTGCGGCAAATCGATCTCCTGAAGCAGGAAACGGAGGCGGAATCGTGCCAATGGCATGCAAACTGGGGGGTTGGAACGGAATCCTCAGAGTAACCCGCCCGGCACGGGCACGTCAAAGTCGCGCCGCGATAAACCAGCTGAAAGGCCGCGATTGCTGGCCCGCGCTGGCGCGCTTACGCGGGCCTCTTCCGCACCACCCTGCCCTCTTTAGCCTGCGCTCCGCTCGTCCCGCGACCTACTCGCGGTTACGCAGGACAGTATCAAAGCGAGACTAGTGAGCGAGGAGACCGATGGGCCCTCAGGCCTTGAACTTCTTGATCAAGTCGACCAGAGCCGCCACGTCCTCGAGCGAGATGGCGTTGTAGATGGACGCGCGAATGCCACCCGTCAGGCGATGACCCTTCAGGCCTTCCATCTTCAGCTTCTTCGCCTCGGCCAAGAACTCTGCCTCGAGCTCCGGGGTCTTGAGCGTGAACACCACGTTCATCGTGGAGCGAGCGTCCACTTCGACCGGGTTCGTGAACATCTCCGGACGTGAATCAATCGCGCTGTACAGGAGCGCCGCCTTCTCGCGGTTCGTCTTCTCCACCGCACTCAGGCCGCCACGCGCCTTGAGCTCGGCCAGTACGTTGCGCAGCATGTATACCGAGAACGTGGGTGGGGTGTTGTAGAGCGAGTTGTTCTCGGCGTGAGTCCGATACTGGAAGATGGTCGGAATGTCCTTGCGACCCGCCTCGACCAAATCCTTCCGCATGATCACGAGCACGATGCCGCTGGGCCCCAGGTTCTTCTGCGCGCCAGCGTAGATCATGGCGTACTTGGAGACGTCGGTCGGGGCCCAAGCGATGTCGCTCGACATGTCCGCAACCAACGGCACATTGCCGACGTCTGGAAGGTAGTGCCACTGCGTGCCGAACAACGTGTTGTTGGTCGTGATGTGCACGTACGCGGCGTTCGGATCCAAGTCCAGCTCGCTCTGCTTCGGGATGCGGCAGAATTTCTTATCCTTCTCCGTGTTGGCGGCGACGCGCGCGGTGCCAAGCACCTTGGCTTCTTTATAGGCCTTCTGCGACCAACCACCGGTGATCACGTAATCGGCGCTCTTGCCCGGTGGCAGCAGGTTCATCGGCACCACGGCAAACTGTTGGCTTGCGCCACCTTGCAAGAACAAGATGTCGTAGTTGTCCGGGACGGCCAGCAGCTCTTTGACGAGTGAGATCGCCTCTTCGTGGATGGCTTCGTACACCTTGCCGCGATGGCTGTGCTCCATCACGCTCATGCCGCTCCCGCTGATGTCGAGTAGCTCCTTTTGAGCGCGTTCTAGGGCGCCTAGTGGAAGGGCTGCGGGACCTGGATTGAAATTGATGACTCGAGCCATAATCCTCCGAGCGGGCGAACCCCGCCGCAGACGAGGTAGCGCCAGCGATGCATTGCGTCAAGGAGACGCGATCTGCGTTTTCGCGATCTCTTCCAACACGGATGGCGACACCGCACCGACTCGCGCAACTGCGTAAATGCCTTCGCTGACTCGCACCACGGTCGATGGCGCGCCACCAGGGCTTTCGCCCGAAAGAACGAACAGCTCCCCGCGAGCGATGGCATCGACGAACGCTACCTCGACCGCCTCGGAGCGTGTTGCGGGCGGAGCCCCGGGAAGGTTGGCGCTGGTTGCGCTAAGCGGACGACCGAACCGACGCGCGATTTCGGCGGCGGGAGACGCACCCGGGAGACGCACCGCGAGCGAACCGTCCAGCGCGACCCGGGGATGAACGCTCGACGCGGCGGGCAGTGCAATGCTCAGCCCCCCTGGCCAACGAGCGGCGGCGAAGGCTTCGGCCAAACTGGGAATCGCGCCCGCGACGAGCTGCGCCCAAGCCTCGCGCGAGGGCAGAATGATCGGCACGCCTTTGTCTGCGCCACGCGGCTTGAGCGCGAACAGCGCTTCGACCGCCAGCGGATTGGCAATGTCTGCCAAGAAGCCGAAGAACGACTCCGTCGCGGCGGCCACGACTCTACCTGCCGCAAGTTGCGCGAGCGCTGCTTCGATTCCGGTCGACATCAGTGTGTCCCCAGGGCGCGAGCCGCGATGTCGCGCCGGAACTGACGCCCTTCGAACGCGATCGCTTCTGCTGCTCGATATGCGCGTTCGTGTGCGTCCCTCAGCGTGGCACCGCGCGCAGTAACGCCCAAGACGCGGCCACCCGACGTGACCACCTGCCCGTCGCGCAAACTCGTTCCCGCGTGGAACACCTGAACGCCGGGCACGGCCGCGGCGGCATCCAGCCCAGTGATGACGTCACCCGTGCGCGGCGCTTCGGGATAGCCACCCGCCGCGAGCACGATGCACACTGCGTGATCGCGCGACACTTCGAGCAACTCGGGCCGAAGCTCTCCGCGCGCAGCCGCCGAGAGTGCCTCGGCCAAATCACCGTCGAGCACTGCCATCAACACTTGCGTCTCTGGGTCACCAAAGCGCACGTTGAACTCGAGCAGCGAGATGTCGCCCTGTTCGCTGATCATCAAGCCCGCGAACAACACCCCGCGAAAGGGGTGGCCATCCGCCACCATCCCGCGCAACGCGCGCTCGAAGATCTCGCTGCGAATACGCTCCTGAAGCGCTGGACTCACGAGCGGTGCCGGCGCGTACGTGCCCATACCGCCGGTGTTCGGTCCGCGATCCCCGTCGAAGATACGCTTGTGATCTTGAGCTGCGGGCAGCAGCACGAAGCGCTCGCCATCGCAGATGGCGTGCATGCTGGCTTCCGCGCCGGACACGCGCTCCTCGATCACCACGGTGCGGCCCGCCGCGCCAAAGGCGGCACCGCTGAGCATCGCGCGCGCGGCGTCCAAGGCTTGAGCATGGGTGTCGGCAACGACCACACCTTTCCCTGCAGCGAGTCCGTCTGCCTTGACCACCGGCGCTTGTTCGAAATCGCGGATGGCACGTTCGGCCTCCTCTTCATTCGTCACGACGTGGAATCGTCCTGTGGGGATTCCATGACGAGCGGCGAACCGCTTCATGAACGCTTTGGAGCCCTCGAGTTGCGCGGCCATTCGGGTAGGACCGAAAACGACATGGCCGGCGTCGCTCAAACGGTCCGACAGGCCATCGCATAGAGGAACTTCAGGACCGATCACCACCAAGTCCGGGCGCTCTCGCGCGGCGACCTCGACCGCATCTCCGGTCGCGGAACGCAGCACTTTGCCCGGCAAAGCCGAGTGCGAAGTGCCGGCATTTCCGGGCGAAACAACCACCTCGCACACGCTCGTACACGCAAGCAGGCGCGTCGCGAGCGCGTGCTCTCGACCGCCGGAACCGATGACTAGAATCTTGCTCTGTTTCGCCATGCCGGCGCGGATATCCGCGCGAGCGTCGGTGCTGTCAATGGTCGCTTGTTCGAGCCTAAATCCTGGGCTGAAAATCTCTCACCCCCTCCCACTCGCACGTCGTCTGCGGGCAGGCGACGTCACCTGCGCGACGTCACTCCCGAGATCGCGGGGGCTTCATGCCCAAGAAAGCTGGACGGCGCCGGAGGCTTGGAGAGAGGGGCCGGGGAAAGCGTAGCGCCGGACGAGAAGCTCCAGATTGTTATTCACTAAACCTCGTGAGTGTTCGAGAAAAACCCGTATACTCTAGACTTCGCCCCTTGCCGGGAGGTTCGTGTTGTCGAGTCCGATCGTCATCCACATGCATCGCCCGTACGCGAGCGAAGAAGAATATCTCGCGCACGAGCGCTTCAGCATCGAAGCAAAGTCGATGTTGTTGATCGATCAACCAGCGCTGCCACTCGATACGGCTGTCGTATTCGACGTCGCGCTCGATAATGGGCAGAAGCCAATTCGCGCCGAAGCCAAAGTCGTTGGCTACCTCGAGCCCGAAGGCGATCGCCCCGGCGGCTTGCGCGTCCGCTTCCGACGCTTCGGTGCGGCCACGAAGGCGTTCATCGACCGCGCCGTCAACGGCACGCCCGCACCCGTCATCGATGGCGCACCCAGCGCAGCCGTGATCCCGCCTCCTTCCGTCGAGGTCGCGCCGTTGTCGGCCGCCGACACCGCGCCTGCCTCCGCCGTCGAAGCGGCCCCACCCCCAGCCCCGCTGTCGGACATCCGCGTGGAAAGCACGCCGCTCGCCGCACCGCTCCCCACGTCGTCATCGCTCCAAAGTGGTGACGCAAACGAGAACGATGAGACGAGCGGGATTCACAAAAAGACCACCATGCCGTACGTAGCGGCTCCGGCGAATCGAGAAGCGTTGCTCGCGCGTTTGCGCGGGCGCCGCGTCGGCTGATCGACACTCTCTTTTCTCCGGGGTTAGAGGATGGTTTCGATGGTCAGATTTTCGCAGAGCCTCGCCTTGGGTGCGGCGTTCGGGTTGTGTGTCGGTTGCGGGTCCTCGAGCCCGACCAGTGGCTCAAACGCCAACGGGGGCTCCACGAGTTCCGGCGGCAACCACGCAAGTCAGGGCAACGGTGGGAGCCCTGGGCACGAGATCCCCGATGACGGCGGAAGTTCGAGCAGCGGCGGTACCCTCGGAAGCGGCGGTACCCTCGGAAGCGGCAGCGCCGGAAAGCCGGGCGGTTCTGGGAATCCAAGCGATCCGCCGCCAGTCATGACCAGTACCGCTGCCCAAATCGCGATGCAGATCGGACGCCAACCGAACTTCCTGATCGGCATGGGCAATGATTTGGCCGACGATCACAACCAAGACGGCGCGTTCCGCTTGGGCACGACGATCGATCTTCACTATGCGTATCTCGTCGCCTATTTGAATAACGACAAGTCGTGGGCTAGCTGGAAGGATTGGAACACCGACGGTAGCTTCGTGAACATCATTACGGACACCGCGGACGCCCACGGAGTGGTCCCGATGATCTCGCTCTACTCCATGGCAGCGGCGGGCGATGGCGTGATTGTCGACGCGCTGAAAGACCAAGCCGTTTTC
Source organism: Polyangiaceae bacterium (assembly GCA_035634635.1). GTDB lineage: Bacteria > Myxococcota_A > Polyangia > Polyangiales > Polyangiaceae > PMG-095. Next base: position 61,469 of record DASQCO010000041.1, read on the forward strand.
GAGAAGGGCTACTGGAGTGACATCAAGCTGTTGTTCCAACGGATCGGTCTTTTTGGCAAACCCACCCTGGTGCATTTCGAGCCCGATTTTTGGGGCTATGCCGAACAACAGTCCCACGAGGACCCAACGACGATCAAAGTCGCGCTGCATGCCGCTGCGCCGGATTGCGCCGACCTGAGCGAAGATCTCGTGGGCATGGGCCATTGCATCATCAAGCTCGCGCGCATGTACGCACCCAAAGCCGTGATCGGCTTTCATGCGTCCGAATGGGCGAACAGCGATCCGAGCGCGACCGCCGCCTTCCTGAAGAAGGTGGGCGCCGATCGCGCTGACGTCATCTTCGCCGACATGCTCGATCGCGACGCGGGTTGCTTCGAGGCCAAAGTGGACCCGTACTGTCAGCGTGACGGCACGTTCTATTGGGACGAGACCAACACCACGAGCCCGAATTTTCACGAGTACCTCGCCTGGTCGAAGGCGATTACCTCAGGCTTGGGTCGCCCGATGATTTGGTGGCAGACTCCATTCGGGGTGCCGAGCAACACCCCTGGCGGCAGCGCCGATCACTACCGCGACAACCGCGTTCACTACATTTTCTCGCACATCCAAGAGTTCGTGGACGCAGGCGGTTTGGGCGTGGCTTTTGGCACCGGAGCGGCCAACCAAACCACACCCGACAGTGACGGCGGGCAGTTCAAAGCCGCGGTCAAAAAGTACTACCAGGCACCTGTGCCGTTGCCCTGAACGGCGCCGCTCAGCCCGGAGGCTCGGCCGCGGCTTCCCGCGGCACGCCTTCGATCGGCAAGTGGTCGAGCTTGATGCCAAGCTTCTCACTCAGCTCGAAGATCCGCAGATCGCGATAGAACTCACCGAACACGATGCGCGTGAGCCCACTATTGGCGATCAGCTTGTAGCACCCGAAACACGGCGAGGCGGTGACGTAGATGTCGCCGCCGTCCAAGCGCACGCCGTTGCGCGCCGCTTGCACGATGGCGTTGGCCTCCGCGTGCACGGTCCGCACGCAGTGACCGTCCTCCATCAGATGGCCGTCGTCATCGCAATGGGAGAGCCCGCGAATCGAGCCGTTGTAACCCGTAGTCAGGATCATCTTGTCGCGCACGATGACGGCGCCGACGTGCTTGCGATCACAGGTCGAGCGTGTCGCGACGACTCGCGCGATCGCCATGAAATACTCGTCCCAGCTCGCCCGTTTGCGCGTCGTCATGGTCTGTCGATCCTCCGTCCGTTCTTCGTATAGCCCGAGCTGGCGAGCAGGACGAGAGGCTTGACGCCAGGCGCCTTGACCGCGGCGCCCACACGTGGCTTCGTTCGCTCGTGAATCGCGCACGACTTCCGGCAATTTTCGGCCTTGCTATCGCAGCAATGGCCCCACTCGGCTTCGAACACGAAGCGCACGCGGCCGGCCCGGACCCGGCCGGGGAAGCGCAGAGCCTGCTGAAAAAGCTGGACGCGCCGGAAACACGGGCCCTCGTGCAAGAGCCGGTGGCCAAGGCCAAAGCCGCCCAGCAGCGTGCACAGAACGCGCGCGGCTCCGGCGATTTGCTACATGCCACCGAGCTCGATGCGCTCGCGCTCACCTGGGCCCAAGTCGCCGATGATTTGGTGCGCACCGCCGAAAGCGAGAAGAAGCTTGCGGAAGTGCAAAAGGCAGTCGCGGATCTGGACCAGAAAGCCGTGCGCACCCAAGCGTTGATCGAGCAAACGATCGCTCGCCGCGGCCGCGCCGAACTGAACTTGAACACGGCAACTCCAACGTCCAACGCCGCGAGCAAGGGCGACAGCACAAAGCCCGCGAAAGAACCTGTCAAGCCCCAACCCGCAACGGTCAAAACCCAGCCGAGTCAGCCGGCGGTGAAGAGCCAACCGGCGGTGAAGAAATGAGGCAACGAGCCGCGTGGTGTGCCGCGGTCGCGCTGAGTGTCGCCGCCTGCGCTCCCACTCCCCGACCGGAAATCATGCGCGAGGTCGAAGCCGCGCGAGCCAGCGCGGCAGTGCAAGCGGCGGCGAAGAGCGCGCCCCAGGCTTACGCCGACGCCGAGCTGCGTCGCACGCAGGCCGAGCAAGCCTTCGCCGCAGACAAAGTCGCTTCGGCGCAGATCTTGAGCGAGCAAGCTTTGGCCGCGTACACTCGGGCGACGGTACAGGCGCGGCTTTCGCGCGCCCAGGCCGCACTCGCCGACGAGCAAGCGCGGCTCGCTAAAGCCACCGCGTTGCAAGCCGATCTCGACGCGCAGCAGCAGCGCTTCTTGTTGGAAGCCGAGGCGTTGGAGACCCGCCTCAAAGTCGTGCGCGACGCCGAACCCCTGCCCGTCAACGCCCCCGCGTCGGCCGAGCGCGAGCAGGCACGCCTCGCCGCGGTCAAAGCCTTGCTCTCGCAGGCCAAGCTCTTGTGCATGTCGGCGCGCTTGCTCGAGCCGAACCGCGAAGGAGTCGGCCCGCTGCTGACCAAGATCGAAGATCTGAATGGCAAGCTGCGCACGCCCCCAGCGCCCATCGACGATGCCGTCGCCTCGCGCAGCGGTTGCTTGAAAGAACTGACTCTCGCACGTCGTCCAGCATCCCAGAAGAATCCCGCTGGTGGTGTAGCGGATGCGCTGCTCAGCGAACTGAGCGCATCGAGCTTGCTGCCATTCCGCGATGATCGCGGTGTGGTCGTCACCTTACGCGCGCTGTTCAACGCCAAAGATCAGCTGAACGCGGAAGCTTCGACTCAGCTCGACCTGCTCGCAAAAGTCGCCAAAGCGCATCCGGAATTCCCGCTGCTCGCGGTCGTTCACGTCGCTCGCGGCAATGCCTCGACGCGCGACACAGCGCAAGCCGCGACCATCGCCGAGGCCTTGCGCAAGTCGGGCGCGCCGCAAGTCGCCGCAGAAACCGCAGGTTCTACGCTGCCAATCCTCGATCCCACGCGCCCGGGCGCGAACGAGCGCAACGCACGCATCGAGGTCGTGTTCGTCTCCCCCTCCAGCTCCTGATCGAGATTTCTGCCTGCCGTGGGCTGAGCTGGTTACTGCTCAGTCATCAGCAACTTGGGTCCGGTGTGTCTTGGGCCCTGCGGAGGTACTCATGAAGGCCCTAACTTACGGGATCAGCCTGGCACTCATCGCGGGCTTTGGGTTGACGGCGTCGTGCGGAGGCTCGAGCGAAGAATCGAATCCGACCGCCGGCAGCAGCAGCGGCGGCACTAGCTCGCATGGCGGAAGCAGCGCGCATGGCGGCTCGACCGCTCATGCCGGCTCTTCCACAGCCGATGCCGGCGAGACCGACGAACCGAGCGGCGGCGAAGGCGGAACCAGTGGTGAGGCAGGGAGCGCCGGAGCCCCGGAGGAAACGGGCGGCACGACTCACGTTGGAGGTTCGACTGGCGTCGGCGGCACGACTCATGTTGGAGGTACGGGCGCCGGCGGTGCCAAGCCCAGTGCTGGAGCGGGAGGTGGCGGCGGCGCAACGAACCCCGCGAGTTGTCCCGCAGCCGCACCAACGGACATGACGGCGTGCACTTCGCCGACGAATAATCAAACTCAGTGCGTTTATCCGGGTGAGCGCTGCACGTGCAACGCGACCCGTCCAACGCCGGGTGGCGGCGGTGGAGCGAGCGCCGGCGGCTCGAGCAACGGTGGCGCCGGTGGCGCCGCTGCGCGGCCGCGCGAATGGAGCTGCCAAGAGACCTTGATCTGTCCCGCGGCGGCACCGACCGACGGCGCTGCCTGCGGCATGGTCAGCGGCAGTTGCTCGTTCCCCGGTTCGGATTGCACCTGTGGCGCCACGAGCCACAACTGGACCTGTCGCGCGACCTTGGTCTGCCCGACAACCAAGCCGACAGTGGGCGAGACCTGCACGACCGCGCAAGGCAGCTGCCCGTACCCGAACATGGGCACGTGTCGTTGCGGCCAAACCGAGAAGTGGACCTGCACGGGCGGTAACAGCAATGCATGCCCCACCACCCAGCCAACGGTCGGCAGCGCCTGCACCGGCAACACCCAATGCGGCTACAACGACACCGACTGCATTTGCTTGTCTGACAAGTGGGCCTGCAACTGAGGCCGAGCGCCCGGCGCGTAAACGCGACGTGAACGATGCGGCGTCCGCCGGCACGAAAGTGCCTGGTAGATGCCGCGTCGTCGTTTCGCGGCGCGGTGTTTCTGCGAAGCACTCGGACTCGACCCGACGTCGCTCGACGCCGTGTGGGAACCTGCGGCGCCCGGCGAGGTGCGATGCGTGCCCAACGAGCGCCCCCACCCTCACGGCGTATTCGGGCTACCCCTCGCCCGCGCTCTCGCCACAGTGCGCGGTGCGATATTTCCTCCGTCTGAGGTCATTCTCGATTCCATCGCCGTTGAAACCCTGGACGTTCAGCGGAGTTAGGCGCAACTTAAGGGGAACTTAGGACGTTGATACGTGACGAGGCGACCAAGTGGCGAGAGATCCTCTCTTCGGTGAACGCATCGTTTGGATGACAAGACCCACGCTGTTGGCGCCGCCGCCTCTAGCTCGCGCGGTTGGTTTCTTGTTCTTCATGCTGTCGGCGATCTCGCTCAGCTTCGCTGTGGTGATCGCGCTGGCGCTGCGGATTGCGCCGGCCGGGCCGATGTTGTTCGCGCTGTGGTGTGCGTCGCTCGGTATCGCGGCCCGTGAAGTGCCGCGGATTTGGTTGAAGAGCGCGCGCTACGTGGTGACCGAGCAGCACGTCATCACCTACTTTGGTCCCTTTCGGCGCAGCATCGATCGCAAGGCGATCAGCTTCGCGCGCATCTTTTGGGACGACAGCGATCGCAACGCGGGCGACCTCGAGCTGGTGCGCGCGGTGCCGACGGGCGCTTTGCGTCGCAAGCTGACCCTCAAGTTGTATGGCGTGCGTGCGCCGGATCGCGTTTGGGCAATCGTGCGCGGCGCGGAAGCGATTGCGCCATCTGGACAACACGGCGAGCGACCGTTGGCCCAGCGCCTCGATCACGGCGAGCGCGTGATTTGGTCGGCGCGCCGTCATCCGCAATTGCGAGCGTATTTGCCGCAAGGTCAGCGTGAATGGGGCTTGGTCGCAGTGGGCGCGTTCTTGTTCGCGGGCGTCGAGCGTATGGTGGTACACGGCGTGCCCGCGCTGCAGCGGGTGGTGCGCGGTGGCGGCATGCCGGTGCGTTCGTTTCCGTTCGCGGCGCTGACCTTCGGCCTTTCTCTCGCGGTGCTGTTGGTGTTCGCCGTCGGCTGCTACGTGATTTACGACGCGGTGATTCGCCAGGGGTACGGCGCGAAGCACACGCGCTACCTGATCACGGACAAGCGCGTCTTGATCCAGCGCGGCTACGAGGAGCTGCACGTCGATCGCGGCATCATCGTGGACGTGATCGGAGCTCCCATCGGTGACGGGCTGCACGACGTATTTTTCGTACTCGACGGGCCACGCGCGCGCGCCTTGGCGATGAGCGGCGCGTTCGGCGAGCTCGGCCGTGGTCCGCACTTGCGCCCCGTGTTCGAAGCGGTGGACGATGCCGAAGGCGCGAGCCGCGCGCTGGCTCGCGCCGCTTGAGCTTACAAGAGCGGCAATTCGGTTTCTGGCTTCCGGCCCGTATTTTTGGGCAATTTCGCCGAGACTTCCGTCAATCTGCGTACGACGCTGGCTTTGTGCAGCGCAGCACGCGGCGCTGAGCGAGCGTGCTCCAGCTCGGCACTGTCGAGGTACAGCGTCCATTGCTCGGCAGCTTCCGCGAGCGCGTCACGCCGTGCCCGATCGTCGTTGGCGAGCTCGGCCGCAGCCATCGCGCCCAGGGCTTTGTAGTAGTGGATCTCGTACTTCGGCGAGAAGAAGACGTTCGGCAGATCGAGCACGCTGCCCGATGCAAACAGCGTCGGCGGCAACTGCACGCTGATCGCGCGCTTGGCGGCGTCGATCGCGGCCGGCAAATCGCCCGAGCGATCGAGCGCAACCGCCAGACCGAAGTACGCACCCGAGACCAACTCGGGCTGCTGCGAGGTAGCGAGCGCGCTGCGGTAACCGCGCACGGCGCGTGCCAAGTCACCGAGCGCCATGTCGCTCTCCGCCAAATTAGCGAGCAAGTTCGCGCGTGAGTCCGGTTGCCAAGTGAGCTCGAGCGCGCGCAGATAAGCGCTGTGCTCCGCCTCACGATCGCCCATTTTTGCGGCTGCAATCGCCAGATCCGAGAGTCCGCGCGCAGCCAGCGGACTCTTCGGTGCATCGCGCAGCGCGCGCTCCAGCATGCAGCGCGCCTGGCGCTCGTAGCCCGATTGCGAGTCGAGCAATGCGCCTCCGATCAGATATTCCAAGCGGGGGTCGAGCGCGATGTCCGACGGCGACGCACGGTCGACATCGGTTCTGGATTCAGTTCGTGAAAGGCAGGGCCAATTGGCTTGTCCGAGCTGCGTCAGCGCAATCGCTCCGGCAGACAGCTCGGCGTCGAACTCGGCCAGGCCCAGCGAGCCCAATAAGCGCTCGATGCGACTCAACATCGACTGCTGAGCGACCGCTCCCGGATCCCGAGCGCGTTGCCAAATGTTGGGCGCAGCTCGAGCGCCGCTGACGGTGAGCAATCCAGCCAGCAGCAACCGCGCAAGCAGCGGGGCCTTCACCGCGGCTTACCTTTGCTCCCGCCTCCTGCGGGTGCCGTGCGGGCTGGCGTCGGAGCCCCGCGTTCCGTGAGGACGGCGGCTAGCGACGCGAACATTCCGGGGGGAAGCAGCGGCAAGTCCGGGTTGAACGAGGCTGACGGTGGCGCTCCGAGCGACGCGGGGCTGGGCAGCACCGCGAGCGAGCTGCGAGCACTGGTGCGTCCACTTTGCTGCAGCGCGAGCAAGCGCAGCGTGTCGATCCAGGTGGAGAGCCCGAGCGGCTCCTGTCGCGCGTGAGCGAGATAACCGAGCGCTTCATCGGCGCCCTTTTCAACGTGGGCCAAGACGTGCGCAGCAGCCTCTATCTGCGCGAAAGCGCGCTCGCGCGGATCGTCCAGCAGGGCCACGCGCGAGACGAGCAAGCGATACAGACGAACCGCTTCCGACGCCTGGTTCGACAATGACGCGGCTCGCGCATAGTCGTGCAACGCCTTGGGATCGGCGAAAGCGGTCGCATCGCTCGCTTCGGCTTGCTGAAAGAGTTGATAAGCGACGGGACCGTCGCCGAGCCTCAGATTCGCGCGCCCGGCCAGCACTCGCACCGCAGGCAGCGGGCCCGCGAGGGCTTCGGCCGAGCGCGCCGCGAGCAAGGCTTCTTTGGGGGTTTGAGCGAGCCGCGCGTAGCCGCGAGCCAAGAGCTCGCAGTAGCGCTGCGCATCGGCGCCCTGCATGCGCTGCCAAATGCCGTCGCTACCGCTCGCGCCGCGACACTCACGGGGCCGCGGGCTCGCCTGCGCCGCGGTCGTCAGATCGAAGACAACGGCGAAGACGAGCGGGAGCATCGGCGCTCACTTTAGCACCTCTTGGTGCCGGAGACGCTCAGGGCGCGGCGGCGCGGCCCACGAACGGGTTGTGCAGCATGATCGTCTCGCTGCGGCGCGGGCCGACGCTGACCAGGTACACGGGGGCACCCGCCTGCTCTTCGATGAAGCGCACATAAGCGCGCGCATTGGCCGGAAGCTCATCCAGCACGCGCACGTTCTCCAAGCGCTCTTTCCAGCCCGGCATTTCCACGTAAACCGGCTGGATTTGGCCCGGCGGATCGAGTTGGTCGATGGGCAAGCTGTTCACGCGACCCTGCGGCGTGTCGTAGGCCACGCACACGCGGATGCGATCCATGCCCGTCAGCACGTCCAGCTTGGTCAGCGCCAGGCCGTCGATACCGTTGACGCGCGAGGCGTAGCGCAGGGCCGGCAGATCGAGCCAACCGGTGCGACGCGGGCGCCCGGTGACCGAACCGAACTCGGCGCCAACTTCACGCAAGTGCTTGCCGTCCGAGTCGTCCAGCTCGGTCGGGAACGGGCCGGTACCCACGCGCGTGGTGTAGGCCTTGGTGATGCCAAGCACGGTGCCAATGCGGTTCGGGCCGATGCCCGCGCCGCTGGCCGCGCCGCCTGCCCCTGCGGAGCTCGAGGTCACGAACGGATACGTGCCGTGATCGATGTCGAGCAGGGTGCCCTGCGCGCCTTCGAGCATCACGCGCTTGCCGGACTTGATCGCGTCGTCAACCAGCTCCGATGTGGACGCGAGCATCGGCACGATGCGCGCGGCGTGCGCTTCGAGCTTGCTCATCACCGACGAAAGCGTCGGCAGCTCACCGCCGAGCGCGCGCACCGTGGGCGCCCAAGCTTCCATCGCGTAAGCGATGCGCGCAGACAAGGCCTTGAGATCGCGCAGATCGCCGCAGCGGACGCCCACGCGCTTCACCTTGTCTTCATAGGCGGGGCCGATGCCCTTCTTGGTCGTGCCGAGCGCTTTGTCGGCCGGAGCCGCGCCTTCACGCAGGGTGTCGATCAGCACGTGGTAGGGCAAGATCAAGTGCGCGCGATCGCTGACCGAGAGCCGCTGTTCGACGTTCGCGTGGCCGCGGCGGTGGAGTTCGTCGATCTCACCGAGCAGCACCTCGGTGTCGATCACCATGCCTTGGCCCAAGATGCAGTGCGTGCGTTCGCGCAGAATGCCGCTCGGCAACAAGCGCACGACGATCTTTTCGTCACCAACGACTAGCGTGTGGCCGGCGTTCGGACCGCCCGCGTAGCGCACCACGACGTCGGCAAACTCCATGTAAATATCGACGATTTTGCCTTTACCCTCGTCGCCCCATTGAGCACCGACAATGACCACAGAAGACATATTTTCTCGCACGGTTGTTACAGCGGCAGGGGCCGCGAGACTACGCCGACCCCAGGGGGAGTTGGCCCAAACTACTCACTAGGGCTTCTGGCTCTAGGAGAACGGATTTTTTCTGTTCATCAGCCACGCTGATCAGCGACACGCCTTCGGCCTCCACTTGCAGCACGTGGCTAAAGCGCCAAGCGCGGGCATAGGCCAACGCTTCGGCTCCGAGCGTGGCGTGTGACTCCGCGCACGGCACTCCACGACTGCGTAGGCCGTTCAAGAACGCCTCGCTCGCGCCGAGCGTGAGCACGCGCAGCTCGTTGCTCTCTTCACGGCCAATGCTTTCCAAAGCCCAAGCCAAGTGATCCAAGCTGAGCGCGAAGCCAGCCGCGGCGCGGGGCGTCCCGAAACGGCCGAGCAAGCTGTCGTAGCGCCCGCCCGCGCCGATGGGGCTGCCAGGTCCGTCCGCATGGATCTGAAACATCAAGCCGGTGTAGTAGGCGAAATTGCGGGTCTCCGACAGATCGACGAGCAACTTCGGCGCGAGCTCGGCAGCGCTGACGGCATCCCAGATTTGGCGCAGTTCACGGAGCGCGCCTTCCGCCGGAGTACCAACGAGCAAACGCTCGGCGCGAGGCCAAATCTCATTGCCACCGTGGAGCTCGCACAGCTCGGAAATCGCGCTGAGGACCCGCCCGCTGTACCCCGCTGCCAGCGCGCGCCGCGAGACCTCGGGTTGATCTTTGATCGCGAGGGCGTCAACCAGCGCTGCGGTGCGCGCCTCGGGCAGCGTCTCCAAGAGCGCAGCCGCGATCCGCGCGTGTCCGAGATCGAACACGAACGAAGACAAGCCAGCGGCGCGCACGCCTGCCGATGCCAAGCGCAAAATCTCCAGGTCCCCGGCGGGGCCTTCCAAACCGAGCAGCTCGACGCCAGCTTGAAAAATCTGACGGTGACGGCGCGCGCGCTCACGCGGGCGGCGCATCACCGACCCGTGGTAGCAGAGCCGCGCTGGACCGGGCAGATCGGCCAAACGGGTGGCCAGGATGCGCGCAATCTGTGGCGTCATATCGGGGCGCAGCGCGACCACTTCCCCGCTCTCCGGTTCGACGAAGCGCAGCACTTCGTCCGACTCCAAGGCACCGAGGCCGCGCTCGAGCACCTCGGCGTATTCGAAAACCGGCAGGGTCACGATCTCGTAACCGTGGAGTTCGAAGCAACGCGTGATCCGCCGCGCGAGTTCGCCTTGCCGACGGGCGACGGGCGGCAGGAGGTCCCTCATGCCGGCCGGCAGCGGGTGTTCGAGTGTGGTGGGCGCCAAAGCCGGCGGAGTTTATCAGAGTTCCGTCGAATGCAAGCACGCGAGCCGCGGTTTTTGTTAGCATTCCCGACATGGGCGAAAACGCAGGCACTGAGCGAGTCGAGGTCTCGGAACGAGGCGCTCCGCGCGACGGAATTCCACAAACAATGGACCGCCGGCTGTTCATGCAGCTGACGGTGTTCGAAACGGACAAATCGCTCGCCCCGGCTGACGCGCTCAAAAGTTTGGGGTCGGCGCTCAAGCGACGCAACGTCCCTAGCGTCATCTATGAGGACGTAAACAACCCGCGCGGCTTGGGCGTGCTCAGTTGGAGCGAAGAGCCACTCGACTTTGCGACCAAACTGCGCCCCGCGTTCGGCGATCCCGAGGCCGGGAGCCTGAATTTGCTGCGCGATTTCACGATGCTCGGCCGCACTTACTCGACGGGCTACGAGCCCGACCTCGAGTACTGGCTCTTGCGCCGCCCGCGCGAAACCGTGCTCAACGAGGCGTGGCCCTGGGCCGTGTGGTACCCCCTGCGCCGCTCGGGTGAGTTCGAACGGCTCGAACCGCGTGAAAAGGGCGCCATCCTGCGCGAGCACGGCACGATCGGCAAAGCTTACGGCGCGCAAGATCTTGCGCACGACGTGCGCTTGGCCTGCCATGGGCTCGATGCCAACGACAACGAGTTCGTGATCGGCCTGATCGGCAAGGAGCTGCACCCACTGTCACACGTCGTGCAGGCGATGCGCGCGACCCGTCAGACCTCGGAATACATCAACCAGATGGGCCCGTTTTTCGTGGGCCGCGCCGCGTTTCGGCACGGCGGATGAATCGCCTCGGCGTCGTCTTCGATCTCGACGGCACCCTGATCGACTCGCGCCTCGACATCGCCAGCTCGGCCAATCACGCGCTCGCCGCGCACGGTTGGAAAGCGCTCTCGATCGAGGAGATTTCGCGCTACGTGGGTGATGGCGCGCGCTGGCTCTTGGCACGCGCCGCGCGTCTCGAACACGACGCACCTGAGCTCGATGCGCTGCTCGCAACTTTCGTCGCGCACTACGCCGAGCATCCGACGGATCACACGCAGCTCTTGCCGGGCGCGCGTGAAGTGCTCGCCCTGCTTGGGCATTTGCCGCTCGCGCTGTGCACCAACAAGCCGCGCGCAATTACCGATCGCGTGCTCGAAAATCTGCAGCTTTCGGCGCCGTTCCGAGTCGTGATCGGCGGCGGCGATTTGCCGAAAAATAAGCCTGATCCGCTGCCTCTTCGGCACATCGCCGAGCGGCTCGGCCTGCACGCGAGCGAGCTCGTAATGGTCGGCGATGGCGCGCAGGACATTGGCTGCGCCAAGGCCGCGGGCGCACGCGCCGTCGGCGTGGAAGGCGGCATGCAGGGCAACGCGCCGCTGCTCGCGAGCCAGCCGGACGTATTGTTGAAGTCGCTGTTCGAGTTGCCCGCGGCGCTCGAGCAGTGGTTCTAGCCAATGAGCAAGTGATACGCCGCGCTCAGCTGCGCGAAGCGTGACAAGAGCTGCGCTTTTTCCGCAGCCGTGGCATTCGGAAAACGATCGGGGTGCTGCTCGGCCGCCAGTTTCCGGAACGCGCGCTGCACGTCGCGCAGCGACGCACCAGCGCTGAGCTCGAGCCGTCGATAAGCCGCTTGTCGCGGACTATCGACGACGCGCGCCGCCTCGGAACGCGAGCCAAAGCGGCTATTGAAGCGCTCGGCCACGCGCGCGGAAAAGTCGGCGCGGGCGCGCGGACGACCATGCAAAAACTCGCGCGGTGACAGCGGTGTCTGGCGAAAGCCGGAACGCGGGCGCGGCACATGAAAGCGGATCAGCGCCTCGCCCAAGGAGTACAGCGCGTCGAGGCGGCTCACCCGTTGCCGGCGAAGCGCCGAAGCAACCGCGTCTACGGAGCTCAAGCCCTCTTCGACCACGATTTGCCCGACGCGCTTGCCCGGTTGCTCGGTGACACGCCGCGCAACGCGGGCCAGCGCGGCCATGCTGAGCAATCCTTCACGCGCGAGGATCTCGCCCAAGCGCGGGTGATTGAGCGACGTATCGACGTCATCGATCAACCCTGCTTCGAAGTACACGCGGTGGCTGCGCCCTGCCCGCGCGCCTTCGACTTCCAGCAATTCGAGCGTGCCGCTGGCGCAGGCGCGATGAAGCGCGCCTAGCAGGTCGCCAAGTGTCGTCAGGCGAAGTCGGCCGGGTAGCTGCATGCCCTCGTGACTAACAGCTGCCGCAAATTCGGGACAAATTCGCGGTCAGGGCGCGCTCGCCGCCACCCGCAGCTCCACAATCAGCGGAGCCTGCACCGGACCGCACCACTCCCCCGCCGGGCCCTCGCGACAGATCACGCCGCGGGCGAGTAGCTCGAGCTTGCCCTCGCCGGCCTGGGACGCCACCAATGCAAGCTTTGCCGACGCTGCGCCGGACGTCGCAGCCGAGCCCAGCTGAGCCACGAAGCGCGACCTGAGCGGCCGAGCAAAAGCAGGCGCACGGACAACCAGCGCATCACTCCAGACCAACCTACCCTCGGTAGCGCGCGCACTCAGCTCGCACACGATGCGGCCCGGTCCCGTCACGGGCGGACAGCTCAGACTCGCCTGAAATGGCGGTTCTTTTGCCCCGACGCGCGAGGCGAGCGAGAGCCCGAACCCCAGCGCGAGCAGCCAGCGTTGACGCACAGCATTCATGCAACGGTCGGGGGCGCGTAGAAGTCGACCAAGCGGATCGGAGTCGGCGACAAATGAATCTCGAGTTTCGCACGCTTGCCGCGCGGGTCTCCACCGATTTGGAAATCCGTGGGCGGATCGAGCTCAATGCTCATCGACTCCACGAGATAATCGAACAAAGTACCCGGATTGTCATACTCTCCGCGCCAAATCTCGTTGAAGTGGCGCACGAATTCGAGTGGTGACAGCGTGGCGACTCGCAAGTGCATGCGATCGGGCCGCTCATCCGCGTAGGGAAACATGCGGAACCCGTAGCCGTAGTACGGAATGGTCGACAGCGCGCACAGCCGCATGGGTCCTTCGTAGATCACCGCGCCGCGCGCGATCGGTTGCCCGAGCAACGCGCCCTTCGCACCGACCCGAAATGCCTCACTGCCTTGATTGACGATCCGGCAATGCGGCATGCGCTTCAATAGGTAACTCGGGATGGAGCGCGTGACGGCCGCGACGCCGTAGCTGAGCAACCCGGGCGCGACGCGTTTGAGCGGCGTTTTCTGCAGGCTGCTTTTGACCTTCGCATAGTCGGCGAGCACGTCCGCGTCGGCGCCGAAGCCACAAAAGGGCGCAATGAAGCCTTCCACCTCGATCAGCCGCATGCTGCGGCTGCCCGCGTCTTGTGTGAGTCGCTCGATATCGGCCGCGAGCTCGCCGCTCTTCGGATCACGCGCGCCGACCACCCAAGCCAAGGCGTTTCCGGTGCCCAACTTGAGCAGACCAAAGCGCGGATGAGCGCGATTCTGCTTGCGCCCTTCACGAACCACTTCAGTAACCATGACGGTAAAGGTTCCATCCCCACCGCCGGTCAGCACCGTGCCGTAACCGCGGGTCACGATGGTGCGGGCAATGTGCCGCGCATCGTCCAAGCTGCGGGAGACGAACAGATCACCCCCGAGCAGGATCTGGTGCAGCGTGGAGATCACCTCCTCGGTCACACTCTTGGCGTTGCCGTTCACCACCACGGCGATCCGAGGATCCTGCGGGAAAAGACTGGCGTTGAACGGGCTCGAGGCCGGCGCTGGGCGCTCGCTCCCGGTTCGGCTCGGCGGATCGGTTTCGGGTTTTTGCATAGCGGGCGGGCGTCATACTAAACTGGAAGCAAAGGCTTAGGGGGCATCCGCGATAATCCGGATGCACCACGTGATGGGTAGTCGGTCGATGAAATCCCGCGCAAAAACTACACAATTTGGCCGTGCCTCCGAACGGGCACCAAAATCCATTCGCCCCGCGGCGCCAGCGCGCAAGTCGGTTGCCCCCGCCGCGCGCGAGTCAGTGCCGCCGGCTTCGCGCAAGTCCGTCGCGCCCCAGGCTCGGAAGTCGATGCCGCCCCCCGCCGCCATCGCGAACAAGAAGCGCGCGCGGCCTGCAGCCAAAGCCGACACGGCCGACGCGGCCGGCAAGCGCCGACTAGGCATGCGTGGCGCCGCCCCCTGGGCCGCTCGCCACGCAGCCAAGCACGCCGAAGAGGCGGCGGCACGCAACAATTCCCCGCCCAAGCCCGGCAGCGCGCGCGGCACCCTGCGCTCCCCCGACAACGCAGACGGCATCAAGCAGCACCTCAGCGAACTGCTCAACGTGCTCGTGCGCATCCGCGCTCTCCGCAAAAATTTGGACGACGGCTTCTTTCAAATCGCCATCGAGCTCAAGCACATCCAAGACGAAAAGCTGTACGAAGCCAAAGGCTACTCATCGTTCGAAGGCTTCGCCGAACGCGAGCTCGATCTGGGCAAAGCCACCGCCGCCAAACTCGCGCGCGTCCCCGGCATCTTCCTCGAATCCGCCGCGCGCCACCACGGCATCCA
>DASQCO010000042.1:0-5074 GCA_035634635.1 Polyangiaceae bacterium
GCGTTCGGAAAGACGATCGCCCCGAGCGACGCGGGCGGTGTGCCCACGCCGGTGGGCGTGACCCAACCGTTCGGGTGGCAAGGGAAGCGGCTGATCGCGCCGAACCTGTATGACTCTCGGGCTCGCGTTTGGAGCGCGGAACTTGGGGCGTTCTTGCAGCCGGATGAGTATGTGTTTTTGGGCCGCAGTGGGACGCTGTGGTCTTGGCCGGGGCAGAATCCGTATCGGTGGCGCGATCCGAGTGGGCGGACCATCCCGAATGGCGGTGGGAAGGGTGTTCCCGGCGTGGGTCTTAACGGGCTGTTCGAGGGCTTTGAAGCATCGCGTGAGCTGCTGACAATGGCGGTGCAGGATCTGCGAAACTGCGAGTACGCTGACGCATACCTAAACCTACTGCTCGCGAACATTGCTGCACAGGCCGGCCTGATCGCGTTCGGGGACGAACTGGCTGGTGAGTTCATTCTGGGAAGCGCCAACCCGGGCGGTCAGGGCGGAAGGACAGGATCATATACAAATACGCACGAGAGCGGCATGACGTATTCCGGCAAAGGAGGTCAAGCTCGCTCGCAAATCTCGGGCCAGCGTATCGCAGCAGAACACGGCGACCCACACATCGCTACCGATTGGACTGAAGCACCCAATACGAGAGAAGCGTTTAAGCAAGAGTCTCGGCGTATCGACGCGAACGGCGGTATCGAAAGTCCATCCAACTACAACGAGATCCAGTCACCAGGAAGGCGAATGCGGGTCGACGACGGTGAGCTGCCATGAACGGAGAAGGGAAGAGCGAATGGCTACGACGATACAGCGGATGTTTGACGACTTCGGTGCACTTGCTGACGAGCATGAGGAATTCACCGACAGCGACGTTCGCGAAGCCGTCCATCGGACGTTGACCCGTTATTTCGTGTGGGGAATGATGGATGAGGCCCTTCCGGTCTCTTACGGGATGAGGACCGCAGAGGGAGATGCACGGATTCGAGGCATCATCGCCGAGTTCTTGCGCGGGGTATCACAGTCGGCTCCTCCAGCCGGCAAGCCGCGCCTCGCGATGCTTCAGGACGCGCGCGTCCGCGCTTCGAATGGAATGCAGTACGACGAACTGTTCGGTCATCGAGACGAGCCGCTTCCACTCGCTCCGTTGCCAGCACATATGTACACTACGCCGCGGTATGACGATGAAAAGCAGTGATATGGATGACAACGCGACGAGCGCTGCTCTCGAACGATATCGGGCAGCAGGTTCCGATCTTTCGCGGCCGATGGAGATCGACTTTTTTGTGGCGGCGCCGACTCAAGACGCTGCCGACAACGTGGCCGTACATGCAGCTGCACTCGGCTTCGCGACGAAGGTCGAGCCCACGGAGGCGACGGGGGGGTGGACCTGCTATTGCACAATGTCGTTGATTCCTAGCTACGCGAATGTTCGGGCGATTGAGCACCAACTCGACGCGCTAGCACGAACGTGGGGCGGTCACGCTGATGGGTTCGGTTCCTTTGGGAATGCCGTGAAGTCGAACTGACAATCGCCGCGGATGCGGCTGCAATCTGGGTTGCCTTTTGGGCAAATGCTCAACCCCGTGCGCTAGTCGTGGCGTAAGTGATCTCGTTCACTCCACAAAATTCGAGCGCTCTTCCATCCGTAGGCAGATCGATCATGGGGTGGGTCGCGCAACACGACTGGTGAGACGATCGGCTCGTGCAGCTCGTCGTCGCGCAGCGGTTGCCGATGATGAGGCCTTCCGGTGTCTCCGGTCATTGCGGGCAGGCTCTTGCTCAAGAGATGTTTGAGCAGGAGGATGCGAATGCAAACGCGATTGCTCGCGCGGCCGCTGCGGCGAGGCCGGCTGCAGGTGGCGCGGGAGAGCCGCCTGACGGGCCCGACTGTGATAGATATTCGTCCAAAATCGACCGCAAGGCATTTCGCGCGCAACGAGAAGAATTTTGGAAGAACGAGGCACAGCAAAACCCTGATGGTTATTCAAAAGAGGATCTGCAGCGAATGCTCGGAGGAAAGGCGCCGACCGGCAGCGATGGCTACCCGATGGAGCTTCATCATGTCGAGGGGACGCCAGAAGGCGAACTCGAGCCGATGACAAGAACGGATCATCGGCTCGGAGATAACTTCTTAGGAAACCATCCCTGGTTAACGAGGTAAGCATGCCAGAAGCTGAAGAGATATTTGAGAGCGCGGTACGCTCAACTGGTGACTTGGCTGGTGTATTTGAGTTTGATGGAGAAACTAGCTATTTCTACCTCTACAGAACCGGAGGTCAGGGAAACCAGGTCTTGGATTCGATTCATATTTCGTCCGAACTACCTGACTTTGCTACTTCCGACGTCGCTGTCAGGTGGACAAGAAATCACTTGCGCGTAGGTCTATTTATTAGAGGAGAACTGTGGGCCGTCTTCGACACCGATAGAAAGACAAAATTCGGTGGCAACTATCGGGCGCGCACTCGCCCCGCTCTCTCTTCGGCTGCTAGGGAAGGATTCGAACGCGCGCTCAAGTAGGTGACGCGACTCAACCGCAACGCCCGTATTTGCTGCGGGGCTTGGTCGGAAGATGCTCTCCGCGCCGTGCAGATGCCGCCACAATCGATAGCCGATTGAAACCGCGAACGCGCCGCTTGCCTCACGTAGCCACCAGAGCCAGATGGGCTCACGGCCGTGAGCAGGCCGCTGCAATCTTTGCGATTGCCGCAGGGAGCTCTTGGATGACCTGCGCCGCGTCGATGCGCAGGACTCGATAGCCCGCGCGTGCGAGCTTGCGATCACGGCGCGCGTCCGCGCCGGCGCCGCGTGCGTGATAGCCGCCGTCGACCTCGACGATGAGACGAAGACTTGGCGCGTAGAAGTCAGCGATGAATCCGAGCAGCGGAACTTGACGCCGAAAGGCGACCCCGAGCTGACTCGCGCGCAGAGCTCGCCAAAGCCGAGCCTCGGAATCAGTGGGCGCTTGGCGCATTGGGTGAGCGTGCAGGTCGAGGAGAGCTTTGTTGTTCGACATGATTGGCTCCTTTCTCCGGCTGGCGGCCGGACGAAGCCCTTTCGCGCAGGAGGTGTGACGCGCGCCAGCGGAGGTGATGCTTGCCAGTGAGTCGCATGCGAACGAGCGCGCGTATTCGAGGTCGCGCGGCGCAACTCCTGCGCGTCTCGCGTAGGCCGGCCGCCAGCCGGAGAAAGGAGCGAGTGCGAATCAAAGCATCGCATTGTAAGCGCTCGCTTTGCGAAGCGATCACCTACCAAGCCCGGCGACCGCAGCCGTTGGGCCCCCACGTCCGGCGCAGCCGGCGTAAGGGGTTGCGCCCAGCATGGGCAGAAAGAAGAAGGTGAAAGTCCTTTTGGAACCGAGACAGACGGAATCCAACATCGAAGACAAGGGCGGCCTCGTGAGGCTCAGCGAGCGAGGTCATCGCTTCGTGAGGTACGCAGATGATTGCAATATCTACGTGCGGAGCGAGCGAGCCGGACAGCGTGTGATGGCGAGCTTGACGAGCTTCATCGAGAAGCGCCTCAAGCTGAAGGTCAATTCGGGAAAGAGCAGCGTAGCAAAGCCCCATGAACGGAAATTCCTGAGCCTGAAAGCTGCTCAAGCAGAAGTCCACAGGAACGGTCCGCGTCACGTTGGCAGACAACGCGGTGCGTAGGCTCGAAGCCGAGCTGAACGCGTTGACGCCTCGCAACTGGGGACAATCGATCGACGATTGCATCCGGCGCGTGAACGCCTTTCTTCGCGGTTGGCTGGGGTACTTTGCCGTCTGCAACGAAAACCGCACTGCCTTCGATCGAATCGACGGCCATCTTCGTCGCCGTCTGCGCGCCATGATCTTGAAGCAATGGAAGCGCAAGCGGCACGTCGTGAACCGCCTGATACGGCTCGGAGTACCAAGTCAGTTGGCGCGAATGGACATTCACTCTCGCAGGCGAACTTGGTGGGCGCTCAGCACGGTACGCGCAGTCTGCCGAGGCCTCACGAACGAATACTTCGCTCGACGAGGACTCATCTCATTGCGCGACGACTGGCGAAAGCACCACGAACGTATCTGGGACATCGGCCCAGCTCAGCTAACGCTGCAGATGGGATAGTTGAGGCACAGCCGATGCTGAACCAATCGCACCACCGCACGACCAGGCGCCACAACAGCCACCTCGTCGTGTCGACCCGAGTACATCAGCATCCCGAAGAGCCGGATGTGAGGCCCACAAGTCCGGTTCTGTGAGAGGGGCCCCTGGGTGACTGGGGTCCCTACTCGGCAGCCCTGCGCCCGCAGCGCCAAGCGCGAGGACGACCACCGGTCTTCGACGTTCGCGCACGGGGCACCCCCCAAAGCAAGGTTGTTAACCCCTAAGAGTTATGTCGCCCCGTAGGGAGCGCGCGCGACACGGGGCCGATCGATTTCGGCGGGGCAATCGAGGCCACAGCGCTGGCGTTCTCGCGTGCGATGCGCACGCAATTGCGGCCCGCGCTTTTGGCCTCGTACAACGCGGCGTCGGCGCGGGTGAGCCAGCTGTGGCCGGTGTCGCCCGAGGCGAGGGACGCGAGTCCGATCGAGACGGTGATGTGCAGCTTGCCTTTGCCGGTTTCGATCTCGAGCTCGGAGAGCGACTGGCGCACGCGCTCCGCGCGCAGCTCGGCGTTGTGCTGCGATGAGTCGGGGATGACGACCACGAACTCTTCGCCGCCATAGCGGGCCACGAAGTCCTCACGGCGCAGGAAATTGCGGACCAGGCAATCGGCTACTCGCCGCAGTACTTCGTCGCCCGCGGGGTGCCCGTAGCTGTCGTTGCACTTCTTGAAGTGGTCGACGTCGATCATCAGGATGCAGGGGCTCGAGCTCAGCAAAAACGCGAGATCGGCGACGCGATCGAGGTGCGCGTCCAAGGCCGCGCGGTTGAACAATTGGGTCAGTGGATCGAGCGCGGCCTTTTCCCGCACTTCTTGGAGTTCGTCGCGCAGATCGCTGATCTTTTGGCTGAGCTCGCTGAGCATGCGCTTTTGGCTCTCGCTGCGCTTGGCCATGACCTCTTGCACGACGGCCACGATGCCCTCGGCCTCGGAGCGAATCGCCTC
>DASQCO010000043.1:0-26102 GCA_035634635.1 Polyangiaceae bacterium
TTCGTCGTCGACGACGAGCACGGTGCCACGGCGCTGTAGCGCCGATTGCGTATTGGGCGCGGGTACAACGCGCGCGTCTTTCTCATCCATTGCAGGGAAAAGCAGCTTGATCGTCGTTCCACGACCGAGCTCGCTGTACACCTTGATGGCGCCTTTGTGTCCACGCACGATGCCGAGAACCGCGGAAAGACCGAGGCCGCGACCGGTAAATTTGGTGGAAAAGAACGGATCGAAGATCTTGGCCTGCGTGTCCGGGCCCATACCGCAGCCGTTGTCGCTCACCTCCACGAATACGTAGTTGCCTTCGGCCAGCTCGGGCGCGAGAAACGTATTGCGCAGGTATTCACCCTCGGCGTGCAGCATGCCGCTGCTGACCCCGATCACCCCGGCGCGCTCGCCCAGCGCTTCAGCGGCGTTGACCACCAAGTTGATCAGCACTTGCCGCATCTGCGTTGCGTCCGCATCGACCGGCGGCAAATCATCGGAAAGATCCAAACGTAAGGTGGCGTTCTTGCCGACCGAGAGCTGAAGCAGCGGCGCGGTCTGACGAGCCACCTCACTCAGGTCGAGTGGCCGCACGACGAAGCGCCCTTTACCCGAGTAGGCCAGCAGCTGCCGGCACAGGTCAGCCGCGCGAATCGTGACGGCCTCGATCTGATCCACGTGCTCGCACAGTGCACTCGACACTGGCAGCTCGAGGCGCATCAAGCTGACATTGCCCAAGATGCCGGTCAGCAAGTTGTTGAAGTCGTGAGCGATCCCGCCAGCCAAGATGCCCAAGCTCTCCAGCTTCTGCGCATCCAGTAGCTTGCTTTCGAGCAGGCCGCGGTGCCGCTCGGCGGCCACGGTGTCGGTGATGTCTTTGGCGAAACCGGCCAGATATTGCTCGCTGCCTGCCTGCCAGGGGACGAGCCGGGTCTTCCAAGTGCGCTTCCCGGTGGGAAACTCGAGCTCTTCTTCGTACTCACACGGCGCCTGCAACATGACGGATTCCGTCATGCGCGCCACCGCCAGCTCGGCATTCTCGAGGGCGAGGTGGGAATCAGCGCGCGTGCCGAGCACGACCGTCCGCGGGATGCCGGTGGCGCACTCCCAGGCATCGTTGACGCGCGAGAGTATGAAATGACCGTCTGCCTGGACGAGGATCAGAAAACAGGGATCGGCGGCGGCAGTAAAGAACGCCTCCCAAGCCTGCAAATCCGAATCCACCATTTTGTGTTTCTTACAATGCCCGAAGCAGTCTCCGAAACCAAGCTTCTCGCGGCGAGAATGCAATACGGAGTCGCGATCGCAACAGAGCTCAGCTTACCTTCAGTAAGCATGGGCAGGCATCGAGCCAAGGCCAGCCGTTAGGGATGTGTCGGAACCTAGGAACGAAGAAATGCTCATGCCGCTCCGACGCTTGCTTGGTGCTTCGCTCGCTTTGATCAGTATTTCGGCGGGTTGCGGCAGCAGGCCCCACGTTGACGGACCGTTGTTTGGCACCGGTGAGCTCCATCCTCCGCCGAAGCCGGGCGCAAGCATCAGTCAGACGCGGATGTGCGAGTGCAAGGCGTGCGCATCGAGCGAGTGCTGCGATGGTCCCGAAGAGGACAGCGCGCCGACGACCTGCCGCGATAGCTACGATTTCAGCGACCCCAAGTGCGGGATCGCGATCCGAAGCTGCGCGAGTCGCTGCGCGCGTGAGGTCTGGCGCGTCAAAAACAACGAAGAATGCACGGCCAAACGCCCCTCGAACTGCTGCGACGCGGGCTAGCGCGCTGCCGCGACTCAGCCGCCCGGCGCGTGCAAAACGATGACCGAGGCTGGAAATTCCGCCAAAAGGCGCGCCGATTCTGCGCTACTGCGATCGACGTCGAGGCCCCAAGCGCCCGAAAGCGCGAGCACCACCAAGTCCGCCCCAGCCGCGCACTCACGCGCTGCGCTGATGCCGTCGGGCACATTCCTGGTACGAAATTGCACGCGCTCGGCCCCCTTGGCGCGCAGCTTGTCGACCTGTGAGACCACGGTCTCGCCTCGGGCGCCGATCAGCACCGCTTCGAGGGATACTGCTTCGTCGCTGAGCAATTGTTCGGCAAAGTTCAAAACTAGCGTATCGCTGTTTGCGCCGGACAGCAGAGCCACGACTCGCTTACTTGCAACATCACGTCCACGCGCGAAGGAACGAGCGAGGCCGTGGTCGATCAGTAACGCAACGGGCACCGGGCTATTCGCGAGCACTTCGCCCACCGTCCCACCGAAGGCGTTTTGGCTCAGCAGCGGGCGGTGAAGTCCGAGCACCACGTAGTCGGAGCGCCTGCTGCGGGCCACTTCGCAGATGTCGGTCGAAGGGTCGGTGGAATCGAAGGAGATGAACTCGAGTGCAACCCCGGCCGCCGTGGCCGTCTCGAGTGCCGGGACGAGGCCAGCCGCACGCGCCTTCGAGCCTTGCTGCAGGTAGGCCGAGGTTCGATCTCGCGGACGCTCCAGATGCAGGACGGCACTGCCGCTGTCTCGTGTGCCACCGGCGCAACTGACCGCCAGCAACGCCATCGCCGGGCCCATGCTGGCGTCACCCACGCAGAGCAACAAGTGCACGGGCCGGGCGAGCGCCGGATCGGGGCTTGCCCCCCGGGGCTCGAGCGAGCGCGGCGACAACAGCTGCAAGAGCGGCGTGGTCATGATCGTGGTGACCAGCGCCATGATCACCATCATCGTGAAAATCTTTGGCGAAATGACGCCGAGATCCAGGCCGATGTTGAGCACGATGAGCTCCATCAGGCCACGCGTGTTCATCAATACGCCGAGCGCTGCCGAGTCGCGCGTGGTCATGCCCGTAAGCCGCGCCACGCCGAAACTACCGCCAAATTTGCCGATGGTGGCGACCGCGGTCAGCCCGAAGCAGAGCAGCCAATCACTCGACCCCGAGAGCAAGCCGAGCTCGGTGCGCAAGCCGCTGAACGCGAAAAACAACGGCAAAAGCGCGACGACGACGAAGTCTTCCAAGCGCTCGGCGAGCGCATGCGCGTAGTCCCCCTGACGCGGCATGATCGCGCCGAACAGGAACGCGCCGAACAGCGCGTGAATGCCGATCAGCTCGCTCACCAACGCCGAGACGAGCAGCAGCACGAAGGTGAGCGCGACCACGTTTTGAGTGAGATTTTCGCGCGTGGTGATGCGCGCGGCCAGACGCGCCAGCAACGGACGCACCAAGAACAGCATTCCGCCGGCAAAGGCGACCGCTTCCGCCGTCGTGATCACCGCCGCGCTCGCGCCCTTGGCGTTCACCACGGACACCACGACCGCGAGCAAGCACCAAGCAGTCACGTCGTCGGCAGCCGCGCACGCCAGCGCGATCGACCCCAATTTCGTGCGGATCAGGTTACGCTCGGCCAAGATCCGCGCCAATACGGGAAACGCGGTGATGCTCATGGCGATGCCCATGAACAGCACGAAGGAGATGCGCGGCACCCCTGCCCCCGCTTGCGCCTCGTAGGTCTGCAGCGCGACGGCTGCACCCAGCGCAAACGGGACGCAGATCCCGGCCGCGCTGATCGCAAACGAAGACTTGCCGCGACCGCGCAACAGGTTCGGATCGAGCTCTAGGCCGATCAAGAACATGAAGAAGATCAAACCGAACTGACTGAGCAGCGAGAGCCCAGACATGGATGACTTGGGGAACAGCTCGTGAAATGCCTGTGGCGCGAGCCGGCCAAGCAGCGACGGACCGAGCATGATCCCAGCGATCACTTCTGCGATCACCGCGGGCTGACCCACGCGACGAGCAAGCCAGGCGATCAACCGCGACGCGGCGATGATCACGCACGCCTGCACAACGAGGAGAGGAAAAGCAGCCGTCATTTCGGCGCGCAGGCTAACCCAGAACAGCTGTCTGACGGCGCTGTGCGTTTGTTATTTTTGTCGCTGTTCGCCGGCGATCTGGGCGTAGCGCGGGTTCACGACGTTGATCGGCGTTCCATTCAACAATCCGCGCACGTTGTCGACAGAAATCGCGAGTAAGCGCTGGCGAGCGGGCAAGCTGGTCCACGCCACGTGCGGTGTAATGACGCAGTTGGGCGCAGAGAGCAGCGGATTGTCCGCGTTCGGCGGTTCGCTCGAGAGGACGTCGATCGCCGCGCCGGCGAGCTCGCCCTTGGCCAATGCGGTGCTCAACGCGGCTTCATCGATCAGGCCACCGCGCGCCGTGTTGATCAGCAAGCAGCTCGGCTTCACCAGCGAGAGCCGGGCACTCGAAACGAGCTGCCGAGTCTCGGAGGTGAGCGGGCAGCTGAGAGAAATCACGTCCGCGCGACGGAACAGCTCGTCCAGGGGTAAGCGTTGCACGGACTCGGCGCCCGCGCCTTCCGCGCGGCTCGAGCTGAGCTGTGCCGCGCACACTTGCATGCCCAACGCTCGCGCTGCGGCAGCCACGCCGCGGCCAATCGCCCCGTAGCCGACGATGCCGAGCAGCTTGCCCTCGAGCTGCAAGAGCGGGCTCTTCCAATAGCAATAGTCGACGGAGCGCACCCAATCTCCCGCGTGCACCGAGCTGTCGTGTAACCCAACGCGGTTACACAGCTCTAGCAGCAGGGCGAGCGTATGCTGCACTACGCTCGCGGTGCTGTAAGAAGGGACATTGCACACCGCGATACCGCGTTCGGTGGCAGCCTCGAGATCCACCGTGTTCACACCGGTCGCAAGCACACCCACGCCGCGCAGCCGCGGCAACTGCGCGAAGGCTTCGCGCCCGAGCTGCGCCTTGTTGACCAAGACGATCTCCGCGTCGCTCGCGCGCGCGACGACTTCGTCGCTCGTCGAGCGGTCGTAAATCGAAAGCTCGCCGAGTTCAGCCAGCGGAGACCAGGGGTTGTCACCCGGATTCACCGTGTATCCGTCGAGCACTACGATTTTCGGCATGGGATCTTCGGGCCGTTAGCGGCGCGCTTCGCTGATCGCTGCTCGGCTCAAAAACTGCTGGAAGGCCTCGCGATTGGCGGGTGTGGGCGCCTTTTCGTAACCATATACTTTGCCGACATGGTTGGCGAATAGGCAGGCCACTGCCTTGTCGAAGCCGCGCGTCGCAGGAGCCAGATCGCCCGCCTTGCTGCTGTCGTCCGCGATGCGGCGCACCACACCTTGCAATTGTTCGCACCAGCCCGGAGTTTGCGGCAGTGTGACCGGCGCGGCAGCTTCACAGCATGATTTACGAATGATCGCCGTCGCGGGCAGCTCATACCAATCGAGACCCGAGGAACGCACCGTGGCGTCTGGCTTGGCCGGATCGGGCGCGCCCCCAGCGGCCTGGCCGGCGGGGCGAACGAGACGTTGCAGCTTCGTCACGGTGTCTTTGAAATCGCCGTCGTCGCACACGAACGAGAAATTCTGGCTGGGTTCGAAGGAACCGGGCTCGAAATACGAGGCCACACACGCATCACGCCGTTCAGCCGGACTCAACTTCGGCCCAGCGGGTTGTGTGGCCTTCGGCACGGTGACTGCGGGAGCTGCGACTGCTTTCGGTTGCTGCGGCGGGGGCGCGTCGGGAGCGACCGCCAGGTACACGCCGCCACCACCGACGACCGCCGCGATCAGCACCAATGGCCAAACCGAGCGTTTGCGTTCGAAGGGATTGATCGAGAAGCGCTTCTTGATCGGCGGTACCACCGCTGGTACCGCACGCGCCATCGACACACCGCTGGGCGTCATGCGCCCGCTCGAGCCGAGCGCGTCATGCAGCGGTACATCCAACGCCATATCGGGAATCGCGGGGACCGCGGGCGCCGCAAAGGGCGAGGACGGAGCCGCAGGCGGTGCTGCAACGACGGGCTGCGCGACCGGCGCGGGCATTGGTGCGGGGAGCGGAGCCGCAATTCGCGGTGGTGGAGCGGGGATTGGCGGTAGCGGCGCCGCGACGGGCGCGGGCAGCGGGGCGGCAATCGGCGGGGGCAGCCGGGGTTCGAGCTCGACGCCCTCGTCGTCGGCCAAACTCGCGCCGTCAATGACGATGCCGTCGTCGCGATCCTTGCTGCCTGGAGTGACGATCGCCGACATGGGACGGGTCGCGGGTCGCGGGGGGATCTGCCGCTTCGCCGGCATGGCCCGTGGATCGCGCTCCCAGCCGTCGAGCGTCGCGATCAATTCGGGCAGCTCGGTCACGCGCACGCGCTTTTCGTAAGCCAGGCCGCGATCCAAGATCTCCTGCAAAGCAGGCTCGTCGATGCCAAATGCCGACAAGGGCTTGGGACGCCCGGAGAGCATTTGCTTGTTCAGGGCTTCGCGCGTTGGCGCGCTGTATGGGGCTTGCCGCGTAAGCGCGGTGTAGAGCGTGGCATGCAGTGCCCAAACGTCGTCTGGAGCGGTCTCCGCAGAGCCCTTCAAGCGCTCGGGCGGACAGTAGCCGCCAATCGCCGGCGCGACCAACTGCGAGAGCACCGGCGCGATCGCGCGGCCCTCGGGCACCGCAATCACACTTCTGGGTGAGAGCGCGCCGTGCACCGCGCCCGCGCCGTGCAATGCTAGCAATGCATCCGCGAGGCGGAGGATCCAGGCCACGGCCTTGGCGGCGTTCATCCCGCCGCGCGAAATCTCGTTGTGCAGAGTGGTGCCTGGAACGAACTCGGCCACGGCCACGCCGAAGCCCGGCGGTAGCGCTTTCCCGCTCGGAAGACTGCGCGCATCGACATCACGCGCGATTTCGAGCACGGAGGTCAGATGACGATGTTTCACGCCGCGCGCGGAGTCGAGCGTCGTCAAACGACCGGCGTCAGCGACCGCCAATACGACACGTCGGCCGCCGTCTTGCTCGACACCGATCCAGCGATCGAGTGCCTGACTGTTCTTCAGAGCACCAGCAAATGCGTAACGCCCGGCTACGGGGATTCGAGGGTCTGCCATGTGGAACTAAGGGGGTACCGCACGATCTAACGGACACACCCAGCGTTCGATTACCCGGATGCTATCAATAGTGTCTCACACCGCGAAACTTGCGACGAGCATTGTCACTCATTGAAACGTAATAGACGGCCATAACGTTGTGCGCGTTGTGCGCGTTGTGCGCGTTCGGCGTGCACGTCGGTCGTTCTCCCACATTCGACCGCGACTCTGCCGTTGACCAACACTGCATCTATTCCAATCGGGTGCTGCTTCGGGTCGGCGAAGGTTGCGCAATCAGCGATGATTTCCGGGTCGAACAGCAACAGATCCGCAAAACATCCAACCTCGATGCGGCCGCGATCGCGCAGGCCGAACTGCGCGCAGGGCAAGCTCGACATCTTCGCGATTGCCGCTTCCAGTGGAAATAGGCCTCGTCTGCGACCGTACTCCGCAAGCACGCGTGGGAATGATCCGTATAGGCGTGGATGTGGGCGGCCCCCGGGATTCGGCAGGCCATCCGAGCCCACCATCACTCGAGGGTGACGAAGGTTCGTTTCGACGTCTGCCTCATCCATCATGAAGGTAATCACGACCGTCTGCTCGGCGCCGGGCAAACTCAGAATCTTGCGGACCAGGTCGGCCAAGCCGACGCCCTCGCTTGCCGCAATCTCGGTCAGCCTTCGACCGTCGTATGACGGACTGCCCGGGCACCAGGCCACTTGCATGATTTCGGCGAGCGCGTCATCGTTCTTGTTCGAATCGAAGTATTCGATCATTGGCCCGCTGCCCGCGATGTATGGATAGACGTCGAGGCTAATGTTTGCGCCGGCTGCATTAGCGGCATCGACGCGCTCGAGTGAAGCCTTGACCTTGCCCCAATTGCGACGGCCGCCCGCCTTGTGATGGGAGATCTGCGCGCGGCAACCCACGGCCTGGGCGACGCCGAGTGTCTCTTCGACCGACTCCAAGAGGCGATCGCCTTCGCTGCGCATGTGAGTCGCGTACACCGCGCCGAATTCGGCCAATGGCCGCGCAAGCTCGATGATCTCGGCCGTGGTGGCGACGCGCCCCGGGCGATAGATCAGCCCCGTCGAAAAGCCGGCCGCCCCCTGCTCGAGTGCTCGTCGAACGTGTCCCCGCATGCGCGCGAGCTCCTCGCCCGTGGGCTCGCGCTCCTGGTTGCCCACGACGTGAGCGCGGATCGCGTTGTGACCGATCAAGCTGACTGCGTTCACCGCTGGACGGGCCGCGTCGAACGCGGCTCGGTACGCGTCCAAGTCCGTGAAGCGTCCAGAAAATCCGGGAAAAAGACTGGCATTTCCCGGGGGTTCGGCGCCGCCCGCGGTAAGCGGTGCGAGGCTGAAACCGCAGTTGCCGATCACGACGCTGGTCACGCCCTGCAGTAGCTTGAACTCGAGTCCAGGTGTGCTGAGGAGCGCCGCGTCGTCGTGTGCGTGTACATCCACGAAGCCCGGCGCGAGCGCGCGCCCGCGCGCATCAATCTCACGCTTCCCGCTCGGCGCGCTGCCCATGCAGGCAATGCGATCGCCTTCAATGTGCACGTCCGTCGTTCGCGGAGGCCGGCCACTGCCGTCATACACGAGCGCTTCACGAATGCTGATGTCGAAACTCATGACCTGGCACAGAATACACGACAGCCTCGCCGTGACACGGAGCTCAGTGGTTGCAAGAATTCGGAAGCGTGTAGATTTGCTGGCCCTTGATCGCCGCGCATTCGCTCGTGCAAGACAGTGCTTCGGCGCTGCCGCAAGTGTGGGCGAGCTGGTCGTCCACACTTGCGCCGGGGCAAGTTGCCGGCAAGATCCAGCACACCCCCTGGCTCAGGATGGGAGTGGAGCTGCACGCGGCCTCCGCCTTGAAGCCGCACAAGCCTCCTTTGGCGGTGCAAGCCGTGGCGTCCTCCGAAGAGCAGGTAAGCGTGGTGCTGGCGGTCCTCACGCAAGCGCCCGTGCTGTTGGGATTGGCGTTTTGCCCATTCGAATGCAGCAGACACGGATCATGGTAGGTGATGCCGTCACAGCCGCAAATGGTGGCTTGTTTCGTGCCGGAACAACTCGTGGGGCGCGCCGAACAATGCCCCTCTACGGCCGCGCCGCAGCTCGACTTGGCGCAATACTCGGTTGGAGCACAGCCGCCATTTTCGATACACGGGGCACCGCTTGCACCGCCGCTACCGCTGCTCCCAGCGCTGCCCGAGCTGCCGCTGTTTCCGCTGCTGCCCGCGTTGCCCGAACTTCCGCCGCTGCCAGCGCTGCCAGCGCTGCCGCCTCCGCTGCCCGAGTTACCGCCGCTGCCCGCGCTCCCCGAACTTCCGCCGCGGCCCGCGTTGCCACCGCTGCTACCGGCGTGGCCCGCGTTGCCACCGACGCTAACGCTTCCGCCGTTGCCGGCAATGCCGCCGTTACCGCCGTTACCGCCGTTACCGCCGTTGCCGGAAGCACCGCCCTTGCCCGCGGTTCCCCCACTGCCGCCCTTGCCAGCACTGCCAGCACTGCCCGCGTGCCCGGCAGAACCTGCGTGACCGCCGGAGCCGGAAGCACCCGAATGACCACTGCCACCAGTGCCAACGAATCCGCCGCTGCCTCCGCTCACGTCGGCACCGGCGTCGCCCGTGCTTCCGCCTTGGTCATCACCCGGACGGCCACCCCTGCCCGCTGAGCTCGCGCCAGCGTGGCCACGCCCACCGTGCCCAGCAAGATTGTCCGGACCATCACCAGCGAGCCCACCAGCGCCAGAGGGGAACAAGTCGCCGATGTCGTTGCTCCCGCAACTGCTCAGAAGCACCACGAGGGAAACGAAAGAAACCGAAAGACCAAGATTCGACCGTGATCGTTTTCGCCGCATCACCCGACCCTCGCGCTCAACGTGCCCGCCCAAGCGTTATACGTTAGCGTGAGATTTCCGGCACTGTCAAAGGCGCGAGCGCCAAGAGCGATCGCCAACGGCGAGGAACTGCGGGCGCTTACAGTGGTTTACCTTGGGCGACCCAGCTCTCCACGACTTGGATGTCTTCAGCTGACAGCGGCGGGAGCGCCAGCGGCATGCCTCGCACGTTGTCCCGCGCTACCGAGCGCGCTTCGTCGTGGCGAGCGAGCAATGCGGCCACCAATCGAGGCGTGCCGTCCGCCAGGGGTTCGAACAAGCTGCGACGCTGACCCTGTTCATCGACGTAGCCAGCCAGAATCGAGGCGTGCGACGAAAAGCTGATCCCACGGGGCGTGAACCCGAAACCGCCGGTGTTGCCGGGACCACCGTCGCCCCCGGCGGACTGGGCATCAGTGTGGCAGTGGTGACAGGTTCGAGAGAACACCTGCCGATTCGCTTCTTCGAACGACACTCGGCGAGACAAGATTGGCAAACGCACGAATGGCGCGCCTGGGTCGAACGTCAAGGGAGCTTCGCGGACGTACGCGGCGAGGTCCGCCGCTTCATCGCGCGACAGGCCGAAACTGGGCATGCGGGTGTCCGGCTTGATCGCCTTGGGGTCGAGCAAGAAGCCCAGCAATTGGTCCGCGCGAAAGCGATCGCGCGTGAAGCGCAGGTCGGGAGCTAGGGCGGCGGCGCGCTCAGCTTCACTTCCAGCGGGCGGCGCGCTCGCCGTGAACGGCGGCACGCCGCTGAATGCGTGACACGACGCGCAGCCCTTCTGCTCCATCAGCGCGCGGCCGCGACGCGAGTTACCCGCGGCAACCGCCAGCGCCGGCTTCGGCACGGTGCTGGCGCTGAGATAGGCCGCAATGTCCTGTGCCTGAGCGCGATCGAGTGGCAATCGGGGCATGGTGGGAGTGAGCTTCGGGCGTAAATCGTGTGGGGCGAGCAGATACTCGACCACCCAACTCGGCTCCAAGCGCGCGCCGAGCGCGGTGAGCGACGGCGCTTCGCGCGCGCTCTGCACGTGCGGACGAAAGCGCGCCAAGGCGGCCGCACTCACCGGAAACTTTCCGGTGATGATCTGCTCGTGACACGAAAAGCAATTCTTGGACAACGGCGCCGACCCCAACCCCGTCCCCTCGTGGCAGCGGTTGCACTCGAAGTGCTCGACGAGTTCACGTCCGCGCGCGGCGTCCCCGTGGCTCACGGTCACGAGGTCGCTCGGTGTCGGCGCGGTGGTGGGCGGAGCGCTCGGCGCGGGCTTAGTACGTTGTTGCTGCGGCGCACGTCGCGCGCACGCACCGACTTGCATCGCCGCGAGCAACAGCAATGGGAGCCAAAACCAAGACCTCGCGCCCACGTCTCGACTCCTCAACTCGCGCGCGGCGCGCTCGGTTCACAAACCTTGCTCATGGAGGCCATGCTTTCGCAACGCTTCATGGCGAGCTTGTGCCCAGCCTCGTCACCCTTTTGCTGGCGCAACTCGGCGAGCGCTTTGTAGCCCTGGGGGGAGCCGATCAGATCGCGCGCTGCCAGCGATTCCAACAGGGCGCGCGCTTCGTCCTGGCCACCGTCGAGTTTGGCAAGCGCCTCACCTAGCTCCGTCTGCAGGCCCGGATCGTCCTTTTGCAGCGCGAGTTCGCGGCGCAGCGTGTCCACCGACCAGGCGAGATTCTTGCCCTGATCGAGCTTGGTTTTGCCTAGCCAATGACCGAGCACCTCGCTCGGCACTTCTTGCTCGAGCGCGAGCCGCCCGCTCTCACGCGCAATTGCCACAGCCAACACACGCCCGGCCCGCGTCAGCAAGGGGTCTGCATTGAGCTGCAGCCGCTCGATGTGCGGTATCATGCGCACAACGCTACCGGCAGCGGCTATGTAGCTGCCCTTTGCCAAGGCCTTTTCCGCCTCTGCGACCCCGTGAATTCGTGGGTCGATTTGTACTTCTGGGTACCAATCGCCACCGCAAGCGAGCGAACTCGCCGACGTGAACAGACTGACAACGCTCATCGTCACTGCCATCATCTGAATACCGCGCTTCGAGATCGTCATTTTCAATACTCCTTGTTCGAGGGCTCATCGGCTCCGACGGGTCTGTCGTTCGCACCAGCAGCGGTGTGACACCCGGCCACTCGAAAAGGTTGAACAGCAAGCATCGAGCCAAGCAAAGCCCCGCTTTTTCGCGATGTATTTGGGTAACTGTGTGTCTGGTGAGCCACGGGTGTGTGTTCCGCGTGGCGCGATGCGATTTAGACAGCGAATCGAAATCTTCCCCAAACAGCCAGAGTTTGGATATCGTCGTTGATTCGAGCGGTTTTCGATCCGGTCCGTGGCGAAGCGCAACAAAGCGAATTTACCATCCTGCACCTATCCGACCATCTCAGACCGAAACGATCGCGACAGACTGCCACACACTGATTGAAATGCGGTTATGAGTTGACAGGGGATTGCACACTGAATATTCAACCCCGCCATGGCAAAGAACACAGTGAACGATCGTATCCGCAGTCGCGTCGAGGCATTCGCCGAGGAGCTCAGCGCGCTGATCCGCGACTCCGCGATGGAAACCGTGCGTGACGCCCTTGGCGGCGGAGGCGCCGCTCCCCGTGGTCGCGGCGGCCGCGGTGGTCGAGCCGCCGCTGCCAGTGCCCCGCCGGTGCGCGGTGGTGGTCGCCGTGAAAAGGGACAGAAGCGTGACCCGGGTGAGATCGAGCGTCTCACGGGGCGACTACTCGACTACGTGAAGGGCAACGCCGGTCAGCGCATCGAGCAAATCGCCGCCGGCATGGGCACGGTCACGAAGGAACTCAATCTGCCGGTAAAGAAGCTGATCGCCCAGAAGGCGCTCAAGACCAAGGGACAGAAGCGAGCCACTCAGTATTTCGCGCGCTGATTCACCCTAACGCACTGAGCCGGACAGGATCGGGGACCGTCCGGCTTCGCGCACGCGCGCGCTAAAAGCGTCCCACGACCCCAACGCGGCCAAGTCCCGCAACCGGCGTCATGCTTAATCCAGCCGCGCGTGCCCGTGGGCTCGGATAGAAAATCCAGGTCGTCAATAGCGCAGCCGCGCCGACGCCCGCGGTCACGAACCCGACCGTGGATAGATTCGACGCGCGCTCGTGATCCGCGAGCGCAGTGGTGAGGTCGTCACACGCGTACGCAACCTCGCCCTCTGGCATCGAACAGGCCGCTGGATTGCCGGGCGCTCCCGAGTCGATACGCGCCTGTGCAGAATCGATGCGCTCTGTCGCCGAGCCTTTCGCCACCGCGAAGCCGATGCCCACGCCCAGTCCCGCCGCGGTCAACACCGACTCACCGATCATCAAATACAGCTTGGCTGGCGAGGCGCGGCGTTGATCTCCCGGCGCGACGGGTGCTGAACCAACGCTCACTTGCACGGGGCCCTTAGCGGCTGGGGCGTCGCTCGGCCCACCTGGCGGAGCCGCGACGGCCATGACCACCGGCAGCGTGATCCGATCGCCCTCTTTCAAGTCCAGCGCACGTTCGAAAGGCCGGCGCCCGGCGGCTTGCACGCGCAGCTCGTGAGGCCCTGGATCGAGCGGCACCCCGAGCGCGAGTTCACTCGCGGGATACGGGCGTTGATCGATGGCGATCAGCGGAACCTGGACATCCGTCGGCAGCTCCAGCGTCAAACGCGGCAGTTTTTGCAGTACCTCGGCACGGGCGGGGCCGAGCAGCTTTTGCACGTCCGGCGCTTTGACCCCTTGCCGGAGGAGCTCCTGCGCGCGGTCGTACTCCGCCAAAGCCGCGACGAGGTGCCCCAGTTCGGTTTCACAATGCGCCAGGTGAAAACGCAGCCCGGGCGTGTCCTTCACGGCGATGGCCTCGCGCAACTTCTGGGCGGCATCCGCCCAGCGCGATTCCGCTTCTGCGGTGAGCGCGCTTTCGAAGGCATGCTTGGCGTCGGAAATTTCTGCGGGGTTCGGCTCGGCCTGCGCCGTACGTGGCACCCAAGCGACGGCGGCGAGCAACAAGGCAAGCGAAGGTGTGCGGAATGTCATGACAAATTGAAGCGCTGCGCGAAGGCAAGGGCGCGCCCCGAAGCGAGGAAGGCAGATAGTCGGCATTGTAATTTTGCGCTGTCAAGGAGTCGGACACACCGCGGTTCCGGTTGTGGGCTAATCACGAGCCGCTGTCGATCCGTAGTATTTTTTGCCAGCGGCTAGCTCGCGGCTTACAGGAAAAGGCGGAGCCGGTGGTTTCCGCCGGAGCCGACCGCAAACTGCAGTGGATCCGCGCCGGATACGAGTTAGAACCCAACTCCCCCGCGGAACCGCCTCCCCCGCACCGCCCTCCCGCAAGCCCGAGAATGCCTGAACTCAACCCTCGCCGCCGCCTCGCGCTCTTGACCCTCATTGGCGCGCTCTGGGCCGCGCCCAGCAACGCGCGGGAGAGCGGTGAACCGCAGCGCTTCCATGTGGTTTACGCAGGCCAGCGCCTGACCTCGATCGCCAAACGCTACAACGTCAGCGTCGACGCGATCCGCACGGCCAACGGCTTGGCGAAGAACGCTCGCTTGAAGCCCGGCGACAAACTCACCATTCCCGGCCTCGACGATCCGGACGGCACGCGCGCACGCACCCTCTATCCGCCGCAGCATCCAAACGACACCGTGGTGCCCGCCTCGACGCGCAAAGACAAAGACGACAAAGACAAAGACCAAGACGACAGCGACGACGACGGGCCGCGCACTCACAAGGTGTATGCGGGGCAGCGTCTGGAATCGATCGCCAAGCGCTATCAGGTCAGTGTCGAAGCGCTGTGCGCCGCCAATGGCATCACGCGCAAAGCGAAACTGCGCGCTGGACAAATGCTGACCGTGCCGCGCCCCGGTGACTCGCTATCGAGCATCGAGGCGGACTACGCGAGACAGGGCAAGCTGCCGCACGCGGGCTCGCGCAAAGGCTACTTGGACCTGTTCAACTATTCGGCGCACTTCCGTGGCTACGCGCTCGACAGCAAGGGCAAAGTCACGCCCACCGCGCAGACCGAAGTCTCCAAGTTGTTCGGTGCCACTGGCACTCGGCCGGAGACGGATCCCAGGCTAATTCGGCTGCTAGCCAAAGTGAGTGGCCACTTCGGCAACCGCGCGATTCGAATCGTGAGCGGTTATCGCACGCGCTCCTTCTACGAAGATTCCCGACACAAGCTGAGTCGCGCCGTCGACTTCAGCATTCCCGGGATCGACAACGTGACGTTGCGCGATTATCTGCGCACGTTGAATCAAGTGGGCGTGGGCTATTACCCGAACTCCTCGTTCGTTCATCTCGACGTGCGCGACAACAACACGTACTGGGTGGACTACGCAGGTCCGGGCGAGGCACCGCGCAAGACGAACCATCGGACTCCCGATCACGACCACGACGAAGAGGCCGAGGGCGATCTGCAAGATCCCGAGGTCTCCGAGGGCGATCGTCCGAGCCCGTCCGAGCCGCCCACTTTGGCCGCGCCGGCGCAGGTGCCCGGGAGCTTGCCCGTATCGCCTGGCTCCTCGTCGATCAACTCGGCGCTGGGCGAGACTCAGAACGCGCCCAAGTAACGCGGCGGCAAGCCGATTCGGGTTTCGACCCGGATCGTGCTCGGAAGTGCGAGGTAGCCAGACTCGTCGACGCGGTAGCGCAGCACGCTTCCGCCTGCGTGTTTGGCATCCGTGACGAAACACACGCCACACGACGCGGCGCAGCGCGGCCCGCCCAACGTGAATGGCTCGCTCGCCGACTGCCACAACTGCACGACGCGCCCGCTGTCCGTATGAAGCTGGAACAGCCCGTCCTGCGCGGCGGGCGCACCCGCGTCGTCGAAGTGGCCCAGCGCGCTGAAAAGCACTGCTTCCGGCGCGGCGAACGCCACGCCGAAACCGACCAGAGCCCCCAGTTCGCTAGCTTCGTAGCGCGTCGTCACGCGCGGTACGTCTTCGATGTCGATCAACGCCAGGCCCGAACCGCCGAGCTTCGGCTCGGTACTTCGAAGATCGTCACCGGTGCACGAGACAGCCAGGGTTCCTTCATCGGGCGACACAGCGAGTCCCGTGCAGCCGCGCAGACCATCGAGCACCAATGTCGACAGCAGACTGTCGTTGGCAGGATCGATTTCGATCAAGCGTGAGTCGACGGCGCTCGAGTAGTCGTCAGCGTAAGCAGCCAGCAGCGCAAAAACTCGGCCCGAAACCTCGAGCAGACGAGCCGGATGCGGAGAAAACTGGGCAGGCTCGTTAGCCAGCGCCAGAGAGAGATCGATGCGCCCGGTGATCGCCGGCACACTCGGGTCGACGATCAAGACATCCCCTCCCGCATCCCAAGCTTGTCGCCCGGGATTGGCATTGGCTTCGTAGCGCGCGACATAGGCGCGATCCGCGGCGAGCGCCAAATAGTCTTGCGGATTGGCGCGGAAGCCAGTCGCGACCGACAGCTCTCTCGTCACCCGCGCCGTGGCCAGTTCGACAAAACGCAGCACACCCGCTGGATAGCGATCGATCAGCACGATCTCCGGGCCATCTTGCCTGCCGGAGGCCGGCACGACATCGCCGCTCAGCTGAACCCCAAAGCCCGACGACGCGGTGCTCGAGCTGAGAATCGACTCGGACAAGACCGAGCCGTCGAACCCCAGCAACGACACGTTGCTCGATTGATAGTCGGATTCCACGACCACGAGGCCCCGCCCACAAGGCCCAGGATCCACGGACACCCCTTGACCGTCTGGCGTGGTGCGAGGCGCACCGCACGCGACCAGCAGCAAGGGCAGCCACAACCAGCAGCGTTTGCGAACGTCTCGACGCGCGAATGCGTCCACGACGCTCATGGGCATTCCGCGTTCACGATCGACACCGCGTCGAGATCGAACACGCCGTTCAACCCGGTCAGATCCGCGCGATCGGTGATGCGCACGTAGCGCGCGCGCGCCATGCCGAGTTCGGCCAGATCGAAGGCATCACCACCAGCGACCGTCGGATCCGTGGCATCGATCTCGTTCTCGTCCGCGTTGGCGAACACCGGATGCCATCCCGCGCAGTCGCCGTACGGAGCTTCCGTCGCCGTGCAAGGGAAGGCCTCGAAGTGTTCGCCATCTTCGCTCACCTCGACGGTCGCCAATTCGGCGAAGGGCATGTCCGAGTCGCCCTTCACGTAGAAAGCGTTCTCGAACACGATGAAATCTGCGCCCGGGCCGTCGACGATCGAACTGGGTTCGAACCCAAGCGTGATCGAGCCACCGTTGCCGAGACTCGCGACGTCGAATGAGCCGTTCGCCGGCCCCGCACCCTTGGGCGGACCGAGCACGATCTCCGGCAAGTCGGACTGCCCGGCGTCCTGCCCCGGCCCCGGCGTGAACGACACGACCGAAGTCGCAAAGCGCGACGTGCAGCTGTGGTCGACGCTCGGCGCTGGTTCATCGGAACCCGCAGAGCCACACGCCGAAGAAAAGAACCCAATCAAAAGAAGGGCGCCGAATGCGCGCCCGCACAAGCTGACCAAAATGTAGACTCCCGAGCGAGCTCGCGCTCCGTGGTGGACAGCGCCGAGGCGACCTTTGGTCACTTCGGCGCGCCGACAGATTGGTCTTCCGACTTCCCTCTCATCCGCGTGCCACCTTCGCGAACGTCGGGGGTTCCCGACCTTCACTGGTCTCTTTGGCGGCGGATACTCAGGTTACGGCGGCGGCTCCGTGCCGGATTTTCACCGGACTTCCCAAGGTGGAGCGTGTCCACCTCCCCTCGCGGGGCTCAGTAGGCCGCCGAGGCGTAACCCGACAGGCCGATCCTGGCAAGTCGGGCGGCCGTCTAATCACCACGATCGCCCCATGCGCGGCCCGAGAAGCGCGGCCGCTGCCACGTTCGAGGGCGCACGGAGCGCTGATCTGTGCTTTTGTGAGGAGCGCTTTGGCCGCTAAATTCTGGCAGTGGGTGTCGGTGGTTTTAATCGTGGCTGGAGGCGTGTGCGCATGCCATGCCCAGCCGCCGCCCGTCGCTCCGCCCCCGGCACCTGCGCCCCCTCCGCCTCCGCCGCCTCCCCCGCCACCTCCTCCGCCGTGCGTTGCGCTGGCCGAGAACTGCGTCGCCACCGAGGCGACCCGGCTCGAGATCGCGGAGCACGGTGCGTCGATCGCACCACCCACGGGTTGGAAGTACGCAAAGCTCGCCGATCGCTCCGTAGCCGTCAGCTCAGAGGGCAAGTCGGTGCTCAGCGCGCTCGAGATCGCCGCCAGTGACGAGGCGACCGTCCTCGCTTCGATACAAAAGCTCGCCAGCGACTCCGCGATCGAAAAAGTGAAATTCGACGCGCTCAAGAAGCGCCTCAAGAAGCCGCAAATCAGCCTGGAAGCCAATGGCTCGAAGGTCGACTTGTGGGAGATCAGCAAGACCACCGGCAACGGCGGCAATCCTGAATTGCACGAACAGGGCGCAGGCACCCTGCTCGCCTTTGTCGTGCACATCGCTGCCGATCGCGCCATCGCTGGGCTCGGCTTCGTCGTGGTGCCAGAAGCCCAAGCCGATGCCGAAAAGATCATGACGGCCGTGCAAAGCGTGAAGGGCAGCCCATGAACGCACCTCGACCGCTGATCAACCCCGGTACCATCCTGGCCGGTCGCTGGCAGATCCAGGATTTCATCGGTAGCGGTGAAACCGGTGAAGTGTACGGCGTGCGTGACATGCACAGCACCGGCACCTTTGCGCTCAAGCTATTTTGGCCCAATGCGCTCGCTCAATCGGACCTTTGGTCCGGGGTGCAGCAAACCGCGCGCACGGCCTCGGGGCTCGGCGTCGATGGCGTCGCGCGCACTCATGATTTCGGCATCGACGCCAACTCGGCCCGGCCATTTTACGTGGCAGAGCGCGTCGCGTGGGCTTCATTGGCAGACCGGGTGCGGCAGCGCGGGCCGCTCAGCCCCGCCGAGATGACGTTCGCATTCTCGGTGCTGGCGCGCGCGCTCGACGCGGCACACGGCATCGGACTCGTGCATCGCGATCTGAAGCCGGAGAATGTGTTCGTCGCGCCCGAGAACTCGAACTGGGTTCGCATCAGTGACTTCGGTGTCGCGTTGCTGCGCGCTGCATCTCCGCCGCCGCCGGGCTGGGGTGGCACCGCGGGTTGGGTCGCTCCTGACGCTGCAGATCCGAACGCGCGTTCCACGCCCGCGATGGATATCTATGCTCTCGGGTTGATCACCTTCTTCGCGCTCACCGGCGGCGTGCTGCACCGAGCGGCGCGAGTCAGTCCGATCGACCCCAACGCGCTCTGGCAAGAGCTCGTAACGCCGCTCGATTCCGCAGCCATGCGCGCGCTCGAGTTCGGCTCTGCTCTCGACCCCGCGTTCGATGCGTGGTTCCAGCGCGCACTCGCCCCCAGCCCGCAAGCGCGCTTCAACTCGGTGGGCGAGATGGCGAGCGCATTCGAAGCGGTCGCCAGAAACCTTGGCACGCCCCTGGGTCAGAACACGGTCGCGGTGCCGGGCGTCGCCGCCGCGATCGCTCAACCGCTGATTTTCCAGCCGGAAGGGCCGCTTGCTCCCGCCGCGGCCGCGCCGCCACCCGCAGCCGCGCCGCCCCCGAGTCTGCCGACCGTGCCGAGCGCGCAGTACGAACCACGCGCGGACGTCAACTCTGCGCCACCTCCGAAGAAGCGCAGCGCCGCGCCGTTCTTCATCGCAGGTGCCGTGATTTGCTTCGGCCTGACCGCGCTCGGTGCGACCGCGCTCTATCGGCATCACCAAGCAGCCGTCGCAGAAGCGAGCGCTGAACCGCCCACACTTGCGACGTCGGTCTCCGCTGCAGCGCCCGCGGTTTCAGTGCCAGCTGCAACCGCAGCACCGACAGCCGCGCCGATCCCCGCGTCCGCTGCGCCGGCGCCCGCAGCGTCAGTCGCGGAAGCCGCGGCCAGCGCGACTGCAACTGCGACAGCCGAACCCCCGGCGACTCCCGCTGTACCCACGGCTGCCGCAAAGGCTGCTGTAGCAACCACAGCCAAGACACCGGTGGTGACGCCCGGCCCAGCCGCACCGAAGACGGCCGCAAGCGCCGCAAAGCCCTCAACCGCAGCAGCCACGACTGCAACGGCAAAGCCGACCGCCGCAACAACGGCTGCAACCACGGCCGCCGCAAAGCCCAAACCGCCCGCGCTCACCGCCGCTAAAAAGAAGTGCGGCAGCGTGTTCTTGCCCTGCAAGTAAGAGAGGGGGCGCTCTCGACCCTTCGGGTGTCACGAAGCGTGTCGATCCAGCAGCGCACCTCGAAGGCACGCTGAGTTCCCGCGCTGCTCGTCAGCGCGGGACTAACGCGCGCATCAGCGAGGCGCGGCTTTACTTCTTGGACCAGCGCTCTTGCAGCGGCGTGAGCAAGAGCTCACCGAAGGCAAACAAGTGATCGCAGTGCGCGGCTTTGTCTTCGCCCGCGAAGCCGAGCATGTGAAAGCCTTCACGATCCGCGCGTGAGGTGCGAACCATTCCGGGGCGCGGCCCAGGAGTTTCCGTGCGGTCGACGGGCAAGCCCTCGGTGTCGAGCAAGAACTCGGCGGTCTCGGTGGTGCTCGCGTAGGGCGTTTGAATCGTGGAGTGCGTGATCGCGAACAGCTTCTTGCCGGCGATCGCTTCGTCCGCGAACAGGGTGAACGGGGCCATCGAGATGGCGCTCACCTTGCGGAAGCCGACGGGCTCGAAGCCCACGTGCATGCCGTCAGCGAGCAACACCGAATCAACCCGAGCCGCATCCTTCGCGCGGTCGATGATGTGTAGGATTGCGCCGTAACCGGCGCTCCAACCGCTCAGCGCCACGCGCTTGGGCGCAGCTGCAGTTGGGCACAACTCACGCACCGCGAGCGTGATGCTCTCGAGCATGTGGTCGTATGAGTTCGGCATCGAGTACGGATCTTCATACGCACCAGAGCCAATACCGAGATTGTAGATGACGAGTGCGCCGTCGATCCCCGAGTGCTCGAACGCCGCTTCCATCACCGCGGGGGCGCCGTGGAAGTGCACGAGCAAGTCATACGGTTTGGAGACGGTGCGGCAGCCTGCGGCCAACGAGACGACGCGCGTGCCCGGTGACACAGAAGCAACGGCGCGCTTCGGCGTGTCGAGCGTGGCGTCGAAGGGAGCTGGCGGCTCGACCAACGAGAGGCTGAGTGCATGATCGAGATCGTTGCGTGCGGCAGTCGTGAGACCGGCGTGCAACGCCTCAGGCTTAGCTGGATCCGCCCCCAACCCCGCGCCGACTTTGCCGACGACGAAGAAATAACCGAGGACGAGTGCGGCTAATATCCTCATGCGTGTTTGGTTATACGGTTCGGGCTTCGGGTGTGTAAAGCGCGAATTGAGCACCTACAGTGGGCTTTTTTTCGTCTTCACACTGCGACATGTCGGGCAAACGGCCCGCGAATTGCTACAAAAACCGCGCTAGGTTTCGAGTTGCGCACTCACGCATCAGTCACAGGCACTGAGAGGACACTGGAATGTTGCAGCGATATCGGACGCAAATCGCCGGCGAAATGCGCCAGACCAAGAGCTTTCAGCTGATCAAGAGTCCTTACGACGGAGAGCCAGTGGCCGAAGTCGGCGAGGCCGATGCCGCCGACCTCGAGCTCGCCATCGAAAGCGCACATGTCGCATTCGAGTCCGGAAAGCGGCCTGCAACACACATTCGCGCCGCCGTGCTCGAGCGCATTGCGCGCATCCTGCGCGAGAAGGCCAACGAGCTCGCTGAGCTCATCACCCGCGAGAGTGGTAAGCCGATCCGCTACGCCCGCTCCGAAGTGGCGCGAGCCGCGCTGACCTTCACGCTCGGCGCTGGTGAAAGTCGCACGCTCGGCGGCGAGGTCTTGCCGATCGACCAAATGCCGGGCACCGAGGGGCGCTTGTGCCTGTTCGAGCGCGTGCCGCGGGGCCCAATCGCGGCCATCGCGCCGTTCAATTTTCCAATCAACTTGGTTGCGCACAAGCTCTCACCGGCGTTGGCATTGGGCGCGCCGAGTGTGCTGAAACCGGCTCAACAGGCCCCGCTCACGGCACACGCCCTCGGCCAATGGCTGTTGGAAGCGGGCATGCCCGGGGACTTACTCAGCGTGCTGCACATGCCGCCCGAGGTGGCCGAAAAGCTAGTCACCGACGAGCGCATGGCCGTGCTCTCGTTCACCGGCAGCGATAGCCTCGGCTTTCGTTTGAAGAGCATCGCCGGAAAGAAGAGCGTGCTGCTCGAGCTCGGCGGCAACGCGCCCTGCGTGATCGATCAAGGAGTGAACTTGGACGCGATCGTGCCGCGAGTGGCCGAGGGCTGCTGGGCAAACGCCGGACAGGTGTGCATCAAGACGCAACGGGTGTTCGTGCATCGCAGTCTGTTCGCGGACTTCGTCGAACGCTTCGTGAAGCACAGCGAGCGCGTGCCCTGCGGCGACCCGCTGCGCGAAGAGACCGTGGTCGGTCCCCTGATCGAGCACAAGCATGTGACTCGCGTGCTCGACTGGGTACGCGAGGCAAAAGACGGCGGCGCGCGTGTGCTACTCGGCGGACACGCCGACGGCCAAGTCGTGTACCCCACGATTTTGACCAATACCTCTGAGCAGATGCGGGTATGTCGCGACGAAGTATTCGGCCCAGTGGCGGTGGTTGAAGCGGTCGATTCCTTCGATGACGCGATTGCGGCCTGCAATCGTTCGCGATTCGGGCTGCAGGCCGGCATTTTCACGAATGATGTCGGGCGCGCCCTGTCGGCTTTCCGCAGCCTTCGTTATGGCGCAGTACTGATCAACGAAACGCCGATGCTGCGCGTGGATAATTACCCATACGGCGGCATGAAAGACTCGGGGCTTGGTCGCGAAGGGGTGCGCTTCGCGGTCGAGGAGTTCAGCGAACCGAAAGTCTTCATTCTCGCCCCGCCGCCGTGAATTTTTCGTGTACGGCCGAGCTCCCGCCCGAGTGAAAAGTTTTTAATCGTCGCAATTGCCGTGATTCGAACGGCAATGCTTGACCCCATTTCCGGTGTATGCGACCCAAAGGGCGTCGTGAGCAAGGAGGAATTGGAACGCGCGAGCGTTCAGGGATTGTCGTCTTCGGTGCCGCCTCGGCGAGCGAGTGATGCGCCGGCCTCGCTGCCGTCGACTCCTCCGGTCACAGATGAAATCGACACGGACTGGGGCGCGGATGACGACGCGAGCGACACCACGCCCGATTGGGCGTCTGACGACTCGAATGAAGTCACGCATGTGATGGATCAGCCGTTGCGCGTGGTGTTCACTCCTCCTCCCACCGTCGAGCCGGATCTGCCGACGTCGATCGGAGCGTCGCCCGCGCCGCAGGATGAGCCGACGCCCGAGCCAGCGACCTCTCCCGACGCTTCGTCGTCGCCGCCCGAGCTGGCAGCGCACGCGGAACGCGAGGACGTACCCCCCATGCGCGCGCCGGCGCCGACCTTGATCGGCCTGCCCGTGCCCACGGCCCCCAACGAAACCCCTCACGATTCCGAGCCGTCGGCGGCCGGCAGGCGAGATTCCGCGCCACCGGCCATGCCCAGCGCGGCGTTCTCGGAGCCAGTGCGAGCGTCGGTTCCGCCGCCACCCCCGCCGCCTCCGCCGTCCGCGCCGCCACCGCCGATGGCAGCGCCATCGACACCGCCTCCGCCGCGCTCGGCTCCGTCGGTGCCGCCGCCCGCCGGTTCGGTACCGCCACCTGCTGCGGCCGCGCCGTCTACGCCGCCACCGTCTGCTTCGCCGTCGAGCCCACCAGCGCCGCGTCCTTCTGCTGCGCCACCGCGCAGTTCCGTCGCGCCGCGCGTTTTGTCCGCAACCCCTGACGCAGCGGCAATCGCGGTCGACGCAGGCCGTCAGTCGTCGGGCTTCGGACGTTGGTTGCTGGTGCTTGCCGCTGGCTTGGTCGTGGTTTGCGTCCTTGGCTACCGCGTGATCAGTAGAAACCGAGCGCTGGAAAGTGCCGCGGCGAGCACGCTTCCTCCGGCGACGGCGACGGCGACGGCGACCACGACCGCAACGGCTGAGCCCGCGGCTACCGCGTCAGCCACGCTCGAAGCCGCCCAACCGGCTGCCCCGACGTCCGCCGCAACACCCGCAGCTGCCGACTCAGCTGCGCCGTCGTCCGCCGCGGCAAGCGACAGCGCACCAACTCCGGCGCCGTCCGCATCTGCCGCCGGTGCCGATAGCGAAGTCCGCCGAGTCACGATCAAGAGCAAGCCAGCCAAGGTGCGCTTCTTCCACTTCGGCAAACTGGTTGGCGTCACGCCGTTCGTGCTCGAGTTGAAGCCTGGTGAGAAGCACGCTTATGAGGCGGGCCTCCCCGGCTACGGCACGCGCAAAGTCGTGATTGACGGTTCGAAGCCGGAAGTTCTCATCGGACTTACGCGCGAAAAGCCCTGATCCGCTTCTGACGCACAGGGTCAGGTTGTTCTCCCTGGCACCGGCTGCTACTACGCCGCCAGATTTGCCATGACTTCCCTGGTCGACTCGGTCGAGCGCCGGCGTACGTTCGCCATCATTTCCCATCCTGACGCGGGGAAAACCACGCTTACGGAAAAGCTCTTGCTGTTCGGCGGAGCCATTCAGCTGGCAGGCGCGGTCAAAGCGCGCGGCGAACAGCGGCGCGCGCGCTCGGACTGGATGAAGGTCGAGCGTGAACGCGGCATCTCTGTGAGCGCCTCGGCGATGACGTTCGACTACGGGAACAACACGTTCAACCTGCTCGACACGCCGGGCCATCAGGATTTCAGCGAGGACACGTACCGCACGCTCACCGCGGTCGATAGCGCGATCATGGTGATCGATGCCGCGCGCGGCATCGAAGAGCAAACGT
This sequence comes from Polyangiaceae bacterium, assembly GCA_035634635.1. Lineage (GTDB taxonomy): Bacteria > Myxococcota_A > Polyangia > Polyangiales > Polyangiaceae > PMG-095. The sequence goes on from DASQCO010000043.1 coordinate 24,544, forward strand.
TGAAGCTGTTCGAGGTGTGCCGGTTGCGTGATGTGCCGATCATCACCTTCGTCAACAAGCTCGACCGCGAGGGTCGTGATCCGTTCGATCTGATGGATGAGATCGAGCAAAAGCTGGCGCTCGACGTCACGCCTGCGAGCTGGCCCATCGGCATGGGTCGTAGCTTCTTGGGTTGTTACGATTTGCTTCACGATCAGCTGGTGCTGATGGAGCGCGTGCGCGATCGCATCGGCGTCGCGGGCGAACAATGCTCGGGGTTGAACGATCCGAAACTGGATTCGCTGCTCCCCGAATCAGCGGCCGCCAAGCTGCGCGAAGAAGTCGAAATGGCGCGCGGCCTATGCCCGGACTTCAATCTCGAAGCCTACCGCGGCGGGCACATGACTCCGGTGTTCTTCGGCAGCGCGATCAGCAACTTCGGCGTGCGCGAGCTGCTGCACGGCATCGGAGAACTCGCGCCCTCGCCGCGACCACAACCGACGCGCGAGCGCACGGTCCAGCCGACCGAAGACAAAGTGACTGGCTTCGTGTTCAAGGTGCAGGCCAACATGGACCCCAAGCACCGCGATCGCGTCGCGTTCTTGCGCCTGTGTTCGGGGCACTTTCGGCGCGGCATGAAGCTCTTGCACACGCGCAGCGACACGCTGCTGGCGGTACACAATCCGGTGTTATTCCTGGCCCAAGACCGCGAGTTGGCCGAGGAAGCCTTCGCCGGTGACATCATCGGCATCCCGAATCACGGCAAGCTCGGCATCGGCGACGCGCTGACCGAGGGAGAAGACCTTCACTTCAAAGGCATTCCGAGCTTCGCACCCGAGCTGTTGCAGCGCGTGCGCCCGACCGATCCGATGCGCGCCAAGCACCTGGGGCGCGCGTTGGAACAGCTCGCGGAAGAAGGCGCTGCGCGCATCTTCAAGCCGCGCATCGGTGGCAACTGGATCGTCGGTGTGGTCGGCTCACTGCAATTCGACGTGCTCGCCGATCGCATCAAGTCCGAATACGAGATCCCCGTCGTGTTCGAAGCGTCAGGTCTCTACACCGCACGCTGGGTCGAATGCCCGGACCAGACGACCATGAAGACGTTCCTGAACGGCAACGAAGGCTACATGGCGGACGACCACACTGGCGCCCCCGTATTCCTAGCCCGCAACTCCTGGCACTTGGAAACCACCGCCAAAGACTGGCCCGCCCTAAAATTCCAAAAAACCAAAGAAGCCTAAAACGGCTACCGAGAGTTGGGCGCCCTCAACCCAGCAGCGCACCTCACAGACGCGCCCTGGTTCCCGGCGCGAGACGTCCGCGCGGGTGCTCAGTCGAACACGCAATCAACGCCTCTAGGGCCCAACTGCTCACTCCCTGAGGATTGAACCGCCAAGTCGCCAAGCCGCCAAAGGAGAGAAAGAAGAGATTGGGTTCACATGGTTGCGCCGGGCCCGTCGAAGATACGACTCAGCACGCCGTGATTCGCGCCCCCCAATTCATCCGTGAGCTCCGGTGGATGCCGCGGGCTCTGGGGCGTCGAGAGGGCTTGGCGTCTTGGCGACTTGGCGGTTAGTCCC
>DASQCO010000044.1:0-61886 GCA_035634635.1 Polyangiaceae bacterium
CCAAGACGTCACTGTGCTCGGCGATCTTGCGGGTAATCGCGTCCAGGTCCGCGAGCGGACTCTGCTGTTTGCTGTGCCAGGCCGCCACTCGACTCGTGGCCGAGCCCCAGGTACCGCCGATGGCTTGCCAGTCGAGCTCGCCGGCGTCGCTCGGCTGCTCCAAATAGCCGAGCCAATACATGTATGGCCGCAGCTCGCGCACGTAGCTCATGCGATTGGCGTACGGCGGCGAAGTGACCACCGTGCCAAAAGTCGTCTTTCCCACGTGCTTTGCCACCGTTCGCGCGTCACCCAGGTGCACGCGACGAGGGCTCGTCGGAAGCGAGACCGCCGCCGCCTTGGCGATCGGTGTGAACGCGTCGCGCAGGGCCTGCGCCACGAGTCCGGCGCTGGCCGTCGGCTTCTGGTCTTGTGCGAACGACATCGATTGATGGCCGAAGCTCACGTTCGCACTCGCGATCAAGCTGCGACAGAAGGCGAGCTTGGCCAGGTCCTGCGCCTTCGTATCCGCGTCCGAGCACTGGAGCACCGCGAACGACCGACCGAGCGCGTGCAACGCCGGTTTACCCCACCATTTTTCGATTTGATGAAGCGCCGGCAGCCAGGCTGGCTTGCCGCGCGCGAGCGCCGCGCGGCTCATGGCGCTGATCAGCGCGTCCGCGCTCTTCAGAGAGCGGGCCTCGTATTTGGCGGTCTTTGCCCGTGCCAACCAGACCAAGAACGGATTGACGTCGAGCGTGGCGCAGGCGATGCCGAGCTCGGCGCAGGTGAGCAAGGTCGTGCCCGTGCCGCAAAACGGGTCGAGCACCGGCAGCTCGGGCAGCGCACGCGACTCGAGCAGCTCGCGTACTAGGTGCACCGAATACGCGGGGGTGAGGCGCAGCCAGCCGTAGCGCGTCTCGCGCACGTTGCCGTGAAAGGTGAAGCGCGCGCGAGGAGCGCGTGCTTTCGCGCTGCGACTCGAGTCGAGTCGAAGCGACTCAGCCGTGGACGTTTTCGCCGAGGTACGCTTCACGTATCCGAGGATCCGTTCGAAGGTCTGCACAAGCGCCGGACAGCACGACCTCGCCGGTGACGAGAACATAGGCGCGCTTGGCGACCTGAAGCGCCAAGCGCGTGTTCTGCTCCACGAGCAGGATCGTGATCCCAGACCGGGCGATTTCGGTAATTGATTCGAATATTTGGGCGACGAGCTTGGGGGCCAATCCGAGGCTAGGTTCGTCCAGGAGCAGTAGTTGCGGCTCTGCCATCAGCGCTCGCGCGATGGCCAACATTTGTTGTTCGCCGCCTGACAACGTGCCCGCGTTTTGCTCGATGCGTTCACCGAGTCGCGGGAACAGCTGAATGCTGCGCGCCAAGTTTTTTTCGATCGCTGCAGCGCCGCGATTCAAGAACGCACCTAGTAACAAGTTCTCGCGCACGCTCAAGTTGCCGAAGATGGCGCGCCCTTCGGGCACCAACGCCGCTCCGAGTTCGACCACGCGATGCGTGGCGAGGCCCTTCACGTCGCGGCCGAGCACGCGCACCGTGCCTCCCGAGTGCGGCACGAGCTGCATGATCGACTTCAAGACGCTGCTCTTACCGGCGCCATTGGCGCCGATCAAGGTCACGATCTCGCCGCGTTCGACGCTCAGCGAAACGTTCTTACAGGCGGCGATGCCCCCATATTTGACGCTCACCGAGCCGAGTTCGAGCGCGATCGGCGCGGTCACGCGGAGGCCTCTGCATCAGGGGTCTCTTCCCCCAAATAGGCTGCGAGGACGCGCGGGTGGACTTTGATTTCTGCAGGAGCGCCTTCGGCGATCGTCTCGCCGTGGTCGACGACGTGGATCGTTTCGCACACGTTCATGACGACGTTCATGTTGTGCTCGACCAAGATCACCGTCAGCCCGAGCTGGTCGCGCAGAAACCGGATTTGGTCGTTCAGGGTGCGCGCTTCTTGGCTGTTCATGCCCGCGGCTGGCTCGTCCAACAGCAACAGCTGGGGAGAGAGCATGAGTCCGCGCGCGATCTCCAAACGGCGCTGAGAACCGTACGGCAGGCTGCCTGCCACTTCGCCGGCGAGCTCCGCGAGACCCAAAATTTCCAGTAATTCGTGGGCGCGTTTGGTCAGCGCTTGCTCGTCGCGCTCGTACGCACGAGTGCGCAAGATGGCGGACCCAATGCTGGCCTTGTGCAGGTGATGCCCGGCAACCATCACGTTTTCGGCGACTGTCATCGTCCGGAAGATGCGGATATTTTGGAACGTGCGGGCGACTCCGAGCTCGGCGATCAAGGCCGGTTTGAGGCCCGCGATGTTCTTGCCTTGAAAGGCGATCTCACCGTGCTCGGGCGTGTACACGCCGGTGATCACGTTGAAGAGCGTGGTTTTGCCCGCGCCGTTCGGGCCGATCAAGCCGAAGATTGCGCCCTTTTCTACCTGAAATGAAACGCCGCGCACGGCGTGGAGGCCGCCGAAGATCTTGTCGACTGCGCGGAGGGCGAGCAGGCTCACGCGCTCTCCGTGGGTGTGGCGGGCTGGGCTGTCTTTTTGCGACGCAGCAGATGATGCAGCTCGCGCGTGCCCAGCAACCCCTGAGGGCGCACGATCATGATCACGATCAACAGCAGAGCGTACAGCACCAGCCGGTATTGCTGAAGATCGCGCATCAGCTCGAGCGACACGGCCACGAAGATTCCGCCCAAAATGGCGCCAGAAATCGAGCCTAGGCCGCCCACGATGATCATCACGATCATGTCGATCGACTTCTCGAAGCGGAAGTCTTCTGGGCGCACACCGGCTTGCATGTGAGCAAACAGGCCGCCAGCAATCCCCGCCGTCGCCGCGCTGATGGCGAACGCGGTGACCTTCAACCGCGTGCTGGGCGTGGCCATTGCTTCGGCAGCGATCTCGTCTTCGCGAATCGCGGTCAGGGAACGGCCGGTCTGCGAGAACGTCAAATTATGGATGCCAACGACGACCGCGCTGACCCAAGCGAACACCCAAAAGAAATTGGTGTACGCGGGGAGCCCGGATGGATCGTCACCAAAGTAGCCGGTGGCCGAGCCCAAGAAGGCCGCGTTGTTGAATAGGATGCGGATGATTTCGCCGAAGCCGAGCGTGACTACGGCCAGGTAGTCGCCCCGTAATCGCAAGCTGGGCATGCCCACGATCAGCCCAGAAACACCGGCAAATAGCGCACCGGCGAGCAGAGCCAAGTTGAACACGATCGCATCGGAAAACGCCCCGCTGCCGAGCGCACCGTGCACCGGTCCAGCCAGCTTTACCCCGACGAATGCAGCGCCGTATGCACCGACGGCCATGAACCCGGCATGTCCAATCGAGAATTGGCCAGTGGTGCCGTTGATCAGATTCAACCCCACCGCCAAGATCACGTTGATGCCGGCGAGCAGGATGATGCGTTGCACGTATTCGGTGAACGCCGCCTCGACGCCCAAGCGCAGCGCGTAGATCGCGAGCAGCACGGCGCCGGCGATGGCGACACGAACAGCGGCCCGCATCACACCTTCTCCACGCGCACGACGCCTAGAAGGCCCTCGGGCTTGAGCAACAAGATCAAGATCAAGATCAGGAACGTGATTGCGTCGCGGTACTCGGGCGAGAGGTAGCCAGCGGTGAGTTGCTCGGCGAGGCCAATCAGCAATCCGCCCACGACGGCGCCGGGGATGCTGCCAATCCCGCCCAAAACCGCGGCCACGAATGCTTTCAGCCCGGTGAGCACACCCATCAACGGGTTGATCGTGATTTGGTCTAGGCCGAACAAGATGCCACCGGCCGCCGCCAAGGCCGAGCCGATCGCAAAGGTCGAGCGAATCACGCGATTGGTGTCGATGCCCATCAACCGGGCAGCGTCGATGTTGAACGAAAGCGCACGCATCGCGCGCCCGGTCCACGTCCGTTGCACGAACAGGTGCAAGCCGAGCATCAGGCACAGCGCGACCGCAAAGATCGTCAGCTTGATGTTCGTTACGATCACGCCGAACCACTCGAAGCGCACCTCACTCAAAATCGCCGGGTAGCGCTGCGGGTTGGGCGAAAACAACAGCATGCCCGCGTTCTGCAAAAAGAGGCTGACACCAATCGCGGTGATCAACGGCGTGAGCCGCGGTGCACTGCGCACGGGCCGATACGCCAAGAATTCGATCGTCACGCCCAAGAGCGCAGCTGCGGCCATCGCGATGATCAGCACCAGCAACGCCAGATACAGCGGAAAAGCCTGATTGTGCGCCTCGAAGCCAACCACGCCGAGCGCGCCTGCAGCGTAAAAGCCGGTGTACGCACCGACCATGAACACCTCGCCGTGAGCGAAGTTGATCAGCTTCAAGATGCCGTAGACCATGGTGTAGCCCAGGGCGATCAAGGCATAGATCGACCCGAGCGAAAGGCCGTTGATGAGCTGTTGAAGGAACTGAGTCACGCGAGTGGTGCGCTACGGCGCGATCGACGTTTCGAACTTCGCTTTGCCGCCGTCGACCTTGAGTACGACGGCGCTCTTCTCAGGGTTGCGCTGCGCGTCGATCGTGATTTTGCCGGTGACGCCTTCGAAGTCCTTGGTGGTGGCGATGGCATCGCGAATCGCGCTCGGATCGTTCTTGCCGGCGCGCTTGATGGCGTCGATCAGGACCAGCGCGGCCTCATAGCCCAGCGCGCCCAGGCCGGTCGGTGCTTGACCGTACTTCTTCGTGAAATTGGCCACGAATGCTTGGGCTTTCGGGCTCGCGACGTCCGGCGCGAAATGGTCGGAGAAATACGAGCCGTTGATCGCGTCGCCCCCGATTTTGAATAGATCGGGCGAGTCCCAGCCGTCTCCGCCTAGCAGCGGCACCTTGAGTCCTAGACGATCCGCGGTGCGCGCTACCGTGCCGACCTCCGAGTAGTAGCCCGGCACGAACACCGCTTGTGCTTGCGTGCCGCGGATGGCGGTGACCTGCGCGCTGAAATCGGTATCGCCTTGCGAATAAGATTGCTCGGCGACGATCGTGCCGCCGGCCGCGGTGAAGGCCTTCTGGAACGCATCTGCCAAGCCAATCGAATAGTCGTTCTTCACGTCCTTCAAGATGGCGACCTTGTCGAACTTGAGATTGTTTCGCGCGAACGTGGCCATCACCTTGCCTTGGAAGGGATCGATGAAGCACACGCGGAAAATGTAGTCGCCCACCTCGGTCACCTTGGGATTGGTCGAGGTAGGAGAAATCATGGGGATTTTGCGGCGCTGTGCGACGCGACCGCCGGCCAGCGATAGGCTCGAGGCGACCTCGCCGAGCACGGCGCTCGCCTTCTCCACGTCGATCAAGCGGCTGACTGCGTTGGCGGCTTCTGCCGAGTCGCCGCGCGTATCGAGGGTGACGAGTTTCAGCTTCTTGCCGAGCACACCACCTGCGGCATTGGCTTCCTCGATGGCCAAGCGCACCCCGCGATCGGTGTCTTGCCCGAAGTGCGCGGTGCTGCCAGTCATCGAAGCGTAGTGACCGACCACGATCTCGCTCGCGTCCGACCCACCACCGGCGCCACCGCCCTCCGTGTTTTTCTTGCAGCCGATGGCCGAGGCCAGCGCTGTCGCGCACAATCCGGAAATCAGAGTTCGCCGCAGGATCCGCATCGCCGGGGAACCTAACACAGGGCTGGTTTCCGGGGATAATCCTGGAGACAGGCAAGGCCAGCGCTATTTGCAGGCGCGTAAGATCTTTAGGCCATCCACCTCGACCTCGCACAATCGCGGCGCGGCCGCCTTGGGGGCTGCTGAAACCGGGGCAGCCAAGAGCTTGATCGAAACCTTTTGGTCGCGCTGCGCGAGCACTTTTGCGGTGCCCTTCAGGGCACCTTTGACCGCCTGAAATTCCACCGTTTCAGCGGGGGTCGCGAGCACCTCGCACGGCGTCTGATCGCACACTTGGAAGCCGTTCTTCAGCAAGATCGCGCCGCTTGGCTCGGTCGTGACGTCGAGGTGAATGGCTGCCGCGGGCGCCTCGGCCGCACCTGAAACCTCTGGCGCGGAGGGCGCAACTTGCGGCGCCGAACCGGGTGCCGCAGCCGGTGCAGTTGGAATCGCGGTCAATGCCGAGGGGGTCTCGGCGGTGGGTCGAGTCTCGCCTCCGCGGTGAGTCAGTAACCACGCCCCCACCCCACCCACTGCAAGCAGCGCCAGACCCCCAGCGATCAGCGCATTCTTGCTTCGAGGTGCCGGTGAACGGGCGCTCGCCTCGGCTCCGATCAGCGTCTCGGCACGCGCGATGTCGGTATCCCTGCCGCGAGCTGGCCTGACGCTGGTCCTTGTCTGGGTGGAGGACGGCGCCGGTGCGGCGTTCGAAAATAACGACTGGGTTGGCGTGCCTGCTACGTGTAGTGCTGGAAGAGACGGGTGCTCGCTCGGCGTCTGCAGCTTCGGCCGATAGCCAAGCGCGGCAGCCTCGTCACTGGCGCTGATTGCCTGCGCGAATTCGAGCATGGTTTGGAAGCGGACCGTCGGATCCTTCTCCAAGGCGCGCATAATCACTGCCTGGAGTGAGCGCGAGACTGCAACCTCTGGACAGATCTCGCTCATTTGTGGGGTGGGATCGCTCAGGTGCTTGGCCAAAACGCCCAGGAACGTGTCACCAGTGAACGGAACCGCACCCGTGAACATCTCGTACATGATGATGCCGACCGAATAGATGTCCGAGCGGGGGTCGGCGTGTTTGCCGCTAGCCTGCTCGGGCGCCATATACTCGGGGGTCCCGAAAATCATGCCGGTGCGGGTGAGGCGGCGCTTGGTTTGGACCACCTCGGTTTCTTTGGAACGCAGCTGCGCGATGCCAAAGTCGACAATCTTGACGATCTCCTCGCCATCGATGGTCCGCTGTAGGAACACGTTTTCCGGCTTCATATCGCGGTGAACGACGCCGCTTTCGTGCGCTGCCGCGAGCGCGCGACACATCTGCATCGAGATGCGAATTCCGCTCGCTACGCCGAGCACCCGCTTCTTGGCCAGCTCATCCGCGAGGTCGTTGCCCTCCAAAAACTCCATCGCCAAGAAGAACCGGCCGTTCTCGAGTTGGCCGAAGTCGAACACGTCGAGCACGTTTGGGTGCTTGATTCGTGACGCGCTGATCGCTTCTTGCTGAAAGCGGGTCACGATGTCGCCCTTGACGGCGAACTCGGCGCGCAAGATCTTTAGCGCCACACGCTTTTCGATGGCGACGTGTTCGGCCAGGTACACCTGACCCATTCCGCCCTCACCGAGCAGCTTCTGGATGCGGTAGCGACCCGCAGCCAAGGTTCCAATCATCGCGTCGTCGGGGTCGTTCATGGCTGCCAGCGCAACGTCATTGCTCGCCCGAGAAACTGTGTCGGGAGAGCTCGGCTGAGCCTCAAACCATAGCGTTCCTTATCTAAGCGGGCTAGGGGGCCAGTGGTACGGGGCAGATGCGAGCGAAAGCGCAAAGCGAGCGCGCGGGGTGGCAAGAGATCGCGCACTTTGGTACGCTCGCCAGTCCAACATGATCGTGGTGATGGAGCCCGATGCGTCGGACGCGGCGATCGAGAGCGTAATTTCTTTTCTGTTTGCGGCCGGGTTCGACGTTCACCGATCGAGCGGTCAATCTCGCACCATTCTCGGCGTCGTCGGGGATGTGAGCGCGAACGACGTTTCAGTCGTGAGCGAATTCGAAGCCGTCGCTCAAGTGACGCGCGTGAGCGAGCCGTTTCGGCTGGCGTCAAGGCGCTTCAAGCAGCGTTCGACGGTGGTCGAGGGGCCCTGGGGCAGCATCGGTGGCGAGCGTCCCTGGATCGCCATCGAGCCCATTGGTCTCGTGGGTGGCGCGCGCAAGCGAGCACCCGGCGACGATGAAGCGCCGTCGACCGCGGAGCTTCCCTACCGGGTCGCCGCGGGTCGGCCTTTCGACGCGGCCGTGACGCGTTCGCATTTGGCCTTCGAAAATGTGGGTTCGCTGGTTTGCTTGTCGATGCATCCGCAGCCGCTTGCACAGGCGTTTCCCGTGCGGTTCGTCGAGCGCGGACCCAGCTGGGGAGCCAACGCGTGGATTGGCGCCGCCGAGCGTGAGCTCGAACGCGGTTCGGAGAAGGTCGTGCTTTTGGAAGCCGGCGGTGAGTATCCGAATGGCGCGCGCACGCTGGAGATCGCGGCCATCGCGCGCGCCAAGATCCGCACGCACTTGCCGCTCGTGGTCGACGTTGCGAGCATCGCGCAGCGCGCGAAATACTCGCAAGCCGTCGCCTGTGCGGCGATTGGCGGCGGTGCGGACGGCGTTATCTTGCGCACTTGGGTCGGTCGCGAAGGTGAAGTCCCGCGCGTGCCGGCGACCCTGCGCTGGGGCGAAGCGGTCGAGCTGGCCGAGCGTTTGCGTGAGATCGGCGCCATCGTGCGCAAATGAAGCGCCTAGCGATCTTCGGTTTCGGGCTGATCGGCGCCTCCATCGCCGCTGCCGTTCGCAAGGCGGCTCCGGAAATCGCACTGGTCGGGATTGACCTACCGAAGGCCGTCGCCAGCGAAGAAGTGCGCGCTCTGACGGACGAACAGGTCGAGAGTACAGATCTCGGGCGCGTTCTGCGCGCGGTGGGCGACGCCGATCTCTCCGTCTTGGCGGCTCCCGTGAGCGTCATTCGCGCGGAGCTTCCGCGGTTGTTGGACGCAGCCCAGGTCGTCACTGATTGCGGCTCCACCAAGCGCTCGATTTGCGCTGCGGTTGTCGGTCTGCCGCGGGCGCGTCGCTTCGTTCCTGGGCACCCAATGGCAGGCGGGCCCGAGGGCGGCGCAGCGCTCGCACGAGCGGATCTGTTTCACCGCCAAACTTGGCTACTTTGCCCAGAAAACAGCGACCCGGACGCGCTTTCACGAGTCGAACAACTCGTGGCGCTCGTGGGCGCGAATTGCGCGCACTTGAGCTTGGAAGCGCATGATCGCGCCGTGGCGTACACGAGCCACGCTCCACAGCTTCTCGCGAGCGCGCTCAGCGTGCTTGCGAGTCGCGCGAATGCGCTGCCCGCTGCGGGACCTGCGTATCGCGCAACTACGCGTAGCGCGGGCGGAGCTGAAGTGATGTGGCGCGATATCTTTGCGGCCAATGCCGACGAGATCAGCGTCGTGCTGCGACAGCTCGCGAGCGAACTGGAAGGCGTGGCGCGCGGCTTCGAGGCTTCGCCGCCAGACTTGTCACCTGCGCTCGCACTCCTTGCGCAGGCGCGCAGTGCGCGCCGTCAGTGAATCGAGCGCGCGCTTTGGCCGAACTTTTGCTAAGGCGAGGACCCATGAGCCGGGTAGCAGTCCGCTGGTCGTTTTTGAGCTGCTTGCTCGTGCTCGAGGCTTGTATCCTGAACCCGCATCCAGTGCCTCCGGACGAGGTCGACAGTCCGAGTTTCGGTGGCTCCCCGAGCCCCGGCAAGGGTGGATCTAGCTCGGGTGGTAGAGCGTCCGCAGCGGGCGGGTCGACACCAATGCCGGGCACAGGCGGCAGTGCGTCGCCAGGTATCGGCGGTTCGGGGAATCTCGGCGGATCCGAAGATGAGGGCGGTTCTTCGAACTCCGGTGGAGCCGCGAATGGGACCGCTGGCGCAGCGAACTCCGGTGGAACCGCGAATGGGACCGCTGGCGCAGCGAACTCCGGCGGGCAGAGTTCGGCCACCACCGCCGGTTCGGGCGGTCAAGGCGGTCAGGGCGGTCACGGTGGCAGTGCCGGTGCTAACGGCGGCGCGTCCGGTTCGGCTGGTGCGGCCGGATTCCCGACGTCCGGGAGTGGAGGTTCCTCTGGCGCATCGGGCAGTTGCGGATGCGCTGGCACTTCCGGGAATGCGGGTTCTTTTGGAATTGCGGGGAGTGCCGGCTCGAGCGGGGGTGGCTTTGGACGGCACTAGGTTGTGCGAGCCACCCTGGCGCGGGAGTCGCGCATTGCGCCAACTTGTGCCAGCAGCGCTGCACCCGCTGCGCTGCCTGGTCGAGCTGCGCTGCTGGCCCGTCGCGTGCTAGGCTCTGTGTCAGGCAATGCGAGTGCGTTGGCACAAGTGGTGGTTACTGGCGGCGTTGGTTTCAGCTTGCGGGCTGAATCCGCAGCCGGACATTCCTGCTGGATCAGCCGCAGGGCCTGGCGCAGGCGGCAGCATCGGCGCCGGCGGGCGGGGATCAGTTACTAATCCGTCAGGTGGCACTGGCCCTACAGGGCCCAACACCGGTTTTGGCGGTGAGTTCAATGTCGGCGATGGCGGCGATGGCGCACAGGCCGAAGGCGGCGCTGGCGGCGTGGCCGAAGAAGGCGGCGCGGCCAACGGCGGCGGCTCAGGCAAAGGCGGCGCCGCGGGCAACAACGCCGGCGCGGGCAACAACGCCGGCGCGGCGGGCGGCGATTAGCTCGCGCCCGGCGCGCCCATGTAGTGATCGAGCACGTTGGAAATCAGATCCGCGAGAATGCCGTCGGCAACGCGAAGCCGACGACTCAACTCGCGCGCCAAATTAAGCACGATCAGCGAATAGGATCGCAAATCATAGCGATACAGCGCGTCGAGATCCGCCGCCGTAATCCGCAATAGGCGCGATGGCGCGAGTGCGCGCACCGTTGCTGAACGCGGCTGAATGTCGACGATGCTCATCTCGCCGAACCAGTCACTCGGTCCGAGCAGAGCCACGCGCGCTTCCGTCGCGCGCTTGCTCTTTTTCAGCACTTCCATCTCACCGCGAAGGACGACGTACATCGCGCTGGCGTCATCGCCCTCGCGGAAAACGATCTCACCGGCCCCCGGATTCTGAACGGTGAGCGTTCCCGCCAAGTGCGTCAGCACTTCATCGCTCAGCGCACCGAACAAGCCGATGGCGCGGAGCTCGCTCGGGCTGACATTGGCTTCAGGGGAATTGCTCATGGCCGCTTTTGCCAGCTTCTATCGTTGATTGGTTGCTCGTCAAACCACCGCTGCTTGAAGCGGGAAACTCATAGGGTCTTCTTGAAGACGACGCGTGGCCGCGCGGGCCCGGCGTAGTCTTCGACACTGGTCACGCTCCAACCCGTCGCGCGGTGAAAAGCAATCGAGCCTTCGTTCCCGGTCGTGGTGACCGCCTTGAGTCGCGTGCACCCGGCCGCGCGCGCATCTTCTTCGAAGGTCTGATAGAGCACCTTGCCGACGCCGCGCCGGCGATAGTCCGGATGAATCCCGACTAGATGCACATAGCCCGTTTTGGGCGGCCCAGGTGCAACGAAACCCAACAGAAACCCGACCAAGATTCCATCATCTTCGACCACGCGCGCCATTGCGCCGAGCTCGTGAAAGAAAATCGGATGCGCGAGGGCGGTCGTTGGACCACCCCACCAGCGATCGATGATCTGCACGATGTGATCGTAGTCTTGCTTACCGAGTGGCCGAGTAATCATGGGCTCAGTCTGCGCTGCGATGAAAACGATGCGGGTCGGACGCTCGAGTCAGCGTAACACGCGGTCACGCTCGATTCTTCCCGGAAACGCGAGATCACCGTTCTCGCTGGCTCGATCAATGGTGCTCGGGTAACACTTCCGCCCATGCCTCTTCCAACGCGTGAAACGCTCGAGCGCGAAACCGCACGCGACTCCCGACGAGAGTTCCGGATTGCCCCGTCGATCTTGAGCGCGGACCTCGGACGGCTGGCCGAAGAGGTAAAGGAAGCGGAACTCGCGGGCGCCGACTGGATCCACGTCGACGTGATGGATGGTCGCTTCGTACCCAACATCACGCTCGGTCCGATGATCGTGAACGCGGTGCGGAAGGCGACCAAGGTACACGTCGACGTCCACTTGATGATCGTCGAGCCCGAGCGCTACGTCGAGGCATTTGCTGGAGCGGGTGCTGATTCGATCAGCATTCATGTGGAGGCGTGCACGCACCTACAACGAGCGTTGCATCAGCTGCGTGAATTGAAGGTGCAGGCCGGGGTTGTTTTGAACCCGCACACTACCGAGGATTGCCTGCGTTACCTGATGAGCGACTTGGATTTGGTGTTGCTCATGTCGGTAAATCCCGGCTTTGGTGGGCAAAAGTTCCTGCCCCAAGTCCTGGCGAAGATTGCCGCTGTACGGCGCATGATTGACGAGTCGGGCGCCAAGATTGAGCTCGAAGTCGACGGCGGCGTAGCCCCTGACACCGCTGCCAGCGTCGTTGCAGCGGGTGCCACGATGCTGGTTGCAGGCAATGCAATCTTCGGTCAATCCGATCGCCGTGCGGCGCTTGCGGCGTTGCGCGCCGCCGCTCAATGATGAACTGGCACGAGCGCTGGGCGGCAATCTTCATCGCTGGCTTCGCGTTCGGGTGCGCCGGTTCACCCGGCAATGTCGCAACTGCTGCACCCAGCGCGTCGGCGCCGATCGCGTCGGTTGCTCCGACCTCGAATGGGGCCTCGCCTGACGTCGCTCCCACTACCCCGAAAGACGCCGAAGCGGAGCGTACCGTCGCGCGCGCATTGAAGTACGTTTCCGCGCTGCGCGAGCTCGACGCGCTGGGTCCCGTCACCGGCCGAATCATTTCGCGCGACGAAATGGTTCAGCGCGTCGAGCGCAGCCTCGATACCGAGATCCCGCCCGCGGTCGTGAGCGCCTCTGGGGAGATTCTCTTCGCGCTCGGTACCGTCCCTGCGTCGTATGATTACCGAAGTGGCCTGCTCGCGGTCATGCGCTCGGAGCTGCTCGGGTTCTACGAGCCGCGTGAGAAGACCATGTTCCTGGGTGGCGACCTTCGCGGCCAGGAACTCGACGCGACTCTCTGGCACGAACTCGTGCACGCGCTGCAAGATCAGCACTACGGTCTCGGCAAAATGCTCAGTTGGAGCGACGACGCCGGCGATTGGCAAGGAGCGTTGCACGCTTTGGCCGAGGGCGACGCGACAAGCGCCATGCTCGACGGGCTATTCGCTGAAAAGGGCATGCACGCGCCGGATCTGCCGGATTCGATGATGGATCTGCAGGGCGCACTGTCCGCCGGCACGGTGCTGCAAGTGCCGCCGATCGTGAAGCGCTCGGTGGTCGCTCCGTACATGGACGGTTTGGCATTCGTGAACGCACTGCGCCGCCGCGGTGGATGGGCGGCGGTCGCGGCCGCGTGGCAGCGTTTACCGATCAGCACTGAGCAGGTACTGCACCTCGAGAAGTACGACGCCCACGAGCCCCCCGACCCCATATCGGCCTTGGCACCCAGCCCATCTGGTCCGACCCAAGTCGCTTACAGCGATGTGTACGGCGAAGAGACCTTGCGCATCCTGTTCGAGGAGTGGATGCCGGCGCGTGCAGCACGCGAGGCCGCGAGCGGCTGGGCCGGCGATCGCGTGAGTGCCTTTTCGGATGGAGCCGTGACCAGTGTCGCGTGGCACATCCGCTATGACACCGACGCCGCGGCTCTAGTCGCACTGCACGCCTTCGCCCGAGGCGCTTTGGCTCCAGAGGACAAACCGCTGGACGACCGCGGACGTCTGTCCGAGTTCGTGTCCGCCACTGAAGCGGAGCGGGCTACACGTGCCGGACAGCTGTGTCGTGAGCGGCACACTCGTGGTCCTTTCGCCGTGTTACGCCGGCGTCGCGATCTGGTCGTCACGCTCGGTCCCTACCGCCGCAATGCCGAGGGCGTTCGCTCGGAAGGCGAGTGCAAGGCCGCGTTGAGCTGGGCGGCCGCCCTGATGACCCAGGCCAAACCCGCGCTTTAGCGGCATTTCAGCGGCATTTTACGGGAGTGGGTCAAGAGTGACCCGTGCCTGGGTACGCAGTGACCTCAGCTAAGCGTCAAAAGCGCGACTAAGTGTTCAATCTGAGATGCGAAGCGCGTCTCAGACGGTTGGCACGGAAGCTGCTTATACAATTCTCGAGAAACGAACTCCGCGCTCAAGCGTTGATCGAGAAGGTAGAGGCGAGATTGGCAAACCCAAACAACACCGGAAAGCGAACGCCCACCACGCGCTCATCCGTCGTGAGTTCTGCGGCAGCCAGCGCCTCGTGGATGGCCCTGCTAGCGGCGACCAGCCTCGGTGCGGTTTCGGTGGAGCGCATGCGCGCTGAAGTTTCCGCGCAGGACTTGGCTGCGGCGACCAGCGCAGGTTACCGCCTGATCGTTCAGTCATACGCTTCCAACTCAGTTGCCGCTGATCAGCTGCCCGGCGCCAACCACCGCCCGCTCGCATCGATGCAGCGCGCGGTTACGGCGGAGGAACTCGCTCAAGGCATCGCTGTGGATGTTCTCCAAATCGACGAGCACAGTAGTGAGGAGGCCCCCGTGATCGTGGCTTGGCTCGAGCACGGGGCACCAGATCTCGAACTGGATGCTCTCCGTGCGCGCCCAAGCCGCGAAGCCGTCTACGGTGTCGGCCAGAGCAGTGCAGGTTCCGCGCAGATCGTGCTTCGTCGTTTGGCAGCGTGAGTCGCGCAGCCACATTGGCCGTGTTCTCGGCCCGCCGCTGCCAATGTTGCACACGACCCCGGCGCGTTTAGGCGGCAGCGCGGTCTGGGGGTGGGCGCTGGACACGGATTGCTCGGGCGCGGCGCGCAAAGTCCCGTCGCTCCTCGGTGGTCAACGTCAGGCCTCCGAAGCGAGCCGCGATGTACAGCTCCGTCAATGCCAGCGCCTCTTCACCGACGGGGTGCCCGATTGCCTTGAGGCTCATTGCGTGCGCCCGCGGCGGTGTGCCGGTGGGGCGCGCGACGCCCCGCGTGGCCAGCGCCGCTTCGAGCAATCGATACAGCTCGACGATCTCACGGGCCGCGGTCTCGCGTTCCGTGGCGGCGCGGGCCGCAGGTGACAGCGTTTTGCGTCGACGACTGAGCCAGACCGCTCCGTACACGGCGAGCCCGATCCCAGCCAGACTGAGTAACGTCGAACGAGGCGAAGACAACAGCTTGCCGACCGGGCCGGGTCGATCGCGCAGGGCGCTGTAGCTGCGATGCACCGATCGCAAGATGCCGACCTGTTGCTTCAAATCGTAGCCAATGACATGCCGATTCCAGCGCTGCGTCGTGGCTTCGACGAAGTCACGCACGAACGCCAAGAGCCCAGTGATATCGCTTTGGGGCGCCGCGCTCGCAGGCGGCGTGGGGTCGAAGCGCGTCCACCCCGTATCCTCCAGGTAGACTTCGACCCAGGAATGCGCGTCGCCCTGCCGGACTGCATATGAGCGAGCAAAACGGTTGTAAGTCCCGCCGATGAAGCCGGTCACATTGCGTGTGGGCACACCCAAGGTGCGCAGCATGACGGCCATCGCCGTCGAGTAGAACTCACAGTGCCCCCGCTTGGACACGAACAGAAAATCGTACAGTGGGTTTTTGGCCGCGCCAGAGCTCGAATCGACGTCGTAGCGATAGTCTTTGCGCAAACGCGCTTCGATCAGGCGCGCTTCCAGCCGCGGGTCGGTGGCTGAGCCGACCCACGTGTGAGCGAGCTCCGCGACACGCGGCGGCAAATCTGCCGGCAAAGTGAGGTAACGCGGGCGCTCGGTTGCGGTGAGTGAGATAGAGGTCGGCTCGTCCGCCGCGGCTAGCGAGACGTCATAGCGGAGGCCGCGTTCGTCCTGTGTTTTGTAGGTGAGCGACCCCTCTGGCCCGCCAGTAACTTGAGGGATGTTGTTGATCAGCGATGCGCCTTGCTGCGACACCGTGAGTGCGACTGCCTCGGGCGGCAAAAACACCACCGCCGGTTCAATCGGCTCCAGGTCCACGTGCATCAAGCGGTCGTGAAGGAGATCGGGGAAGCGCAACACTTGCACTTGTCGCCCGCGCTGCTCGGCGCGTAACGTTCCGCCCATGCTGCGCGACCAACTCTTGCCGCGGTACGTGTCGAACGCCGCGCCGCGCAGATAGAGCGCCACGCGGGATGGCGGTTCCTTCGGCAAATTCGGCACTTCTACACGCATCACGATCGTCGGATCGCTACGCAGCCGACCGACCCCACCGAGATCGACATGCTCGGTGAAGCCGACCATGCGCTCGGCCTTGGGATGGCTGAGCAGTAGAAGCGAGAGTCCGACCCGTGGAAACGCGACGAACAGCGCCAGCGTGAACAGGAAGATCGGCACCGAAAGCAAGCACGTAAAAATCAGGAACGAGCGCCCAATCACGCGCCGACTGCGCAGGATGCGCGGCACGTCTACGGGCAGACCGGTTCGGTCCCGCGCGCCTTGGCGGTAGTTGCCTTCCACTTCGCGGCGCAGGTGACTGAGCACGAGCGCGCCGGGTGCGATCACCAAAAAGCCCAGAAAACAGAGGCCGTACGCCAAACCGCTACCGAGCACGGTGGCTGCGATCAAGTGCAGCAATGCCAAGACGATGACCTGCTGATCGTGCGCGGCGCCACGCCGAGTCGCCAGGCGGATCACCTGCAGCGCCGCCGCGAACTCGACCGCGGTCTCGAGCAAGCTCGCGCCGGTAAACAACCGTACGGCCTGCAAGCCGAACAACGCGAGCGGCAGCACCACTCCGATGCGGCGCGCGAGCGGTCGATCTTGGAAGCTTTCGGGGATGAGCACGGCCAGCGCGAGCCCAACCAAGATCGCGATTGCGAGCCAGTGATTCAATTCGCCGCTGGTGATCAGGGCAAGCAGGCCGAGTGCGGCCAAGCTGTCCGTCATGATTCGGTGAATCAGCCCGAATCTCACGCGCTTTCCCTGCTCAAATCACGGCCGTTGGCGGGCGCGTTTTCCGAGGGCGTCTCGGCTGGCTTTGCCTCCAAAAGCGCCAAAAAGCGCAACACTGGGTCGGCGCCGACTGCGCTCGTGGCTCGCACTCGCTCGCCCGTGCGCGCGCGCACGGTAACGCCGTCACCGCGTTTGATGTGCGCGACCGCGCGTGAGGCCACGTCGCGAATACGGCGTTCGAAGCGCGCGCTCCAATCTTCGTCGGGCGTGCGTCCGGGATGTATGGAATCGATCAGGTACGAGACGTCGCGACGTACTTCGCGGGCTCGCTCGCGGACGATCAATTGCTCGACGCTCTTGCGCCAATAGATGTCTCGCGGATCATCACCTTCGCGCATTGGTCGCAAGGACAGGATCTCGTCTCCGGATCCGCGTCCGAGCGCGGAGTTGCCACCCAAGCGATCGCCCGGCAAGTTGCTTGGCAGCTGAATCGGATCCACCGCGGGATAGATGATCAAGTCACCGTCGGCGGTGAGCTCGCGCGACTTTTCGAACAGCCCAAAGGGAAAGCGAGTCGCGACGCGAAAACCGACGTGACGATCGCGCCCTCGGCGGGCGGGCGTCCGGCGATAAGCGGCGACCTGGGCGGAACGCGGGCTGATTTTCAGGAAGAAGCAGCGTTTGTCGGCAGGTTGCCCGGCGCGCAGATCCTCCACCTCGATGGCGTACGAAGGGATCCGACGCTTGTGGTTGAACACCTCGATCTCCACCAAGTGCGGGCGTGCGACTTGTGCTCGCGGAGGCAAGCGACGAACGACCGTCAGCTCACGCAAGCTCAGCTCGCTGAGAACTCCCGAGACGACAATCATCGACAGCAGCATGCCGAGCAACAGGTAGAGCAGGTTGTTGCCGGTGTTGATGGCAGCGAAGCCCACCCCAAAGGTGATGCCGATGAAGTATTTACCCTCGCGGGTGAGCTTCAGCCGTCGCGGAGGACGAAACCAACGCCTGAGTCGCGAGAGGGACAGGGTCAGGCGATCGCGCGCGCTAGCTCGGGGCGGCGTAGCACGCGTCGCCGAACGCACGCGGTCGCCCGAAGCCGGCGGTTCCGGCGCGGGCGCAGTCGGTTCGGGCGTCCGAGGAGGCTCTGCCACGGCACTTTTCCTCGCTCAAAGTGGGACTGGGACGCGGGCGATGACTTCGCGAATGGCGGCTTCGGTCTCTTCTCGGGTCGGCGCGTAGCCTTCGGCGTGCGCAGCCAGGCGCACGCGATGCGCGAACACTGGCACGGCCAAGCTGTGAATGTCGTCCGCGATGCAGTAGTCGCGACCATTCAGCAGAGCGCGCGCGCGCGCTGCGCGCGACAAATTCATACCCGCACGAGTGCTCGCCCCGAGCGAAAGCGCCGGACTGCCGCGCGTCGCGGTGACGAGGGCTTGCAAGTACGTGCCGAGTGCGCCGTCCATCACCACGCGCTCGACCTCACGCTGCAAGCTGACCAAGGTCTTCGGATCGAGCACGACGGGTACGCTCTGCACACGGTCGTGATCAGGCTCCATGATCAGCCGCATCTCCACCTGTGGCGGTGGATAGCCGATGCGAATGCGCATCATGAAACGGTCGAGCTGCGATTCAGGCAGCGGGAAAGTACCAGCAAAATCTTGCGGGTTCTGGGTAGCCACGACCAAGAATGGCTCGGGCAGCGGGTGCGTCTTGCCGTCGAGAGAGACCTGCTCGTCGCTCATCGCCTCGAGGAGCGCAGATTGCGTGCGCGGGCTGGCGCGATTGATCTCGTCCGCGAGGAGCACATTCGAAAACACCGGACCATGCCGGAGCACGAACTCGGACGTGCGTTGATCGAACACCGACACACCGAGCACATCGCTAGGCAGCAAGTCACTCGTGAACTGCACGCGCCGCATTTGCCCGCCGACGGCGCGTGCGAGCGCACGTGCGAGCGTCGTCTTGCCAACCCCCGGCACGTCTTCGATCAAGATGTGGCCGCGAGCAAGCAGGGCAGTGAGCGCGAGCTCGACGACCTCGGCTTTGCCCTCGAGCGCGCCCTCCACGGCACGGCGCAATTCGAGCAAATGCTCGAGACGCTGGGCAGGCATCGCAAGAGCGGAAGAACTCATTCTCGAGCCATGGTAGCATGCTGGGGGCGCAGACTGCGTCAAGCCGAAATGGCCGTACTTTCGCCGGGTTTATCGAGACAGAACGCTTACTTCGCAACATCCGCCGAGGTTGGCCGTAAGGCGCGCGCTCAAGCAGACGGGTGGCGAAAAGCGACATGGGAGCCCGCGCACGCGGGGGGCGGTTCGTGATCGAACGGATCGAGGTGCGTGGGGTCACTCGGCTATTTGGCGCGACGCCGGCCTTGCGCGCCGTCAGCACACGCTTCGAGGCGGGCAGCATCACCTTTCTGGAGGGGCCAAACGGTGCGGGTAAGAGCACGCTGCTCGCCGTCATCGGTACGGTGCTCGCGCCGACCCGCGGGCAAGTCGTCTATCACCCCCTTGGGTCGGATCCTGAATTGGTGCGCCCTCACTTGGGTTGGGTTGCGCATGATTCCCTCTGCTATCGCGAATTGAGTGCGCGCCAGAACGTGGAGCTTGCGGCGCGCGTCTACGGCGTGGAGGTGGAAGGCGCGTGGCAACGGGTCGCGAAGCGCGTGGGCGCAGAAGCGCTCGCGGATCGCCGAGTTGCGACGCTTTCCCGGGGTCAGCGGCAGCGCATCGCCCTGGCTCGCGCGCTCGTCCACGATCCATCGCTTTTATTGCTGGATGAGCCCTGGTCGGGGCTAGACCGCACTAGCGCAGAGCATTTGCAGAAGGCGTTGCTCGAAGAGCGCGCGCGCGGCACGCTGGTGATCGTTGTCAACCATGCGGATGGGCTTGCCGATCAGCTCGGCGCGCGCTGCGTGCGGCTGGAGAACGGGCGCATCGTCTAGCTAGCGCGCGAGTGCGGCCGGTGGCGTTGCGAGCAGGCGATCGAGCAAGGCGTTCACTCCGCTGTCGTCATTGCGAGCCAGAACCGCGCTCGGCGTCAGGATACCCAGCGTCGCAAGCTCGGAGGCGTTGCCGCCCGTGCTGGCATCTGGCTCGCGAGCTCCCGAGAGTACCAAGTGATCGGGGGCGCGGCCCGACGCGCGCATTGCTTTCAACGTCGAGCTGACCTCGTGCAACACGCCCAAGGAATCCGGCGCCACCAAGACCCAGATGGCGGGGTCGAGGTGCTGCGCGAGTTCGAAGTTGCTGACGCCGACGCCAAGCGGCGAGAAGACGCCTCCCGCCGTCTCGATGACTGTCCATAGTGCCCTATATGGCACTATACGTGATGCCACCTCGGCTTCAGCGCGCTCGATCCATGCGGCCACCAGGCCGGGGTCGAGCTGGATACCACTAGAGCGGGCCGCGAGATGCGGGGAGACGGGGTCTCGGAGGGCGTAAAGAGGGTGCTCGAGGTGAGTCCAAACTGAGCCAGCCGCGGCGAGCGACGCAGCGTCCGAGCCGTTGGGCGGGGCGGTGGAATCGGTCCCCCGTGTGATGCCGCTTTCGATCGGTTTGAGACCCAGGGCGGCTCGACCGCGACTTGCCATCGCGCGCAATAGCGCGACGCTCACGCGCGTCTTTCCAATACCCGTTCCGCAGCCGAGGACTATGACCCGCATGCTTCCTTCACTGAGTCCACGAGGCGATCGATGTCGGTTGGAGTAAAGGTTGCTTTGATCGTCAGGCGCAGACGCGCGGCGCCGTTCGGAACAGTGGGGGGGCGAATCGCTTGCGCGAGAATACCGTAACTTCGCAGTCGGGCCGCTGCCTCAAGTGCCCGGGTGTTGTCCCCCAGAATCACTGAGACGATGGGTCCGAACGAACTTGGCGCGATAGTAAGGCCGGCTCTTTGGAGCTGAGTCCGCAGGTCATGGGCGTTCGTCGCTAAGGTCTGGCGGAGCAAGTTGGCATCGCGCGCAAGCTTGACGTGAATTCGAGATAGGTCTGCCAAGCGCGGCGAGGGAGCGGTTGAGAACACGAAGCTGCGAGCCTTGTTCCAAAGGAACGTCCGCAACTGGGAGGAGCCGGCGACGAACCCGCCGTGGGTTCCGACGGCTTTGCCGAGCGCGCCGATTAGGACATCCGGCTTGATGCCCGCTTCAGCGCACCGACCAGCTCCGTTCTTGCCGAAGACGCCGAGCGCGTGCGCTTCGTCCACGATCAAGCAAGCATCGTATTGGTCGCAGAGCTCACGCAGTCTGCGCAGGTCTGGGCCATCCCCGTCCATGCTGAAATAGGACTCGGTGACGACCCAGCAGGCGCGCGAACCGCGTTGGTCTTTCAATGCACTGCGGAGCGCATCGAGGTCCAGATGCGGCAGAATGCGAACTTCGGCCTTGGCCAGTCGGGAGCCGTCGATCACGGAGGCGTGGTTCGCAGCATCAGAGAGAATGATGGAGCCCGGGACCCCCAAGGCCGAGATGAGCCCAAGATTCGCGGCGTACGCAGAACTGAAGAGGAGCGCGCTTTCTGCCCCGACCCACTCCGCCAGCTCGGATTCGAGTGCGAGGTGCTCGTCAGTCGAGCCATGAACAAGCCGCGAGGCTGCTGCTCCCGGATTGCCGAGTGTTTCACGTGAAACGGCGCGGCCTGCGAAGCCCAGATAATCATTCGAGGAAGCATCCAAGGGCGAAACCCGCAGCTGCTCGGCCGCCTTCGCGACGGCCCTCCGAGATGAACCGTCATCCGGCTCACGAAGCAAGCTGCTCAATCGGAGGTCCGTGAGGACCTGATCAAGCAAAGATTCAAAGCGCATCCCGCTGTTTTAGCATCGCTGTCGGTCGCGCGCCGCTGCCAGCAGGGTGCCATGGGCGTCGACGGCTAGCGGCCCAAGGAGGAGGATTGGTGCGGTACTCGGCGAGAGCCACGATGTCTGGGGATTGAAGCGGAGTCATGGATAGGTCGTCTTGACGAACGGAATGCGGCTCCAGAGAGGCATTGGCGCTCGCCGGCAGGCACCACGGCGTCGCGCGCTTCGGGACCGCAAAGGGGGACGTGTGCTTGATCCGAAGACCCGCCAAAGCCAAAGAGCGAGCCTTCTGAGGCTTGCTCGCACCCAGGGCACTTCGGCACTTCGACCACTCTGCCCATTCCAGCTCCGATACGGACGCCGCAGACGCGGCGCCTGCGGGCGAAGGTAGGAAGGCCGGTCTTTCGGGCAGCGAGCTACGATGGCGGACGTTCGCTTGATCGGCACCTTTGACCCGCCGAGTTCTGAGAGAAACCGCACCCAGCGCTCCGGGCAAAGGCTCACTCAGCTGAGCCCCAAAACCCAGGTTCGCCAAAGCCTAGGTAACGCCCGCTCAATCAGGTGCCCGACCTTGGGCCTGATGGCTAAGGTCTGAGGCGACCGATACCTGCGCGGTGCGCTGGCTGAGGTGCTCAAACGGGACTGCGCGAGGATCCGGAAGGACGCCCTCCGCCCCGGAAACCGCACCCAGCGCTCCGGACAAGGCTCAGTCAGCTGAGCCCCAAAACCCAGGTTCGCCAAAGCCCAGGCAACCCCGCTCCAGTCAGGTGCCCGACGTTGGGCCTGATGGCTAAGGTCTGAGGCGATCGATACCCTCCGCGGTGCGCTGGCTGAGGTGCCCAAACGGGAATGCGCGAGGATCTGGAAGGACGCCCTCCGCCCCGGACCCCAGCGCAAGAGTTCGACTGGCAGCCGCCTTGGCCACCCTCCGAGTTCGACTCGGGCATTTGAAGTCCCTATGGTTCAGCGTCCCTTTACGTTGGCGGAACTTCTCGAAGGGGCGTTGCCAGCGACGATCGAAAGAGTGAACTATGGCGCTTGATCAGTCGCAAGCGGGCAACGCCTCTTTGCTTGCCCGGAGAGGCGATACGCTGCCAAGGTCCGAAGTGCAAAGGCGTCATCTGACGACGAACGCGTCAGTCCGCGATCCGACGACCGGCATCACCTCGCCGCGTTTCACGTGAAACTGATAAATACTCGCAGTCACTATTATAAAACTAAGTAAAATTAGTAGTTTATGAAACACGCGACGCAGTGAGCGTCAGCACATATACAGTTGATTCTTATTGATTGTCTCCGCACTCTTCGATCAACGCCCCGTGGCAATCGCAGAGCAACTGCCATTGAGATATATTGCTCTCAATGAAAACGCCGGAGCTCGAGTTGGTACCGGCCCCGAAACGGGGACAGTACGACCGAGCTTTGAGTCGTCGCGAGCGGCAACTGGCTCAGCGGGAGCGAGTGATCGCGGCGATCGCGTTAATCAGCGCAAGCGATCGGGAGCTCAGCATCGCGAACGTGGTGGAGGCCGCGGGGATCGGTCGCAACACGTTCTACGAATATTTTGACGATCTGGAGCATGCGCTGCTCGCGATCAAGAATCGCGTGCTGAGTGACTTCGCCACGCGCGTGGCTGTCGCGATGCAGGCTGCGCGCACCCCGCTCGAGCGCTTTCGTGCCCTGGCACGCGTTTGGTCAGAGGATTTGCTCGAGCATCCCGCGCAGATGAAGCTCGCATTGCGTGCGCAGCCGGAACTCGTTGAGCCCACGCAGCTGTCCCCGCTTGGCCAGCACCTTGCGTCCGTGCTGACCGCCGAGGTCGACTCGCGCAGTGCGCTGCCGGGTTTGAGAGAGCCCCTGCGAGTCGCTGTGGTGGCGGCGCTGTTCGATGCGGTTAGCCGTGGCCACCTGAGTGGACCCTCGATGACGAGCGAAGAGTTGCAGCGCGTCCTGTGCGACTGGTCGGTGCGCTTGCTGCGTTGACCGAGGCAGCGCGAATCGCCAGCCTTTAGCAATCCCCCCTGGCAGCAGCCAAGGTTCCGTCTCTCGCCGAGACGCCATTGAAGACGGTCGATCGCGAACGGGCTCAGAAGCGTTTCCAAATGGGGTCCGGGCTGGGCTGTCGGCCCATTTTTGCCCACAGCCTGTGGAAAACCTGCGCGTTGCTTGGGCTCAATCTGCGCGCGAAGTGCCACCAACAAAACCCCGACAAAAACGCCGAAGCAGCATTTCCATCGCGGCACCAGGATGCTAGCGTCGCCCGCGCATGCCCAAAGGTCCGGTCGAGCTCCGAGTTGGGGGGCAGACCTACCGCGTCGTTGCGACAGCGGAAGAGGCCGATCTGCATCGTTTGGCCGATGTGGTCGACGCGCGTCTGCGACAGCTCACGGCCCCGGGGCGCCAGGTGTCCCCACAGTCGTTGTTGCTTGCGGCGCTGTCGTTGGCGCACGACCTCGAGGACGAGCGGAATCGCCGGCTGCGCTCAGAGCAGCGCTCCCGCGAGATGTTGAGCAACCTGGTTTCCCGCATCGACGCTGCGCTGGAAGCTGACTCGCTGGAAGCGGTGGCCACGCCGACCCCGAGCGAAGCGAGCTCCGATGAAGCCGAAGTCGAGTTCGACTTTGGGCCCGGCCTCGAGCCATAGCGTCGAGTTCCACGCCCTGGCAGCAGCGATTCCGGGGGGTTTTTATGGTCACGAGCGGCGGCTCGGACGGCACCGCCTTCGGCGTCAAGGGCGGAACTTAGGAGCGGGCGCCAAGGCCTGCACACGGCCAGTCAGTCCTCCTCGCGGCCGACTCCTCGCGCCTGGTTTTCGTCGCTCCTGAGCTACAACCAGCGAGGTGTGCCGCCTGGCTGGCGCCTTTACCAGCCGGGCGCCTCGGCCCGCGATCATCGACTGGGCATTTCGCGCGCCGTTAGTCTCCCGGATCGGGCGCTTTGTGCAGCCATTCGTAGCCGAGGATGAAGGGCAGGGCGAGCCACAAGCCGTCGATTTGCAGGCCAACGTAGAGCGTGTTGCCGCGTGGGCCTGAGACGACCGAGTCGCCGCCGAGCACGACGCCGCTGGCCATGACGTAGTGGCCGTGAAAGTTGTGGCTGCGCAAACCGAAGAAGGCCTCGCCGGCGATGCGTAGATCGCTGCCGTTGCGGCTGTGCGTGCCCGCCGAGAGCACGATCGGGAAATCACCCTCGAGGGTTGGTAAGAGCAGGCTCAGGCCGCCACCAAAGCGCACATCGGAAAAGGTCGCCGTGCCGAATGTGGCGTAGGGGCCCAACGCGAAGTCTGCGTTGCGATCGCGCCCGAACAGCAAATCACCCCGAAAACCGCCGCAGAAGCCGGTCTTTTGCCACACTCGCTCGCTACCCAAGCCGCACAATGAGGTTTGGGCGGCGACGTTCCACTCCGGATCGGCGTGAGCCTGGGACGCCACGGCGATGGCGGCCAAGAGCGCGGCGATGAATGAGGTTCTGCGCATGTCGGTGGAGGGCTCGGCGAGGTCGCGCGCGCGGCCCTGGCGCAGACTCAGGGGCCGTACGAGGGATTCTGGGCCGGATCGCGGCACAGATCGAGCGACGCGGAACACGCCGTACACGGGAAGCTTTGGTCCTGGCCGGGACGGCAAGGGACCACTTCGTTCGTGGTGTCGGTGGTGGCGGCTCGCGTACACAGATACGCGCCACCCGCGGGCTGCGATGGATCGGCCGCGCTCGTTGGATAAGTAACCAAGCAGCCCTTGCAAACTCGGATTGGGAAGTCCAGCTCGCTGGAGGTGATTGCGGTGTTGCCCAGCGTGTCCCCGAAGACTCGAATTTTGGCGACGACGGCGCCGGCATCGAGCAACGCTTGGTTGCCACCGAGCGCGGAGGGAATGATGTCCACGGACATCGCGCCGTACGCGGCGACGTCCCCAGCGGAAGCATCCACGAAGCCGGTGCCGACGGTGGAGTAATTGCCGAGCAAGCGACCGTCGAGCGTGGTCAGTTGGACTTCTGCGCCGCGCAACGCGACGCGTGAAGTTTCAGTGCGAAGTTGCTCGCGCGAGCCGCGCTGCGTGAGCTGATTGCCGACCAGCAGGAAGCCCCGGTAGCTCTGCGTGAACGCCACGTCCATGACGCCGCCGGCCAAGATGGGCGCGGTGCCGTCCGCCTTCACGGTGCAAGTCGTGTCATCGAGCTTCATGACGCCGACCACGAACATCGAGCTGTTGTTGTCAGCGCAGCTCGGAAGCAGCGGCAGTGAACCCAGCGTGAGCAGGAGTGCGGGGAGCAGGGACTTGGTCGTCGAGCGGCGCATGGGGACCTCGAAATGGCTGCGACGCGTCGAGCGCGCACCTGAGCGAAGTGTACCGAGCGTCGCTTCGAGACGCCAAGATTGTGCGCAACCTCTCTTAATGAAGTGCGAGCTTTGCGCGGGATTTCGCTCATTCTGCGAGCGCGAGGACGCGTGTGCGCAATTCGCTCAAGGCGATGCTTTGGGTCTCGACGCGACCGAGCGCGCGCGCGAACACGAAATTAACGTTTGAACCGGCGCGCTTCTTGTCGTGCCCGACCAAGGTCGCGGCTTCTGCGAGCGGTTGACCGGCGAGGCTCGCGGGCAGGCCCAATCGGCGTAGCAGAGTAAGCGTGCGTTCGCTCAGTTCGTGCGGAGTTTGGCCAAGCGCTTCACCGAGCCGTAGGGCCGCGACCAAACCGAGGCTGACGGCTTCGCCGTGGGTGAGCGCGCTGTAGCCGGCCTGCGCTTCGAGCGCGTGGCCCACGGTGTGACCCAGGTTGAGCACCGCGCGCAGACCCGACTCGCGCTGATCGAAGCTCACGATGCGAGCCTTGACGCGGATCGAGCGGCGCACGATCTCGGCGGTCAAATCCGCGTCGCGGGCCACGACGCGTTCGGCGTTGTCTTCGAGCAGGGTGAACAGCCCCGGGTCGCCGATCAGCGCGGTTTTGACGACCTCAGCGAGTCCGCTGATGAAGCCGCGCGCGGACTCGGTGCTCAGATAATGCACATCGCACAGGACGCCTTGGGGTTGCCAGAAGGCGCCCACCGCGTTCTTCGCGGAAGCCAAATCGACGCCCGTTTTGCCGCCCACGGAGGCGTCGACCATGGCCAGCAGGGTGGTCGGGATGCCGATCCAACGTACGCCGCGTAGCCACGTGGATGCTGCGAACCCGGTCATGTCGGTGACGACTCCGCCACCCAAGCCGACGAAGGTTGCCTTGCGATCCGCGCCGCCTTCCAGTGCGGCGTGCCAAATGCCTTCAATCGAAGCAATGTTCTTGTGGGCTTCGCCGGGTTCGAGATCGACGCGGATCAGTTGCGCGCCTGTAGCGCGCAGCGCGTCTTCGATGGGTGCGGCGTGAAGCGCGGACACCGTTTTATCCGAGACGAGGACGCACACCGGGCTTTTTGCGACCAGCGCGCCGATGCGCCCGCTTGCAAACCCAACACCCGTCTGTACGCCGTAGGAGGCTTCGGCCGCGCCCACCGCGAGCTCGTCGCGCGCCCACACCTCGCGCACTTGAGCAGCCACCGTTTCCAGCGGGTTTTCGCAGGAAATTCGTGCGTGCGCTTCAGCGTAACTGGGCGCGCGCAAAGCCAGGAGTTCGGTCACGCGTTGTTCGGGATTTGGGCCGGACAGCAGCGGTCTCTGCCCTTGGCGCAGCGCGCGGCGAGTGAGCTCGGCGGGTGAACCTTCGAGCGTGACGACCACGCACTCATCGAGTGCACGCAGGCGGATCTCGCGCGAGAGCAGCGCGCCACCACCGAGTGCGATCACGGGCGCGTGCGCGGCACGAGTGGCTTCGTTCAGCACTCGTTCGAGGCAGGCCTGCTCGAGCGCGCGAAACGCGGCCTCGCCGCGAGTCGCGAACAGGTTCTCGATGCTGCCGGCTTCGCTCTCGATCGCGCGATCCAGATCGATGAAGGGCCTCCCTGTGGTTCGGGCAACGAGTGCCCCCACGGTCGACTTTCCGGTGGCCATGAAACCGTTGAGAATGAG
Source organism: Polyangiaceae bacterium (assembly GCA_035634635.1). GTDB lineage: Bacteria > Myxococcota_A > Polyangia > Polyangiales > Polyangiaceae > PMG-095. Next base: position 27,350 of record DASQCO010000044.1, read on the forward strand.
TGGTCGTCGCATCGTCAGGAACGTGGTGTAACTCGCCAGCCTGGCTAGGTCGCGGCGAAGGGCGCAGAGCTTGCCGGAGTCGCGCCGCCCGCGCCAGGTGCCGAAAACGAGCTAGAGTCGGCGCGAATGTCGGTTTTGGAGGTCGAACAGCGGGGAGCCGCGCTGCGAATTCGCGTACGGGTGAAGCCTCGGGCTTCCAAGAGCCGAATTTTGCCCGTGCGCGATGGGATGCTGGAGATCGCGATCGCCGCGCCGCCGGTCGACGGGGAGGCGAATTCCGAGCTAATTCGCACCCTGGCGCAGACCTTGGGCTGCGCAAAAACCGCGATCGAAATTGTAACAGGGGCCGGGTCTCGCAGTAAGCTAGTGGCGATTGTTGGGCTCACGCTGCAAGAGCTGCTCACGAAACTGGACCAGACCGGGACGTAGAATGCGCCGCGACTCGTGACCGACGCTGGCCAGACGGGGCATCAGGCCTCAAATTCAGGAGCCACCGGAACTCCACGATGACCGAACCAACGACTCTCCGTTTTGCCAAGTACGAGGGACTCGGCAACGACTTCCTGATCGTCGACGCCGCCAATGACGCGCTGCTCAGCGCCGCACAAGTAGCGAAGCTCTGCGACCGTCATTTTGGCGTCGGGGGTGACGGCGTATTGCTCGTGACCCCGCCGACGTCACTGGGCGCGCGCGCGACCATGGTGGTGCTCAATGCGGACGGCAGTCGACCAGAAATGTGCGGCAACGGACTGCGCTGCGTGGCTTTGCACCTCGCGCTGCAAGACCGCTCGCCTGCGGGCAGCTTCATCGTCGACACGGACGCTGGGCCGCGGCTCGTGGCTGTGGAGCGCACAGACAAGCTCGGCTCGGTTTCGGTCGGCATGGGTCGGGGCCTGCCCGAGGGCGAGATCGAGCACGGATTTGGCTCCGCCAAGCTGTCGTTTTCCAAGGTTTCGATGGGCAATCCCCACGCAGTGACCTTCGATGCAGGGCTCGATGAGCGCGCCCTCGACGAGCTCGGTCCGGCGCTGTCAGCGCGCTTTCCGGCGGGCAGCAATATCGAGCTGGTGACCACGCGCGGTGAGCGGTTGCTCGACTTGTTGGTTTGGGAGCGCGGTGTGGGTCGCACGCTTGCATGCGGTACCGGCGCCTGCGCGGTGGTCGTGGCTGCGGCGCGCCAAGGGCGCGTGCCCTTCGACACCGAGGTCGAGGTGCGTTTACCCGGCGGTCCGTTGCACATCGTTGTTGGTCGCGAGACTTTGGATGTGACGATGCGAGGTCCAGCGCGGCGAGTGTTCGCGGGTGAGGTCTCGCTCACTTGAATGTCGAGCTCGGCGGCCAACCCCACGACTTGAACGTGGTGGCGATCGTGTCCAACCCGGACGCGATCGAGGTCATGAACCGAACCCTTGGACAATCCGGGGATCGGCTCAGCGTGGCGGCTGATTTGGCTGAGGGTTTGGTTCGAATTTCCTCGCAAGTTCCGGACGTTGCGTTCGTGGACGTGAGCATGGGGGACGGCGCGGGTTTGGCCGTTCTGCACCATGTGCGTGCGCTCGCTCCGCACGTCACGGTGTTCGCTCTCACCGGCGCGGACACACTCGCGCTCGGTGTGCAGGCGACCGCGCTCGGGAGCGCCGGCACGTTGGTGTTGCCGCTCTCCGGTGATGAGCTGATGAACGCGCTCGGCGATGTGCGCACACGCTTGGCCGAGCGCGATGAGAGGTTGCGCTTGGAGCGCGCAGCGGCTGCTTCCAGTCGTCACATCTCGCTCGTGGAGCAAGTGGCGGAACTCGCGGAAGCGCCGTCGCGCCGCGAGGCCGCGGAGCGGCTCAGCGAGCTGCTGATCAACGGCGTGGGGCTGATGTTGGCGGCGGTGTACGTGCCCGCGGCGGAGGGTTCACGCCAGCTGATGCGCGTCGCGGGCCGAGGTGCACTCGGGGACGCCCCCAGTTTTTGCGACGAAATGGAGCTGTTGAACCACGCACGTGAGCACAGCCGGGACACGTTGCGCCTGGCGTTGCGTCGGGAACAAAGTGGCATGGTGCTGCTGGGGCGGACCGCAGAGGGTCGCAGTGCGAGCTTGGTGTTCCCGCTGCTGCCCTTGCTGGCCGCGCAGGCCACCACGGCGTTGGCGCTGATTGGCGCGCGCGAACAGTCGCACCGCGGCGCGATGAAGGATCCGAGCTCCAGCGCCTACACCTTCGCCTACTTCGTGGACGTCGCGGGGCGCGAGATCGACATGGCGCGCCGTCACAGCCGGCGCTTTGCGCTGGCCACGATTGGCGTGCAGTTCGATCGGCCGAGTCAGGGCGAGGGGGAACCCACGGTGCTCGTCGCTGAGCACGTTTTGAGCGCGGTTCGCGACACCGATGTGCTCGCGCGCGTCGACGCCAACGAGTTCTATCTGTTACTGCCGGAGACCGGTGGGCTCGGGGCGCATGCGTGTCGGCGCCGGGTTTTGGCGGAATTGGCCGCGCGCGAGCCGGGTTGGTCATCGAGCGGCCTGGGCGTGACCGTGGGCGTCGCGACCTTTCCGCACGACGGCGGAGATCTGTCGCGGCTCCTTCGAGTCGCTAAGCAACGCGCTGAAGCTTCGCAAAACAGCGTCGTGCATCATCTGCATCTGCGGGAGCAATCCTTGGCGGATTTGGCCGATTCTTTGTTGGCGCAACCTGGACTCGAGCTCGTGCCCAATGCGCGGGGGCTCGAGAGTCCGCACTACATCGAGCTGCCCGCGATGGATCTGGTGGGTCTGGCGCTGAGCACCGTGTCTGAGGCCTGGCGCGCTGGTCAGGCGCGCGTGGTCGCCTCGGTGCACGCCGGGATCAGCGTCGGCGGTGCAGTGCGGGCCGAGCACGGCCGTGACGGTGAGGGCCTGCGCTTCGATGCAGTGGACGTGTCGGGCCTCGAGGGTTGCGCAAATCTCGACGTTTTGTGCGTGGTCGCCGAGCACTCAGCGTATGTCTTGTTGGGACGCAGTGAGGGCAACGTGGTGCGTGCGGTGCATGCGGCCGATCCGCTCTTGGTCGACCTGATCCTGCGCAAGCTTTCGGACGCGACCGACTTGAGGCTGGCGGACTGATGGCGCGCTCTATCTTGGTGGTCGAATCGGACTTCGACGCGCTGGGTGCGCTCGCGTCCAAGTTGCGCGCGCGTGGTTTGGAGGTGGCCATCGCGGACAGTGTGGCCAGCGCGGTGGACCGCGCCCGCGCGAATCCGCCGGAAGCCGCGATCGTAGCTGCAGAGATCTCGTCGGGTGGCGGCCTGAAAGCCAAATTCGCGGCGGATTCAGCGTTGTCGCGGGTGATGATCTTCACCCTGTACAACACGCTTCCCGATCGCCAGCTACACGCCGACGAACTCGACGCGCACGAGTTCGAAGACATCGTGCGTCGCATGCACGCACTGCCCGTGCGCGCCAGCGCTGCGGTGGCAGACGGCGGTGATATTCGCGGCAATCTGCAGCAGATCGGCATCTTGGATCTGCTGCAGCTGCTGAGCATGAATCGACGTAGCGGATCGCTGTCGATCACGACTCAGGCTGGCGCGGGCGAAGTGCGGCTCTCCGACGGTGAGATCGTGGACGCCGTGTACCGGCGTTTGGAGGGCGAAAAGGCGCTTTATCGGCTGCTCGGTGAGACCGAAGGCGTGTTCTCGTTCGCTAGCGGAGCGGGGCATTCGCTTCGTCGAATCGTGCTTCCGACTCGCTCGCTCTTGCTCGAAGGCATGCGCCACATCGACGAGACCAAGCGCATGCGCGACCAGCTGGACTCGGAAACTGATGCGTTCTTGGCCATCGTTCCGCCGGACACGAGCCCGCGCGAATCGGGCCAACGCGTGCTCGAGGTGCTGCTCTCGCCGCGCACGCTGTCCGAGCTGCTCGACGAAGTTCCGATCGCTGATTTGGACGTGCTGGAGGCGCTCGCGGAGCTGCTGGAATCGGGCCACATTCGCCGGATTGCGGCGGGGGCCGCGCGCGTCGAACTGGCAGATGCCGAGCGTTTGACGGTGCTTGCGGCACTGGCAAAGCGTGCCGCGCGGGCGGGGTTTCGGGCGCCCGTGCGAGTCGCAATCGCGGCCTCCCAGCAGCGGCTCGCGACGCTCACGCACGCAGTGAGCCGCATTGCCGATGCCATTGCGCCGACAGAGATGGTGCCGACTGCGCCGATCCCGCACGCGCTTTCGACGTTGCGCTTGGCCGACGGAGGAGAGCTCGGCGTGCTCGGTTTGCCCTTGGTGGAGGCCTACGCCCCGCTGTGGGCGATGGTGCTCCCGAGCTGTGCCGCGGTCGCTCGTTTGGATGTCAGCGTCCCCGATGTCCTCGAGTCTGCCTGCAACAACGCGGGCGTCGTATTCATGGATGCTACGGAACTCGTGCCGGATGGTCTCGAAGGCGATCCCGAGCAGGTCGCTTCGCTCTTGCGCACGCTGCTCGAGCGCGCTGCTGGCACCTAAATTGCGATGAGAAGATTGGCAGTCATCCCGGGCGACGGCATTGGTCCCGAAGTGATTGGCGAAGGCCTGCGCGTACTGGATTGGTTTCGGCGCGAGCGGGGCATCGAGTTCGAACTTTGGCAGCTCGATCTCGGTGCCGAGCGCTACCTGCGTGATGGAACGACGTTTCCCGCGGCGGTGCGCGACGAAATTGCGTCGAGTTGCGCCGCGGTGCTGTTGGGTGCGTTGGGCGACGCGCGCGTCCCGGGGTTCGAGCACGCGCGCGACATCTTGTTCGGCATGCGCATGGGCTTCGATTTGTACGCCAACGTGCGCCCGGTGCGTGCGCTCGCGGACAGCTTGGTCCCGCTCCGCGGCCGCAGCGCGCGCGACGTGGATTTCGTGGTCTTTCGCGAGAATACCGAGGGGATTTACGCCGGCATTGGCGGGCAGCTGCGCCGTGGCAGCGCGGACGAGATCGCGATCAACGAGGATATCAACACCCGCAAGGGTGTGGAGCGCATCATCCGCGCGGCTTTCGAGTACGCGCGACGCACGGGCCGAACACGCGTGCTGATGTCGGACAAGTCGAACGCGATGCGCTATGCGCACGAGCTCTGGCAGCGCGTGTTCCAAGAGCTACGCGGGGACTACCCCGGGATCGAGGCGCGGCACTTGTACATCGATGCGTTGTGCCTGGAGCTCGTGCGCGATCCGAGTCAGTTCCAGGTGATCGTGACGAACAACCTGTTCGGGGACATCGTGACCGACCTGGGTGCAGCGCTGCAGGGTGGGATGGGCGTCGCCGCGAGCGTTAGCTCGAACCCCGACCACCCGGAACGAGTGAAACTGTTCGAGCCTGTGCATGGGTCTGCGCCGAACCTGGTGGGTCGAGGAACCGCCAACCCGGTGGCAACGCTGCTGTGCATCGGCCTGCTGTTCGAGGAGTTCGGCTTTGTCGGCGCCGCTCAGGAGCTTGAGGTCGCCATTCGCGCGACCTTCGAGGCCCGCGAAACTACGCCTGATTTGGGCGGATCACTGAGCACGCGCGCGGTCACGGATGCGGTGCTGGCTCGACTTGCCCGCCCTGCTCCGGCCTGAAGGCCTGGAACCCGCAAAAACTCGGCCCGAGCAAGCGACTGTGGTACGGCCGAAGGATGGTCGGGCCAGTTCCTGCCCGCGAGGAAGAGGCCGCTCGCCTCACCGGCGCGCGCGGCGATTTCGTAGCCAATTTGGGCAGGCGCCTCGAGGCGTTGCGCGCCTCGCTGCGTGCGGTCGAGGAAACCCCGAGCGATGCTGCGCTGCGGAACGGGCTTCTGCGTCGCTTGCACGCGCTTGCTTCGTCGGCCCGCGTGCTCGGGTTTGCCAGTGTTGCCGAGGCGCTGACGGAAGCGGAGAAGCGGCTCCGCAAGAGCGAGTTCAGCGATGTTTCCCGGGCGCTCGATCTCTTGCCGTCGTTGTTGCAGGGCACGCCGGTTTCGGCGCGACCTGGGCCGTCTGTGCCCGCGGATCGCGCAGCCGCCAGTTGGCCGCTGAGCGTATTGATCTTCGGCTCTCAAGCGCTGATGGACGCGATTCAGACCGTCCCCGGGACGCACGTGGAGTGCGAACGAACCGAGGACATCGAGCGGGCGCGCGAGCAAGCTCGGATTTTTGGCCCGGATTTGGCCATCATCGACGCGGACCAAGGTGGTGCGCGAGAGCTGGTAGAGGCGTTTGCCAAGGACGCACAGGTCGACCCGCTGCCGCTCGTGGTGGTGGGCGAATTCACGAGCCCCGAGGCGGGAGCCGCGTACCTGGCGCTCGGTGCGACGCGGGTGTTGGCCAAGCCGCTGAACGCCGAAGCTTTACAGCGTGCCGTCGTCGAGTTGCGCGCGCAGGCGGTCGAGCCGCGGACGGGTCGAGAGCCGCTGGGTGAGCTCTCGGTAGCCGCGCTTGCAGATCGCATTTCGCTCGAGGTGCGTCGCGGGCTACTCGAAGCGGTGGAACCGAGCGCGCGCGGCACGAGCGTTGGTTTTGGCGACGGCGCGGACGTGATGGCCGCGGTGTGGGGCGCAGTCGCGCGCGTGCGCGAATTGGTGACGTTGCGTTCGAGCGGCGCCGTGCGCTTCGATCCGAGCGGTCCCGAAGGTGCATTGCCGATCGCTGCGTGGAGCAACGAGGAGCGCCGGGCCGGGGAGCGCAGCGCCGGCGGCAGCGAAGTGCGCCTGGGCGACAGCGTGTCGCTGCAGGGCCGAAGAATCGTGATCGCCGACGACGATCCAGCCGTCGTGTGGTTCATGAGCGACTTGCTCAAAGCGCTCGGCGTCGAGGTGTTGGAGGCCCATGACGGGGCTCGTGCGCTCGCTCTGGCCTACGATTCATGGCCCGATTTGGTGGTGAGCGACGTGCTCATGCCCAAATTGGACGGCTTTTCGCTGTGCCACGAGATCAAGCGCGACGTTGCCGTGCGCGATGTGCCGGTGATCTTGCTGTCGTGGAAAGAGGATTTGCTACAGCGCGTGCGCGAGCTGGGCGCCAGCGCGGACGGCTATTTGCGCAAAGAAGCGGCGGCTGCGACGGTCGCTGAGCGGCTGCGCGAAGTGCTGCGGCCTCGCGCGCGAGTCGAACAGCGAATTGCCGCTGGGGGGGACGCGCGTGGTCGCCTCGATGGGCTGACCCCACGGCTCATCTTGGAGCTGGCCAGCGCCGGCGAACGCGACGTGCGCGTCGGCATCCGCGACGCGGTCTATCTGTACGAAGTGCAAGTGCGTCGCGGGCGGCTTTGTTCGGTCACGCGTAGCTCGGCGGACGGTAGCTTCGAGCGCGGTGAATTCGTGCTGGCCGCGCTGCTCGGTGTCAGCGCGGGGCGCTTCGTGGTCGAACCCGATGCAACGCCTTGTCGCGTCGATTTCGAGGGCACCGCGGCCCAAATCTTCAAAGGACCGATCGAGCGCGCGCGCACCGCCTTGAACTCGATTTCTGCGGGGGCGCTGGTCGGCGTCACGCGAGTGCAAATCGCCACCGAGACGATGGCGGGCTACCTCGGGTGCACGCCAGATCCGGCGCGCGGCTTGCTCGACAAGATCATCGCGGGTGCCTCTCCACGCGACCTGCTCACGAGCGGTTCGGTCGCACCGCGCTTGCTCGAAGCGGTGCTGTCCGACGTCGCTCGTCGCGGGGCGCTGCTCAGTGTCGAGCGCGTGGGCCCTGAGCCGGCCGCGCTTCGGAGCTCTGAGCCACCCGCAGCCGCAATACCGCCACCGCGCACTCCCGCCCCGGCCATCGTGGCGCCTGCGCAGGACGAGTCATTGCCGCCGCCGTCGCTTCCAATGCCGCCGGTCACCATCGCGGCGCTGCAGAGCGCCCGCGTTTCGCTCACCCCCTCCCTCGCGCCCAAGGTCGACGACGTGACAGCCGAGGACGCGGGTTGGTTCGCGCTCCAACTCGAGTCCTCGCGCCCGCCTCCGGCCATCACGCCCGAGCCAGCGTTGTCCGAGCCAGTGCGAACCGCGCCGATGCCGACGCTGCCCGAGCCTCCACCCCCACCCCGTGTCCCGGCCGTTGCGGAGAAGAGCAAAGGGCTGCCGTTCAGCAGCGATGTGACGCCGGCGGCCGATCGACGCTGGCAAAAGATTACGGAAGGCGTCTTCAGCGACGCCGGGACGCTGCAGGGGGTCGGAGTGCCCGAAGTGGTGCGTGCGCCCTCGATCATTCCAGCGCCGACCGTCGCTGTGGTGAATAGTGCGGGTCCGGTCGTAAGCGCGCCGGCCACCGCGGCGTCGCGCGTCGAAGAATTGGACGCGCTCGCGAGCGCTCTGACGGAAGCTTCGCCGAGCTCGCCTCCGGTTGCGGCTCCCGTCGAGGTTGCGGCAGCGGTAGCGCCTTTGCGTTCGAGCTCAGAGGCGCCCCCAGCGCTGGCTCCCGCGGAGCCGCTCGCAGTTCTCGCCCCCGTGCTTCAGGACGCTGCAGAGCCGGCCGCCCTCGAGCCCGTACAGCCCGCAAAAGCCCCGGAGCCCCCTGCAGCCGCGCTTGCTGGCGCACCCCCCGTTCCGGTGCGTCCCTCACACGCGCCAGAGGTGCCCGCGGAAATGCAGTCCACACTCGTATCGCGCGTTGACTCGCGACCTCCGCGCGTCAGCGTCAGCCCGCTCAAGACGCCGACACCGTCGGCGCGTGTTCCGGCAGCTGGGACGAATGCTGGTTCGTTGATTTGGCTGGTCTTCGTCGCGGCCGCGGCGTTTGCCGTCGCGTACTTCGTGATCACTTACTACCGCATGCAGAGCGCCCCCAATGGAGGGGCGCAGCCGAGCGTCGTCTCTTCGCCCCTCCCCGCGACCTCGTGATGAATTCGGACCGCGTGGCGCCGGCTCGACGATGGCGGCGCCGGATTGCGATTTTCTCAGCACTTTTGGGGCTGCCCGCGCTTGCCTGTTCGAAATGGCATTCGAATGGGGCGCCGGCGCCCTCTGCGGTCGCGAGCCTACCCGCTACCGTCGCTCCACCCGCGAGTGACGCGCCACCGGTGGTCGTCGATGGTCGAGATCGGTTCGAGATCATCCCCAATTTGTCTTGGTGTGAGGTGGACCACCAAGGATTGCTCCTCGATCTCGGCAGCCCTGCCGCAGCGGCGTACAGCGGCTTCGGTCGCGAGCGCTCCGAGGAATATCAAGACATCGAACGCGATGGGCAGTCCTTCGTGCGCGCGTTTGGTCGGAGCCTGAAGTACGATTTCTGGCTCGATGAGACGCGCGCTGGGACGAGCGTCAGTGTGCGCGCTCGCGGCGGCGAGGCCAAGTGGCTCGGGCTCACGATCGACGACAAACGCGTGGGCGCGATTCGCCTAAACCCCGATGAAACCAAGGTGTACACCTTCCCCGCGCTCGCGGCCGAGCTCGCGCGCGGGCACCATTCCTTGAGGTTGAGCTTTGCTGGCGCACCGCGCGGCACTCGGGCCATGCAAGGCGAAATCGATTGGCTGCGCATCGGTGAGCGCGGCGAAGACACGGCGAATTACGCGGCGCCGACGCTGAGCAATATCGTGGGTGATGTGGTGCTGAACGGCGCGCCGAAGCGCGCTTTGGTGCTCAATCCTCCAAGTACTCTACGCTGCTGGGTGCGGCCGGCTGCCGACGCGCGGCTCAAGGTTGCGCTTGGTTTTTGGGGTGCCGGCAAAGGCACGGCAGAGGTGCGCGTCGTCGCCGATGGCGAGGAGCCCGTCGTGCTGCAAACGCGGCGCGTGGCCGGTGGTGACAGCGCGTCGTGGACGCCATTGGCCGTCGATTTGGCGCCGTTTGCCGGCAAGGTCGTGGGCATCGAGTTTCGCGCGCTCGACGGCTCGCGGGGCGGGCGCGTCGTGTTCGGCGATCCCAGCGTGGCGCGTCGAACGAGCGGCGCGATCGCGGTCCCGAAAGCAAAAGTGGCGATTGTCTTGCTCGAAGCTGGCATCGATCGTCGTCGCGTTCCGCCTTTTGGTCCCACGGGCAAACTGCCGTCGTTGGGCGAGCTCGGTCGCGCAGCGACCGCATTCAGCGGCTATCGCGCGCCCAGCGTGGTGGTGCAATCAGTGGCGGCAACGTTGTTGACCGGACTTCCCCCACGCGCGCATCGGCTCGAGGACGGCAATTCGCGCGTTGCGGATTCGGTGCGCTTGTTGAGTGAAATCGTCAAGGAAGCCAGCGGACGCGCGGCATTCTTCACCGGGGTCCCGACGACATTTGCGCCCTTCGGTTTCGGATCGGGTTGGGACACCTTCGACGCGCTGTCACCTGTGCTCGACGTGCCAGCCACCGAGCCTGCATCGCGCGCGCTCAAGTGGCTCGAAACCGAGCTCGATGACGCTCATCCTGGGCCACGCCTGCTGGTCATTCATGCGCGTGGCTCCCACCCGCCGTGGGACCTGACGCGCGAAGAAACCCAAACCCTCAAGCCCGACGAATACGCGGGCGTCCTCGATCCTCGCCGAGGCGGGATCATGCTCGCGGCTTTGCGTGCTCGCAAGACGCGCACCGCGCACCATCTGCTGGAAGAGGACTGGGTGCGCTTACACGCGCTGCAAGATGCTGCGCTGGCAAAGCAAGACGTGCTCGTCGGTCAGTTGGTGGCGCTGCTCAAGAGAAAGGGCGCTTGGGAGCACACGATGATCGTGTTCGCGGGCGATGTTTCCGCGGGCGAGCCGCCCGATTCGCCATTCGATCCCCAAGGTTCGTTGACCGAAGCACGCCTCGGCGTTCCATTGGTGATCAAGTTCCCGGGCGGCGATCTCGATGGTCGCGACGAACGATTATCGGTGAGCGCCACCGACGTCACCGCGACGCTGCTCACGACCCTCGGCATCCCTGTGCCCGAGTCGATCGAAGGTGTCGATCTGTATGCGGCCGCGCACGGCATGGTTCCGGTGGTTGCCAGTCCGCTGGTCGCGACGGCACCGGGGCGCTATTCCACGCGCCTCGGATCGTGGCTTTTGCGCGGCGAATTGGGCAAGCGCCCAACGCTGTGTGCGATCGACCTCGACCCTGCCTGCGTCAACGACGTGTTCGACGAAAAGCCTTACGCTGCGCGTGCGTTATGGCTTGCGACGTTTCGCGCCGAGAGCGCCGCTCAGCGCGCTAGCTGGCGACCGAAGGAAAAACAAGCCGCTGTGCTCGATCCCGAAACCGTCGCCGCGTTGACCGTCTGGGGCGATCTCCGCTGAGCGCCGATTCAGGTCCCGCGACGACCACCCCATAGCTCGAGGTGTAGGCGCGACGAGAAGCGATAGGAACGTGCGCGGGCCGCCTCGGCGACTGCGAACGAGCGCGCGCGCAACTGCTCGCGATCCGCGGCTTGTGGCATCAAACACACGCGATCGCTCGGCCAGTCGAGCCGCGCTACGAGCGCGTCTGCTTCGGCGAAATCTCGATCACCGTCGACCACCAGCTTCAAGAAGGCGCGGCCCGTGTCGCGCAGGGCGTGGAGCGCTTCGGGACGGATGCGAAACGATTCCGGATCGCCCGCGCTCGCAAGCTTTGGCGAGACGTTCCACTGGTTCACGCGGCAGAGCGCAGCGGGCTCGGGCAGGATGGTGCCGTTCGTTTCGACCTCCACGGTGATGTCCGGCGAAAGCCGCGCAAAGAACTCGCGCAAGGCTTTTTGTTGAAGCAGCGGTTCGCCGCCGGTGAGCACCAGTCGCCGACTCACTGCGGCGTTGACGAGCTGCGCCACTTCCGCGACGGACTGCTCGCGCACCTCGTCTTCGTAGCGGTAGTGCTCGAAGTCCCAGGTGTACTTGGTGTCACACCACGTGCAGTGGAGATTGCACTGCGCCAAGCGCACGAAGATGCACGGCGCCCCAGTACTGACTCCTTCGCCCTGGAGGCTCTCGAAGATCTCCGAAACCTTGAGTGTCAGACTGGCGGACGTCATCGCGGGCGGGGTTTAGCTCACAATGTGCAACAGATCTCGTGGCAGGGTCACATTGGGCGAATCCGGTGCTAAAGGGCGCTCCATGCCTACGCCCCAAGCCACTCGTGCCTCGATCCTCGCCGCCCGCGGCGGGCGCGATTTGCGAACGATTCGCCCTGTCGAAACCACGCCTGGCTTTCAGCGTTTGGCAGAGGGCTCGCTACTTTACCGTGCCGGCGGAACCGTGGTTCTGGCTACGGCATCGATCGATGACTCGGTTCCGGATTTCCTCGTGGGCAAGGGCAAAGGCTGGATCACCGCCGACTATCAGATGCACCCGCGCGCTAACCCCAAGCGGCGAGAAAATCGCGATGGCCGCGACCGCCCGCTCGGCGGACGTGCGCGAGAGATCCAGCGCCTCATTGGGCGCTCGCTCCGGGCCGCTGTGGATCTGGATCGGCTGGGAGAGAAGAGTATTCACATCGACTGCGACATCCTCGAAGCGGATGGCGGTACCCGAACGGCGTCGGTCACGAGCGGTTTCATCGCCCTGGCGCTGGCGTGCGACAAGCTGACGAAGGCCGGAAAGCTCAACAAACCGGTGCTGCGCGACCAAGTGGCGGCGGTCAGCGCGGGGCACGTTGCGGGCGAATATGCGCTCGATCTTTGCTACCTCGAAGACAGCTCGGCGCGCGTCGATTTGAACGTGGTCGCGACCGCTACGGGCGCGATCGTCGAGGTCCAAGGAACGGCGGAGGGCGAAGCCGTTCCGCGCAGTGACGTCGACGCCATGATCGACCTTGCGCTCGAGGGCATTCGTGAGCTGTGCCTGATCCAGCGTCGCACGCTCGAGAGCGCGTCCGTAGACTTGGACGCGCTGCTCATTCCGCGCCCCTGACGCGTTAGCGCGCCTTGAGCAAGCGCTCGACGCGCTCCATCGCGCCGCGAACGCCGTACAGGGTCGAACCATCGTCGGGCAGTACCGGGCCGAGCGCCACGGCTGCCAAAATCCCGCACAAATTGAGGCGAGCGAGCTCAGAGTCTTCAGTTACAGGCTCGACGTCCCAAATCGTCGGGCAGCGTTCAGCCAAGGTTGCCATGCCCGCGGCTTGCCCTCGTTGCTCGGCATCGCGTGCGTCCGCGCGATCGTGTTCGCTGGTCCAGCGCGTGCGAATCGAGAGCAGACCTTCGTAGCCGTGTTTGTCGCTGCGCAGCAGCACTTGAACAGAGTCACGCCCGTCCGCCGCGGGGTCGCTTCGCGATTGAATGTCCAGGCTCGCGTCGAAGTAGCTCCGGGCGGTTCTGAGCAGCTCGGGCAAGTCCAGGGTCAGCTCGGTTCGTTGCGCAAAGACTCGCACGCCTTCACGCGAGCACGGCGTTCGAGCGCGTTCAATGGAGGTCCGTCCCGGCGGTTGATTTTCGGGCGAACAGCGGCCAAATTCCGCGCCGTGCGACCAGATCACGGAGGCCGTTTGGAACTCAAGCTCGCGCAGGCGAACGAGACGCGTGCGGACTATGTGCTGACGGTTCTCACCCCGGAAGCGGAACTCAGCGCGCAGGTGTCGATCGACGCTTCGACCGAGCGCTTCGAGCTGGCGCCCTTTCAAGGTGGAGTTCCGCCTGCGTGGTTGGAAACGTATGCGAACGCCCTGCTTCGCGGTGTCATCCGCACGAAGAACAGTGAAGGCGACTGGCCGCGTCGTCTGACGCGCTGGCGGCCCGAGCCCAAGGCCTAAGTCTGACGCTGGCCAGCGCCGCATGTCTCGGCCATGATGATGGTCGATGCGAGCGCAGGCTTTTTCGTCGATCGCGGTCTTGGCGGCGTTGCTTGCGAGCTGTCAGCGGGGGCCCGTCGCGCCCAGCGCGAGCGCGTCGAAAAGCACAGCGGCTCCCGCGCATGAGCTCGCGCCGGCCGCGCGTCTCGCGCGCGCGAACCAGCGCCTCGAGCTGAGCGCGTACAAGGACGCCGAGGCCGACTTTCGTGCGCTGTCGAACGGTTCGGAGAGCGTCGCCGCGCGCATTGGCTTGGCTCAGCTATTGGTCAAGACGGGGCGCGCCGAAGAGGCGATCCGCACGCTCGCGCCGCTGCTCGGTGACGCCGAGTGGGCGGCCTCGGCTGCGTTGTACACGGCGCGCGCGCAGCAGGCTCTGGGCCGCGTACGCGATGCCGAAGCGACGTTGCGCGCGGTGCCAGCGGAGCGAGCGTCGTTCGCGTTGCAACTGGAGCTCGGCACGGTGCTCCTACGCGAAGGTCGCCGGGCGGATGCCGAGCCGGTGTTGATGACGATCGTCAACGCGTACAACGACGATCGAATCAAGGACAGCGACGGCGCTGGCATGGCCTTGGTAGGTCGCGCCGCACAGTTGTTGCGCAGCCCGAAGGACGCCAACGAAGCGTACAACGCGGCAGAGCGCGCGCTGCCCAGCGACACCCAGACGCTGCTGTATCGCGCGAGTCTTTTCCTGGAAAAGTACGATCCGGGGCACGCGGAAGAGGTCTTGAACGAGATCCTGACCAAGGCTCCGGCGGAACCGGAAGCGTTGCTGTTACTTGCAAGGGTGAAGCTTGCGCAAGCGCTCGACTTCGACGAGGCGGAGCGCTTGGCGCGGGCCGCGTTGAGCGTGAACCCGAAATCGGGCGCGGCTTACGCGATCTTGGTCGGCATCAGTCTGCGTGACGGCGAGCTCGAGCGCGCCGCACAGCAGCTGACCGAGGGCTCGAGCGTCGACCCGGCGAACCTCGAGCTCTTGAGCTTGCGCGTGGCCGAGCGCTTCTTGGCGGATGACCCCGCGGGCGTCGAAGTCGCGAAAAAGGCAGTTTTCGCGCTCAATCCGCAATACTCACAGCTGTATTCGATTGTCTCGGAGTTCGCCGATTGGGAACATCGCTACGACGAGATCGTGCGCATGATGCGCGAAGCGGTCGCGATCGACAACGAAGACGGCGTCGCCTACGCGGAGCTCGGCTTGAACCTGATTCGCGCTGGCGACGACGCCGGGGGTGTTGCTGCACTGAGGCGCGCCTTTGCCATCGATCCGTACAACGTACGCGTGTTCAACACCTTGAACCTGTACGAGAAAACGATCGCCAAAGAATACGTCACCGTCGAGCATCCGCCGTTTCGCATTCGCTATCGCAAGGACGAGCGGGCGATTCTCGAACGCTATGTGCCCGCGCTCCTCGACGAGGCCTGGGGGAAGATGACCCGGGCATATGGCTTCACGCCTGAGACGCCAATCGGCGTGGAATTGTACGCAGAACGCCAGAATTTCGGGATCCGCACTGGCGGACTTCCGGAGACCGCGATTCAAGGCGTGTGCTTCGGGCGCACGCTGGCAGCGATGAGCCCGAAGTACGAGTCGTTCAACTTGGGCATGACGCTGTGGCACGAGCTGTCGCACGTATTTCACATTCAACTGTCGAAGAGTCACGTGCCGCGCTGGTTCACCGAGGGTCTTGCGGAATACGAGACCATCATTCGGCGCCCCGAGTGGGCTCGCGAGCAAGATCCAGACTTGTATCAGGCACTGCGCGCAGGGAGGCTTCCGGCGGTGGCCAACATGACGCGCGCGTTCACGCGTGCTGAGGAACTGAACGATGTTGCCACGGCGTACTACGCCTCGAGCCAAATCATGACGCTGTGGGCAACCGAGTACGGGATGCCCAAATTGAGCGACATGCTGCGCCAATGGGGCAAAGGTCAGCGCACCCCGGCGGTCTTGCGCGATGCGCTCGGAAAGCCGCCAGAATCGCTGGATAGCGAATTTCGCGCCTACGCCGAAAAACGGCTCGCGCGCTACGCGACCCAATTCGTGCCCGTGAGTCGCGGCGGTTCGATCGCGCTGGCGCAGGCCGCAGTCGAGCGCAGCCCCGACAGCGCTGCGAGTCATACCGCGTTCGCGCGTGCGCTGCTGCGTCGCGGTCGCGGCGATCGCGCCAAGGCAGAACTCACTCGTGCGCTAGCCTTGGATCCAACGCTCCCCGACGCCCGCTTCCTCGACGCTACGTTGAGCGCCCACGAAGAACCGGCGCGCGCCGCGTCCACGCTCCAAAAGTTGATCGCCGACGGCAAGGACGGATACGCCGTGGAAATGTTGCTCGCCCAGACCCTGGGCAGCGACGAGGAGGCGATGAAGCGGGCGCTGCTTGCCGCCACGCAGCTCGATCCGTCGCAGGCCTCGCCGTTCTACACATTGGCGGATTTGGCCGAAAAAGCTGGCGATACCACGGGTGAGCTTTCCGCCTTGCGCTCGCTCGCGGCGCTCGAACAACACGAGCCCAAGGTCTATCAACGCTTGCTGACCAGGCTGGTCAAGAGTGGCGCGTACGCTGAAGCCGTCGAGGTGGGCGAGGCCGCGGTGTTTGCCGATGTCTCCGGTTTGACCACGCATCTTTTGTTCGGTGAAGCGCTTTCGCGAGTCGGCAAGCGCGAGCGCGCGCAGTTCGAACTCGAAAGTGCCACGCTGTGTGAAGGTACGCCCGAAGATCTTGCGGAGGCGCACGTCCAGCTCGCCGAGTTCTACTTGGCTGGCGGTAAGCGCGCGCAGGCGAAGAAAGCAGCTGCTGCCGCTCGCAAGTTGGATCCCAAGAACCCGCGCCTGAGCAAGCTGCCAGGGTAGAGCTCAGGGCTCGCCGTCGTCGTCCTTGTCCCCGCGCAGCCCCAAAGCGCGCGCTTTCTTGTAGAGATGACTGCGTTCGAGGCCCAAGGCGCGAGCCGTCGCTGCCATCTGCCCACCGTGGTGCGCGAGCGCTTCTTCGACGATCGTGCGCTCTGCCTGTTCCGAGAGAACGCGAAAGGGGACGCCTGGTTGATACAGCCCCGCGCTTTGTGGCGCGCCGCCCATGCCCACCGAGCGCTCGATGTCTTCGCCCGTGACTGCATCGTCGGGGTTCAAGATCACCAGTCGTTCGATCAGGTTGCGTAGCTCGCGCACGTTGCCCGGAAACGGATGACGAGTCAGCGCACTGACGGCCGAAGCGGTGAGGGTCATGCCGGGCCGCGCGTTGGCTTTACGCGCGGTCAGCAAGAAGTGCTCGGCGAGGCGCGGGATGTCTTCGCGGCGCGCGCGCAGGGGGGGTAGCTCCAGTGGGACGACGTTCAGACGATCGTACAAATCAGCGCGGAAAGCGCCTTTGGCGCTGGCTTCGGTCAAGTCCTTGTTGGTTGCGGCAACCACGCGAACATCGACTTTGAACGTGGTGCTACCGCCGACTCGTTCGATCTCCTGTTCTTGCAGGACACGCAGCAACTTTGCCTGCATGGCGAGCGGCATGTCGCCGACCTCGTCCAGAAATAGCGTGCCGCTGCTGGCGCGCTCGAACTTGCCGCGTCGCTGCTTGGTGGCGCCGGTGAACGCGCCCGCTTCGTGTCCGAACAGCTCGCTCTCGATCAACTCGGCGGGCACCGCCGCACAGTTCATGCGCTCCAAGACCGCCTTCGCGCGCGGTGATGCGCGGTGGATTGCGCGCGCCACGAGCTCCTTGCCCGTGCCGCGCTCGCCGTGGATGAGGACGCTGGCGTTGGATCGCGCGGCCCGCAGCACGCGTTCACGCAGGTCGCGCATTACCCGACTTTCGCCGACCAAATCGTCGAAGTGACCGGCTTCGGCGTGGAGCTCCCGCGCTTCCGCCTCGGCGTGCATCAAGCGCAATGCGTTCTCGAGCATCACCAAGAGGCGATCTGTCGATAATGGTTTTTCCAGAAAGTCGAGCGCGCCGAGTTTCGTCGCCCGAACTGCGGCGTCGATCGTCGCGTGCCCGCTCATCATCAGAACAGCGGTGTCGTTGCCAGCGCCGCGCAATCGAGCGAGCAGATCCAAGCCATCCCCGTCCGGCAAAGCGACGTCCAGGAGGACGACGTCGTAAGATTGCTTGGCCAGGCGCTCTTCAGCGACACCGATGCCCCCCGCCAGATCCACTTGATAACCCTCGAGTGATAACGCCTTCTTTAGCGTGTTGAGGATGGAGGTTTCATCGTCGACGACTAGGACGTGGCCACGCGGCATGGGAAAACGCTAGCGAAACTGGCAGCGGAGCGCCAACGTCGGCTTCGGCAGAGCTGGAAATGGCGCGCCGCTTCGAGAGTTGCGCTGTCAGAAAAATACCTATTCGCTGAAGGTGGGAGAACACCGGCTAAATCGCGGCAATCCGCGCGTTGACGCGAACGCACACTGGGGCGGAAGTTGTGCACGAATCGTGTCGAGCAGTGCTAGACTGTTGGCGCTTCCGATGACCGAGGTTGCTCCCACCGCACAGGGCTCCCTGGAGGCAACTCCGCTCGGGCACCTACTCGTCTACAGCCTCGACCGGATGCTGACGGGGACGCTCGTTCTCGAGGAATCGGACGGCAGGCGCCACGCCATCTATTTCGATGAGGGCGGCCCGTCGAAAGCCAAGATTCAGGATCCAGTCCTATTTTTGGGCCGAGTTTTGGTCGAACAGAAGGCGATCACCGACGCGATTTACGAACGCACGTTGGTGGAGGCCACCGAGCGCGGCCAGCTCCATGGCCAATTGCTCTTGGAACAAGGGCACATCGACGAGCACGCGCTCCGTGAGGGACTGCGCGAGCAACTTTCGCGGCAGGTGCTCTGGATGTTCGGCCTGCCGAAAGACACGCTGTTTGGCTACTATGACCGGCTGAATTTTCTCGAGCGCTGGGGCGGTGAGGGCGTACGTGCGAAGCCGCTTGCCCTGATCTGGCGGGGCGTGCGTGACTACGTGCACGTGGGTCACATGGCCGAGGTGCTGGAGCGCTTCGGTGATCAGCTGATTTTGCTACACATCGACGCGCCGATCCGCCGCTTTCGCTTCGATCGGCGAGAACAAGCGATCATCGATGTTTTGAGGGCTAAGCCGCAGCCGTTGAACGAGCTACTCGGTCGTGGTCTGGCCGAGCCCGAGTACGTGCGGCGCTTGCTGTACGCCATGCTGATCACGCGCCAATTGGAGTCCGGCATTCCCGGGGTCGAGCCGGTTGGGGTGGATGAAGCAGCTTCTTCGTCGCGCATGCCGGTGGCGCAGGCGCTGCCTTTGCCCCCCACGGCCTCGCGACATCCCTCGCCGATCGCCAGCTCGCTTCCGCCTGTTCCGTCGGCACCGGCGAAACCGGTGGATAGCCCAGAGCTTGCGGCGTTCAAGACCGAGATTCGCGAGCGCGCCGCGAACGGCACTGCTGACTACTATGAGCTGCTCGGCGTGGCTTTGGATGCTCCCGCGTCCGTCATTCAAGCCGCCTTTTTCCAGCTCGCGAAAAAGTGGCATCCCGACCGACTCGGACCTGATTTGGCAGACGTTCGCGATCTGGCGACCAAGGTTTTCGCGCGCATGAGCGAAGCGCACCAGATCCTGTCGGACGCAACGCGACGCAAGGAGTACGACGAGTTGCGCAAAGACGGTGCCGGGGGCGCCGAGGAGCAAGAGCAAGTTCAACGCGTGCTCCGCGCGACCACTGCGTTTCAGAAGGCCGAAGTGCTGATGAAGCGCAACAACACGACCGCCGCTTTGGAAGAAGCGCGCAAGGCCGTCGAGCTCGACCCAAGCCAGGCGGACTACATCGCACTCTTAGCGTGGCTCGAATCCACGCAGCTGAACTCGAATCTGGATGAGATTTTGGCGCGCATCGAGAAGGCAACGCGGCTCGAACCGAACAATACGCGCATTCGCTGGTATCGCGGTTCGATCCTCAAGCGCATGGGCAAGAACGGCAAGGCCGTGGGGGATTTTCGCTTCATCGTCGAAAACGATCCACGTCATCTCGACGCACAACGCGAGATCCGTTTGTACGAGATGCGCAAGGCGGAGCAACGTCGCACGGGTCAGAAGTCGCCCAGCGACCGACCGAGTGCCTCGCCGCGCCCGAGCGGCGCGCCCCCGAGCCACAAGTCAT
Source organism: Polyangiaceae bacterium (assembly GCA_035634635.1). GTDB lineage: Bacteria > Myxococcota_A > Polyangia > Polyangiales > Polyangiaceae > PMG-095. Next base: position 47,038 of record DASQCO010000044.1, read on the forward strand.
CCGACAGCGGTACCACGAATACCAGCCGCTTCGGCAAGTGGTTCAAACGCTGATTACGGCTTACGCTTGACGCTGACTCGGGTGACCCGGACGGGCCCGAGTGCGCTCGCGCACACGGCAACGCCCACTCGTTCGCTGCCGATCGAGCACTCGCTGTGCGCATCGCCGACCGTCGAGACGACGCGCGGACCGGTGCGTTCGAGCAAAATCCGGCCGCCACCGCTTTCGTGGCTGAGCGCCGGGAGTGGGCACGCGCTGCCGGCATTCGAGTCGTCCAGCGCGACGAAGTCAGTGCTGCCGAGGCGAAGGCTGGGACTGAAACCGGACGAGAACGCGAATTCAGCGGAAAAATCGGCGTAGCGCGCGTCGCTGATCCAGACGCAACGCTTGCTGGTGTCGTTCGCGTTCGTCGCGAACGCGAGCGCTCCCGGGCCACCTTCGTAGATCAATTCGTCGCTCGGCGGCTGATCGGGTGCAAGGTGTGCCGGGCGCGAGGGATCATCTGGATCGCGTACGGGCACTAGAGGAACGTCATTGCTGAACGTCGAGCGTGTACCCAGCCGCACACCCGCGAGCACGATGCCTTGGCTGTCGTCGCTGAGCCACGCGAACGTGTCCGAGCCGAGCGCGACGAAGCGCGCTTGGGCTCGCGAGCTGCCGAGTCCGAGGCTGAACCCGCTCGCCTCGAATTGCCCGTGCCACGGATCGAAACGAAACAACTCGGCGTTGGCCGCGACCAGCCACGGGCTGCCGTCACTCCCGGGAAATAGGCTTGGGTGCCCCGCGCTGAGGTCGCCGAGGCTCAGCGCGGTCACGCTCGCGTCTGCGGCGATCCAATACGCCTCGAAGAGCGGTGCGGCCGCGCTTCCGGGAGGGCATCCGCGCTTGCAATCGCGTTTGCAGTCCTCACCATTCGCGGGCGAGCGATCTTCGCAGCCGCCCACGGCGAGCACAGCGCCCCCTGGGAGCACAGCGTAAGCGCGGTCAAAGCGAGGTGGAAGAGCGACCGAGCCGTCGAATGGTGACGGCAGCGGGGCCGTATCAGCGCCGCGCCACTCGATGGCACCCACAGGGCTGCCCGAGGCGTCCTCGCCGCCCGCGATGAACAGTCGGCCATCGTCGAGACGCAGCACGCTGGGCGCACTGCGGGCCTCGCTCAGCGTGCCCAGCAGCTTAGCGGTACGCGTGAGCGGCGAGACCACCTGGATGAAGCTCGACGCACGCAGCGCCTGCGTTTCCCCGCCGATCAACGCCACTTCGCCGCTATCCAAGACAACCGCGGCGTGTCGAGCGACCCCCAGACCAAGTGGCACGAACTCCGGCTCGAAGCTCCCCGAGGCCGGGTCGTACACTTCCGCAGTGTCATTGATGACGCTCGCGGGTGTTCCGCTCTCGTGAATCGGATACTCACCGCCGGCGACCAGGATCTTCTCTGCGAAGCCGCTGACCGTCGCGAACGCGCGGGGTTGGCGCATGGCTGCGCGCGGGTCGACGGTGACGCTCTGACCCGTGCGTGCATCGAAAGTCATCGCCCCCACCACGGCAGAGCTGGAGAAGCCCTCGCTACCTGCGATCATCAACAGCCCGCTCGTTTCAGCGTAGCCCAGCGCTTCACCCCCCAACCCGACCGGGTAGCTGCCCGCGCGGACCAGTTCGCTTGGACTATTTTTCGGCCAAAGCAAGAAGTCGAGCCCAGCACCCGACCGCTCACTGAAGCCGATGAACGTCTGATCCGAGGAGTCGGGGTGCGCGATCGCTTCGAGCGCTAGCGTCGCGCTCGGAAAGCCGAGGCGGACGTCCTGAGCGCTGAGCGAGACCGTGGGGGTCGTGTCGTTGCTGGTGGGAAAGTCACCGAGCGCGCTCAAATCCACCTGCGCCGGCGTTGGGACGGGGCGGCTTTCGAGCGCATGCACCGTCAAAGGCAACAGAATTTCGCTGGGCTCTGGCGCGCTGCAGCCAAAAACCAGCCAAAGCGCCGCCGCGGCGCTAACATAGACGGTAGCGATGTTTCCGCAGATCTTCGGCAAATACGTGCTCGAGCGCGAGATCGCAGCGGGAGGCATGGCGCGTGTTTACCTGGCCACCCTACGCGGCGCGGTCGGCTTCGAGAAGCGCTTGGTGGTCAAGCAGATCCGAACCGAGCTTGCCTCCGACGAAGCGTTCGTCACCCGCTTCGTCGAAGAAGCGAAGACCGCGGTCGAGCTCAGCCACCCCAACATCGTGCCGGTTTACGAGCTCGGAGTCGAGCAGGGTGTGTACTACATCGCGATGGAGCTGTGTGAGGGGCTCACGCTGTCCGAAGTGCTAGCCGAGACCGGCCCGCTCGGCCCGCTGGAGGGCGCCTATGTCGGCGCAGAGATCTGTCGCGCGCTCGACTACGCGCATCGTCGCGCGCGCATCGTGCATCGCGACGTAACGCCCAGAAACGTGCTGATCGACGACGAAGGCGCGGTTCGGCTGATCGACTTCGGCATCGCTGCGCCAGTGACGCGCGAGGCCGACAGCGCGCGCACCGAGGTCTTCGGATCGCCAGGGCACATGCCGCCCGAGCAACTTCACGGAGCCGAGCTCACGCCGGCCACCGATGTCTTTGCCGTGGGCGCGCTGTTGATCGAGGCCTGGAGCGGCTCTCCGCCGTTTCGCCGCGCTACTATTCAGGAAAGCGAGCGCGCCCTGTTCGTGGTGCCTCCGCCGATCGATCGAAAACAACCGCAGCTGTCACCGCTGAGCGCCTTGATCGCCAGCAGCATCGCCCTCGACGCGCGTGAGCGCCCGGTCGGAGCCGAACACTTGGCCCGGCCATTGCGTGAATTTTTGAAGAGCGAGGACAGCGGCGACATCGCACGCGGACTGGGCGAGCGCGTCCGACGCGCGCGACGCAGAGGGCGGGCCTCGAGTCCATGGCTCCCGGGGGAGGGCGGAACCGGCAAAGTTGCCGAAGGGACGCGGCCTGTGAGCACCGGACCGCACCCCGACCGGGAGTCGAAAAACGGCAGCGCGCCCGTGACTCGAACCTTCGCGGCTCGCGAAGAAGTCGAAGTCTGGACGCGCCGCTTATCGAGTGGGCCCGGGGCTCCGGCGGATCTCCCGATCACCCCCGCCATGCCCGCCACGCGCCCGCTCGGACCCGAACCGCCCGCGCCGCGTGTCGATGACAGCGCGGCGGAACCGCTGGGCATCTCTTCCAGAAAAATCAGCCGCACACCGAAGCGGGGCGCGGGCTGGCTGCTCGGCGCCGTGTCGGTCGCGGTGCTGGCTGGCGCGTTCGCCTTCGTTCCTCGAAGCGCGCCGTCCAAGGTGGACCCGGTTCGCGCGACGGCGTTGTCATCCGCGATTCCAGCACTGGTGGCTCCTGTGATGGCGAGCGCGGAACTGGCGCCATCCTCAGCCAAAACCAGCGCGTCCAACGTGGCACTCAGCGCCCCCACGCCCAGCCGAAAGCCCGAACCAGCGACGGCGCACGCGCACACCACGCCTGTCGCGCCGTCAGCGCCAATCCCCGCCGCAACGAGCGCCGCTGGCCCCAGCGCGGAGCCCGAGCAATTCGGAATGCTCAAGGTGACAGCCGATCCCCGCGCGCTCGTCGAGGTCAGCGGGCCGCACTTTCATCAGGCGGGTCAATCGCCGCTGGTCGGGTTGAAGGTGCCCGTCGGCAAGTACCAAGTCGTGTTCCGAAACGACACGTTCGGCGCGCCGTTGAACGCGCAGGTCATGATCCTGAGCGGAGTGAGCCGCAGCGTTCACGCGGACTTTCGCCAAGCCGAGCCCGCGGTCAGCGTGCACTGAGCGCGCCGCAGTCAGAGCAGTGCGAGCGCCTGCTTTTGACGCAAGGCTTCGTACACCGCGATCGACACCGAATTCGCCAGGTTGTGCGACCGCACGTGGCCAGGCATCGGGATCCCGATCACTTGGTCACCCCGTTCCTCCAGCAGTTCGCGTGGGAGCCCGACGCTTTCTTTGCCGAACACCAAAGCGTCACCGAACTCGAAGTCCGCGTCCAAGTAGCTGCGGCGGGCGTGACCGCTGAAAAACCAAGATCGGGGCGCGCGTCCGGGGCTGGTCGAAGCGATATTTCGCTCGGCGTCGAGCAGCGTCTCGTGCTGAAGGACATCGACCAGGTGCCAGTAGTCGAGGCCGGCGCGGCGCACCGCGTGCTCGTCGATCCGGAACCCCAATTTGCCGACCAAGTGCAGCGGGCACAGCGTGGCGGCGCAAAGACGCGCCACATTGCCGGTGTTCGGCGGAATTTCCGGCTCGACCAGGACGATGTGAAACGGGCGAGGCACGGCGCGCGTGCGTAGGTAAAAGTCGGATTGGGGCGGCACGTCGGACAAGGGGCGCGAGTCTAACGGCCCTGGGCCCGGTCTGCGAGGTCTCACTCGCTCTTGCGCTGCTTGACGCAAATCCCGCGCGGCAAGTAGCCTCGCCCGAACGGCCATCGGTCCGTTCATGATGAGCGCTCGCTTTCTCGGCTTTGCAGTCAGTCCACTGCTGCTCTTTGCGTCACTGACGGCGCAAGCCGAACCTATGGATTTGGCACTGGGTCGCTTGGTCGCCAACGGTTCGAGTTGCCTGAGCGCAGACGGCGCAGGGCGCTTCGAACCGACCAGCGCGCAGGATTGTCGCCCCGACAATCTCGCCTTCAAACGCTTGGTCAATCAGCTGGGCTTCGCGCTCGCACCGCCGGCGATGCACTCCGCGCGCACGACTGGTTTCGGTGGTTTCAACATTGCGTTCGAGGCGAGCTACACCACGTTGAACAGCGACGCGGATTACTGGAAGCGCGGCACTCAGGGCGCCCCAGACCCCTCGACGAAGCAAGCCGCGACCAGCAATCAAAGCCCCGCTTCGCTGCTCCAGCAGTACTCGTTGAAGCTGCAGAAAGGCTTTGGTTACGGCTTCGAGATCACTGGCGTAGTCGGCTTTTTGCCGCAGACCAGCTTGATCAACGGCGGCGCAGACGTGCGCTTGGCGCTGCTCGAAGGTTTTCGCACCGGAGTCATGGGCATCTTCCCGGACGTTGCGGTTGGCGGCGGCGTGCGCACGATCACAGGGACACCCGAGCTACAGCTCACGACGGTCGGGCTCGATGTACAGATCTCGAAGCCGCTAGTGATCGCGGGCAGCTCCGTGCTGACGCCCTGGCTCGGCTATCAATACGTCTGGATCTTCGGTGATTCGGGCTTAGTCGATCTGACGCCGGGCACGAACGCGCTCGGGGCGTGCAACTACGGCGGACAAAACGTGCCCGGCAGCCCGGACCCCACGAAAACCCACAAGAACCCGGACGGCAGCGTCAGCTACATCTACGACGGGCAGCAAGTGTGTCGCGGTGGCAGCCCGCGCGATTTCAACAACAACACCGTCTTCAATCCGGTTCGGCTACACCGTCAGCGGCTGCAATTCGGCGTGAATTATCGCTATGAAATGCTGCTCACGGGCGCGCAGCTCATCACTGACATGTTGAGTCCAGCAGACGCCAATTCCGGTCAAAACAAGACTGATCTGCAAGGCGAACCGCGTCAGACCTCGTTCATGCTCGAGCTCGGCGCGATGTTCTGAACCGCTGAGTGCCGCTCGCCTAGTGCAGCGCGGCCGCGACGACGAGCACGCCCACAGCCAGCGTCAGCAGCACTGGCGCGATCGTGAAGTACGCGGCACGGCGCGCCGCCATGCGCGCCGTTTCCGGGCTCAGCCCATGCATGCCGATGAGAAAGGCCTCGGACGCCTGCGCCGGCGCGGTGAGTCCGAGCGGCGCTGCACGGCGAGCTGCCGCAAAGCCGCTGCTAAGCGCCATGATCATCAGTCCGAGCGGCAGCGTGATCAAATCCCAGCCGCAGCCGTACAAGCCGAAGCGCACGCCACGCCCGAAGCGACGGCCGCCATAGCGACGCGCAGCAGCGTCCAGCGCGACGCCATGAATCGTGTGCAGCGAGACCATGGCCAAAACCAACATCAGCACGCCCGCGGCAGTGCCGCGCAGAATCGTCTTGCGCAGCGCAGGATCATCCAACATCAGCCCGGGCAACGACGGCAAGAACACCAGCGCGACCAGCGCGACGCCGAAGGCCAAGCCGCTCACGGCGATCGTTTCGCACACCAACGCGAAGGCCAGCGCGGTTGAAACTTCGCCATCGGGCAGCGCGCCGAAGAAGGTGCGCGCGTGCAGCGTGGCCAAATTCGAGGTCTGCCAAAGCCGATGCCAAAAGCCCAAGCCGGGGCGCTCCCACGGAATGATCGCGACGACGCCAGATTGATTCGTGCGCTCTTCGGCGACGCAACCGCTGCACGCGGGGTCGCCGCAGCCGGCGCACACCACCGTCGCCGGCACTTCGATCAGATCGAAGGCGGAGTCGTCGCGGGGCGTGCGACGTTCAGATCGCGCATCGGCGCTGACTCCCATCGCTTCCGGCGTAGCATGCCAAACGCGACTCGGCGAAGATTTGCCAGAGAATGCCGCCAATTTGCGACAGGCACACTCAGTGCAAGGTCTGCCCAGAGCTGGTTTGCCCCGGATCGGGACTGCTGATGTCAGTGACGATTCGCGGCAGATCCCGCAGCGTTCCGCCGAGGCGCAGCGCTGTCACGATGCCCGCGACGCTGGTCAGCAGACTCGCGTAAATCCCCCAACGCCAAACGATTTCCAGCGGCACACCGTGCCTTGCCTGAGGCGGCGTCGAGAGCAACATCCCCGCTTCGATCAGCGTCATCGCGGCGAACAACGCGGTCACGAGCCGCACTCCGCGCAGTCGCTGAATGGTGCGCCGAGTCCAAACCAGCGGCAGCGTGATGAACCAGCCTGCCGCGCCGCCCCACAGCCAACCCGCTCGCCCGCGCGCCAGGTCGAAGCCACTGCGCACCGAGAATTCTGGCATGCGCAACTCCACCCAGGGCGCAAAAAACAGCGCCAACCCCAGCAGCGCAATCACCATCAGCGCGCCACGGTTCCGACCGAAATAGTTCCAAGGAAGCGTGCGCTGCTCGGGCAACACGAGTTCACCCGCCGCGAGCTCCTCCGCATGCGCGTCGAGCGACTCGGGCAGATTCTCCATCGGCACCAGCTTCACGCCGCACTCTGGACACAGCTTCGCCTCTGCGCTCGCGAACAGCGACCTACAAAACGGACAAGCCAGAAGCCGCGCCACACACAAAGCATAGCGCAAGCAACTCGTTGGGAATGGGGGGCGCCCCCACTCCAGCAACGCACCTCCCAGCCCTGCCTATTCCCACCCATCCCGCCTCGCCCACTACGACCGACCGCAGCCCCCGGGCTCGGCGCCCAGCTTCGAACGCGCAGGAGTCCGTCCGCGTCGAGAACCGCCTGGGTCAAAAGTGACCTCACCCCGGGTGCGGTCAAGAGTGACTCGGCTTGTTTTTGAGGATTGCGCCGAATTTCGTGGAGCCCGACCGCCCGCGCAGCCACATTCAACCCCACCGCGGACGACGAACGACGCAATGCGTCAATCAAAGTCTCGACTGCGGCGCGCTAGCTTCAACCTGAATTCACGATGACCGATCGCCTAGCAGAACTCCTGGGTCTGCCCCCGGACGCGCCTCACCTCGATGAGGCGCTCACGCATCCGAGCTTTGCCAACGAACAACGCACTTCCCGGCACAACCAGCGGCTGGAGTTTCTGGGGGACTCGGTGCTCGGCTTTTGCGTGAGCGAGCAACTCTGCGCGCGGTTTCCCCAAGCCGATGAAGGCGCGCTCACGCGCATGCGGGCGCAGTTGGTGAACGCCGAGGCGCTCGCCGCTTGGGCGCGCAAGGAGGAGTTGGCTCAGGTCCTTCACCTCGGGCGTGGTGCGAGCGCTGCGGGCTTACGTGACAGCACGAACGTCTTGGCCGACGCGGTGGAAGCCTTGATTGCCGCGGTGTACTTGGATGTCGGTTTGGACGCCGCGCGTTCGGCCTGTGAGCGAATCGTCGCTGACGAATTGAAGGCGCTCGAACACGACGGCACGCGCGATCCGAAGAGCGAGCTGCAGGAACGGCTCCAAGCCATCGGCGGCGAGGCTCCGACGTACGAGCTGATCGAAACCGGCGGTCCCGCGCATAAGCGCTGGTTCAAAGTCGGCGTCCGTCAGGGCGAGCGCCGCTTGGCAGAGGGCTCGGGCAGTTCGAAGCGCGCGGCTGAACGCGCTGCCGCGGCGTCGGCTTTGCAATTACCGGATCTAATTGCGGAAATGGCGGGGGCTCCGTGAAGATCCGGCCCGCTCGGCGACGTGCTCTGCTCGCCTTGTTTGGCGCGCTGCTGTTCAGCGTTAGCGCTTGGGCCGGCACTTACCTCAACAGCGCGGCACTGTTGCTCAGTCAGGGCAGCAAAGAGGGCGACTATCTGCGTGCGCACCTGGGCGACAAAGAGCTCGCGGATTTGATCCACAAGCTTGCCAACGCGCGGCTGGATGCCGCCAAGGGCATGCTCGTGCCGAAGGAAGTCGTGCAAGCGCATCCGCACCTACTGTTAGTGCTCGAAAACTACGAGCGCGCGGCTGACGCCGCAACCCGCGGCGAGACCGAGAAATTCTTGGTTTACCAACAGCGCGCGCGCGACGAGGATCGCACGTTTCGCGGCGTTCTCAAGCAATTCGGCTACTCCTTGCCGGACGCGAAACCGTAGTCGCTCAACGCTCGTCGCGGCTTGCCGGTGTCGCCATCGGCGCGCTCGAGCCCGCAGGCGCCGCGTGCGCTGGTCGCGCCGAAGGAACGGGTCGTTCTGGCACGCCTGCCGGCGTGTATTTGAAGTCCTCGAGCAGCGCCTCGTTGCTCACGCTCACGTATTTGGCACGCAGTGAGGCAAGCAGCGTATCGCGCGCTTGTTCCAAGCGCTGACGCTCGAGCACTTGACGAATCGAGCCACTTTCCTGCGCAATCGTGCGATTGCTCGCCTTCATGCTGCCGCGCCGCCAAATCACCGCGAAGTGCGTGCCCTCCTTGAGCGGCTCGGCCGCGAGTTCGCCGTCCGTGAGCTTGTCGGCGGCCGCAAACAGCGCGGGATCGACGCGCAAGGTGGGTGTGTCGGTGTTGCCGTCGGCGTGAATGAAGCCGAGATCGCCGTTGCGCAGATGCGTGGCCTTGTCGAGCGAGTTGTCGCGCGCGAACTGGCTCCATTGCTTGATGCCGTCCGCGCCTTTGGAGTCGGCGAGGATCTTCTTCGCGAGCGCTTCGTCATCGGTGAGGATACGCCACACGTGGATCCGGCGCGGTGTCTCGAAGCGACTGCGATTGGCCTCGAAATAGGCCTGAATGTCGCTCGCGCTGACCGGATTCTTGGCTGCAACTTCCGCCCGCAGCTCGTGATCCATGGCCTGGCGCAGCAGCTCGCGTTCGCGGCTCTGCACGTTCGGTCGCTGCTCGAACTTCAGCCGCTCCGCTTCCTGCGCATATAACAGCTCAGGGATGAGCCAAGTCTCGAGCACTTGGCGCTTCAACTTGTCTGGCGTGTCCGCCAACGCCTTGCGCTGAAAGTCCGGGATCTTCCGGAGCTGCCGCGTCAATGCTTCGTCGCTGATCGCCGCGGGGCCCACGTGTGCCACGGCCTTGGCGTCCGCGCCGAATACGACGGAGGTGCCCAGCAACAGCAGAAGCGCGGGCAGCCGCGCCGTCGAATCACGCACAGACATTCGAACGCGAGTTTAATGCTTTCCGGGTCGCGTCGCGGCTGAAAACTCAGGCAACCCGCAGCTTTCGGCCAGGACGCGCGGGCGTCCGCGCCTGTGCTGGGCGATTCACCGTCGCTTCGCCGCACGTCACGCCCATCGCCGAAAGGCGCTGCCGCGCGATGTGCAAAGCCCGCGGATTGGCGTCGATCCCGGTGCCGACTCTGCCCAAACGCGCGGCCACCGACAGCGTTGTCCCGCTGCCGAGGTACGGATCCAAAATTGCGTCGCCCGGTTCGCTGCACGCCTCGATCAGGCGCTGCAGCAGCGCTTCCGGCTTTTGCGTCGGATAACCAGTGCGCTCTTTCGCGACCGGCGCCACGATGCTGATCTCCCAAACGTCGCCCATCGGTGCGCCCGCGGTTTTCTCCGGGGTAGTACTCGAGCAGCGACGGCGACCCGCGTCGTCGACCACGGCGCGCTGCTTCTTGTCGCCCCAGGTGGCCAGCGTGGACGGCGCGAGCGGCTCGTACAACTGGTTGAATCGCGGCGAAACGTCGGGATTTTTGACGTAGCGCAGCAGCACGTCGTGTACGCGCTGAAAATTCTTCGTCTTGGCCGGCCAGCGCCGATAACGCCATACGATTTCACTCGCGAACGCACGCGGCCCAAAAACCTCGTCGCACAGCACCTTGGCGTAGTGGCTCGTTTTGGGATCGACGTGCAGCACCAAACAGCCGTCTTCGCGCAGCAGTTCGCGGGCCGCGACCAACCGGTCCGCGAGCGCGCTCAGATACGCCTCCAAGCTGTCCCACCGGTCGTCGAAGGCCGGTGTGAGCGTGCGCACGATCTCGCCCTTGGCGTTGCGCTGCCGACCGACCTCGGCGTGCTCGCGCCCGGTCAGGAACGGCGGATCCATGTACGCCAAAGCGAAGCGCTGCCGCCGTTGAGCGAGCGCCTGGAGCGCTCGCAGATTGTCCCCCGAGACGAGCTCGAAGCCCTGCGTGCCGGCCTTTTCCAGGCAAAGTTCCACCCCTTCCGCCGGGGCAGGTTCACGTTTTCCGGCCCACGAAAGTCGCACCGAGCACACGTCACTTCGCATCGTTTTGAAATCGTATTTGGCCCGCCGCGGCCGGGCCAAACTTCGCGCGCACTTGCCGCCGCCCGGCGCGCCGGGTACGTGGACCCTCAATGAGCACCCGCGCGCTCCCGTCGATCCTCCTAGCGGTTGCGCTCGCGTTCGCTCAGACAGGCTGCGAGGCCGAAGCCAAAGACTCAACCCCCGAGCGCGTCGTGCAAGAGTTCATCGATCGCATGCAACGCGTGCACGGCGATCCACGCGCTGCGCGCCTCGCCTACGAGCTGCTTTGGGTCGACGCGCGCAGGAATTTGGCCGAGCGCGCCAAACGTGCCAGCGCCGTTGCGGGTCGCGAAATTGGGCCCGAAGAAATGATCGCGCCATCCCACTTCTCGCTCGCGTACCGCCCCAAAAAATTCACCTCCCGCACCGATGGCGATTGGTCCGAAGTCACCGTCAGCGGCGAAGCCAGCTCCACGCAGCCCCACACCATCAAATGCGTCCGCGAAGTGGACCACTGGCGCGTCGTCCTAGAACTCCCCCCGCTCCCCCCCATCCAACGCCGCCCAGACGGCACTTAGGCCACCGCATCGCGGTGTTCGGCCGCGGCGGCCCTTCGCGGCGGTGATCGAGAAATTAACCGCCGAGCCACAGAGGCCGCAGAGATCTGAAAGAGGGAGAGGTGGGTTGTGCGGCAGACCGCCGCTTGCACCTTCGCAAGACCCCGAAAAAATCTCTCTCAGATCTCTGGGGCCTCTGCGGTTCAACTCTGGGAGACGAAACGCGACGCGCAGCGAGCTGATCGCCGTCATAGCGCGGGTTGAGTGAGAGCCGCCACGAGCGGGTACGGCGGCGGTATTCGAGGTGCGATGCTGGCGTGCGGGTGCCCAAAACAAAACGCAAAACGCGCGCCCTGGTCGGGGCGCGCGTTTGTCGTTATCGAGCGGGAATCAGTTTGCGAAGAAGATCGATTCGATCTCGTTGCGCACGTTTTCTTCCGTCTGGGCGCGGGCGATCGCGATTTCTTTCACGATCAAGGTGCGCGCGGTGTCGAGCATGCGACGCTCGCCGAAGGAGAGCTGCTTGTTGGCCTTGAGGCGGTAGAGATCGCGCAAGACTTCGGCCACGTCGTAGATCGAGCCGGTCTTGATCTTGTCCATGAAGCCGCGATAGCGACGATTCCAGGTCTGGGTGTCGAAACCGATCGTCCGCTCCTTCAAAATGTCGAAGATTTCGCGAATTTCTTGCTCGCTGATGACCTGACGCAGGCCAACGGCATTCGCGTTCGACACAGGAACCATGATCTTGCGATCGGTGTCCAAGATGCGGAGGACATAGAAGCGTTGCCGCGTGCCAGCGATGTCTTTCTCATCGATGCTGATCACCTCTGCGACACCCTGTGCGGGGTACACTGCTTTGTCGCCGACCTTGAACTCAACTTCCGGGCTGGACTGCATGAACGTCTCCTTTGACGCTTAACTACCGGGCGGCGCACTCACTATTGGAGTCGCCATCCCGCAACCGAATGATCAGAAAGCTCGTGTCTTAAGCAGCTACGCACCGCTCCGTGTCACGCGGGATGGGGTTGGACGCGGACTGAACGGATTGGGCATGAACTTCATTCCGGCTTGGTATACGAGAGACACGGTAACGCGAGGGTTTCCGGCTCCGGACTACCGTAATTCCTAAACAGAAGTTAGGAATCGCCAGGGGCGGCACTGTAGAATGCGGAACCCGATCTGTCAAGAAATCGTCTCCGAAAACTTGCAGGCCTGCACAGTTTTCGCTGTGCGCGAAGAATTCGCAATTCATCAAGGGGTTCAGCGGAAAGCGGTCGCTGCGCAGGCGCACAGCGTCAGCGAGTTCGCAGCGCGACCGCGCGCCGATCCAGTCACAGCGGGATTATCAGCTGGCGCGGTCGGCATCGCGTGGGTCGGCGCCTTCGGCACCTCCATGCGCGGCGAGCTCTTCAGCGAGACCCCAACGCACTCCACGATCCGAGACGACGAGTTCCGCTGCACCCGACCACTGTAGCACCGCCAAAGCGATCGCGCTTCCGACGACCAGCACATCAGCGCGTGCGGGCTCCATGCCGGGCAATGCACGGCGCTCGGCGAGCGAGAGTGAGGCGAGGCGCTGTGCGAGTCGCTCGACTGCGGTGCGCGTCAATGTGTGACCGTGCACGCGCGCCGAGTCATAAGTGGTCAGCTCGAGTTCGAGCGCGGCGAGCTGCGTCACGGTGCCTGCAACGCCGACCAGCGTCGCGTTCCGTTCCGGTTTTGGCGCGTCTGCGAGCGCAAGCGCGATGTCGCGCTGCACGCTCTGCAGCTCTCCCGCGCTCGGTGGATCGCTACGCACATGGCGCTCGAACAAGCGCACGCTGCCGATGTTCAAACTCACGGCTTCGCGAATCTCGCGCGGGCTCGCGTTGCCGACGATGATTTCGGTGCTGCCGCCGCCGATGTCGAACACCGTCACCGCGCCGCTGACAGTCAAACCGGAGAGTGCTCCAGAGAAGGTCAGGCGCGCTTCCTCGTTGCCGTCAATCACGCGCGGGGCGACGCCGAGGATCGCCGCAGCGCGTGTCACGAACTCTTGGCCACCCGCCGCGTCACGCATGGCGCTGGTGCCCACGGCGTCCAAGCGCGTCACGCCGAGTCTGCGGAGCTCGGCGGCGTAGTCGGACAGGCAGGCGAGCGTTCTCTCGCACGCGGAGTCGAGGAGGCGTCGATTGCGGTCGACGCCCTCGCCCAAGCGCGTCACCGTGGCGCGCTCGAGCACTGGGCGAAGCGCGCCGCCGTCGGAGTCGGCGACCAGCAGCAGAACCGAGTTGGTTCCGATGTCTATCGTGGCGGCGCGCATGGTCTTTCTCGAAACAGGCTGAAAACCAGCCCGAATGGCTTACTTGCCGCCGGCGAGGCTCTTCAGGTTCAGCATCTCTTCCACGTTCGGCTGCAACACGAGTTCGACGCGGCGATTCTTCTTACGACCTTCGTCCGTGTCGTTCGACGCCACCGGATCCGTGTCCGCATAGCCGGCGGCGCTCCAGTTGTTGGGGTTCAAGCCACCGCCCTCGCCCTTTTTGTCCGGGGGTGAAGTGAGCAGCACGAGCACGCTGCGCGCGCGCATCGACGACAGGCCCCAGTTGTCCTTGAACTGACCGCCGACCAGCGGCTTCGAGTCGGTGTGGCCAGCCACCTGGAACAGGCGCTTGGACAGGTCCGCGTCCTTGCCGATTACTTCAGCAACCTGCATCAAGATCTTGCTGCCCTCGGGCTTGAGCTTCTCCTGCCCGGAATCGAACAAAACGTCGCCGGGAAGCTGGATCAACATGCGGTTGTTGCGCACCTCCACCTTCAAGCCGAGCTGCGTCAGCTTTTGCAGCTTGGCTTGGAGGAGCTCGAAACGCTTTCGGATTTGGTCGAGCTGCTCGGTGCGGCGTGCGTACTCTTCGAGCGCCTTTTGCTTTTCCGCTACGCTCTGGGTCAGGCTGTTCACGTTTACGCCGCTGTCGGCGAGCTGCTTCTTCAGCGCATCGATCTCTTGCTGGGCTTCTTGGTAGTCCGACTGGCTCTTCTTGTGAGCGGCGGTCTCGGCCTTGAGTTGTTGTTGGAGGCTCTCGTTCTCGCGGAGCTTCTGGTCCCACTCCTCTTGCGAGTAGCCGCACGCGGCGGTCAGCCCGAGCGACAAAAATAAAATCAAACTGGTGGGTCGTTGGAGGCTTGAAAACTTCATGGGGATCCCCGGTGGGTTGACCGCGAATGGCGCGGCGGCGACAGGCTCGTATGCCCCTTGCCAAAGCGCGTCAAGTGCTTGTGTTCACACGGGTTTTTGCAGGCCAGCCGACCGACAGATGGAGCTTTTTCGGGTTCCTGAAAAGCACTAAACAAGTGCGCTGTCTGCAACACATGCGACCCTCTAACGCCGTGTTCTTTGGGGCCGTACGAATCGCAAGTGAATTTTTTTCGTTGACACATCACAATAGGTGGCAATATACGTCTTGCAACATACCCTCGAAGTGGGGGCCAATCCCGGCCCACGCTCCGAACTGCTGGGAGGCAAATCGAAATGGCTGCTAAGAAGACCCGTACGAAGTCCGCTAAGAAACCCGCTGCCAAGAAGGCGCCGAAAGTCGCGAAGAAGCGCGTCGCCAAGCGCAAGGTCGCCAAGAA
>DASQCO010000045.1:0-33274 GCA_035634635.1 Polyangiaceae bacterium
CCCCGAACTACCGGAGCTACCCGAACTACCGGAGCTACCCGAACTACCGGAGCTACCCGAACTACCGGAGCTACCCGAACTACCGGAGCTACCCGAACTACCGGAGCTACCCGAACTACCGGAGCTCCCCGAACTCCCCGAACTACCGGAGCTACCCGAACTCCCCGAACTCCCAGAGTTACCTGAATTCCCAGAACTGCCCGAGCTACCTGAGCTACCCGAGCTACCTGAATTCCCTGAGCTGCCCGAGCTCCCCGCGCTCCCCGAACTGCCGCCCGCTCCCCCTGCCCCACCGCCGCCACCGCCGTTCCCGAGCGGGCTGATGATCGCCGGATTGGAGTTGGAACCGGTCGTGTTTGCGCAATAGCCAAATGCTTGCAGCGTGGCACCGGGAGCCACACTTGCATTCCAACCCACCGGTGTGACGGTCTTGCGCGACCCCGACCCGCTGAAGTTACCGTTCCACGAGCTGTAGATGCTCGCTTGATTGAGCTCGAGCACGACCACCCAAGTCGAAGCAGCGACGCTGCCCGAATTGCTGATGTTGACGTTGGCGCAATAGCCCGATGCCCACGAGTTCGTCTTTTGAATGACGGCTTTCAGATTGGCACTCGCGCTATCCGCTTGTGCCGTTGTGCCGAGTTCGCCGTTGTTCGAGCTGCCGCAGCCCGTGAACGTCGAAACCAACAGCGCCCATCCCACTAGCCCCCGAGCCCCTCGAGTAAATGACATCGAACTTCTCCTTGGTCCGGATTCACGCACCCACAATGTAGGTGGGCGTAGGATGCAGGCGCATTGGCCGCTAGTCCAGCAACAACCTGGTCACGGCTAAAAGGCCGCTGAAACAGGCCCTCCTTGCAAAGCGACATTGCGCGTCACAGGGTGGGTGGGCAGTGATTCGACTTCCTCGGCAACTCTCACGCGCGCTGCGCGTGCTCCTGACGTGCCTCGCGCTCGTCACCGCGATGCCGAGCGCGGTTGCTGCCCCGCACGAGGTGCATTCGTCGATCGCAGTCGTCGAGCAGCGCGCTGCGCAAGCTCGAGTGACGTGCGCGAACGCTACGCGCGCCCGTCGTCACGACTCGCCGTCGCAATTCGCCAGGCTCACGCGGGTTCGCACGAATCCTTTCGCGATCGCGCAGCACGTGCACGCTCGCCGTGCATTTCTCCTGAATTGCTCTTGGCTCTGCTGAACTCGATGCGACATGCCGCCACCCACTTCGATGATCTCGGGAGGTATTCATGTTTGCATCGCGCAAGATTGGGCGCGCGCGAGGGCGTAGCAGTTGGCTTCGTCGTCTCACGCGCTTGTCAGTGGAGATTCTTCGAGCACTCTTGATAGGTACGGCAACGCTCGGGCCACCACGCCGGCCCCCAGAGCCACCTCCGCCACAAACCACGGAACAGGCCAGCGAGAGTTTTGCGTCACGGGCCGAGTAGCGAGCCCACGCGCGCAACGATAACCGCGGCCCGGCTTGCGAGGGCGGCGTAGAAGCGGTACCAATCCGACTACGGGGATGGCAGCGCCATGAGGTATCGAATCGGCCGCAAGAGCTTTGTCAGAGTGCCGGCTCTGCGCACAGCTCTAGCGTTGACGACTATTTTCGCATTGTGGCCCGCGTGCTCCTCGCACCTTCGCACAGAGGACGGCCCGGGCACGTCGACGATTATCGACGGTGGCCGCGCGGGCTTCTCGAACCCCGTCGGACAAAGTGGAGCCGCATGCACGCAGCCAGCGTGTGGCGGCACCAACAACATCCCGGATCTGATCGTCGGCGGCGGCGAAAAGTCTTACGGCGGCGGTGGCTCGGGCGGCGGGAATGGGCTCTGCCAACCGCCGGCACTGGTGTCCCCCGGTTGCATGCCCGCGAGTGCCGACGGCAACGAATCGCAATGCAACGGCATCGATGACGACTGCGACGGCAAAGTCGACGAAGGTTGTCCGTGCTCGGCGGGAGACGTGCAACCGTGCTTCCTCGGCCCGCCTGGGAGGCGCGCGGTCGGAGCCTGCACCGACGGGACGCAGACGTGCATGCGCGGGGTGGAATTTGCGCCGTATTGGGGCGACTGCATTGGCGGCATCCAGCCGAGCGCCGAGAAGTGCGACGGACTCGACAACGATTGCAATGGTTGCGCCGACGATCTGGAAGGCTGCAAGCCGCAGGGCACCTGCCCCGGTCCGAATGACCCGCGCACGGCCGCGGGGACCCCGCTCACACCGTACTTGCTGCACGGACATGATTTCTTCACCAATCCGGTCCTGAATTGGTCGTGGACCGTGAAAGGTGGTCCGTGTGACGCGTTGACGCCCGATATGCCGAGCTTCACGCTGGACGGCGCCAATAACGAAACCGCCACTTTCACCCCGAAACTGAGCGGCGATTACACGATCACCATGACCGTTACCCCGCTCATGGGTGCAACCTTCACCTGTTCCTGGATCGTGCACATCGTGGGGCCTGGTCTGCGCATCGAGATGTGTTATCCGGAGAGCTCGACTTACGATCTCGATCTGTACGTGAAGCAACCGGGGCACAAGACGCCCTGGTTCACCGGCCCTGCGCAGTACAGCAGCGCACTCGATCAGTGCAGCTGGGCGAACTGCGAGGCCGTTCTGCGCGGTAGCTCGATCACTCCGCCGCCAGCGCAGCCGGTCACACGCGCCAATTGGGGGTACGCGAACAGCCCGCTCGCATTGTGCCAAAACACGCTGCAAGGCGGCACTTGGCAGAGTCTTGGCTATTGCGCGAGCCCACGCCTCGACATCGACAACAACCTCCAGGAAGGCAAGGGCGTGCCCGAAAACATCAACGTCGACGCGCCGAAAGACAACGAAACCTTCCGCATCATGGTCGCGAATTTCAGCGGCAATTTGGCTCACCCGCTGGTCAACGTTTACTGTGATGGCCGTCGTACCGCGACCATCGGCGCCGCGCCGGACGACTTGAAAAACTACACGGGCACGCCCGGCAGCGAGGCCATCGGTGCGCTCTGGCGCGTCGCTGACGTGACAACCCACGTCAGCGGCAATCAAACGACCTGCACCGTAAGCGTCTTGCATCCACCCAACACCAGCACCGGCTTCGACGTCACCTTCAACGACCCGCGGTACTGAGCTCCGCTACGCTTGCGTGCGAGCGTAGCGGCCAGGGGGTTTGCCGACGTGGCGGGTGAAGGCGGTACTGAAAGTGCTGGAGGAGCCGTAGCCGACGCGTTCGGCGACTTGCGCGATGCCGAGGTCCTGACGGCGCAGCAGGTCTTTCGCGACTGCCATACGCCACGCCAAGAGGTATTCCATGGGCGGCATCCCGACGGCGCGCGTGAAGCGATCGAAGAACGTCGAGCGCGAGAGCGCGGCCGTTCTTGCGAGCTGCGGCACGGTCCACGCGCGACCGAGGTGCGCATGCATTTGCCGCAGAGCAGGCGCGATCCGCGCATCCGCCAGGCCCCGGAGTAGGCCCGTTGGGGCGTCGCTTTCGGTCGCGCCACGCAGGGCTTCGACCAGGAGGATCTCGACCAGGCGCGTGAGCACCAAGTCACGGCCCGCTCTGCGCTCACTGGCCTCTTCAGCGACCAGCCTGACGAACATCGCGAGGCGCTCGACACCACGCACATGAAGCAGCCCCGGCAAGAGCGAAACCAAGAGCGACTGATCGGGTGAATCGAAAACGAAGTACCCGCCGAGCAGTCGCACGTCGGGCCGGCCACCGCGCGTGCCGTGACGCACTTCCGCGCTCGGCGTCGAAAGCAGCTTTGGATCGATGCGCTCCGGTTGCGCGGGTTCGAAACCGGACATGGTGAATCCGGGAGTGGCCGGTAGTAGCACGAAGTCGCCCGACTCGAGCGTCAGCGCGCGATGACCGTCGACCACCAGACGGCAACTACCTTCCAATACCGCGGCGAAGCTCGGTTGGTCGAAACGCGAGTAGCGCACCGCCCAGCGTCCCGCACCGCTGATGCGTTTCGCGAATACGGTGCGGGGCTGCAGCAGCGAGATAATCTCTGACAGCGGATCGCGCATGTTCCGGACTCTAGCAAACAAAAACCGGACTTTCACCGATTGAGAGTCCGGTTCCCGGTTCGTATACAGAGCACATGAAGAACGTGCTCATCACTGGTTGCTCGTCAGGCTATGGTCTCGAAACCGCGCGCCACTTCCACGCCCAGGGCTGGAACGTGACCGCCACGATGCGCACGCCTCGTGACGGCGTGTTGCCGCACTCCGAACGGTTGCGCATCGTTCCGCTGGACGTCACGAGCTCCGCCAGTATCGCTGCCGCGCTTGCGGCAAGCGGGCCGATCGACGCGCTCGTCAATAATGCCGGAATTGGACTATTCGGCGCGTTCGAAGTCACCCCAATGACCACGGTCCGCGAGGTATTCGAGACCAATACCTTCGGCGTCATGGCGATGACGCAAGCGGTGGCGCCCCAGATGCGCGCGCGGCGCTCGGGCGTCATCGTCAATGTTACGTCCAGCGCGACGCTCGCGCCCATGCCGCTGGTCGCCGCCTACACCGCGAGCAAGGCGGCCGTGGAAGGGTTCACCGGATCGCTCGCTTTCGAGCTGGCGGAGTTCGACGTCAGGGTGAAGCTGGTCGAGCCGGGCTACGGGCCCAGCACGGCTTTCACGAAGAATAGCGGGTCACGGCTAGAAGGGCTGATTCCCGAGGCGTACGCGCCTCTCGCGCAACGGAGCTTCGCCGCACTTGGGCAAGCGCAGGCAATGCTCACGACCGAAGCCGACGTCGCTGAGGGCGTGTGGCGAGCGGCGAACGACGCCACGGACCAACTACGCTTTCCGGCGGGCGCGGATGCGGTCGCGCTCGCGCTCGCTGGCCGCTGAAACTTCAGCGTCGCCTCGGTGCACTCGCCGCGTCGAATCCACAACGGTAAGAGCGAGCCTAGTCACGGGTTCGCTTTGAGCGCATCGAACTCACCCGGATTGTTGATCGCCGGAGGCGCGGTCCCACCATGGACGAAGTCTTCCGTCTTGTCGTACCTGCCGTACTTGGTGACTTCGGCGGTGCCGTTTTTGGCCGGGAATCCGTCCGCGCCGGCGCGCACGCCGACCGCGTTCATCAAATTGCAAAAGTATTTGTTGATCGGCGCGTTCGCGTACTTTGGGTCGGTACCGGTACCGTCTGCGCCGTCATCGAGCTGGGTACCGGCGGGACATGAGGACTCACTGTTGCCCTTAGACAGCGTTGCCGAGCCATCCTCGACGTTGATTGCCCAACCGGTCTTGAAATAGCCGCCCGCGCTGCCTGCCTGGATGATCGGGATGTTGTTCAAGTTGTGAGCGTTGCCGTCAGAAAACTCTTGGAACCAGACTGCTGCGCTGTTGTCGAGCGCGGTCTTCCCATCACCCTCGGGGATGTCGTTGAGCATTCCGATCAGCTTTGCGAACTTCTGAGCGTAGTAGCCGTCGATCTTCAGCAGCATGTCGATGGCATTCGCGAGACATAGGCCCGACATGCTCGCGTCGGCGATGCGGTGCGACAGCGAGTGCGATTCGATGGTCAAGCCCAGCCCCTTGAAGATGTAGTTGACGGGATAATTCAAGAAGACGACCGGGCTCTGGTTGCACACGGCGGCCAGCACGGCAACCGCGGAATAGACGTCAGCACCGTCCATGCTGTCGCTGATCTTGATCATCAGTGGATCGTCCTTCGGATCCGCCATTCCGGCTGCGTCCACATTCATCGGCGTCGCGCCGAGCGCGACGGCTCGCGCTTGAGAGCACTGCGCCGTCGTCGCCACCTTGCCGGTGTCATCTAGGAGCGCTTTCCAGGCTTCGAGCTTCAGCCGATCTCGCTTGCTCATGTCCATGCGCTCGAGCGTGTCGAGATCATGCCGTACGATGTCGATCATGCTCTTGCCTCGAGCCAACGCGAAGCTATCGGGGGACATCGGTGTATTCGGCGTAAACAGACCGGTGAGCTTGCTGAACGCTTCCCCCGGTGTTCCATAGCCTTCGTAGGGCGTTTCAGATGCAGAGTAAGAGATTCGCCCTTGGCCATTGTCGGGCCGATTGCCGACGCGCATGTATAACGGCAAACCTCCTGGACTGAGCTGCTCGGCGATCACGTGATCGAGAGAGCGTCCGATGGGCATCGCGTTGAACTTGGTCGCGACGTTGAAACTGAACGGGTCATCGCCGTTCGGTGTGACGGGCTGGCAAGTGAAGTACGTGCCGCAAGCGTTCAAATCCTGGTCGTTTCCTTGGCCGCGGATTAGTGTGGGAGTCCATTCGTTCATGGCGCGGATGCCGCGCGGGATCAGCAGCTGATCGACGTACGGAACTAGCGGAGCGAGCGACGTCGACTGCAGGTCGGCAGCGCCGAGGGCGCCGTGAGACTTGGTCGGAAAGAAGCGATTCGTGACGCAACCATAGTGCGTGAACATCGCGATCAGGCGCCTGGGAGGAGGCGCGGGTGCGGCCCTTGCTCCGCGATCCGAGAGCGAGCTGAGCAGCGGCGCGGCAATGCAGGCCCCGCCCAAGCCGCGCAGCAAGATTCTTCGGTTCAATGGCATGCTCATGCTCGGAATTCTCCTGCTCCTGCAGAATTGTCCGCGGCACGGTCGCCACGCCGGCCGACCCCGAGAGCTTCCTCCGCGTCCAACACCACGATGCTCGAATCTACTCGTGCGTGGCGCGCCGGGCAGGCGAGCTCGATCTCACTTGCTACTGTACAATTGCGGTCAGGGGTGAAGTAGGAGCGTCGTCGCCCGGCGTAACTGCTTGTGATTGCGAACGAAATTGTCAGTCTACCAGCAAGCCTCAGCTGCGGTTTTCGCGCGCGCAGAGCGCTTCGCCCGGCGAGCGCGAGTGATACGATGCAATGGATGCCTAGCGCGAAGGGGGAACGGGATAGCGACGACGCCTTGTTGCGGGAGGTGCTGGCGCTGCGCGCGCAGGTGGCAGAGATGCAACGAGCGGCGGCGCGCCACGTGGATACAGCTGGAATTTCGCTGCCCGAACGCGAGGAGCTGATGCGCGAGGCCGAGCGCGTCGCGCACCTCGGCACGTGGACCTGGGACATGGAGAGTGGCCGCGTCACCTGGTCCGACGAGTTGTTCCGGATCTTGGGCTTGGAACCGGGCCAATCGACGCCGTCCGTGGAGGCCTTCTTCAGCGCCGTACACCCCGCTGACCGCGAACGCGCGATGGCAACCAACGAGCAAGCCATCAAAGACGGAGTCTTGCCGCTGGTCGATTGCCGCATCGTGCGTCCCGATGGCTCGATTCGCCACACCACTGCATCGGGCACGTATCTCTTCGATACCTCGGGCAAACCGCGTCGCGTCGTCGGCGGAGTGCTCGATCGAACTCAGAGTCTCGAGGCCGAAGTCAAGCTGCGACGCGCGCTGGGGTTGCTCGAAGAGGCCCAGCGATTCGCTCGACTCGGCAGTTGGCGTTTCGATCCGCAGACCCAAGAGACTGAATGGTCTCACGAGTTCTATCGCATCTGCGGGCTGCCCTTGGACGTCACCCCCAGCGCTGAACGCTTCATGGACTGTCTGGTCGCCGAAGACCAAGTACGCTTCCGAGCGCGCTATGGGGAAACCTTGACGCAGCCGGGCGGCGGCGAAATCGAGGGCCGGATACGCACTCCGGAAGGTCAGTTACGGCACGTGCGTCTGCGCGGCGAGCTGTTCCAAACCGAGGATGGTCGCCAGGAGCTGCGCGGCACGATGCTGGACGTGACCGACCAGATCCGAATGCGCGAAGAGCTCGCGCACGCACAGAAGATGGAAGCGGTGGGACGCCTGGCGGGTGGTATCGCCCACGATTTCAACAATCTGCTCACCGCGATCACCGGCAACCTCGAACTCTTGGCCAATCGCGTTGGGCGCGCTCAGGAGTTGGACGACTCGCTGGCAGCGCTCGGCTCGGCGGCGGCGCTGACTCGCAGGCTGCTCGCTTTTGGGCGCAAAGCACAGCTTTCGCTCAAGCTCATCGAACCGAATGATCTGGTCCGTTCGACCATGGCGCTGATGCAGCGCTTGGTTGGCGACGAGGTTCGACTCGACACTGAGCTCGAGCCAAACTTGCCGCGGGTCAACGTGGACGTGCTCGAGATCGAGCGCGCATTGGTCAACCTGGTGATCAACGCGCGCGATGTCATGCCGCGTGGCGGTGTGGTGCGCATCGCCACCGGGCAGCGTCGAATCGACGGCGTCGGGTTCGTGGAACTTTCGGTGGCCGACGAGGGTCCTGGGATCGACGAGCGCGACCTGCCCCACATTTTCGAGCCGTTTTACACGACGCATCAGGCCCAGGGCGGAACTGGGCTCGGCTTGGCGACGGTGCTGGGCACTGCGGAACAGCACGGTGGGACCGTTCGTGTCGACGCGCGCGCGGGCGGTGGTTCGGTCTTCGCCATGTTGCTCCCCATTGCCGAGCCCGTGCGCGAAATTTCGCCCAGTTCCCGGCGAGGCTCGGCAGAGGCGGGCGACGCCGGTGAACCCCCAGCTGAACGCAAGGCGCGTCCGTTGCAACTCTTGGTCGTCGACGATGAGCCGATGATCGCTACCGTCACGGGGCGACTCCTGAGCTCGCGCGGTCACCAGGTGCGGGTGGTGAGCGATCCCAAGGAGGCGCTCGCCATTTGGGCAGAGCACGGAAAATCAATCGATCTGGTGATCTGCGACGTGGCCATGGCAGAAATGCGCGGGCCCGAGCTGATCGCGCGCTTGGGAGAAAGCGGCGTTGTCCCTCGCGTGCTCTTCATTACCGGATACAGCGAAGAAGCCACGCGCTCCGCACTCGGTCACCCAGTGCTCGCCAAACCGTTCACGGCCACGGCGCTGTGGAAGGCGGTCAACGAGCTGTCTGATCCAGGGCTCCCGTCCGCTCAATAAGCGAAATTCTAAGGCGGCAGCTGATTGATCAATCAAGGGCTTGTTTTGGCGCCCTCGCATATCCAGTCGCTGATCACTCGAAGGTCGCTCTCACTGAACGCCGCGCGCCCGATTGGCATCTGCGCCCCGTCGCACAGGCCTTGCCCCGAGAGCTTGTTTAGCAGGTAGCTACTTTCTGGGTGCCCCGGGTCGATGACCGGGACCTGATCGCAACACTCCGTTGCGGGGAGACCGATCTGAGTTGCGATGCCGCCCGACGCGAATGAGTGGCAGATCTCCCCGCCGCAATCGGAGAACAGCGGCGCGATGTCGTTCGCGAAATCACGGGGGACGCTATTGGTGCACACCATTGGAGTCGGCACTCGCGCGCCGGAATCTGCGCAGCCCACGGTCGGCGGTAGGTTCAAGTTGAGGCTGCCGCCGCTTGCCGGAGGCGGCGTCCTAGGGGCCGAACTGCAAGCCATGAGCAAGCTGAAGCACAGCGAGGCACAGCGCACGAGCGTCATTGACGTCTTGCTCACCGTGACACGAATTGAGCGAAGCACAGCGAGGCATTATGGGACGCGCAAGCACCGCAGCAAGAGTAAAAGGACCCACACATGACCGCACCACGATCCATTCCGCCGAACCCAGCGCGTCGACAACTCCTCGGCCTAGGCGCCACTGCCGCTGGTCTCACTCTTCTGGCTTGCCGCGGTTCCGCGGCCCCCGAAGGGGCGAAATCTGCAAATCAAAGTCGCGAGCATCAGGGCCAAAAGGAAGCGGAGGTGACGCCCGGAGAGGACCTGATGCAAGAGCACGGCGTGCTCGAGCGTGTCCTCGTCATCTACGACGCCGCAGCACTGCGCATCGAACGCAACGTGCAGCTCGATCCGTCAATCATCACGAAAGCGGCGGGCGTCGTTCGTCACTTCGTCGAGGACTATCACGAGCGCACCGAAGAGCAATTCGTGTTTCCTCGACTTCAGGCGGCGGGTCGCGAGGTCGCGCTAGTTACGATCTTGCTGCGGCAGCACGAGCGAGGCCGCCAGCTCACCGACGAGATTGTCCGTCAAGCTAGCGCAGGGGCGAGCCCAGAGCTCGCGCAAGTACTTCGAAGCTTTGGTCACATGTACCTAGCGCACGCGTCGCGCGAGGACACCGTCGTATTCCCGGCCTTTCGATCAATCGTCACCGGTGCCGAGTATGAAGAGCTAGGCGAGCAATTCGAAGACCGAGAGCATCAGCTCTTGGGTGAGCACGGTTTCGAAGCCGCCGTTGCCGAGGTCGCCGGCCTCGAGGCGCAACTCGGGATTGCAGACTTGGCCGGATTTACACCGCCATGACGCATTCCACGCGCGTCGTGTTCGAAGATGCGCGGCACACCTGGCCGCACACACTGGGCTCGAGTTTTTTTCGTATCGTTGGGGCAATTGTCGTTGCAGCTCGGGGTGCCATCTGTCAGCGCTGAACATTTCCTGCGCTTTAGCAGGCCATTTCGCAGCTGGAGCTCACGTGTTTGCTGCTCCCCCGCGGGCTGCGCGTGTTATCTACTCGCTCAGCCCGATGCCGCTTGGAGCCCACATTTCGTTCGCTAAGTTCGGGTTGCTCGCACCACTCCTCGGCTTCATTGCGTGCTCCGGAACGGATTCGGGAGTAGGCGCGAACGAGAACGGCTTGCCACACGGCAGCGCTGGGATGGTGGCGGTCGGAGGCGCGACCAACGCAAGCGGACCCGGCGGAAAAACCGGCGCAGGCGGCGTAGCCAATATTGCTGGCTTCGTTTCCTTCGGTGGCTCGGTTGCAAGCGCGGGCATTGCTGGCGTGAACCCGAGCCTCGGCGCAGGTGGCACATCCGGCGCTGGAACCGGCGGATTGATGAGCGGAACAGCAGGCTCAGGTCCCGCCGGGGGCACGAGCAACGCCGGGGGTTCTCACTCCGGCGGCAATCTTGGCGCCGCAGGCAGCTCGGCTGCATTCGCGAAGGTCTCGATGATCCTCGGCAGCAATTGCGGAATCAAGGGCTGCCATGCCGACAAGCAGAGTCCTCACTTCGTGCCAGGCCCCATGCTCCACGAGACACTCACGGCAGCGACCGTGCTCGCGGAGTGTGGCTACACCAAGCTCGTTGAAGCTGGTGATCCGGCCAAGAGCGCCATCGTTCGCTTGATGAATCGGCAATGTGACGGGTTCACCATGCCGCCGAGCTGCAACAAGACGCCTTGCCTCGCGACCGCGGATTTACAAGCGCTCAGCGATTGGATCCAGGCAGGCGCGCCACCGTAATCCGCGAGCGCTCATTCACCTGGTGCACAATCGTATTGCACCTTCCACTTCAACAGCGCGGGAGCGACCAAGTTGTCGCCCGTGGGGTTCAGCGTGATCGTGAGTCGCAACACGTTGCGCGACGGAACGACGGGCGAAGCCTTGTTGAACACGCCGGCCGTCGTTGCTCCCTTGCCGGTGTCGATCAGCGCAAAGTCGAAGTTCGTGCCGCTGGAGCCAATATTCGTGCTGGTGGTCGCGGTAGCCAAAGCCAGGGGCATGGCCGGCGAAAGAGTCGCAATGGTGTCGCCAGACTGCGCAGTCATCACGATCGAAGCGGTATCCGGAATCGAAGCTTGCCAGTCGAATTCGCGCCAGACCGGCTTCATGCCGTCCGTGCAGTTCGCGGTGTAGTCTTGCACGAACGTCGCCGGATTGTAGCCGGGCAGAACCGCGGGACCCGGGGGCGGCAGGTCATCCGATGACACGCACGCGGTCAGATCGAAGAACATGAACTCGAGCGCCTTCTCCTGCGGAGAGAGCTGACCTTGACGGCACGCCGCCGGAAACTGTCCGGTGGTGTACACCGAGCACTTGCCGTAGTTGGCGGCCGCGATACCGCCGCACGACGGCGTGTAGGCGTTGTCATTGCATTGCGCCGAGTTCGTGCAGCCGCCGCACTTGCCGTTTACGCACAGGTCCGGCGCGCAGTCGGCGTCCTTCGTACAGCTCTTGGCGCACAGACCCTGCGCGTAGCCGTTGCACGATTCTTCGCTGCCGCAGCCGGCCGGTCCAACGCAGTCATCACCCGTGCTGCACACGCCGCCACCGCACGTGCCGCCGCTACCGCAATCCGCGTTCGTCGAGCAGGCATTGGTGGTGCAGAAGGAGTTGGAGCAGACGTTGCTCGAGCTCGTACCGCAATCCGCTTTGGAGCCGCAAGTCGCCGGGTTCGTGCACTTCGCGTTGTTGCACAGCACGCCCGTCGGACATTGTGCGTCGTTGGCGCAAGTCGCAGCATTGCATTTGGCGCCGTTGCACAGCTTGCTCACGGAACAACCACTGTCGCCTGCGCAGGTCGAGGCCGCGCATTTGGCGTTGTTGCACAGCTTGCTCACGCCGCAGGTGCTGTCGCCGGTGCAGCTTGCCGTGGCGCACGTGGCGCCGTTGCACAGCTTGGTCAGTGAACACGCGGTATCTCCAGCGCAGCTCACGGTGGCACACTTGGCGCTGTTGCACAGCTTGCTCGCGCCGCAGGACAGGTCGTCACCACAGGCCTTAGTTCCGCTGCACTTCACGTTGTTGCACACCGCGCCAGTGCCTGCGCAGTCTGTGTCGACCGAGCAGGCCGCGGTCGCGGCGCAGGTGCCGCCGGTGCAGGTCGCGTTCGAGGTGCAAATCGTGCCGGCCTTCGAACCGCCGGTGCAAACGCGTACAGAGCAGGTGCCCTTAGTTGCACCACAAATGCCATTGTCGCAGTCGGCGTTCTTGTGACAAACAGTGGTCGTGCCGGTGTTGCAAGTACCGCCCGCGCACGAGCCGCCATCACACGTGAGTGACGAGTGGCAGGCAATGCCGCTCGTGGAGCATGTGCCCGCGGTACCAGTGCCGGAGCCGCAAGCGCCGCTATCGCAATTGGCATTGAGGTGACAACTAGCGCCATTGGTGTTGCACGTGCCACCTGCACAAGAACCGCTATCGCATTGGGCGGCGCTATGGCAGATCGCGGCATTCGTCGAGCAGTTGCCGATCGTCGCGCTCGTGCCGCTGCCGCACGTGCCCGAAGCGCCGCAATCTGCGTCGACGTGACAGGCCGTGCCTGCGGTGCACGTGCCGTTGTTCGAACCGCCGCCGCACGTGCCGAGCCCGCAGTCCGTGTTCTTGTGGCACGCGCCAGCGGCGTTGGTGCCGCTCTTGGTGCACGTGCCGCCACCACACGTTCCCAGGCCGCAACCGGCGTTGGAGGTGCAAGCGTGACCCGACTTGCACGTCATGCCATCGCAAGTTCCCGAGCACTCAGTGCTCCCGGTCGCCGCTGAGCAGCTGCAGGTACCGTTGTTGCAGGTTTCACCCGTGGGGCAGTCGCTAGCGGACGTGCACCCTTTGAGCTGGCACTTACCAACCGCCGCACCGTTGCAGCTGTAGCTGGTCGCCGGACAATCCGCGGGCGTGTCGCACGGTTCCGTGCACTGGCCCTGCCCACCCGGCTTGGCTCCCACGCAAGTCGCGGTGTAACCGCAATCCGCATTGCTCAAGCACTGATTGGCTCCGACCAACGCGTTCGCGGAAACGTGAAAGTCGCTGTACACGACGCGGCCACATTGATTGGCCGAACCGGCCGCATACGGCGTGTTGAACGTGAACAGCGGAGAGTAGGTCGGAGCAGTCAGGTATTTCGTGTCGTATGCCGACATCCAGCTCTGGGTGTCAGTGCCGACCGTGGTCAAATCTTGGCGACCTTCATGCACCGTGAGCCGCGTCGGTGTCGCCGTGGCCGCGACGTTCTGTAACCAAGTGGAATACACGCTGCCCTTTGGGAAGCTGGTATCTACGACCGCGGTCATCGGGTCTTGGGTATTGGTCGTGCCGGACGAGTGCGTCCATTTGGCGACCTTCGACCAGTCATTGGGCGCAGCGACGTAGCCTTTGACGGACGGATACTGCAACCAGGTGTAACTGAAGTGCGTCGCGAAAGCGCGACCGCCAGCGTCAGCATAGCTGATCAGGTTCTGATAGGGCGTGTTGCCAGTGGTCTGCTTGTCGTAGTTGCCGCCTTCGCACGGCAAAAGCACGACGTCGTAAGACATCAGGTTGGAACCTGCACCGCTGAGATTGTTCCACAGCGAAGCCCCGGTGACGTTTGCGCCGTATGTCGACGACAGCTTGTTACCGGGGCTGCTGTCGCTCTGGTAAAAGTGAAAGCGCTTGCTGGAGGTATTGTCACCGAACTCAGCTGGGTCGAGACCCGCCTTGAGCAACAAGCAATCGAACGGATCGGCCGAGCCGCTGACGATCGCGAGCTTTGGCACGTCCGCCTTGGTGTACGTGCCCGCCACCGGGTCGTAGCCATCCTTTTGATTCTTTGGGAGACGGAACACGCAGTCCGCAGCGCTCGACGCGGTGCAGTTGTTGGTCACCGCGTTGCCGGTGCAGCTCGCGACCGTCTTCAGCACGATCTCGCGGCGCCACTTGCCCATCTGCACGACAATCGGGATGTTCGCGCCCACGGGCACGTCGGAAAGCGTGAAGTTGCCGCTCGAATCCGTGCGCGCGGAACGCAGAGCGACCAACGCGGGAGCGCCAGCGCAAGTATCGCAGCTCGCGCCGGTTCCGAACGCAGGCAACGCTTCTTTGGGCATCACCGGAATGTAAACGTTGGCGTTGTACATCGGGTTGTTGCCCGCGGGGTCGTACACCGTGCCGGAGATGGTCGTGGTGACGCCCATGCCCGTGCAAGTGACGAGCTGGCATTGCAAGCCGCGGCAGTTGTTGGACGCCTTCACTGTGACGCCGCCGTCCGCCTTTTGAAGCGTCACGCCGCCACCATCGGCGTTCGGCACGATCGACGAGGCGTCGACGACGTCAGTTGGGTCATTTTGCCGGGACGTGCAGTAAGGGTCGCAGACGTTGGTACACGGAACTGGCGTAGACAAGACGTGCAGGCCCGTTTGCGTGAGTCGCACGTTCGGGTGGCTCATCGTGACCAAATGATCGCCCACGCACGCACCCCAGCGCCCGTCGTGGCACGTGACTTCGCCCATCGAGCAAGTCACGTAGTCACCGTAGGTATTGGTGACGTGACCGCAGGGGACAACCGCGCCTTCTTCCTCACACTCGGCCCCGCTGCTCGGCCCGAACATGGGCGGCTCCTGCGAAGACCCCTGAACCGGCGGCGGGTGGTCAGAAGAAGTCGAACACGCGACGACCACACCGACACAGAGCAGCAGGACGCTGACGATCCGACCCACTGTCGGCGCTCGTCGTCCGAATCTGCCCGTCTTACTCGATCCCATGTCGGTGCTACGGCCGATCCCGTCAGTCCCCTAAGTCACCCCCGCGCGAAATTTCCGCGAGGAAATCGCAAAAAAAGCGTCCCGGCGTGGGCCGTTCCTCGGCGCAATGTCCTGACAATGCCCGCGACAGTAGAAATTCGGCCCCCGCCGCCCTGTTCCGGGATCAGCTTCTATCGCGGGAGCATCCGCACTCAACGCTCGCAATACGCGCAACTCATGGTTGGCGTGCCCGCGGCAAATTCCCAATTAGCCAACGTCATTCAGATTATGCACTGACACTAGTACTCGATATTTCGATGCTCGACGGCATGCTCGTTCAACCCCCAAAAAGGCACGCGCATCAGAGTCGCGCGTGAGAAGATGCCCGCGGGCAGCGAGGCGCTTCACCGAACGCGCGCGTGTGTGAACGATCCCACCCCGACATTTTCGCGGCAGGAGTCCATGATGTTCTACGTTTCCAGATCGAACGCGCGGGGACCGAACCCCTTGCTCTCGGGCTTGCTCATGCTCGCCTCGACCACGATTGCCTGCAGTAGCAGCAAGAGCCCTGAAGATGGCAACGGGACGCCAAGTCCCACTTCAAGCGGCGGACAGAGCGCGACGCCCGTAAACCCTTCGGGCGGCATGAGTAACGGAGCGTCGGGTTCAGCGACCACGGTGAACGGCACGGGCGGAAGCAGCGCGCTTGGCGCCGCGGGCTCCACCGTTACTGCGAGTGGCGGCACTGGTGGCACCGAGACAGCCGCGCAAGGCGGCGCTGCACCAGCCACTCACGATCACTGCGTGTACGGCTTCGATCCACAACCGTCCGACGCGACGATGAAGGACGGTCCCGCCGAGTACTACCCGGCAGGCAAGACCGATCCCACGATTGTGGATCTCACCGTGCAGCCCGAGGTACTCGCTTGGATGCAGGGTCACTTTTGGGAAGCGGCGCACGTCGAATGGCACGCCATTCGAACCTGCAGCCTGCCGGGTGGCCCGCGCGGTTCGAAGGTGAACATCTGCCAATACAAGGACATGATCCCTACGGATCAGAACTGCCAGACCACGGGTGACGGCTACCAATTCTTGCTCTTCCACCGTCACATGCTCGAAGCCTTGAAGCAGCTTTGGCCCAAGCACACCGAGCAGTTCAGCGCCTTCCCGAAATTCCCGCAGTCCGCGGATGACGTGCCCGCGCAATGGCGAAGCGCGTGGAAAAATTTCAACGCCACCGACGTGGCCAACGCCAAAATCGCCGAAGAGATCGACAAGCCCGAGAACTTGGCGAAGTTCCCGGACGAAGGCGCGCTGGGCTTCTGGTTGCAGTGCAACGTGGGCACGACCATCAAAGGCTTCAGCCTGCCGTCAGGCGGATTGCACGGCGATCTACACGCGCATTGGGTCCGGCAAGGCAACACCGATCACGGCCTCGGCAACACCAGCTCCAACGTCGACAACTACATGTTTTGGAAGCTCCACGGCTGGATGGACAACGTTTGGGAGAAGTACCGCACCGCAAAGGGCCTCAAACGAACCGACCCGAAGTACGTCGCCGACATGCTCGCGTCGTGCCACGAAATGGATATCGAGGCCGAAATCTGCCGAACCGGCGCCAAACCGGTGGACATGACGACGCCGCTACCGGTCGAGTCCGGCTTCTTCCACGAAAAGGTGCGCCCGATCTTCGAGGCCGCCGCCAACAAGTGCAGCGGCTGCCACTCGGCGGCTGGACCTGAAGCCGGGATGTCCCTCGGTGGACACATCAGTTCGAAGGACATCGTCGCCGGGCTGGTCAACGAACCGTCGATCGGCGGCGGGCAATTCAAACGCATCGTGCCTGGTCAACCGGACCAAAGCTGGCTCTACCTAAAGATCACGGCAGCCACGAGCGCCTGCAAAGCAACGAGTTCCAGCCAATGCTTCACCGGTCCGATGCCACCGTCGGCCGATGGCATGACGACCGTGAGCGCCGCCGACGCGGCCATCATCAAGCAATGGATCACGGACGGCGCCAAAGGCCCGGAGTAACCGCCCGCGCGAACAAAGCGCGGCTCATCTGGAGAGTGGGGGCGGTCGCGATCCAGCAACGCACCTCGAAGTCGCGCGCTTGTTCCCTGCGCAGAGCAGCTTCTGAGATTTGAACCGCAGAGCCGCAGAGGCCGCAGAGACCTGAGCGAGATTTTTTGGTTCCCAATCAACGTCGGAGAGCACCTGGTCACGACGCCAATTGCCGCGAAGAGCGAATCCAATCTCTCTCAGATCTCTGCGGCCTCTGCGGCTCGGCGGTTAATCCCTCTCCTCTCGTCGGCGAAGCGTGGGCCGGTCGGCGCGCGAACACAGCGCGACTCCTCGCGAGAATGGGGGCGGTCGACGCGCTTCGCGATACCCGAAGGGGTGCGATCCAGCAACGCACCTCGAAGTCGCGCGCTGTTCCCTGCGCAGAGCGGCTTCTGAGATTTGAACCGCAGAGCCGCAGAGGCCGCAGAGACCTGAGCGAGATTTTTTGGTTCCCAATCAACGTCGGAGAGCAGGTGGTCACGACGCCAATTGCCGCGAAGAGCGAATCCCTCTCTCAGATCTCTGCGGCCTCTGTGGCTCTTTTGATTCTACACAAAGGCGCTTGTTGAGGCTTCTGGATCGGAGGGGGCCGGCGACGGTGGCGGTGCGCGGCGCGACTCCACCGGTGGAGTCAGAGTGCGTTCCCGTGCAGACCTCGCGGTGCGCGCGGGCTCGTCGTGGGAGGCGGGTTGTTTCGGGGCGCCGCTGCGGAAGCGTTGACTCGACGGAGAGGTCTCGGGCAGCGTCGTGCGGTCTCGCAAGTGGTGCGCGCATGCGTGGGATGCTTGGTGAGCGCGCGGAGGGTGGAGCGCGCGCCGCTTGCTCGGTCCGCCGGCGCTGGCGCACTTGGTGGAGCTCGAGGAGCCCATGTTGCACCTAAAGTTGGGGTTCCTCTCGGTGTTCTCATATTGCGTCGAGGCACTCGGAAATGAGTGAAGGCGCGGCTGGGCGGCGAGTTGCCGCGGCTCGCGTGTGTCGGCGATTTTCGGGCGCGTTTGAGCGAGTTGCTCAGGACATTCGCGTCGTTCGCGATATGGCCCGGCACACCTGGCACCACCCTGGCTCGCGATCACGGCTAGCTCGCGCCGTTCAACACGCAAACCGCCGCAGAGTGGGAACCCATCCCCTTCTTTCAGATCTCCGCGGCCTCTGCGGCTCTTATGATTCCACACAAAGACTTCGGGATCTGAGGGGCCGGCAAGGGTGAGATGGACGGCGTGACCCCACCGGTGGAGTCGGAGTGCGCGTGCGGCGCGGCGCGCGCGGGCCCGTCGTGGTGCGTGGGTTGTTTCGGCGCGCCGCTGCGGGAGCGTTGGCTCGACGGGAATGTCTCGGGCAGCGTCGTGCGGCCTCGCAAGTGGTGCGCGCACACGTGGGACGCTTGGTGAGCGCGCGGAGGGTGGAGCGCGCGCCACTTGCTCGGTCCGCCCTTGCGATTCGACGGTTGGAGTGTTGATTGTAGTTGACGGGTTTTGGGCGTGCGGTGACGTCGACGAGGGATGTTTGTTGGATTTGGGGTGTTGTTGGCGTGAGGATTCGCGCTGCGGTGCGGTCGTGGAGGCGATCGAGTTTGAAGCCATTCTCCCGAGCGAACGACTGTCTGGACGGCAATGCGAGGCTCGAAATTTCGCGTGGTAGAGAGATGTGATGGATGACCAATGTCGGTTGGGGCGATTGGGGAATTCGGAGCTTTTGGCGGGGTTGTCGGCGTTAGTTCGGCAGAGCAACGAATTGACGGCACAAGTGCTGGCGCACTTGGTGGAGCTCGAGGAGCGCATGTTGCACCTAGAGCTCGGATTTGCGTCGGTGTTCTCCTATTGCGTCGAGGCGCTCGGAATGAGTGAAGGCGCAGCTGGGCGGCGAGTTGCGGCGGCTCGCGTGTGTCGCGATTTCCGAGTGTGTTTGAGCGCGTTGCTCGGGGACAATTGCATTTGTGTGCGCTCTGCGCGCTGGCGCCGCATCTGACGGCGGACAACGCCACCGAGCTGATGGACGCTTGTCGCGCGAAGACTCGACGGCAAGTCGAGGAGTTGCTCGCAGTGCGGTTTCCGCGTCCGGATGTGCGGGAGCAGATTCGTCGGTTGCCGGCGCGAGCGGTGGTGGCGGCTTCAGAACAGGCATCGGTGGCTCAGGCGGTTGAGTCGTGTGCGCCACCGCCCGAGAGCGTCGAAATGTCGTCCGCGCAGACTCTGGGGCAACCGCCTGCAATTTCTGCGAATCCTCCATCACCACCAACGGGTGCCGTTGCGACAGCCGCGATCCCCGACTCGCGGCGGCGTGCACGAGGGCTTGAGCCGCTTTCTGCCGACCGCTTCAGAGTGCATTTCACCGCGGATGCGGAACTTCGCGACCTAATCGAGCGGGCGCAGGCGCTCGCCAATCATCGGCTGCCCAACGGCGACTTGGCGAGTTTGATGAAGCTGATGGCGGCAAGTTTCGTGCGTCAGGAAGAGAAGCGGCGCTTTGGCATCGGAGCGAGACCCCGACGCAAGACGTCCCGGACGAAGGTCCAATCGAAGACCGAAACCGTGCCCGACACCAAGACGGATGCAACCTCCCCAGGTCAGACTGCGGTCGATGCGGTGAAGTCGTCGCAACCCGTTCGAGTGACTCCACCAGGCGGAGCCAGACCATCGCGCAAGCGCACACGCTATCTGTCCGCCGATGCACGGCGTGAGGTTCACGAACGAGACGGCGGTCGATGCGTGTTCGTCTCAGCAAGCGGGCGACGTTGCGACGCCAGAGCGTTCGTGCAGATAGATCACGTCATTCCCTTTGCGCGGCACGGTGAGAACGAAGTTTCGAATCTCAGGCTCCTTTGCAGATCGCACAACCGATTTCACGCTCGACAATGTTTTGGAGCGCTAAATCTCGCAGCGAAAATCGCCATCAAGCGCGCGCGCACATCCGGCGCTTGATAGAGGGATCGGCGCGTGAGACCGATTCGCGCGCCGGGCGAAATTGTCGGAAAAGGGGTCGGTTCGCGCCGGACAAGGCCTATTTCCGGACAAGGGTCGCTCCACGACGGCACGCTTTCCGCTGCGCGTTCGCGCTGGCAACGAGCGACGCGACTCCGAGCCCCTTCGCGCTTCGCTCCGACGACACCTGAAAAGACCGCAGAGCCCTGAGAGAGATTCTTGGTCCCAATCAACGTCGGAGAGTACGTGGTCACGACGCAAATTGACGCGAAGATGAACCCCATCCCCTCTCTCTCTCAGATCTCTGCGGCCTCTGTGGCTCGGCGGTTAGTCCCTCTCCTCTCATCGGCGAAGCGTGGGCCGGTCGGCGCGCGAACACAGCGCGACTCCTCTGGAGAGTGGGGGCGCGGCGCCGCGCAAGGGTCGCGCAGAGCGTAGCCGCAATGCGCGGATTTCTCCCTGGGCCGGGCTGGGTGCGCAGTGAACCCCAAAACCCAAGGGCTCACTGCGCGAATCGGTGATTGCCAATCGGCGTGTGCCGATCAGCGTGTGTGCATCGACAGAATCAGCCTTTGATGAAGGCGAGTAGGTCGGGGTTGACGATGTCGGGGTGCGTGGTGCACATGCCGTGGGGCAGTTTGGGGTAGACCTTGAGGGTGCCTTTCTTGAGCAACTTGATCGCGAGCAACGCGGAGTCGGCGATGGGCACGATTTGATCGTCTTCACCGTGCATGACGAGGACGGGTTGTTCGATCTTTTTCAGGTCTTCGGTGAAGTTGGTTTCGGAGAAGGCTTTGATGCAATCGTAGTGGGCTTTGGTGCCGCCCATCATGCCTTGGCGCCACCAGTTGTCGATCACGCCGGGCAGCGGCTTTGCGCCTTCGCGGTTGAAGCCGTAGAACGGGCCGCTCGGGACGTCTTTGAAGAACTGCGCGCGATTCGCGACCAGTGCTTTGCGGAAGCCGTCGAAGACTTCGATCGGTAACCCTCCGGGGTTAGACTCGGATTTGACCATGATCGGCGGTACGGCGCCGATCAGCACGGCTTTGGCGACGCGCTCGTTTTGGCCATGTTGAGCGACGTAGCGCGCGACTTCACCGCCGCCCGTGGAGTGGCCAATGTGTACGGCCTGCTTGAGTTCGAGGAACGTGGACAGCGCTGCGACGTCCGCAGCGTAGGTGTCCATTTCGTTGCCCGACTCGGTTTGGCTCGAGCGCCCGTGACCGCGGCGGTCATGGGCGATGACGCGAAAGCCGCGCTCGAGGAAGTAGAGCATTTGATTGTCCCAATCGTCCGCGCTCAGCGGCCAGCCGTGATGGAACACCAACGGTTGTGCGCTCTTGGATCCCCAATCCTTGTAGTAGATCAGCGTGCCGTCTTTGGTCTTGATGGTGCCGTCGGCCATACTTCGTTCCTCCAGTGTGACAACTTGAACGCTGTCGAACGATGGGCATAGCAAAGCTGCGCGCGGCCGAGTGTTTCAATCGCGGGTCGAGCCAGTGAATTTGCGGCTCGCGAATCAAGCCGCGCGCTGACGGAATTCGCTCGCCCGGGCGTCAACCCGACGAGCGCGTTTTGACCTGAAATTTGGCACGATCGATGCCTCGCGCCGATCGCGACTTGCTTGTAACTCCCGACCTCCTCGGACGCGGCGTTAGACCTTGGATGGGTCAACGAACGAGAAAGGTCGAACATGAACGCATATAAAATCGAGGGCGCGGTTGCGCTCGTGACAGGCGCGAATCGCGGCATCGGTCGAGCACTGAGCGAAGCGCTGCTCAGTCGTGGTGTGAAAAAGATTTACGCCGGCACGCGCGTTCAGGGCGCGCTGAGTGCCCTGCGCGATGCACGCGTGGTACCGCTGCGGCTCGACGTCACCGACGCGCAGCAGGTCCGGGCGGCCGGCGCGATGGCTACTGACGTGACTGTCGTATTCAACAACGCGGGCGTCACGCTCAACGCGGAGCTCGCGAGCGCCAGCGCATTCGATCGGGCGCGTGAAGAGATGGAGGTCAACTACTTCGGAGCACTGCGGATGTTGCGTGAATTCAGCGCGATTCTAGCCAGAAACGGCGGCGGCGCGTGGGTCAGCGTGGGTTCGGCGGCGGGGCTGACCAACGTGCCCATGTTCCCGACTTACAGCGCTTCGAAGGCCGCGCTTCATTCATTGACTCAATGCGCGCGAGTGCTGCTCGGCGCGCAGCAAACGTCGGTCTTCGGCGCCTATCCGGGGCCGGTCGACACCGACATGGTTCGTGATCTGGCCTTGCCAAAGGCCCCCGCTCGCGAAGTAGCGAACGCGATCCTCGACGGCATCGAGAGCGGACAGGAAGACATCTTTCCCGACTCTTTCTCTCACGGATTCGGTCGTCAATTCGAGTCTTCACCGAAAGCTTGCGAACGACAAACAGCCGCGATGTTCGCGGCGATGGCAGCCGGCTCGGCGGCGTGAACTCAACGAAAGGGAAATGGACATGACCATGCATCAGATCGGAACCAGAGAAGAGTGGATCGCGGCGCGCCTGTCGCTCCTGCAGCAGGAAAAAGAGCTCACCCGGCAAAGCGACGCGCTCGCACAAAAACGGCAGGAATTGCCCTGGGTTCGCGTCGACAAGCCATATCGTTTCGACACCGACGAAGGCAGCGCGTCGCTCGCTGACTTGTTCAAGGGCCGCTCGCAATTGCTCATTTACCACTTCATGTTCGGGCCGGACTACGAGGCCGGCTGCCCTTCTTGCTCGTCGATCGCAGACGGCTTCGCGGGCATCGCGGTGCACCTGGAACACCACGACGTGGGGTTGATGGCGGTGTCGCGCGCGCCGTTGCCGAAGCTTCAGGCGTTCAAGCAACGCATGGGCTGGAAGTTCCCCTGGGCATCGTCTTTCGGCGGCGACTTCAACCTCGACTACAACGTGCAATTCACGGAGCAGCAGCAGCGCGAGGGCGGCATCGAATACAACTACCGCCGCGAAGCGCAGTGGACACTTCGACCGGGCGACGACGCGGGGCTAGTTGGCCAAATCGCAGCCACGACTGGAACCGACACCGCCACTTACACGCGCGAACGGCCCGGCGTCAGCGCATTCGTGCTGGAAAAGGGCGTTGTCTATCATTCCTATTCTACCTATGCGCGCGGTCTGGATGGCCTTTGGGGCATGTATCAATGGCTGGATCGCGCTCCTCGCGGCCGCAACGAGACTGGCATCTGGTGGCGCCGTCACGACGAGTACGGCCAGCTGTAACGCGAAAGGATCATTTCCGACATCCTGCGGATCATCGGATGGGCGATATCGGGGTAGCCTGCGCGCTCCACCCCGAAAGCCCATCCCATGCTCAAACTATTCACGCAGTTTCACGTGCTCATTAGTCTGCTCGGTATCGCATCCGGGTTCGTGGTCGTTTACGGCATGCTCACCGGCGATCCGCTCGACGGTTGGACCGCGTTTTTCCTAGCCACGACCATTGCCACCAGCGTGACTGGGTTCATGTTTCCGTTTCAGAAGCTGCTGCCTTCGCACATCGTCGGCATCCTGTCCCTGGTGCTGCTCGGGCTCGCGGTGTACGCGCGCTACGGAGCGCACCTCGAGGGGGCGTTTTCTTGGATCTACGTGGTGTGCGCGGTGCTCGCTCAGTACTTCAATTTCTTCGTGCTGATCGTGCAGAGCTTCCAGAAAATCCCTGCCTTGAAGAAGCTAGCACCCACGCAAACCGAGACGCCGTTCAAGATCGCGCAGGGCGTCGCGCTCTTGGCGTTCATCGGCCTCGGCATCAAAGCCGTCGCCGCGCTCAACTGAGGGCCGGGCGAAATCGCGGCGGACGCGCTCGAGCGTGCCGTTCGCCGCGGTCGAAAAAATGTGGACCGCGCGACACCGGCCGGACGACGCATCGCGCCTGTCCCCTGGTAGACGACATTTCGGCCTATCATTTGCGGGCCCGGCGCGTTCCTGGGTGACAAGCGGCAGAATCGCTTCAAGACTCGGGGCATGAGACACGCCCTGCTCTTCGCGGTGAGCTGTTCACTGCTCGGCTGCGAGCCGAAGCTGGTGGTCGGCGAACGCGCTGCTGCGACACTTGGCGTGGGCGGAGCATCCGGCGGAGCTGGGGTGGCGGGCAGTTCCGGAATTGCCGGCAGCGCCGGTGGCGGCGGAATCATGAGCGAGGGCGGAACCACGAGCGAAGGTGGAACCACGAGCGAGGGTGGAACCACGAGCGAGGGTGGAACCACGAGCGAAGGTGGAACCACAGGCGAAGGCGGCGAGGCTGGCACTCAATGCCCGAACGCCATCCCCCCCGGCACCGATCCGGTCACGATTCCGTGGGCCACCGGCTTCGAAAATGACTTCTGCGATTACGAGGACGTGGGTGGGTTTTGCTACGGGGGCGGGGTTCGCAAGATCGTGACTTCGCCCGTGCACTCGGGCAAATATGCCGCCGAATTCACGGTCACGACGGCGAATGACACCGCCAACCAGGCCCGCTGCATCCGGCAAGGCGCATTGCCGACGGAAGCCTACTATGGCGCGTGGTATTACATTCCCGCGCTGGCAAAGCTGAACAGCCCAGATACGTCGCTCTGGAACCTGTGGCACTTCCAAGGTGGAGACACCGCGCGACACATGCCCGGCGGTGATTCTGCGCAGGATGGGCTGTGGGACGTCACGATCGTCAACGCGACGGACGGCAGCTTGCAACTCTTGGTGTACGATTTCATCGCCGGGACCGTGCGAAAGCCGGCCAACCCGCCGGCGATTCCGATTGGCGAATGGTTTCACATTCAGTTTTATCTGAAGCGCGCCTCCGACGCGACCGGCGCCATTAGGCTCTACCAGAACGGGAAATTGCTGCTCGAGAAGACTGGCTTGATCACGGATGATTCCACCTGGGCACAATGGTACGTCGGCAACATCGCGAAGGATCTGACGCCTAAAGATTCCACCCTGTACGTCGATGACGTCACGATTGACTCGACCGGCATCAAGCTCTGATCGTTCGCGCGCGGCGCGCGGGTTCGCGATCGCGCTGTTGGGGGTTTCGGGCGAGCTCCTGGCCACGACTGCGCTCGGCCAAGCCGCGTCGGGTCTCACGCTGCGCTGGCAGGCCCCCGCCGGATGTCCTCAGCAAGCAGCGGTGCGAGAGCGGATCCGCACACTGACCGGAGCAACCCGCGCCGCGCCCACGGCCTTGCAAGCCGAAGGCACCATTACCCAGACCGACGCCGGTCATTTTCATCTCAAACTCGTGACGCGCTCGGGCCGTCTGGTCGGCGAGCGCAGTCTCGACGCGAGCTCGTGTGAGAATCTCACCGGCGCTGCCGCGGTGAGCCTTGCCCTGCTGATGCGCTCGGCCGAACCGCTCAGCGAGAGCGAGCTCGCGGGTACGCCAGCCGACGGAACGACGACGAACCCTGCAACAGGCACGGGCTCCGCAGCCGCGACGAGCACCGCCACACAGCCAGCAAAGCCGGCGGCGACGAGCACCGCCGCAAGCTCGGGCAACACGGAGCAGACGACCAATCCTGGGCAGACCAGCTCGCCCTCGCAAAGCTCAAATGCCACTGGTTCCGCGACGGCAGCTCGCAAGCCGTCGCAAGGTGAGTCCACTGCCGCCACCGACGACGCTTCTGAGGTGCCCCCCAGCGAAATCATCGAGCGCCCGATCCGCGAGCCCCCGCACAAACGGCACGCACTTGCCCAGATCCCTCTGGCGGTCATGAGCTTCGGACCGCTGCCGAAGCCGAGCTGGGGCGTTGCCTTCGCCGGAGGCGCTTCGCTGGATAATTGGCGCTTGCTGCTCGGTGGTACGGCCTGGCTACGTCAGAGCGTGCCGTCCGAGCAGTCTGCCGATTTCGGCGCGGACATCGATCGCCTGACCGGCACGTTCCGGGCGTGTCGCGCGCTCGGCGAGTCGAAATTCGAGGTCTCGCCGTGTCTGGTTCTATCGCTGGAACACATCACAGCGCGCGGCACCGGCGTCGGGGTCACGGGGCACTCAGAACGAGCCACCTGGTTAGCTGTAGGTGCGGGCGCCCAAGGCCGGTTGAACCTCACGCGCTTTCTCGCGCTGCTGGTCGGGCTCGATGCCCAGATTGAGACGGCCCGTCCGGTGATCTCGGTCGAGGGCGCCGGCACCGTAAAACAGCTGGGATACGCCGCGTTTACTGCAACCGTTGGACCTGAGTGGATTTTGTGACGGACGGGCGAGCGGGGGGATACTGCGTCAGAGTCGAGAAGAGTCGAAGATGGCAGGCCGTAACTCCAGTGCTCAGCTGCGGCCCGTGCTCGAGAATGAGCACGAAGCCGCTGGAACACTGCCCGCTCCCTTGCCGCCCTTCCAAGCCGTCTACGCGAAATATTTCGACTTCGTCTGGGCCGCCGCGCGACGCCTGGGGGTGGACAGCTCGGCGATCGACGACGTGGTTCAAGAGATCTTCATCGCGATCCACGGCAGTCTAACGACCCTGCAGCGGCCCGAAGCGCTGAAGAGCTGGGTCTACAGCGTCGCGCGTCGCACGATCAGCAATCATCATCGCGCCATCCGTGCACGGGGCGGCAAGGGCGCGACCGTGATCGACGACGAACTCGAGTCACATCTACCGACCCCCTTCGACCTCACACAAAAGAACTCCGATCTGCAATTGCTCGCCAACCTGCTGGCAGAGCTGGAAGAACCGAAGCGTGAAGTCTTCGCTCTAGTGGAGCTCGAAGAGATGACCGTGCCTGAAGTCGCCGAAGCCCTAGATATTCCAGTAAACACCGCATACTCTCGGCTGCGCGCGGCGAGACTCGCGTTCGAAGCCGCCGTCGCCCGGCATGATGCACGAGGCAAGAGGAGATGATCATGTCGGAACTGGGACCCAGAGCTCGCGAGATTTTGCGCTCCGGTCGCGACCTGAACCGCCCCACGGACGCCGATCGCGAACGAGTCGAAAGCGCGCTCCGTGAACGGCTGGGCGCCGCGCTGTTGCTTGCCGAGAGCAGTAAAGCAGTACCGGCAGTGCGCCCGCGTTGGCCTTTCGTGAGCAGCTTCGTCGTGGGCGCGGGTTTGGTCGGTGGCGGGATCTTCTTCGGCACGCGGCACGCCCCCGAGGTCGCGAGCACGCCGCCCGCGGTTATCGCCGTCGCCTCGACGACGAATGGCGTATCGCAGCCTCCGCTGCCCGCCGGTGTCTCGGTCCCTGAGCTCGCAACTTCCGACACTCCCGAGCCTGTATCCGCGGCAAGTCCGAAACCGGTGTCCTCGGCGACTCCAGAGCCGGTCTCGGAGCGAGCCGTTGCTTCGGCGCGCCCAGCGGAAGATCGCTTGGCTCAGGAGGTCGCGCTGCTCGGTCGCGCGACGAGCAGTTTGCACGCGGGGCACCCCGCGGACGCGCTCAAAACGCTCGACGAGTATCAACGGCGCTTTCCCAAGGGGCAGCTGTCGGAAGAGCGACGCGCAGCGCGAGCTCAGGCACTGTGTGCGCTCGGGCGTCAGAGCGAGGCCGCGACGGAACTTGCGCGCCTCGCACCGCAGTCACTCGCCGCCGCACGCGCAAGGCAGGTCTGCGACGCGCGCTCCGCGCTCAAAAAGTAGCGTCCTGACGCGCGACGCAGCGGTCGTCGGTTTGCGTGACGGAACCGGCGACGCGGCGTTACTGCGTGATGATCGAGCCGCAATAGCGACTCCGAAGGATCCGTCACATGAATAGCTCGCGCAGGATTGGCAGCCACGGTCGACGTGTTGCGCTAGCCGGTTTGACGTCACTCACGCTCTTCGCCTGCGGGTCGTCCAGTGACGGCCCGAGCGCGAACACAGGCGGCATGGCTAGTCACGTTGGCGGCGCGGGCCCGAGTGTCGCGGGCAGTGCCGGGACGCCGAGTACGTCTGCCGGCTCGAGCGGCAGCGCTGCCATGCCTGGCGCGAGCGGTAGCGTCGGCAGCGGTGGCTCGAACGCCGCGGGGGGCTCTGCGCCCGCGGCAACCGGAGGCAATCCCAGCAGCGCAGGCAGCAGCAGCGGAGGCGGCGGAAACGTAGCTGGCGGACCAAGCAATTCAGGCGGCACCGGCGGAGACATGCCGCTGGTTTATGGCGTGGAGAACACCGGTACGGATTGCCCTGCCCCCCCTGCACCGCCTGCATTCAGCGCGCTGACCACCGCGCCCGAATTGCCCGATCCGTTCTTGTTGAGCAGCGGCACACGCATCGCGAGTCGCGATCAATGGCGTTGCCGACGCGCCGAAATCGCATCGCAAATGCAATATTGGGTGTCTGGCCCCAAGGGTGCCCCGCCAGCTGACGGAGCTCTGACCGCGACCTTCTCGGGCGGCAAGCTGACCGTAGTCATCAAGCAGGGTTCGACCTCGATCACCCTCAGCTCGACGATCACCACGCCGAGCGGCACGGGCCCCTTCCCGCTCGTGATCGGGATGAACACACCAACGGGCAGCATTACCTCCAACATCTTCACGAGTCGCGGCGTCGCGACCATGGTCTTCACCAGCTCACAGCTGGTGCCGGATTCGCTCAACGTACCGCGGGGTGGCGGTGACTACTTCAAGATGTACCCCGACACCAACGCCGGCGCGATGATCGAATGGGCGTGGGGGATCAGCCGCTTGATTGACGGCCTGTACAAGACACAAGATCAAAACCAGATCGACGTGAAGCGTATTGCGGTCACGGGCTGCTCATTCCAAGGCAAAATGTCGTTGTATGCAGGCGCCTTCGACGAGCGCATCGCGCTGGTCATTCCGGAAGAATCCGGCGGTGGCGGTGAAGCGTCCTGGCGCGTGATGGCAAGTCAAACGGGGACGGAAGATCTGGAAGCCGCACAAGGCACAGCCTGGTACGCCACCAACCTCAAGCAGTTCAAAAACCCCGACGCGAAGAAGCTCCCGGTCGACATGCACGAGCTCGTGGCCATGGTGGCACCCCGCGCTGTCCTCACCATCGCGAACACCTCGATCGATCGATTGGGCAGCGAAGCCGGCTATGTCTCGATGAAGGCCGCGGGCGAAGTGTA
This sequence comes from Polyangiaceae bacterium, assembly GCA_035634635.1. GTDB lineage: Bacteria > Myxococcota_A > Polyangia > Polyangiales > Polyangiaceae > PMG-095. The sequence continues at coordinate 29,084 of DASQCO010000045.1, forward strand.
CAAGGCGCTCGGCATCTCCGATCGAATCGGCTACTCCCAAAACGCAACCGGCACGCACTGCGCGTTTCCGAGCGTTCAGGCGGCAGACGTCGGCGCGTTCGTCGACAAGTTCTTGGTCGGCAAGAGCGCCGATACCGCGATCGCCAAGACACCGTACAAGACCGACCTGAGCAAGTGGTACACGTGGACCACTCCGACGCTGAAGTAACATTGGTGATTGGATGCCACTGAGTTCAGCGAGAACGAGCGTGCGCTTTTGCGTCACGGCACTCATCGGAGCTGTCGCGGCTTGCGGCAACACGGGGAGCAAGAGCAACGCCGGCAGCGCGGGGTCCGCGGGACAGGTTGCCGGCGGTACGGCAGGCAACTCCGGTACCGCCACGGCGATGGCAGGTGCCACATCGCTTGGCGGTGATGGCGGCGTGAATGCGGGCAGTAGCTCCAGTTCCGGAACGAGCAACGACGGAGGCGCTGGCATTGCCACGAGTGGTGGCACTGGCGGCACCGACAACAGCGATCCTTCGCCGCGCACGCGCCGATCGCTCGCGGACAGTTGGCGCTTCAAGAAAGGCGATCCTACCGGCGCGACCGGCCTCGGCTATTCGACCGCCAAGCCCTGGGTTTTGCCCACCGGCAACGCATTCCTCAAAGACAGCGCCAACTACGCGAAGCGACCGAGCGGAAACTTGGGCGACGGCGTTTCTTACATCACAGCCAACTTCGACGACAGCGCGTGGCAGAGCGTGAATTTGCCTCACGACTACGCCATCGAAGGTCCCTTCACGAACTCGATCAGCGCCAGCATGGGGCGTTTGCCTGCGACAGGGGTCGCCTGGTACCGAAAGACCATCTCGGTACCAGCGTCGGACGCCGGGAAATCCAGCTTCCTCGATATCGACGGCGCGATGTCGTACAGCATGGTTTGGGTCAACGGGCAGTTCGTCGGCGGCTGGCCCTACGGCTACGCTTCGTATCGCCTGAATTTGACGCCATACCTGAAGACGGGCGACAACGTGCTCAGCATTCGCTTGGACAATCCGGTGCCCGCCAGCGCGAACTGGGATGATGGCTCTTCGCGCTGGTATCCAGGCGCGGGCATCTATCGCAATGTGTGGTTGGTCGTGACGGATCCGGTCCACGTCGGGCAATGGGGCACTCATGTGACCACGCCTGAAGTGAGTTCGACCTCGGCAACGGTGAAGCTAGACGTCAGCGTCGACAACGACAGCGAGCAATCCGCAATCGTGTCCGTCGCGACGGACTTGTTCGAGCTCGACGCAACTGGCGCGCGCACCGGGTCGAGCGTCGCGACCATTCCTGCGATGGAGCTGACGATCGCGGCCCACACGACTGGCACATTGGCAACCTCCGGGACGATCGCTAGTCCAAAATTGTGGGGCTCTCCGCCGCAGCAAAAGCCCAATCGCTACGCCGCGCTGACCAGAGTGAATCGAGACGGAAAGCTCGTCGACAGCTACGAGACGCGCTTTGGAGTACGGACACTCAAGTTCGATTCAAACCAGGGATTTTTCCTGAATGGCGAGCACATCAAACTCAATGGGGTATGTAACCACCACGATCTCGGAGCGCTCGGCACCGCGGTGAGCGATCGCGCGCTCGAACGACAGTTTCAAATCTTGGCCGAGATGGGAACGAACGCGATCCGAACCTCCCACAACCCGCCGGCGCCCGAATTGCTCGAGCTAGCCGATCGCTTCGGCTTCCTGATCATGGATGAAGCCTTCGACGTGTGGAACACCGGCAAGGCCAAGCTCGATCATCACGTTTTCTTCCCGGAGTGGCACGAACAAGATCTGCGCGCCTTCATTCGACGCGACCGCAATCATCCGTCGGTCGTGATGTGGAGCATCGGCAACGAGATCGTCGAACAGAACGACAGCACCAAGGGTCCAGCTCTAGCGAAGGAGCTCACGGATATCTCGCATCAGGAAGACGCGACGCGCCCGACCGTGAGCGGAATGAACTCGGCCAAACCCGACAACCCGTTTTCCGGTCCAATCGACAGCATTGGCCTCAATTACCAGGGCACCAAGGTACGCACGAACCCACCGCAATACCCCACCTATCACACGGCCTTTCCGAACAAGTTCATCGTCGGGACCGAGACCGCGAGCACCTTTAGCAGCCGGGGCATCTATTCCTTCCCCGTGGTCGCAGGTGCGGGCACGCCCGCTACCAGCAGCGCCGGCATCATCGACAATCAGATCAGCTCCTACGATCTGTATTTCGCGGATTGGTCCTACGCGCCCGACCTCGAGTTTCAATCTCAAGAAAAGTGGGCCTACGTCGGCGGTGAATTCGTGTGGACTGGTTTCGACTACCTCGGTGAGCCCACACCGCTCGATAGCGTCGCGCGCAGCTCGTACTTTGGAATCATCGATCTCGCCGGCTTCAAGAAGGATCGCTTCTACCTGTACCAAGCGCGGTGGCGCCCAGAATTTGCGATGGCCCACATTCTGCCGCATTGGACCTGGCCCGACCGAGTGGGGCAAGTCACGCCCGTGCACGTGTACACCTCGGGTGACGAAGCAGAGCTGTTCTTGAACGGCACCTCGCTCGGCCGCAAAAAGAAGGCCCAATACGAATACCGATTGCGCTGGGACGACGTGAAATACGCGAGCGGCGAGCTTTCCGTCATCGCCTACAAGGATGGCAAGCAATGGGCGACCGACAAAGTCTCGACTGCGGGTGCAGCATCGAAACTCACGCTCACCGCGGATCGGGCGACCATTCAGGCTGACGGCAAGGATCTGAGCTTCGTCACGCTCACCGTCGAAGATCAGGCCGGGTTGCTCGTGCCGAACGCAACGAACACGGTGCACTTCGACATCAGCGGGCCCGGCGTGATCGTCGCGACGGACAACGGTGATCCAACGGATCGCACGGTGTTCCCAGCCAAGGACCGAGCTGCATTCAGTGGCAAAGCGCTCGCCGTCGTGCGCACTCTGTCCGGGCAAAAGGGCATGATCACGGTGACTGCGACGACGGCGGGGTTGACCGCCGGTAGTGTGGCGGTTGTCGCGCAGTGACTACGCAGCACTTTCGTTGATCGATCTCGGGGCGCTACTTGCTGAGCGTCAACACGCCGGGGCGGTACGGCAATTTGCCGTAGTCGCCGCTCGAGCTCGGCGAACGCCCCTGATACAGGAGCTGCAGGTTGCACGGGTCGACGGTGAACGTTTCCGAGGGGTCGTTCCGCACGATGTCGCCGTGGCTGATGTCGTTGGTCCACGCGGTTCCCTGAAAGGTGACGTTGGCTTTGCCCGCGAATGGGTTGCTCTCGGTTGCAGCGAGCGGCGTCCAAGTTCCGGCCAGGTCCGTCGCAGTAAAGGAGCGAAAATAGCGGCCATTGCTGCCGATCGCCTCGACCAGCATCAGGTATTGGTTCGAACCCTTGACCGAGTACACCTGCACCGCCTCGAACAGATTGTTCGAGGTGTCGGTCATGATGGTCTTGTAGTCCTTGAAAGTGCTTGGAAAGCTGTCGATCGCCATGTCCGAGCGATGAATCTTGCCGTCATCCGTGGCGAAGAAGAGGTAGCAGTTCTTGCTGTCGCAGATCACGGTTTGATCGATGGGACCCGTACTCGAACTCGGCCCACCGTCGAAGAGCGTGCTCGCCGTCGACCACTTCGACGGATCAGTCGGGTCGGTCGAAGTCGCGTAGCTGAAAGCCGGGCCACCCCATTGATAGGCGAGCACCCAGAGCTTTTTGGGCGTGAAGTAAAACAGCGTCGGCGCGACCGCAGTGCGAGACAATGCAACTTGGGTCGCCGTAGCGGCGTCCGGCCAATCACCGAACGTAAACATGGCCGCACCCCATGCCGACCCGGTATCGTGCGTCGTCATATAGACGATGTGCTTATTGTTGTAGACGACGTTCGTGAAGTCCTTGAGCGAAACCCAACCTGATTTCGGCTCTGCAAGCGCCGCCGACGAGGTCCACTTGAACTTGCTCGGCAGCGGGCACGTCGCGCCCGAGCCGCCGGCTCCTGCAGCCCCATTGCTCGCTCCACCGCTTCCAACTCCCCCGCTTCCAATCCCTGGCATGCCAGCCGAGCTACTCCCCGCTACGCTTCCACCGCTGCTCGGTTGTCCCGCGTTGGCTTGGCTCGTCCCGCCGTTCGCAACGCTCCCTCCTTGCAAATCTGAACTACTTCCACCGCTCGA
>DASQCO010000046.1:0-33368 GCA_035634635.1 Polyangiaceae bacterium
GAAAATGCGGGAAGCAATGGAAGCAATAAAAGCAATGAAAGCGATAGAAGCGGTGGAAGCGGTGGAAGCGGTGGAAGCGGTGGAAGCGGTGGAAGCGGTGGAAGCGGTGGAAGCGGTGGGAGCGGTGGGAGCGGTGGGAGCGGTGGGAGTGGCGCCAATTGCCCCGCGCAACTACTCGTCGGTGGTAGCGACATCACGGCGCAAGGCTGGTCGACTCGGATACAGACGCCTGCGGCCATCACCTACGGCGCCGACTACGTGCGTCTCGAAACGAGCACGAACAGCGGCGCTTCGACCAGTGGGCAGTTGCTCTTGTACTACCCGGCGGCGTTCGTCGCTAATCAGGCCTTCAAGGTCAAGGTCGAGATGCTAGTCGAGTCGGCATCGCCGCATAACCTGCTCGACAGCGGCGCCGCGATCCTCGGATCCTTGACGGGCTCCTTCGGCACTTCGACGGACCGCGGCCAGATGGTGTATCTCGACAGCGCGGCGCTCGGTTGGGCAGACGACACGCAGTCAGCCGCATTTCCGGTGACGGACGGCTCTTATCACACCTACGTGTTGTCGGTCGATGGGGCCGGGCTCGCAACCTTCAGTGTCGACGGCACGGTCAAACTTACCCGCGCGGGTTACGTGTCGAACGGCACCTTGGCGATTGGCGATCAAACCAACGATCCCAAAGTGGACGGCGCGTTGCGCATCCGAGCGGTCACCCGCGAATGTCCCTAGCGGCCAAGAAAGATCGCTCGCGGGCGCGTCACTGAAATAGTCCGCCCACCGTCGTTGAACCCACCTTGTCGGGCGCGGGTCCGCTCGCGCTCGTAGCGCCGGGCCCGCTGCCGACGCACACGCCGCCCTGTGCTTGGCAGTGCTTGGCTTGAGCGCAAACCGAGGCTTGTTGGCAGTCCCCTGAGGTGGCCGCGATGCACGCGCCGTCTTTCGGGGAACAGGCTCCCTCGAGCTTGCAGCGGGCCGATTTGCGGCACGCGGCGCTGCTCGTTGCGACGCATGTCCCGTTGCTCGCGTCACACTTGCCCGAGTTCGAGCAAGCGCTGGATTTCGCGCAGTCTTGAGCCGTTGCGACGCACACGCCGTCTTTGGCCGCGCAGCGCGCCTCGTCCTTGCAGACCGTCGATCGCGCGCACTCTTCGTTGGTGGCGGCGATGCACCGACCGTTCTCGGCGTTGCAGCGGCCTTGTGTCGCGCACGGGCTCGTGGCTTCAGGCTTTTCGTCCATCGTGCCGGCGCAATGGAGGCGCGAGAGCGCCGTGCACTTGCCGCCCGACATCACGCACAGCCCGTCACTCTCACAGCGAGTGGCACATTCGGTGTGCACGGAAGTGGCGAGATCCACGCAGCTTCCCCGGTAGGCATCGCAGGCGTGCTGCTTCTGGCAGTCCAGTGAGCTCTTGCAGTCCGCGTCGCTTGCCGCAGTGCAGGCTCCTGCCGCGAAGCTGCACCGCCCATGAAGCGTGCATAACTCCGAAGAGTTGCAGTCACGCGCCGAGCCGACGATGCATTTACCCGTGTCAGCTGCAGTGCACTTGCCCTCCTTGCTGCATGCCGCTGCAGACTTACAAGTGTCTGCCTCGTTACAGGCGGGGAGCGCGCCGCAGGTCAATCCCAGCAGCCAACACCAGCGGACTATTTTCGATCGAAGGAGCATTTTTCTAACCTCGCTCGCGGAGCGAGCTCGCCGACACTAGCGCACTCGCCTCGGCCCCGCGCGATCGCCGGCGCTCGCTCGCCGATTCGGTGCTAACTTCATTTTTCGTGGGTCAACTCGCCTTGCGATACTTGGGGATTTGCGGCTGCATTGCGGCCTTCTCCGCTTGTGGCGGACGCACGCCAATCGAGCTGTGGGAGCAGCCGGCCACGCAGAGCGGAGGCGCGAGCGGCGGCGTCGCTGCGGGCTCGGGCGGGCCGGAAGTCTGCAACGGCCTGGACGACGACGGCGACGGCGAGATCGACGAAGACTTGCCGCTTGCCGTGGAGGGCGAACCCGTCGCGGTGCGAGTAGACGAGGGACGCACGGACGATGGCGGCAACACCAATTGCGACCTGTGCGGGTGGGCGTGGGATCCGCAGCTGGTCATGCCGGGTAACGAGCTCGGAGTCGTCTGGTTCCTCGGGATCGACGGCGTCAGCCCGCGACCAACCGGCTTTTTCCGCCGTCTGTCGTGGGAGCTCGAGCCCCGCGGGGCCGTCAGCTCGCTGGGCGACCGCGATTTGCTCGAAACATTGGGACGCGGACGGACGCGAACGGGCACGGAGCTGCTGGTCTTCAACGAGCGGTACAATCCGACGGATTTTTCGAGCTTCGCCCCGCTCGGAAGCGGTTTCGAACTGGGCGCCTCCGTCGCGCTAGACGTCTGCGCCTCCGCCGCTTCCGCGCTAGGAAGTCTGTCGGTGCTCTTGCCGGGGCTGATCGGCTGCGCAAACTTCGGCCACTATCACACCTTCATGATCACAGACGACGGTCGTGGCGTTCTCTCGCACGTCGACCACACCTTGAGCACGACCGGCAACGCCTACGTCCACAGCTCTGGGCGCGCGTTTGCGGCGTTGAACGGTGACAGCGGCCTCTTGGCGATGCCGTTAAACCTCAACAATGGTCGAGATCAGCTGTGGACGCGACGAATTTCTGCGCGCGGTGAGGCGCTCGGCGAACCGCTGCAAGTCCTAGACTCTTCGCAATACCTCGAGCTCGAGGGCCTTTTCTCGGTGCCCGACGGTTATCTGCTGTTCGGGGCGGACCGCTCGCCGCTCACCCCATCGCAGGGAAGATTTACGTTGGCCCTCGGCCTCGACGGTCGCCCCCGCGGAGAGCCGGCTTACTACGATCTGGAGCTTGGCGGAGCTGACGCGATCGCAACCATTCGCGTCGGCTCGGGCATCGTCCTGGCCTTAGCTTCGGCGCAAGGTTTGCTCGTCGAGCAATTGGACGCTTCGGGCGCGATCACAGCACAGTCGCTACTCGAGCTCCCGATCTTCTACGCGCTAACTCCGTCGTTGCTGTTCGCGCATGGCCACCTCTATGTGGCCTACGCGGAGGATCAGCGCCAAGGTGGTCCCAATCGAGTCATGGCGCTGCGCTTTGGTTGCGCGCGGGCGCACTAAGAGCGGGTCTAAGGTTCGTCCACCGGCGACGTCGAGCTCGGCGCCTACGCGAACCTGTCGCACCGGCACGGGCTCTTTTCGAAGCAACCGGCGAACAGGGCGGGCCGATGGGGAAATGAAAGGGCCAAACCATGCCAAATCCCGTTTCGTCCCCAAATAGCTCATATTACGACCCCGAAGCTCAGTTTACGCCGGCCGACGGAGCCCAGTGCGTCGCCGCATCGAGCGAATCGGCTGCGCCTCGAGAGGTGACTATCCCACCGGTCATGATTACCGGTGATGCCGGCGCGCAGCAGTTGGTGCAACGGCACGATGCGGCGCGAAAGCAGCCCGATTGCTCGATCGAGGGCGCAGAAGCCGCGCTGGCGTGTGTGAAGGCAGGCGCGGCCGCTGCCAGTGTGCTCGTCAGCGCGCCCACCGTAGTCGGAACAGCGGTGGTGGCCGCGGTGACGTTCGCCGAGGCCATCTCCTGCGGCAAGGAACTGCGGGCCTACTACGACTGCGAAACCCAATGAGCGCGGCGCACCAACCGACCTCACGCAACGCGGCCATCGTCGTGTTCGCGCTCTGCGCGGGGATCGCGGTGGGCTGGCTCGGAGCTCCTAGTGGAGCAAATGCGCTCGGCTACGTGACTTCCGTCGCTAGTCCCGCCTACTTCGGCGCGATGAGCGTCTACGCCATTCGACGAGGCGGGAGCGCAGCACGCTGGTTCCCGCTGCTGCTGCTGGCAGTGTTCCTGTTGGACATTGCGCGAAGTCCCCACGTTCCTAGCCTGAGCGCCCTGGGGATAGCCGCAGCCGCCAGTGCTGGAATCGCCACACTGCGCGGCCACAAGCGTGCGGCAATCGCCAGCACGCTTGTGAGCAGCGCATTGCTTGTCGCAACGCTGATAGCTGGCCGGTTAAGCCATTAGCGGTTCGCAGGCCGCGGCGATCGCGGTCGCGGCCTGCCTCGAGCTATTCCGTCGAGACGCTCTTCGTGAGCTCCGTAGGATCGAGGTTGAACCTCACTGTTGGGCCGGTATCGGCTAAGATTTGTGCGGCCAGGGCCTCAGTAGTGGGCGCCAGCGTGCTGAAGTGATTTGCTTTGGGGATCAGCACGAAGGTGATTGGTGCGCTGCCCTTAGCCTTTTCGAGAAAGGGGAAGACGTTCGCGTTTCCCTGTGCACCTTCGATGATCCAAGTGGGCGTGCGCACGTCTTTCAAGAAGTGAACCGGGGACCGCGGGAGTGCCTCGGCGTTCGCGATGTCTGGCGGCAGGCAACCGCCGCTCCCATATTGGCGAGGATCAGCGACTGGGCCGAAGGCGAAGGCCGCGCGAAAGCGATCGCTGCTGGCCACGGTCAAAAGCACCATGGTCCCCCCCGTGCTGTGGCCTCCGAGGTAAATCCGATTCGGGTCTACATCGGGCCGCTTCGCCAAGTAGTCGGCCGCGGCGAGCACGTCCGCGACCTCGCCCAGAAAGCATTCGTTGTGGCCGGGGTTCTCGTTCGAGCCACGCAGCGACGGGCGCATCAGCACGATCTCTCCGGACTTGCGAAACGCGCCAGCCGACTGGTCGTTGCTGCGTGGCGCAGGCTCCCAAGCATCCGCACCGATCCCCCAGTCCATGCCGCCCGCTATCCACACGATTGCCGGTCGCTTCAGCCCGTTCTTCGCGGGGCTCACGTAGGCGACGTTCTTGCCCAGCGGCGCGTCGTAGAAGACCTTGTCGAATGTCCCAACCGGTGGCTGTGGAGCGGCGCTGCGTTCAGTTTCCACCGTGACGCGAGTTTTGAGTTGCGCCCGAAGTTCGACGAGCGGAAACGATCGCGGCGCCGCGGCAGCGACCTCGGTATTGCCGCTCGCTGCGCCAGCGGGCGTTTCGGTCTTCTTTTGGCAGCCAATCGTGAGCTGCGCGACAGTCGCGCCAATCAAGGCAGCCGTTTGCAATACTCGTGTTCGCATCGAGCACCAGATAGCGAACGTCGTTTGAGTTGGCAACTGAGGAGCTTCTCGCGGTCGTCGCCTCGTTCCTCGCTCAGCCCGTGATGCGTCGCAGAATGGCGCGCGCCGTCGTGGACAGACCCTCGCTGTCGCGGCCTGCCTCGAGGGCTCGCTGCAGTTGAAGCGTGGCGAAGGCGGTCTCGCGTGCTTCGGGCGAAAGGTCGTGGAATGCCGGGGCGAACTGAATTGCGCCGTGGGCGTCGCGCTCCCGGTGTGCGGAGAGCAGCTGCTCGATCAGCGCCTCGTCGTCCATTAGCGGCTTCCTCGTTCGAGCAATTTGCGGGGGAGTGAGACACCTCGACTGCGCAGGCAATCGAGCAGCAAGGTACGGGCGCGGCCGAAGTTTTTGAGGAAGGTGTTGAGCTGCATGCCGAGGCGATTGGCTAGCGTTTCGTCCGGGTCAATGCCGGCGTTTTCGAGCCGGGCGTGAAGGGCGGCCGAAGGCTGCTTGGGGAGATTTTCAAGGCAGTTGGTGATCACTTCGCGCAGGAGCGGATCGGGCGGCGGGCTGTCGTCGACCTCGCCCGGTGTGAAGGCCTCGAGCTGTGCCCGCTCGGTTTGCGCGAGCCGGCGATCCCGACGAACGTGATCGATGGCGAGGTTGTGTGCGATCTGAATGGCCAGGCGAACGAGCGTGTCGCCGCGGCCGTCGAGTTGCACGCGCCCCGCAACCTGCCAGATGCGGAGCAGTGCCTCTTGCAAGATGGCTTCGGTGTCGACCACTCGTGCAAAGCGGGCGAGACTCGAGCGCACCCGTGGCTCCGCGTCGCGCAGCCAGACCGCGAACGCACGCGTGTCACCCGCGGCAATAGCGGGCAGGAGGGCGTCGCGGTCGGCTGCGCTGGTGGGCATTGGGAGTCTATGGTTGAGCGGCGACAATTTCGATCACGCCTTCGGGCGTGGTGGGTAGGTAGATGTTGAGCAGCGCAGCCGGTAGTGCGCGCTCGAGATTCATCACCAAGCGAACCCTGTCGCCGGCAGTGAGCGGCTCGGCTTGGGTACTGGATCTGACCTCGACCTCGACTTCGATCTTTTGACCGTCGGCGAGCTCGAGCACGACGCGCGCGGGCGGCGACCAATCGTAAGCGCCGCTCAACATGAACGAGACGACTAGGCGGCGAGCGTCGTTCACACGCACGACGCCACGCTCACGCAGACCCTCGACGCTGCCGCTGAAGCCACGCTCGCCCTCTTCTGCACCGCCGAAGAGCGTGCGTATGGCGCGCCGGAACAGGCCGTCTTCGCCCCCGGATGGCGCACCGCCACGCGCCACCGGCGCGGCAGGCATCGGCGGCGCCGCACTGCCCGCTACCCACGAACGCATCGCCCTGGGCGAGGGCGTCACGCCCCCCTTACCTCTGGGTGCACCCAGCTCACCATAGAACCCGCGCGGCGAGCGGAGCCCCACACCTTCCGCCGACACGCCGGCGGCCAGCTGGTGCGGTTGCTCGATGCGGCGAGTGGCCGACCTCGGATCGACTGTCGTTGCGTCACTGACGGCGACCCAGCTGGTCAGTCGGGTCGAGATCTGAAAATCGATGCCGAGCGCTTCGATCTCGGCATCGATTTCTTGCACCGGTCGCGTGCCGGCGGCGCAAGCGAGTTCGAGATCGGCCACGCGCTGGCGCGCGAACAAGGCCAGCACGTGCGCGCGGCCTGAACCAGGCCCGCACGCGGGAACCTCGAGCCGCTGCGTGTAGCAGCCGTCGGTAGTGTCACCCTCGACCTCGAGCGAGCCACCTTCGGGCCGAAGCGCCAGCGGGATCAGGGCTGGCGAACCGGCGTAAAGATCGAGCGGGCGCTCGGGGGGCACGGCCAAAGCGCTGCCGGTGAGGCGCAGGTTAACGACCAACGGCTGCGCGGTGCGCTCGAGCAGTCGCACGCACGCGGGCTCGACGTCCTCGCCCGGCGCAACAATGATCTCCAGACCGCGACCCGCGCGCGCTGCCGGCTCGAGCAGGCTGCGATTGGTGCCATGGCCAATGCCGACCGTGTGCAGGCGGCAGTTCGCTGGCAGGCGGCGCAGCAGCGTCTGCAAGATCTCGCGTTCGAAGCCGATCAGTCCGTCGGTGACCAGGATGATCTGGCGCTGCGCATCGGGGCGCAGCGAGACGAGCGCAGCTTCGATGCCCGACCTCATCTCAGTACCGCCGCCCGCCTGCAGTGCGCGCAGCCACGCCAGCGCCTCGCCCCGGTGCGCGACGTCGGCCAACACGGCCTCACGCTTCCAGCGGCGCGCCGACGAGCCGAACTCGATCAGCTCCAGGCTGTCGCGTTCGCCCAGGCTCTGCACGAGCGCGCTCGTGACCTTGACGGCTTGGGCGAGCGGCTCGCCCTGCATCGAGCCGCTCGTGTCGAGCAAGACGATCAGGTCACGCGCGACAGCGGGCGCCTGCGCGCTCGCGTTGGGCGGCGTGATGGTGAGCAGACCAAATTGCGTGTCGTCTCGGCGCTGCCCTTGCGAAACGCGCGCGGTTTCGAGCCGCGCACCGGGTGCCGGCGTGGCAACACCCCAGCGGATCACCACGTCACGATCGAGCCGCGCGCCGTTGATGCGCAGCTTTCTGGCATCTTCGGTGTCCGAAAATGCCAGTGCATGGCTCGGTGAGCTTGGCCGTTGAGTGAGCGCATCGGCAATCGCGAGCGACACTTGGTGCGTCGCCCGCACCTCGACGCTGTCGTGCTCGGGACCGAGTGCGATTGGCACAACGCTGCTCGGATCGCTCGACGTGTTCTGGTAGCGGGGCGCCACGACCGTCGGGAAGCGCAGCTCCCAACCGTCGCCCACCCACGCCAGAGGCTGGTCGATGATGAGGCTGATGTCGATGCACTGGCCCGGCGGGATGTTCCCAAGCGACTGCCGGAACACGCTGCTGCGCTCTTCCTCGAGCAAGGCAGCACTCTTGCCTTGCATGAGCGCCTCTTCGTAGCGCTCGCGAGCCAGCTGCGTTTTTTCGACCACGCCGCGCGTGACGACACCGGCGAGCTCGAAGCTGTAGCCGCTCACCGCGCCGTCCGCGGGCAGAGGCACTAGGTAGATGACCTCGACCGGCACGGCCTCGGTGTTGCGGAAGCGCTGGCGCAGCGTGCTGCGCGCGACGCCTCCGCCCGCCTCGCTTTCGAGGTCCACCCATTCGAGCGGTAGCGCGCGGCCGTCGGCGGTGAGCAAGCGCGCTCCACTACTCGGCGCAGCTCGCAGGGCTCCGCTGGCAGTGGAATGGTTGGACATGGGCTGAGAGTAGATCGGCTGAGTCATGCCCGAGCAACGAACGGGCGCTCGAATTGGTGACAAAGAAAATCTGCAGGGCCCACCCGAGCAGGCAACCAAGGCCTCAGCGACCTCGCTTCAGCTCACGGCCGGCGAACTCCAATAGATCCACGTTTCCGTTCAGCACGTCGCTTTTGGTCATGTGATAGCGCTGCTCGTGGGCCAGGGAAATCCCCAGATCCTCCAGCGGCACCCCAGCGTTCTTCCCGACGCGCAGCGTTCGGCGGATGGCGACTCGGAGCGCGCATTCGCCCGGGAGCGCGGGGAACGCCTTGGGCAGTAGTTCTTGGAGGAAATCGTATTCCCAGACGTTTGCGCCGCCGGCCCCGATGTTCTCATCCACAGCAATGATCGTTCCGATCTCGTGGTCTTGGAAGCCCGCGACGAACATGTCGGTCGCGCTGTAGCACAGGGCATCCGCGATCAAGGTGACGGGACCGCGGTACTTTTGGCCGATGGCGTTGGCGCGGTCTTCTGGGGTGAGGGGATGGGCGGTCGAGTGACGCTCGCCCGTGATTGCGGCGCGCTGAATCGACTCGAGCCAAGGAGCAAGGCTGAAGTCCGCGAACACCGAAGAGGGCGAATGATGTTCGGCCAGGCTCAGCGTGACCGGTGAGGCGATGAACTGCGCGCGCGACGGTTCGATGTGGCGGGAGGTGAATAGTTGAAGCAGTTGCTCCGCGGCCATGATTAGTCCGCCACCATTATTGCGCACGTCGATGATTAGGCCGCGTTGAGGCAGGCGACCCAGAAGCCGCTGGATCTCCTTCACGAAATCATCGGCGTCTTGGACGTTGAACGAGAAGATCCGAAGGTAGGCGAATTCACCGCTCTTTGTCTGGACCGCGCGGGCACGCACGATGCCCGGATAGCTCGTCGGCAGATCCTCGCCGACCTTCTCCCTGGTGCGCTCGCGCTGGCGCACTCGAACGGCTGCTTCCGTTGCGTCGCGCGCGTACAGGTCGCGCTTGGTGCCGTTGACGGCTTCGAGCTGGATATCGACGCCAAGGGCGGCTCGCAGCGCGGTCGGCGCAACGCGCGATCCGAGCCGCGCTGACCTAGCTCCAACGCTTCGCGAAGCTCGACCGCTGCCCGACGCGGGGTCATTCACGAGCGAAGTCGGGGGCGTTCGCAACTCCCAAGGTAGACGCAACTCGAGCGTGTTGCCTTGCTCGTCGCGGTAGCCAACGACGACCCATTGTTCGTCCGGTGGCACGGAGCGAATCAGCGGACGAATCGTCAGCGTGCCCAGCCCGCGGGCGAAGCGCGCTGCGAGATTGCTGCCGCCCTGAAGTTCACCGTTGTTCCGGATGGCGGTCTCAATGGGAACTCCGTTCCAATACACGATCTCCACGCCGGGCTTGAACGTTGGATGTTGAAGCGACGAAGCGACCCGGGTGACGATGAAGTGAGCGACGTGCTTCTTGTTGTGCGTCGTGAAGTACTGCTCGACCAGAAACGGTAGAACCGCCGTCATGTCGCGGTATGGGCGCGGCAGAACGTAGATGGTATGCAGGTCCCGCAGATCGGTGAAGATCTCGACCAACGCGCGATGGAACGCGAGACCGCTCAGGCCTGCGGGCATGAGCGATGAATCCGCGCTTGGCTCGAGCGACATCTCCAGCAGGCGCAAGCGTTGCAGCGGATCGATGGCGTGTGCCGCGCGCTTGAGAGGAAGATGCACGTAGGTCTCTTCCAGCAGCAAGCGAGCCTGGCGGACCAGCCGCTGGCGTTCGGCCAAAGAAAGCGGATCTGGCATCGCAGCAAGTTCCGCAAGCGAGCTCGCGAGCGCTGGCTGTTCGTCACGGAGGGTAACGGGTGCGGCGCCTACAGGCTTTGCCTTGGGGCGCTCGATTCCGTGCAACTTAGGAAGCGCTTTCTTCAAGTATTCGGGAAGATTCGGCTGGGCTTCAAGCCTTTCGAAATACTTGTCGTCATCCGCAATGGTCAGCGGATCGAGGTCCATGGCGATCAGGGATTGGGCGGGCGACTCATTCGAGGAAAAGAACGGTTCGAACGGCGTCGGAGCGAGCGGGCGCACGGTGCTAGGCAGCCGCCGGTCGTGGTGGCTTTCGTTTTCGAGCTCAACGCGCCAGCTCGAGGGGGCCTCGCCGCCGCTGCTGCCAACCAGACCAAGGCTGCGCGGGACCTCGAGCACCTCCGCGGTGCCCACTGGGTCTGCGGACCCGACCGCCGCCGCCAGCTGTGGGAGCTTGCGCAAGGCGGCGCGTAGGCGGCGCTCTGCCTCTTTGAGCGTGACCGCAGCAACGAGCGGATCGGCAGATTCCTGAATCAGATTGAGTCGCACTTTTTCACCGCCGACGACACGCGCTTCGAGCTTGGACGCCGTCTTTGGAAACAACTGCTTGGTTGCGTCGACCATCAGCTCGGCGTGCCCGCTTCGCGGAACACCGTTGATGATGACGAGGGCAATGTCGGATTCCTGGGCCTTGATCAGTGCCAAATACGGGTCGCCGGCTTTCCCGCGCGTGACGACGAAGTCGGCGCGCTTGCCCACCTCGATTGAGCCCAGCTCCTTGCCCCACATGAGCATTTCCGCTGGCGTACTGGTGACCATCTGCACGAGCTCGTGCGGCTTGAAAATGCCGCCGAGCTCTTCGCTCACTGCGTACGCCACCTTTAGCTCGCCCAACAGGTTCTTGCTACCGGAGGGCGACCAATCCGAACCGAGGGCGATCTTGAGCTTGGCCTTCTTGGCTTGCTTGACGTCGGCAGTGCCGCCGTACAGCAGCAGATTGCTGAGCGGCGACCAAACCATGCCCGCGCCGTGCTTTTGAAAGATCGCATAGTCCCCATCACGCAAGCCCGCTGCATGGATCCCGATCAGGTTCTTCCGGATTGCCCATTGGCTCCCGGAAATCTTCAAGTCGAGGAAGTGCTTGCGCGCGCTGTCATTCACGCCCTCCGCCAGGTGAAGGATGAACGGCCGATCCTTCGCCTTGTCGAGCCGGTCTCGAAATTTGGCAGAATCGTCAATGTCAGGGATTCGTGTTTGAGCCTCAGGAAGAGCGGGATCTTCCGTATTCTCGACATTACGGACGAGCCCCTGATAGCGATGCAAGATCCCCGCATCGCTCACCAGCGTCACCCCTTGGGAAGTAGTTACGCCGGCGATCAAACACTTGACCTCCACGTAACGCACCAGCGCCTCGATCGTGCCTTTGACGCCCGCGAGTACCTGCATTGGCTGACTGATGAATCGGCGCTTGTCGGGATGAGAGGCCCACTGTCCACGCTCGCCAAAACGCTTGGGAACCTGCCACGGGGGAAGCACGTTGTAGCTCAAGTGATTGTGCAACTCGATCATGCCGGGAAAGATGGTCCCCTTGGTGTCGATGATCGGTGCATCACGAAATGCCGCCGGAATCGCCGAAGCACTGCTCGCAATGGCGGCGATCCTGGCTGACTCGACGCAGACGTAGCCACTGGTCACCACGCGACGGGCGGCGTTCATGGTGACCACGCGCCCCTTGAGCACGTAAGCGGGGCCAGTCAGTGGATCGATCGGAGTCTTCTTGGTTGCCATGGGCATTCACTTTCGGGCGTCAATGGCCGCTGATTCGGCATCGCTCGAGGCAGTGAGCCGCGCCCTGCCCAGAAGGACTCCCGCATGGTTCATCATTGAAGGGGAGACCGACAGGGACCGTCAATGGTTGCTTTGTCGGCTCCAGCGGCGGAATCCGTCTTGCCGGTTGAGCTAGGACTTCTCGATGGTCCTGCGCCTGAAATTCACACTTGCCCGCGCTGAGTGCGCTCTCGTTCGGTAAAGCGCAGTGGCGGATCGCGCGGCACGAGACCGCTGCTCTGGCCTGAAGTCAGTCGCGGAGGTAGTGACAGGTGTACCCACCGGGGTTCTTCTGCAGATAATCCTGATGATATTCTTCGGCGCGGGTGAACGGGCCAGCGTCGACGATCTGAGTCACGATCGGCGACTTCCATTTCCCACTGGCGCCAACCTTGGCTTTGACTGTCTCGGCTATCTTGCGCTGCTCGGGCGTGCTGACGAAGATCGCTGAACGATACTGCGAGCCTTCGTCGTTTCCTTGTCGATCCTTGGTGGTCGGATCGTGCATACGAAAGAACCACTTCTCGAGTAAATCCGAGTACGTCAGCTTGCTCGGATCGAAGACCACACGCACCGCCTCGGCGTGACCTGTACTTCCGCCGTGCACGTCTTCGTACGTCGGGGCCTTCGTGGCGCCGCCCATGTAGCCCACCTCGGTTTCAAGCACGCCGGGCACCTTGCGCAGAATTTCCTGCATTCCCCAAAAGCACCCGCCGGCTAACACCGCAGTCTCCAGCGTTGCCGCGCAGCCCGCTTTTTGGCCCTGCGCGGGATGATTGCAGCTGTTCGGAGCGGCGGAGTCGGTTGCTTCCTGTGACGCTTCTGCAGGCCGCGCAGCACCACCGAAGAGCGCCAGGTATTTCGCGTAACCGTTCTTCTCCAAGTCTTTCGCGGGTACGAAACGAAGTGACGCCGAGTTGATGCAGTAGCGCAATCCGGTGGGGGCGGGCCCGTCATCGAAGAGATGCCCCAGGTGCGAATCTCCATTCTTCGACCGCACTTCGGTGCGCGTCATGCCCAGTGTCGTATCCTCGTGCGTCAGTACGTGATTGGGTTCGACGGGCTTGCTGAAGCTCGGCCAACCAGTGCCTGAGTTGAACTTATCGCTCGAGCTAAAGAGCGGCTCGCCGGTCACCACGTCGACATACAGGCCGGCCTCATGGTTGTCCCAAAAGCGATTTTGAAATGGTGGCTCCGTGGCCGCGTGCTGCGTCACCTCGTACTCCAGGGGCGTGAGCCGCTGGCGGAGCTCCGACTCACTCGGCTTCACGAATGCGTGACTGTCGTTCGCGGCTGCGGGTGGCAAAGAGAGCGCGTGAGCACTCTCGGCAGTGGCGTGTCCGGTGGAGGCCCGCTCGGCGCGTTGGCAGCCAACGAGCGCCGTCCAAACGCATAGCCAACACAACAGGATGGGACGGAACTGTCGCAAAGCGTCAAACGCAGCCAATTTGAACATCGTACTCGGTACGGCGCCTGGGCCCAGACGGTTTCAACTCTCGATTTCGCCGGGATTTCCGCGCAGGATCCCGCTCGCCGCAGCGCTTGCCAGCTCGGAGAGGGCAAAGCGAGGGCGCCGTCCGAACGTGCTGCTCGGCGGTCGAGTGAAGTTTGTGTGGCTCGAAGTAGACTCCCGCAGATGATCCATGGTGCCCACGTCATCGTCTACAGTAAGGACTCCGACGCCGATCGCGCGTTTTTCCGCGACGTACTCCAATACGACTCGGTGGATGCGGGTCACGGTTGGCTGATCTTCGCGCTGCCGCCGGCAGAGCTAGCAGTCCATCCGTCTGATGTGAACGACACTCACGAACTTTTCTTCATGTGCGACGACATCCAAGCCTTCATCGGTGAGATGACGAAGAAAGGGGTCACGTGCTCGCCCGTGGAAGAGCAACGCTGGGGGTCGATCACGCGCATCACCCTGCCCGGCGGCGGAAGGCTCGGCGTGTACCAACCCAAACACGCCTCACCGCTGACTCGAACCAGTTGATGCTCGAGTTTGTGCCCGCGAAGGTCGTTCGCACCCGTCGACTTCTTCCGACACATTGAGTCGTCCAGGTTTCATTTGCGCTCTGCGCGTGAGCGTGAGTCGCGGCGTGCTAGCCTTGTCGAAAGCGGCGCAGGGAAGCGACCGGTTGGTAACGGAAGGTGCTCGTGCAAATCCGGCTGGGATATGAGTTCAAATACACGTTCGCGCAGTCGACGCCGATCATCCTGACGCTGACCGTCCACCACTCTCGCACGAAAGACCTGCTCGAGGTGGACCACCTCCAGACCACCCCCGCGGTCCCACTGCGGGGATACCACGACAGCTTCGGCAATTGGTGCACGCGGTTAGTGGCGCCCGCGGGGACCTTCCGCGTTTGGACGCAAGCGCTTATCCACGACAGCGGGATGCCGGACGTCATGGCCAGCGGCGCGCAGCAAGTGCCGGTCGACGCCTTGCCCGACGAAGTTCTCGTGTATCTCCTCGGAAGCCGCTATTGCGAGACCGATCTCTTGTCGGAATTGGCCTGGCAAAAGTTCGAGCACAGTCCTCCCGGTTGGCAACGGGTGCAGGCGATTTGCGACTTCGTCCACCAGCACATCGAGTTCGGATATCAGTACGCCAGCGCGAGCAAGACTGCGTTCGGCGCCTATCAGCAGCGGCGTGGTGTGTGTCGCGACTTCGCGCACCTGGCGATCGCGCTGTGCCGTTGCATGAACATTCCGGCCCGCTATTGCACTGGGTATTTGGGCGACATCGGTGTTCCCCCGATGGACGCCCCGATGGACTTCGCGGGTTGGTTCGAAGCCTATCTGGGCGACACCTGGTACACGTTCGACCCCCGCAACAACGTCCCTCGCATTGGGCGCGTGCTGATCGCCCGCGGACGTGACGCGGCGGACGTCGCGCTCAACACGACCTTCGGCCCCAACACGCTGGACGCCTTTTCGGTCTGCGCCGAGGAAGCCACGCCTGGTGCCAGAGGCTTGGCGTGAGCTCGGCTGACGTTCATGGCGCTGACCAGATTGGGTGATGCCTACTCCGATCGCGGCATCTTTCCGACGCGGTCGCGCTGAGGTAGGCGATGGCATGTTCAACCCCTGAATCAACGGCGCTCGGCCTCGACAAGATGCAAGGCTTCGTCGATCACCTCTGAGTTCAGGCCGCGCGATGCACCAATGCGCACGGAGACGGCCTGAGCGCACGGCACTATGATCGCAATGCCATATCTGAATCCTCAACTCGGAGTCAGCGGGTCACTCAGTGTCATACGTCACCCCACCGGCTTTCTCGGCGTCGCCCATTTCCGCAATGGCGCGAGCTGTGTTGGCTGCTAGAGTCGCTGCCACGATTTGAGTGATTGTGGGAATGCCGGCAAAGACTTCGACGAAAATTCCAGGCATCCTCGGTATTGCACCCGGCCAAGACGAGCTCGACGAAAACGCGCAGATTCGCGAACGTATGGAGTTGCTGGCGTCTGCTTCGTTCGAGGGGCTGGTGTTTCATGTCGATGGCATTGTCTTCGACGTGAACCAGCGACTCTTGGAGATCACCGGTTACGAGCGCGACGAGCTGCTGGGCGAGCAGTTGCTGCAGCGTTGCGTTGTCCCTGAAGATTTGCAGGAGGTACTGCGCCGCACAGCCAGCCGGATCGAGGGCGAATACGTCGTCACGGGGATCCGCAAGGACGGTTCGCGCTTTCCGGCCGAGTTGCAGAGCAAGCAAGGAACGTTGGGCAACCGCCCTGTGCGCGTCGTCGCCGTGCGTGACGTGTCGCACCGTGAGCGCACCCAGGCGTTGCTGCGTGAGAGCGAGGCACGGCTGCGAGATCTCACGGCTCTCACCTTCGATATCACGGTGTCCAGTCGCGATGGCGTCATCGTCGATATCACGGGCGCGCATGAGCGCATCCTCGGCTATTCGCGCGAACAGCTGGTGGGTCATCGCATCTTGGAGTTCATCGGCAGCGCAGCTGCGCCCGCGGTCGCGCGCTCGCTCGCAGCACAATTGCCTGGTGTGTTCGAATCGAGCATGCAGAGCGTGAGCGGCGAAACGATCCCGATCGAGGTGGTGGCGATTCAATCAACGTTGCGCGGTGAGCCCATCCGCCTGAGCGCGCTACGCGACCTGCGCGCGCAGAAGCGGCTCGAACACGAACGACGCGAGTTGGAGTCGGCCTTTGCGCAAAGTCAGCGGTTAGACGGCCTGGGCGTGCTGGCTGGAGGAATTGCGCATGATTTCAACAATCTGTTGACGGTGGTGATGGGCAACGGCGAGCTCTTGCAACGCGAGCTCAGCGAGCCGCGGCACTCCACGCTCGCTTCGTCCATCCTCGAAGCCGCGCGACGCGCGGCCGGGCTCACCGCGCAGATGTTGGCCTACGCCGGTAAGGGTGATGTTGGGCCACGGGCGGCGGTCGATCTCGGTGCGCTCGTAGAACAGTTGCGGGTGCTACTCGACGCCACGCTGTCGAAGAAGGCAAAGGTGACCCTCACCATCGAGGATGGTCAGTTCGTGCTCGGCAACGGAGCCACGCTCACGCAGCTACTCATGAACTTGTTGACCAACGCCTCGGACGCTCTTCGCGACGAACCGGGAACGATTGCGGTGCGCGTCGCTAGCGTGACGCAGCCTGACGCCCGCTTCGCGCGGGCGCTCGGTGCCCGCGTCGCCCCGGGCCGCTGGGTACTGATCGAAGTGAGCGATTCGGGCGTCGGCATGGCAGAAGCGACGCGCCTCCGCATCTTCGAGCCGTTTTTCACGACCAAAGCGCAAGGTCATGGCCTTGGTCTGGCAGCTTGCATCGGCATCGTGTCCTCACACGGCGGGGCGATCTTGGTGGAAAGCGAGTTGGGCGAGGGCAGCACATTCTCCGTCCTGCTGCCGGCCTACCGGGGCGAAGCCCCCGTCGCCGCTGTGCCTGCGTCGCATGAACGAGCTGCACACCGCCGCGTGCTGGTCGTCGACGACGAACGATTGGTGCGCCTTCACCTGCGGCGCGCGCTGGAGGTCCAGGGTTACGAGGTGACCGAGGCGGCCAGCGGTACTGAAGCGCTGGCCGCCCTCGCACAGGACATCCCCAGCGTCGTATTGCTCGACGTCACCATGCCCGATATCTCCGGAATCGAGGTGTTGCGACACCTTCGCAGCCAAGGCTCAGACGTTCCGGTGATCCTCTCCTCCGGCTATCACGCCGCGGCGCTCGACGTCGAACAAGACAGCTTCCAAGGCTTCCTCGCAAAGCCGTACAAGCTGAATCAACTGTTCGAAGCCGTCGAGCGCGTGCTTCCGCAGCCGTCTTCTCGAAGCTTCGAGCGTGGCTGCTAATTGCCGGAGAACGCCGGACCCGAGATGTTTCGGGAACATCGCCGTGAACTCGCCGCTGGCATCTGTCGGCGCAGCTCGAACGTCACTCTCCGACGCGCTGCTTGAATACGATTTCGCTCGAGGGCGAGGCCGCGAGGGCTGCTTTCTCGGCGGAAATCGCGAAATCGAACGAGGTTTCTGGCACCGAGCCCTTCATCGTTCCTCCGCGATCTTTCGGGTCGTATGCGAGCGAGCCCAGGCGAGTCCACGCAGCGCTCGTATTCTTTCGCGACCAAGCGACGTAGTCGGTCGCGCCTTCGGTCACGCGATCCGGCGGAGGGAGGTTCTTCACTTCCAGCTCCACCTCGGTTTGGTGTTGAGACTCATGGACGGTCGCGACCAGCAAGCCGTCCGCACCGGGGGCTTTGGGTGTCGAAGCGATCTCGTATTTGAGCGGGCCGCCACAAGCGACCAACAACAACGCAGCCGTGCACACGGAGAGTAGTGAGCGAATCATCCCTATTGGCTCCCTTCACTTTTCCGTCTACACGACCTTCGGTCTCAACACAACTGGGACTCGATTCAACGTTTCGAGTGATGCACTATTGGCAGTCACGTCCTTTCGCATGAATTCGTTTCGAGAGGGTCACTTGCCGAAACGCAACAGCAGCGCAAAGGCACCCGAAGTGGCGGGCTGGCCTTGTAATCGCTCCTTGCTTCGGCTCAACGGTCTTCGCTGGTCTCAAGAACGTCTTCAACGCCAATGAGCCGCTCGGGCCATCACCGCCGGAGCCGCCCTTGCCACCTGGTCTGCGGCGGTGAGGGTTGCCCCACGCGGGGCGCGGCCCTGGGCGCTCAGAACAGCGCTGCGCCGCTCCAGCCTTGAATCGTGATAACCACCCCAGTGACGATCGGGGCCACACTGTAGCCGAAGACATGCAGCCAGAAGCCGGCTCGCTCACCCCAACGATCTTTCATCGGCCCCAGCTTCGAGAACACGCTCGGCCGGACAATGCGCAGTACGGTCGTCAGCAGACCGAACACAACCATCACGACTCCCACAGCAACCGTTGTGACGTTCATTTCGATACCGTCTCACCTTAGCCTGAGGCTCTGGGCGCGAGTTAGGCAAAAATTCGCGATGCCGCGGCTCGCGCTATTTGTCTCATTGCTGGGCGCGTGTCATTCGCCGCCGACAGCGAGCTCGCGAGCAAGCGCGCCCTCGGCGTCGAGCTCAGCGCCGAGCGCCATGGTTCCTGGGCTCGCATCCGCCGGTGCAACGACCGATGCGAGCGCGCCATATCACCCCGTGCTTCGCTTGTTCGACGGTCCGTGCGTGGAGCTTGATGGCGGACCAATCGTGTGCTCGGTCGAGGACGCGCAGACTTGTCGATTCGAGCCGATTCGCGCCGGCAGCCTCGCGCGGGTAGGTAGTGCGCTGTGCGCGCTCAGCCTCTCGGGCGAGGCGCTGAGTCTGCAAGGTTTGGGCTGCGACTGGGATGCCGAAGCCCAGCAGCTCGTACCGCAAACGCTCAAAGGCGAATTGCTCAGCTGCCGACACGAGCTCGACGCCTCGGTCTCCTGTTTCCATGCAGGTGAGCGCCCTCGCTCAATACTCAAGGACGTGCGAACGCTCGGCGCTGGATCTGAATTCTTTTGCGCACTGCGCGTCAAAGGCGACGTTTGGTGCTGGGGCAAGAACGACGAAGGCGGTCTGGGCGACGGTCACAGCTACAGAACGAAACGGCCGGTGCGCGTGAAGCTCGCGCACCCCGTGGTCGAGCTCACAGTCGGTTCCCAGCACGCGTGCGCCCGCTTCGACGACGGAAAGGTCGCTTGTTGGGGCGAGCATTCGCGGGGCCAGCTCGGCATCGGACACTTGCCTTCTCCGGGCGACATTCCCGAACCGGGTAGCCCACCCGAGTATCTCACGCCGCAGCCCCTCGCGGCGTTGCCGCCCGCCGCGAGCGTCCAGGCACTCGGTGCAAAGACCTGCGCGCTGACACGGAGTGGTGAAGTTTACTGCTGGGGGGAGCTCTGGGACGAGCGAAGACGTGACGCGCTGCCGATCGCTTCGCCGCGGCTCGTCAGCGGCTTGCCGCCGGCCGACGAATTCGAGTTGGGTGCGACGAGCTGTGTGCGTTCAGGGGCCGAGGTCTTCTGCTGGGGCGATGCCTGTCCGTTCAACGAAAGCGTCACGCAGCCGACCCGACTCGACTGGGCCGTCCGCCCTTGACGCCGATCGCTGCATATTCCGAGGGCGAGTGCAGACCGGTTGCTGATCAGCGTGTATCTCGAGCCGATGGCAGGCATCCTAACGATATACCTATTGCGTGGACAAGCCGGGGCGCGCCAAGTTCGACCGAGCCGCGCTAGCGCTCGCAAACCGCGAATCAACGCCGGAGAACGCGAGTTCAGCAACCAAGCGCACACCTCTGATGAAGCCCAAGCTCGCCAGCACGCAGTTTCGAGTGTTCGTTAGCTCCACCTTCGAAGACTTCAAGTACGAGAGGGCGGCATTGCAACCCGTGTTTCGGCGCTTGGCGGCGCACTGCGAAGCGCGCGGGGCAAAGTTTCAGGCAATCGACCTGCGCTTTGGAATTTCCGACGAAGCAGTTCGAGATCAGCGCACGCTCGATCTCTGCTTGCGCGAGATCGAGCGCTGTAAGCAAGTCTCAACGCGGCCGAATTTCCTCTGTTTGCTAGGGGACCGCTACGGCTGGCGACCGCTTCCCTCGAGGCTCTCCGCGACAGCGCTGGACTTGCTAGCGCCCATGGAGACTGACCGCGCCGAGTTGGAGCGGTGGTACCTGAAGGACGAGCATGCGGCCGAGCCCGTTTGGACTCTGACGAGAGGCGTGGCTGATGAGGAAGAGTGGAAGACTGCCAGCGTTGCGATTCGCCGGCTCATCACGGTAGGGCTCGCGCGGTCACCCGAGGCGCGTCGCGTGCTCCCGGGGGCGGAGCGCTCTGCAACGCACCACGAGATCGAGGCTGGGATTTTTTCCGACACGAACACATCCGAGCACGCGCTGGTGTATGAGCGTCGGATCTCGAACAGCGACGCAACTGCGGAGTCGGGGTGTTACCGCGAGGTGGAGGAGGCAGGGCAGTTTCTCGTCGCGGCGCCGGACATGCTTCAAGCGTTGAAGGAGCGACTCGCGATGACAGCAGGGGTGCGCTATCGCGGTTTCGATTGCGATTTGTCCGGCGACGCACCCTCGAGCGAGTATCTGAGCGCGTTTGCCAACGACGTGGAGGCGTCTCTGTTGGGGGTAGTCAATGAGGAGCTGGGACGGTTCGAGCAACTCCCAGGTGTCTTGCTCGAGCGCGAGATTCACCGAGCGTTCGCCGAGCAACGGGCTGACCTCTTCTTGGGACGTGAGCCTGAAGTCCACCAGGTCGAACGTTACCTCGTCGAAGACACGGAGCGGTCGCGTGTTTTTCGTGTGACGGGGCCAGGTGGGATCGGCAAATCCGCGCTCATGGCACGTCTCGCCAATGACTGGTCGATGCATGCCGATGTTGCTCTGGTCGCGCGCTTCGTCGGCGCGTCGGTCGAATCGAGCCGTCCCGAAACGCTTTTCAGCGGCGTGACCCAGGAGCTAGAGCTGTACGTGGAACCAATGGGAGAGAGCCGCGCGCTACTCGAACCCCTAACTCCGGAGGGTTTTGTCGGTAGCGTGGCAATTGCGGCCGAGAAGCGCCGCGTGATCTTGCTGCTCGACGGAATCGATCAGCTCGAGCTTTCTCACGCGCGCGATATCATGAATTGGCTCCCCGCCGAGCTGCCTCCGAACGTCCGCGTCGTCGTCGCGGGACGAGCGAGCCAAGTAATGGAGGTCCTTGCGTTCAACGGAGCGCCGAGCGAGCAGCTGGAACTCAGCGCCTTCACTTCCCGCGAAGCCTCGGACTGCCTCGATGCGATGCTCGGCTCGTTTGGTCGGCGCGCGTCGGGCCAGCACCGCGTTGCAGCGCTCGAGAGACTTGCGCACGGAGCCACCCCCTTGGAGGTTCGACTGATTGCGACCCGTCTCGCCGCTCGGCGTTCTTTCGACGCATGTCCCGATCTAGGCTCGGACTTGCCATCGACGATAGACGCGCTGCTGGACGAGTTGATGACACCGGTCGCGCACTCGCGACTGCTGGTTGCGCGCGCGCTCACGCTACTTGTCGTGGGGCGCGCTGGAATCGCCGACGAGGACATGCCGTTCTTGCTGGCGCTCGACGCAAACGTCGCAAACGAATTTAGAGCGACCGCACACCATGCTTGGGATCTGAACGACGGCGTGCCGCGCATTCTGTGGTCGCGTTTGTTCGACGATCTGGCGCCGTATCTCATGCTACGTGACGCCGATGGCCATCCGCAATTGGCGTTCTTTCATCGCGAGTTTGCGGACCGAGTGCGGACGAGGTTGCTCTTGGACCCGGAGGCGCAACGCGGAACTCACGCGCTGCTGGCTGACTACTTCGATCGCCCGATCGCTGCCGATACATTCCGCGCAGTAGCGGCGGGAAATCCTCGCATTACTCGTCAGGTCAGCGTCATTGCAGACCACTCGTGGCACGCCGGGCGCGCCGATCGGTTTGGAGCGTTGTTGGCTGATTTCGCCTTCTTGATGGCGCGCTGCGCGGGCCGACATCCAGCCTCATTCCTGGCAGACGTCATGTTGCCTGAGACGCCGCCTGAAGCAATGCGAGAAGCGCTCGGCTTTCTTAGGCAGTCGGTCGGTCTCTTGTTCGGCGGGGGTGCCTCGTGGCCCGCCTACAAGGTTCTGCTTCAGCTCGCCATGGAGCAGCCGAAGTCACATGTCATCCGGCGCAGTGCCGCCGCGTGGCTAGAAACTGGGGCTTGCGATTGGACTTGGCTTGCAGACGCGCGTGCGACCTGTGGGCGGCAAGAGTTGCATACGGTTCGGCTTGCCGGTCACGCGGGTGGCGTGCACGGCATCAGCCACCTTGATGACGGAACGCGCGTGAGTTGGGGCGGCGACGGCGCCCTGCGAATCTCCGATGTCGAGACCGGCGTAGAGCTCGACGCATTCTTGGACCACACAGGACCGGTCATCGGTGTCCTGGTCGATGCTGACGAGGTCATTTCATGGTCGAGAACGCTTCTAGTCCGACGTTCACGAGCCACCGGACAACGACTGTCCCTGCTGGATTTCGAGGGCGAAGAGTGGTTCGAGGTCAAACGGCTGCCGGACGCTGGTCTCGTGGTTCTCTACGAAGACGGGAGCATCCAGCTACTGCGTTTCGGTGCCGAACGCATCGAACCGCGCCTCAGTTGCCCCCACGGCGTGCGCGGCGCGTCGAGGAGCTTCCTTCCCGGTGTAAGTCCGGTCACGGCTGAGCGCGTGGTGGTTTGGGCGGAGTGGCAAGTCACGGTGTGGGATGTTGCGGGCGGCGAGCTGCTCGATGGCTGGTCGATCGTGGACCGTGGGTTGGATGGGACGGCGCGAATTCGGTTCGCCGGCTGCACCGACGAAGGCGAGCTCTACGCCGCCGACGATGACGGGCGCTTGTATTGTCGCCGCGCCGACGGAGCGCTGCTCGAAGTTCGCTTTGGCGGGCCGTCGATGCACTACTGGGAAAGACCCTATCGTGGCGGCGTCACCCTGCTAGCTGACGGCTCCCTCCTGCTTTGGCAAGCTTTCTTCGACTCCACCAACAATGAAACGGGGGTGCGCCGATTTTGGGCGATCTGGAACCCGAAGCGCGGTGTCTTTACCGATGAGGGGCAGACCCAGAGTGAGCCGCTCAGTACTGGACCATCCGCGCAGCGCGACATCGCCACCGCGAGCCAGACGCACGACTATCCATTGCTCGAATTCTCGGGCAAGCGATTCATCGGCTGCCACGGCTCGATCCTGACATTGGTAGACCTAGACGCCGGAGTCGAGCGCGTCGTCTATCGAGTCTCAAAGGAGCTAGAAGCCCCCGCCGCACTGGTTCTCGACGCATCGACGATATGTTTTACGGATCACAATCGAACATGGCTCGCCCGCCTCGACGCGGGAATTGCTCTCGCTAGGATTGATCGAGGGTTGGGACGCGTCACGGCAGGCGCGGCGGTGACGTCGGGCCGCTACTCGATTGGTTTCGATGGGGGGAGTCTCCTACACATCGAGATTGCTCCAGGCGACTTTCTCCCGACAACGCTCCCCTCCGTAGCAGAGCGCAACTATCACCAGCTAGTCATGCTGCCCCAACAGCGCTTCGCGGCTCTGGAACGCACCTGGGCGGCTCGTGGCGAGATCGACATTTTCGAGCTGCGAAGCCCGGAGCGATTCGAAACGCTGCTCGCTCATCGATTCGATCCCGAGCAGGCGCACCCACACAGCAAAGCGGCCTACGAGCTCGGAAAGAAGGCCGAAGCATTGGGCGCGACAGGCACGGCGTCTACGTTCGACTGGGCTTATGGCGTCCAGCTAGTGAGCGGGCTCCTCTTCACGTTCGGCTACGACGGGCTGAAGATCTGGGACGATCGCGCACCATCTCCGCTGCTTGGTATCGACCTTTCCTCGGGATTCGGGTGTTGGAAGATGCTCCCTTTCTGGTTGGATCGGGAGGGCGCTTACGAACCCGCATTGGCTGCGACCGACAGCCGAGGACGCGAATTGGCAGTCATCGCGTTGACCACCAGCGGCGACACGTTGCTCTGGAGACCGATGAGCGGAAGATCGAGCGTGCTCGCTCGCGGGAATTTGGCGATGCCTTCCCTCGCGCATACTTACCAGAAAGGGCTCGAGATCTTCGAGAACCGGTGGTTGGTGAGTTGGTGCCACGCGGGCACACCAAACCTGTGGGATCTCGAAGAGCTGTTCAGGGGCAGCTCGAGCGACCCAGCGACGAGCTTCGAGACCCTTGCCACGACGCCTTTCGTGAACGAACGGGTGCGCGAAGCCGTCGGGGTGCGATTCGGTCGCAGCCGTGAAATCGCGCACGAGGCATTCAGCGCGGTCACCACGGTGCAGCGTTTGCCGCGCCGCCGCTTTGGTTTCACGCGCGCTGCTGGCGACATCGTAATCCTCGACCACGACGGAAGTAATTCGATCGTCCTCCGTGGAGATCGGCTCGCGGTTCTCGATGACGGTACGATCGCGGCGTGGATGTGCGGAAATCCCGCGCGTGGTGCTGATCGCCGATACCGGGTGCATACCCTCGAAGGCGGACTACTCGCGACGAGTCCGCGCCATGATAGCGACATCCTGGGCGTGGCGCCGCTCGACAACGGTGAGCTCTTGAGCTGGACGCTCGGTGACTACTTTTACTGCTGGTCGCCGGGAGATGTGGCGTTTCGAAAGCGCGTGCACCTTTCGGAGGTGATCGCTGCGCACGGGGCTTGGCTCGATGTTCGCGCAGGCAAGGGGTCGAACGCACTGGTTTTGGGGCCGAGACGCTGGTTCGGGTGGACCGCTGCCAACGCGATCGGACTCACGGAGGCCCGCGTCGGCGGCGACTGTCGAACATTATTTTGGCAAGGGACCGAGGCGGCGTCCATTCATGCTTTGGATTCGAGCGGAACCATCTTGGCAACGACGGTGAGCGGTCGGTTGCTGGTTCTCGAGCTCTATCGAGGGCGCGAACGGGTCAGCTTTTCCAGCCTAGCCGCCGAGCCAGATTCGCCGCAGCTGCGCGAAGCCGAAGCCCAACGAGACGCCGCGCAGCTTCGCAGCAAAGCCTTGTTCCTCTGCCAACTCAATCGCCGCGAGCAAGCGGCCGCGTTGTTGGACGTTGCCGACGCGCTATTTGAACAACTGGCGTGCAGTGTCGATTCGAGCGAGCGTTTGAATCGTCCGCTGGCGCGACTGCGCCTTGCCTGGAGCGCCGGGGACCGCGCCAAGGTTCTCGAGACATCCGAGCAAATCCTGCGCACCGATCTCGAAGGCTCGACCAGCGCATCGTCCCGCGCGGCCAACGACCTTCGTTTCATGGCAGTCGCAGCGGCAGCAGCAATGTACGTTCTGAATGGGAAGACCCAGCTGGCGGAGGAGCTCCTGTTCACTGTGGTTTCGAAGCTCGACCCTAGCGTCGAGTCGAAGTCGTCGCCCCGTCTGAAGCATACCCTGCTCTACCTCATCGAAAATTTCGTCGATTGGGGATGGCTGACTTCGCCTGACGCCGTGTTGCTCGCGAAGCAAGTCGCGTTAGCGGTGAAGCGTGCCCTGGTCGTCGCACAACCCGATGCGGATCCGGCCGGCGCCATCATCGATCGCGCGCTCGAAGAGGTGGTGGAGGCCGCTTCGCGCGCGGGTCAGCTCGAACTCGTGGGCGATCATCTGTACGAGCTCGATACCCGGGTGCGCGCGGGTGTGCGGGAGAACGATCCGCTCACGCGACAGCTGCAGAACATGCGAAGAATCGCCGATATCTCGGCTCGCCTCGCCTCCGCGCTCGCTGATTTAGGAGACCCGGAAGCGGCGAGCAGCGTATTTTCTCGAGCTCTATCGCACCGTCAGATATTGCTGCGAGACGCAGGACGCACCACGGAAGATGTGGTGGCCGTGTATCGATTACTCGGTGCCTGGGGTCGCCTCGAAGCCGCCTCGAACTCGATCGCAAAGGCTTGCTGCATGGCTGTATTGATCGCGCAGGAGTTGAGAGAGGAGCGCGCCCACGCAGCCCCGAACGCCTCAGACCAGGCACTCGAACTGATCGAGGCGCGCGCCGCTCTGCTTCCGCTCATCGAGCTTCAACCTTCAGCTACGGACCAAGTTGCGGAAGTGTGGGAGGTCGCGCTCGATGCTGCGGCGTTCGCCTCGGCTGAGGTCGCGAGAGCGCGAGCTTACGGCCTCGAAGACGTCGACACATTTCTCGGAACCGTCGATAGCGTCGCAAAGTGGAAAGCTAGAGACGATCGTACCCAGGACCCGGTTTGGAGGGAGCACAAGCTGTACATTCTCCTCGAAGCCCTCGATTCGAATCCGGAAGGGCAGTTTGCAATCGCGCTGAGCGGCGCAACGATTGACATCGTTCGCCGCTATGTGGAGCTCTCGCTCATTTCGAGCGCACTCGAAATCGCGGGCTCGACCTTTCAGAAGTTGAAACAGCGCGCTGCTCAAGGCGTTCCGAACGCGGCGCGCGCGGCGAGCTCCTTGATGTCCGAGACGACCACGGCGCTGCTCGATGCTGGCCACTTGCCAGAGGCGCGCTCCGCTGCGGACAATCACACTTTCTTCTTGCGCGAATTGCTCGATGCCGGCCAAGCGCTCGAGCTCCTGGGCGATTGGGGACCCACCGCGGCGAAGTGCATCGCGCTCATCGAGAGAGATCTTGGTTTCGAGCGCGCTGGCGGCTACGCTTTGAGCTCGCTCGACGTCGCCTTGAGGGATCAGAAGAAATACGCGAGTGATGACTCTGCCGATCTCGGTGGCGGTAAGTGGAGGCTACGAGACGCCGCCATGGACAATTGGCTTTCACTCTTGTTGGCGACAGACGCTCTGTGCGTGGGCCGCGAAGTCCATGCTCCACCCGAAATCGTCGCGGGTTTCTGCGCGATTGCGCGATCGAGCGCTCGGTTCATTTCGGATGCGTGGGCCAGGGATCGCAACGAGGCGCGCTATCCGAATCTGCGCATCTCCTTCGAAAAGTCGGTGCTGGCCTGGCTCGGCTTGGCCCTGCGCGAGAACGAGTCGCCGCTGATCGAATCCGCCCTCGAGCTATTGGATCGAACCTGCGCAAGCGTCCTTCCAGTTGCGCGCTGGCAAAAGATTCCTGCCCTGGAAGGGGTCATTTCGCGCTTGCTGGTTTCGGCAGCAACGGTCGACGCCGACTCGCGGCGTGCCATTCTGCAGCGCTGGCCTAGCCAGGCGAGCGCGTTAGTCCAGCTTTTGGGCTGGACCGCGGATTCACCGGCGTAACTCTGACCCCGGCCTGAACTGGGTTGAATCGGTGGGCGGCTGAGTCAGCCTCGCGCATGGGCGCGCGGCGCGCCGACTGAGGCGTCGCGCCGCACACTGCGGTTGTGCCTACGGCAGCGAAACGAAGGGCAAGTTGGCACCGAGTTCGTTCGCGGCTGCCCCGCGACTGAGCACGTCCCCTGCGCCGAGTTCTCCGTATGAGTTCATGCCCCAACATTTCAGCCGTCGGTCCGTCGACAGAGCGCAATTGAACGTGTAACCGGCGGCGAACGCCGCAGTCTGGAAGCCGGGACCGAGATCGATCGCTGGCAAGCTCGGGCTCACTTCATTGGGTGCATCACCGACACCGAAATGATCGATGAAGCTGGGTTGCCCGACCGCAGCCCCAGCGAAGCCCCAGCATACGTTGGTTGCATCGTTGAAGACGACGCACGTACTCAGTTGGTGCGCTTGCACCGCCGCAACGGCTCGCCCGAGCGGGACGGTCAGCAGTGCGTCGCCCATGGTCGCGGTGGTTCTGCCTCGTGTCTTGGTATCACCGTAGCCGGTCTCGCCGAACATTGCCGAACCCCAGCACTTGAGTGCGCCCGTATTGTTCACGGCGCAGCTGTGATACGCGCCCGCAGCTACTGCGCTCGGCCTGAAGCCGGTGCCCAAAAGAATCGCTGGCGGTACGAGCTCAGCCGCGGAATCGCCAAAGGAACCGGTGGCACCTAGGCCCAATTGTCCTGAGCCGTTGTCGCCCCAACAACGCAGCTCGTTTTGGAAGTTGTCATTCAAGACGACCGCGCACACGTGGTTCGAGCCGGCAGCGATTTGAGTGGGCAGACCGGGGATATTGATCGGCCAAAGCGCGCTGCCCATCTCGTTCGGCCCGTCACCGATGTCGTCTCTGCTGCCTCGGCCGAGCTGACCGGAGAAGTTCGATCCCCAGCAGCGGACTTTGCCGTCGTTCGACAGGGCGCAACTGAAGTCGTCGCCCAAGGACACGGAATTCGCGTTTGCCGGTAGATTGGCCCTGACGACCACTCCAACGCGATCGGTCGTGTCGCCGGCGCCGAGTTGGCCATTGCTGTTCTTGCCCCAGCATTCCACCGCGCCGCCTTGGAGCACTGCACAGCCGTGCCCGTCGCCGAGCGCAAAGCTTTGCGCTGGCCCGGACAGCGGAACACGGCGCAGGCTGAGTCCCATTTCTCCCGGCTGGTCGCCCACGGGAGTTGCTTGCGAGCTCACGCCCAGCTGCCCGCGGTCGTTTCTACCCCAGCAGCGCACGCTGCCATCGCTGAACTGAGCGCAAGCGAAGTTTCCGCCGGCCTTCACGTCTACGGGGGGCAAGTAACAACTCCCCGAACGACAATCGCCGCTCTGGCAGTCGCTCGCCGCGAGGCACGCGCGGCCTTCCAAACAGCCAGCGCACGAGCCTCCGCAATCCACGTCTGTTTCTGTGCCGTTTTTCGCACCATCCTGGCAATTGGCGACCGGAGCCGTCGCGCTGCCATCCCAGACGACCTCCACCTTGGCTCCCTCGCTGTTCTCCTCGAGGACACGCACCGTCAACTTGCGGTAGCGGTCATACCAGCTCTGCCCCCCGCGCAACGGCGGATCGTTCACGACCATTGTGCCCGCGTCCAACTGGCTCACACCGCGAAAGGTCCAACTGCCGGGTACGGTGCGAATCGTGACGCCTTGCACGGGTGAGGTGGTGCCGCCGGTTTGCGGATTGCACGTGCTGCAGGGCGAAAGCGCGTCGAAGCCCTCCGCCGCTCGATATTCGAGGAAGTACGAGGCCGGGTGATCCAGCGGCACTCGCAACTGGCGCAGTGGATAAGTGGTCGAGTTGAGCTTGCCGAGCCAGTAGCTCTGGCCAATCTCGGCGACTGCGGTCTCCGCGCCGCTGAGCCAACCGAGTCGCAGCAAATTGACCGTGTTGTAGTGATGCGGGCCGGTGCCCATGGTGTCGGAAGTGTCACCGTAGGCCCAAGCTTCGCAGCCGTTGCTGCCTGGATCGAAGAGATCCGCGCCCGGCGAGATCGTCGATGCGCTGTCGCAGTCCCAACTGAAGGCGTGCTGGAGCCCGTACAGATGCCCCATCTCGTGCACCAGCGCGCTGGTATCGATGTTGCCAGTCGCAGTGCCCATATCGATCCGCCCATAGCCGGCGGCGCCGCGATTGGCGAGCCCGTGGAGCACGTAGATGACGTTTTCGAAGCTGTCGATCGGCACGCCGTTTTGGCGCGCGAATGAGTCGAACTCAAAGTAGCCGATCTCGTTGGGGTTGCTCACGGAAGGACCGCAGTAGCCGTAGCCGAGCGTCCCGCCGCCGGGTGGATCATAAGTGTCGGAGCAATAATCCCGCGCAGCGTAGGGCAGATCGATCCAACCGTAGGTTTGGATGTCGAGCGTCGCTGTTCCGCGTGACACCTCGTGGATGAACGCCGTCGCTGAATTCGGGCTGGTGCTGAATGCCTCGCGCGCTGCTGCGAGCGAATAAGGCTCTCGCGGCAGAGGCGCGTCTCGAAAGCGCATCAGCACGGCGCCCACATGGTGCACACCGTCATCGAAAGCTTCGGGCTTGCACGCCTCCGGCGTCGTCACAGCGAGCGTTGCAAGATCGCGGAGTTTGCCCGCTGCGTCGCGCCAGCCCACCTGATAGGTGTAGATTTGGCTGGGCAACAGGTTGAGGCGATCGTCCCAAGTGGTGCTGGGGATGGCAGTCAAATTTTGCGCCAAACCATCACGGAACACCGAGTAGCCGCTGATGTCCGAGGCGCTGATGCCCGCGGGGGGTGCCCAAGCCAGCGAATTCTTCATCGGCCCACGACACGTTTGCGTGGTCAGGCGCAGGGCTTCCGGCGGTGAGAACGCGCCTTCGTAGGTGCACGAGAGCGGCCCCGATGACCCTTGTGCGTCGCCTTGGACGAGTGCTGAAAGCGTGCTCTGACAGTCCTGACACGACGCGGTCAGCGGCTCGCTGTATGCCATGGGCTTCTGTCCAGAGACCCGGCTGCGGATCCCCATGCGATCGTGACGCATCCCAGAAAAGCCCGCGAGCGGCGCCGTCCAAGCGCGCTGCACGACTCGAGCATTGCTGCCCTTCTTGAACACGGCGCTGATTTGCGGCTGTGTACTGCCCTGTGCAACATCCACGTGCAGGGTGTAGCGATTGCCGACGAGCAGCGGTTCAGCTCGCTCCGACGCGCCGCTATCTTGGGCGACGATCGTTTCACCGTTGTTGCCGCAGTCGCTGAGCGTCGTCATTCCGGGGTTCGACTTGCGCTCGAGCGACCAGCCGCCATCTGCGTGCCAACAAGCGCGCTCCAAATTGCAGGCATTTCGTACGCTGACTTCGGCGCAGACTTGCTGGCGCGGACCATGCGCCGCATCGTCCCAGGCCGCGCGCATGTCCGTTACTTCGAACTCGACGTCCGTCTGCGCGAGCCGGTACCCAGTGCTGGTATTGGTGCCGCCAAGGACCGCTTCCCCCTGTGCGAGGGCGCTGTCGACGAAGCCGTCAGCGCCTGGCTCCGCGAAGCCGATGTTGCGGTGGAAGCCACCGGTTCGCTCGACGAAACACAGCGCGCCGCTGCGCGCGGCAAGACTCGTGGTGAGCGCTTCGCCCTTCGTGTCGATGCTCTGCGATGGCTCTGTGCCCGAGCTGCTGCAGCCAGCAAGCAATAGCGCACCTGCGAAAGTCCATTTGAAACCGCCCATAGTTCATCTCTCCCGGTGAATTGTCGACGGCAGACGAGGTCCCTCTCGGCTGCCCGACCTCTCAGTCGCCTCGCAACTTATCATCGTGAGTGCGCCTCGCAATGATGGTGAAAACAAACATCATTCGAATGCAGAGCGTACACACTCCCGTCATCGGTCAACTCGAACGATTCGAATTGCGCTCGCTCAACGCGCCGAAAGCGGCGCCTTTTCTGCGCCAAGGCAACTGCGCGACATTGCCACGACGGACCCGCGCGGCGTCAGAATCCGAGCGTTGGCGCGGCTCGAGCTACGAGCGAGCGCGCATGGCGACTCGAGCACGTTGGCTCGATGCCGCGCGGAAGGCGAGACCATTCCCGTTTCGCAAATCCCGTTCGAACTCGAACAACAATTTCGAGACGGGAGACAGCTCCCGGCTTCGAGTCTCGAATGCGACGGAGAATGAGGAAAAGAGGCTCGCGCTCCTGCGCGAGTGCAAGATCATTCGCTACCGCAGCGCGTGCTCGAATGGGCTCAGGAGCTGAAACAGGGCGTCGGCAACCTCGGGATACTGGGCGGCGGCGACGCTGAGTAGCGGCACGATGGCCCAAGCGAACACACGTAGGACTAGCGCGCTGTTCATCGTGACGACTTGCGGATCTGTGCCGGAGATGTGGCTGACGAGGGTGTTGCGATCGAGCTGAATGAAGATCCACAGGCTCGTTGCCACGACGGTGCCCATGACCACCCACATGAACGTCAACAGCAAGCGATAGGGCTCGAAGGGGTAGTTGGTCACTGCGAGCACGAGTAGCAGGGCGCAGCCGGTCGTGACATGGACGAAGTAACGAAACTGGCGAACGTGTCGGTGGATGAGCAGCGTGACCACGGTTGCCACGAAGGTTTGCGCTTCCCTGAGCCAACGCAGCTCGTGAGCAGAGTAGGCACTGCTGCCTGGCGATAGCGCGTCGATCGTCTCCTGGTCCGCTCCGTCGAGCTGGCCGCGCTCCGAATCGGACGATGGGGTGGGGGGCGGCGGCACGCTGGAGGCCGTGATGCTGCCCACCGCGCGAGGAGCCGTCCAGGCCGCGAAGCTTCCGCTCGACCTCTCAGTTTGCGGCGGATTCTCGGGTAGTGTGCTGATGTCCCCACCGGCAGCTAGCAGCCTGAGCTCCAGCTGCCCAGTGATCTGCGAAGGCGCGGCGTGTGCCTTGGGTTGCTGCACGTGGCGAACAGCGGCTGTGGCCCAAGGCTTTTCTAACAGCTTCGTGATCAGCGAAGCCCGGCGGATCACTTCTCTACCGAGGTCGGCCTCCGCTTCAGCACGCGCTTCGACCACATGCTTGCTCGACGGACCGCTCTGGGCTTGTGCGGGGCTGGGCGAGAGTTGTGCTCTGACGAGGGCCGTTTCTCGTAGCTTGCTCAAATGCTGGGTGGAGCTCTCTGGGGCAGAGCCGCTGTCGAGCAACTCCGAGCGCTCCGTTGCGAGCTCGTCGATCGCGCCGATCGCGCTCACCCCTCGCATCAAATCACAGAATTGCTGTGAGCAGGCCGACCAACGTAGCTCCTCGTCCGGCAAGCGCGATACCTGATGGTCGACCGAGTCCCGCGCGAACGCGGGCACGGTACGAAAGGCCGCTCCGAGTGGGTGCTCGAGGACGCGTTTGAGCAGACCCTGCAGCGCGAACCAATACTGGACGAGCTGCAGATTGGTGATGCCGATCAGGAACACGCACAGCGCCAGGCCGGCGCTGAGGAACACCGTTCCCCACGATCCGCAGAGGGTCGCGGGCGGCTTGAGTGCAAAGAGCACTAGTGGGAAGAAGACCAGGGAGCCCGCAGCGATCACGTAGTACTTGCCGGTAATGGGGCGCCAGATGGCGTTGGCCAAATTTCGCTCGACCTGCGTGAAACCAGCGTCGGAATCGACGCCCTTTTCGGTGTAGCTGGGGTGCAGAATCAAGCGAATCGGCGTGCTGACCAGGTCCGTTTCGCCATCGGGCGGCGACAGTCGCGATGCTGAATGAGCGAGCGCTAGCCGCGACATGCGCCCGACGGCCCAGACGTAGGTGCACAGGATGCAGAAGAGCATGGGCACGGCTTGCGACAGGCCGCTCGTGAGGTCCGCACTGCGCAGCGCATACAAAGTGAGGCGCGCCAGTGAGCGCTGGAATTCAGGGTTGGAGCAGCCCACCAAGCACTCGATGTTCGCGGAGTGATAGCTATCAGCTAGGAAAGCCACGCTGAACGCGAGTGCCAATAAAGCGCTCACCCACGTCAGCAGACGCAGCTGAGCAAAGGACACGCGCGCCGTGACCTCTCTTGTTCCAGGGTGCGCAAACCCTAGCGTGAGCGAGATCCGCTCGCCCCAGCTTCGAGGTCGCGTCGGCGTGCTCTCCGTGCTTTCGGCGGGAGGCGGCCGCGCGCTGCCAGCCTGCGCAGCATCGACGCTATCGGGTCCGCTCGCGGGACTCTCGCGAATACTGTCGACCAAGTCGCTGATTCTTGGACGCAGCCCGGCGCGAACGCAGCCCGCAAAGGCACGAAAATCGCCGACGAAGCG
>DASQCO010000047.1:0-20497 GCA_035634635.1 Polyangiaceae bacterium
TTCGTGCGTCAGGAAGAGAAGCGGCGCTTCGGCGTCGGAGCGAGACGCCGAAGCAACACGTCGCGAACGAAGCTCGAATCGAAGAACGAAACCGTGCCCCGCACCAAGACGGATGCGACGTCCACCAATCAGACGGTGGCCGATCCCGTGGTGAAGTCGTCGCAACTCAACCAAGCGACTCCACCAGGCGGAGCCCAACCATCGCGCAACGGCACACGCTACGTGTCCGTCGATGTACGGCGCGAGGTTCACGAACGAGACGGCGGTCGATGCGTGTTTGTCTCAGCAAGTGGCCGACGTTGCGAGGCCAGGGCGTTCGTGCAGCTGGATCACGTGATCCCCTTTGCGCGGCACGGTGGGAACGAGGTTTCGAACCTTCGGCTCCTTTGCCGAGCGCACAACCGATTTCATGCTCGACAATGCTTTGGTGCGCTGCATCTCGCGGCGAAGATCGCCGTCAAGCGAGCGCGCACATCCGGCGCTTGAAACAGAGGGATTGGCGCATGCGACCGATTCGTCGGCTCTCAGGTTCCAATACTGCGACTTAGTTTGCCCTACGTGTCGGGCAAAGAACCGTTGTCCGTTCGCGCCTGCTTGCGCCCGACAAGGCCCAATTCCGGACAAGGTTGCTCCGCGAGGCAACGTTTCCTCTGCGCGTTCGGCCGGCAGCGAGCGAAGGGCGCGCCCAGCCGTTTCGGCTTCACGCCGGCGACCCCCCAAAAGGCGGGCGGCGCTCACCCTCCGGAAGCACACCGCAAACTCGCCGTGTCGCCGCGCGGCTGTCGGAGATGTGACCAATCATAAGAGCCGCAGAGGCCGCGGAGATCTGAAAGAGAGACCGGGGTCTGCGTATCGCGCATGCTTACGTCGTAGCCACGACTAGCTTCGCCGTGAATCGCGCCCCCTCAAAAGCTCTTTCAGATCTCTGCGGCCTCTGCGACTCGGCGGTTCAAATTCAGGGTCGTTCTAAGCGCGCCAAAAGAGCGACGCCATCGCGGGCCAGGAGTGAGCGACTTCGGTTGGAACAGCGCGTTTCTGTGAGGTGTGTTGCTGGAGCGCAGCCCTTCGGGTGTCACGAAGCGCGTCGAGCGCCCAATCTCGATTTCACGCCATCGTGCGCGCGGCTGCGAATCCGCGCTCAATCAAGGCGATGAAGGCGGCGTTCGCCTTCTTGGCCGAGCCACCGTGTTCGAACACGCGAATCGCTTCATCATATGCCGTGCGCCAGGTGAGCACGATGATGCCTGCGATCAGTCGAGTGACACCATCGCACTCGGCAGCGCCGAGCTCCGCGGTGAGCAGCTCGACTGCCTCCGCCTCGATCTCACGTAGCCGCGATTTGAGTGACGGGCTCGCGGCGACGACGCGAAAGAAGCCGACCGTCTGGTCGTCGATGCGCGCAAACGGATGCTTCTGCTCGCGCAGTCGCTGCACCAGATCGCGAAGTGCATCGACGGCGGCTCCGTGTTTCGGTCGGTCGGCAAGCGCCTGCCGCAAGAGCGGCTCTACTTCGTCCTGGCGATCGAAGAATAAATCTTCCTTGCGCGAAAAGTAGTTGAACACCGTGACCTTGGACACGTTTGCGGCGGCGGCGATCTCCTCGACGGTCACCGCGTCGAAGCCGCGCGCGTGGAACAGGCTGGTGGCAATGTCGGAGATGCGTTGCCTGGTTTCGCGCTTTTTGCTTTCGCGGAGCTCGCCCATGGCACAATCTTAAACCAAGCCAAATATTTTACTGGATAAAAGTTTTATTCGGTTCACTATTCTGGGCATGACTCACGACGTCGTTATCGTTGGCGCTGGCCCAGTCGGGCTTTTCCTGGCAATCGAGCTCGCGACCGCCGGTCTGAAGCCGCTCGTGCTGGAACGGCTTTTGGAGCCGGATCGCATGCTGAAGGCCGCCGCAATCGGCGCCGTGGCGGCAGAAGCGTTGGAGCGACGCGGACTCGCCCCCACGCTCAACGAGGCGCACGCAGCCACCCTGGCCGTGATGCAAGCCGCCTTGAAAGCGCGTTTCGGGAACAGCCCCGTGAAGAGGCCGGGCGGTCACTTCTCGGCCATCTTCTTGATCGACCAAGAGCTGCAACGCGATCCGGATCGCCACTTCCGAATGGTGCCGCAAGAGGCGCTCGAAAAACTGCTGAACGCGCGAGCCAGCGAGCTTGGTCTCGAAATCCGTCGCGGCGTCACGGTGGAAGGGTTCGAGCAAGACGACCAGGGTGTCTCGCTGCAAACCAGCGCTGGCCCACTGCGCGCGAAGTACCTCGTCGGTTGTGACGGCGGGAAGAGTCGCGTACGCAAGCTCGCGGGCTTCGAGTTCCCCGGAACGGATCCGACCATCACTGGCTATCAAGTCGTGGCCGAGTTCGACGTTCCCGAGAAAATCGCCAAAGGCTGGCAGCGAACGCCGCGCGGTCTCATCGCATCCTCGCCGGGTCGCGTCTTCACCGCGGAGTTCAGTGGGCCTCCGCCCGACCGCGACGCACCGGTCAGCCAAGCCGAGGTCGAAGCCGCGCTCCAGCGCGTCAGCGGCAGCGACGTCAAGATCGTGTCGATGACGCAGGCAACGCGCTGGACGGACAACGCTCGCCAAGCCACGACCTATCGAAAGGGCCGCATTTTCCTGGCGGGGGACGCGGCGCACGTGCACTCACCGTTCGGCGGCCAAGGGCTGAATCTCGGCCTGGTCGACGCTGCCAATCTCGGCTTCAAGCTCGCCAGCGCAGTCGCAGGTCGTGATCACCTGCTCGACTCGTACACCACCGAACGGCACCCCGTCGCCGCGCGGGTCCTCGAAAACACCCGTGCCCAAGTCGCGCTGATGCGCCCCGACCCACTCACTAGCGCACTGCGTACGATCGTCAGCGACTTGATGCGCCTCCCGGAGGGCAATCGCTACTTCGGCGAAATGCTCACCGGAGTCGACACACGCTACGACCTTGGTGATGACGACCCGCGCGTCGGCACGCTCGCGAGAAACGAGCTCTTCACGCTCAGGGACGGCAGCGAGGCATGGCTCTATGAGCTGATGCAGCGCGGTGGTGGCATCTTCATTTCGCCTTCGGAGCGAGCGCTTCCCAAACACGTGCACGCGGTATGCATCAAAGACGGACCGTCGCTGCTCGTTCGCCCCGACGGCTGCGTCGCTTGGACCAACGCATCGACGCGCTCGCTGGACGATGCACTTGCACGCTGGTTTTGAGCTCGAGAGCGACGAACGCGCGTTCGCGTTTCAGCCCGCGGCTCGAAGCGCCGAGCGCGACCGCGCATCCACCCCGATCGTGCGGTGGCTACCGAGGCTGTGCGGGCCGTCGCTCTGCAATGCCCGCTGATGCTCACGCCACCACTGCTGTGCCTGATCGGCATCCCAAACCTCGCGCGCGGCG
Organism: Polyangiaceae bacterium; assembly: GCA_035634635.1. Taxonomy (GTDB): domain Bacteria; phylum Myxococcota_A; class Polyangia; order Polyangiales; family Polyangiaceae; genus PMG-095. The sequence goes on from DASQCO010000047.1 coordinate 3,387, forward strand.
CACGCCTCGAGGCTTCGCTTGAGCTCGGCGGCGCTCTGCGGCCGATCTTCGGGGCGCTTGGCAAGACACGAAAGCACGATTCGCTCGAGCTCACTCGACACGATGATGCCGCGATCGGCCATGGTCATCGGCTCCTGATGCAGGTGCTGGTAGCAGACCTCCACGATCGTTCGGCCACTGAACACGACGTCCCCAGCGAGTAAGAAGTACGCCACGGCTCCCACCGCGTAGAGGTCCGCGCGCGCATCCACCGAGTCTGGCGAGAGGATGCTCTCTGGGGCCATGTATTGCGGCGTTCCGACCAGCGTGGCCGCGACCGAAAGCGCCGCGTCGCCCGTGACCGCGAGCTCTTTGACGAGCCCGAAATCGAGCAGCTTTACTACGTCCGCCTCTCCACCCTGCGTGCACAGCATGATGTTCGCTGGCTTGATGTCACGGTGAATAAGCCCGATCGAGTGAGCCTCGACCAGCGCGCCGCAAATCATCGTCAGGATGCGCAGCACGCGGGCTTGCGCTTGTGGCCCCGACACTTCGACGACTCGTTGTAGGGTCGCGCCGTCCAGCAGCTCCATCGCGTAATAGAAGACGCCGTCGTCGGTGCGCCCGTAGTCGAAAATCGTGATCGTGTTGGGATGAGTGAGGCGGGCTGTGAGCTGAACCTCGCGCTCGAACCGAACCAGGTGACGCTGCTCGGCTTGTCCTGCGCGTAGTAGCTTGAGTGCTGACGGACGCCGCATCATCCCGTGACGCGCGCGGTACACCTCGCCCATGCCGCCTTCACCGATCTTCTCTTCGAGCACGTATTGCCCCAATCGGCGTGCGTCACGCACGGCGGCACGAAGACCGTAAATGACTCGCGAAATGACCGTGCTGGTCACGACCACGAAGCACCAGACCATCACGAGCGCCGCCGGAAACCAGGGAAATGCTGGGGAATCGAGGCCGCGCCAAGCAAATCCGCCAGCTGCGGCCGGAACGAACAAAGTCGGCGTCAGGACGCTGGGGACACCGATCATCGCCGTATACAACACGGTACGCCGAGGCGACGAAGGGATGAGCGCCGCGCGAACTAGGATCATCAGTGCCGAACCGAAGATACCCAAGATCGACAGGTATGCATCGGCCATCAAAATCGCGTCGGACGTCGTGAGCGAACGCTCGTGCACGAAGCCCACGAGCACATAGCGACCGATGAAGGTCGAGCTGCTGAAATACAGCAAGAGGCCGACCGCCTCCAGCGTGCGTAAGAAGCGGACCGACCGACGTCCGGTCTTGCTGATCCACCAGAACACCCCGGCCTCTGCGGCGACGATGATATCGATAGCCAAGTCCCCACCTGGCTTTCGATTGAGCGCACCGACCGCTCCCAGCGTGCTGGCGAACAGCATCAGGAAGAACAGCACCTTCCAAAAGAGCGCGACCCGATCCTGGAGGAAAGCGCGTGCTTCCTCGCCGTTCTCGATGCTCGCAGCCGTCCGCTCACCCGGCATTGGTGTTCCCTTGCGTGTCGGGCAGGGCTTCACGGGATCGCATACCTCACCCTACTTCGAAGCGCCGATCCCGGCGAGAATCAGGTCGATCCCAGCCAGGAACTCGGTCCGGTCGTCATGCTTTCGCAGCTGGGTGGCGACGCTGCGCGTGAACGAATACTCCTCGGGGTCCAATTCCTTCCAGCGCGTCGCCTCTTTCGCGAGGAATTCGGCGCGGTCCGCAGACGGCTCGAACGTACGACGACTCTCGGCGTTCTGAACACTGACGCCGAGGATGTAGCTCACCAGCGCCGAGACCGACGTAAACTGGGCGCTACCGCGAACCCCGAGCGCTTGGACTTGCCGCCCGATGCGCTCGAAGATCTGCAACATCGCGGTCGGCGACGGAGCGCGCCAGAGCTGCGCCCCGAGCCAGGGATGCGCGTCGACGATCTCGAACACACACACGGCGACGTCGCGAATTGCCTTTCGCGGTGAGCTGGAGGGAAGACGGTCGGAAAGCGTGCGCGCAACGACGGCATTGGTTGCCACAACGAGCAACTCGCTCTTGTTGGTGACGTGCCAATAGATCGCACCGGAACCAGTCGCCAGTCGCGTGGCGAGCGCGCGAAACGTCAGGCCTTCCTCGCCCTGTTCATCGAGAAGTTCGATTGCCGCACCGACGATCCGTTCCTGTGACAGCGCAGCGTCACGACGCGCCGGTGCTCGCGGGGCCTTTTTCGCCATGGCCACATCTTGACAGATCTGGAACAGCGTTCCAGGCTAATAGTGGAACGTTGTTCCACCGCAAATACGGCTGCAATTCCGCTCCCCCAAATGGAAACACCATGACTCCCATCACAATCATTGGCGCGGGCCTCGGCGGGCTCGTGCTCGCTCGCGTGCTGCACATCCACGGCATTCCCGCCGTCGTCTACGAGGCCGACGTTTCCGCCGACGCGCGCACGCAGGGCGGCATGCTCGATATCCACGACTACAACGGGCAACTCGCGCTGAAAGCCGCCGGCCTGTTCGACGAATTCACGAAGATCATTCATCGAGGCGGCGAAGCCTCGCGCGTATTGGACCCACGGGGCACGGTCCTACTGGATCAGCCAGACGACGGCAGCGGCATACGCCCCGAGGTACTCCGCGGCGATCTGCGGCGTATCCTGCTGGATTCGCTGCCGGGCGACACGGTCCAATGGGATCGCAAGCTCGCGAACGTGCGCGCGCTCGGCGACGGACGACACGAGCTTACGTTCGCGGACGGTTCGAGTGTGACCACGAGCCTCGTCGTGGGCGCCGACGGTGCGTGGTCCAAAATCCGTTCCCTGCTCTCCGATGCCAAACCGGAGTACGTCGGGACGACGTTCATCGAGACGTACCTGCTCGACGCAGACGCGCGTCACCCCGCAAGCGCGAGGGTCGTCGGAGGCGGCGCCCTATACGCGCTCGCACCCGGCAAGGGAATCGTCGCTCACCGCGAAACGGACGGCGTACTGCACGCCTATGTCGCGCTCACCAAGCCCAAAGACTGGGTCGCAAACATCGACTTCAACGACGCGAACCGCGCAAAGGCCCGCGTGGCCGCCGAGTTCGAGGGCTGGGCACCCGAGCTCCGGGCCTTGATCACGGACGGCGAGACCGCGCCCGTTCCGCGAATGATTCACGCACTTCCGCCTGGGCACCGTTGGCAGCGAGTCCCAGGTGTCACCCTCCTCGGCGATGCTGCGCACCTGAATCCGCCCGACGGCGAGGGCGCCAATTTCGCGATGTTCGACGGCGCGGAGCTCGGCAAAGCCATTGCGGCACATCCAGACGATCTCGAAGTCGCGCTCACGGAGTTCGAGGAAGCGATGTTCATCCGCAGCGCGGATGCCGCAGCAGAGGCGGCCAGGACCTACGCCATTTGTTTCAACGACGAACACGCGCCGCGCGCGCTCATTGCCTTGTTCACCGGCGCGGAGACGATCCTCAGCTAGCACCCGCGGCGACGGCATCGACGAGTCGCGGAAACTGGGGTTTGAAGCCGAGATCTTCGCGGATCCGTCGGCCATCGAGCAGCGCCTCGAATGCGCGGGCTTTCTCGGGGTTCGATCCGTCGGGTGGAGGTGCACCCACCGACGCGAAGAGCGCTGCTAGGTCTGGCGCTTCGTCGTCGACCACATTGTAAATGCGATGAGCGGGCGAAGGCGTATCGAGCAAGCGAGCGACGGCTTGCGCCACATCCGCATGATGCCCGAGTGACATGCGTTGCGTCGCCGGGAAATCGCGCATCAAAGGGACGATTTCTGCGATGTGCGGATCGCCATCGCCGTACACGAACGGCAGCCGTAACACGCGAGCATCTAGCCCACCGACCGCGAGCAGAAAGCGTTCTGCAGCAAGCTTACTCACTGGGTAAGCCGCGAGCGGCGCACAGGGGCCGTCTTCAGCGCAAAGGCGCCCAGCAGACGGGCCATAGACTAAACCGGTACTCGTGAAAATGAAGCGTTTGACGGACGCCTCTCGTGCCGCGTTCGCCAGCTGCTGCGTGCCGAAATCGTTGACTGCGTGCGCTTGCTCCGGAGTTGCACCGCGGAAGAACGCAGCGCAATGGACGACCGCATCGACGCCGCGCACGGCGGCCGCCAGCGAGTCCTGATCGAGCAAGTCGCCCGTGACGAGCTCGATGCCTGCTTCGCGCAGATCTGCAGCGCGAGAAGCGTCACGAACGAGGGCACGAACCTGATCGCCGCGCTGAGCGAGTCGCTTGCTGAGCCGGCTTCCGACCTTTCCAGTCGCTCCGGTGATTAGAATCTTCATGACCCAAACGTAGTGAGCGGGAGCAACCGTGAATTGGAAAAATCGGACAACTCGCGACAATCTTGCGCAAAAGGCTCGCGCGCGACACACTTGCTCGATGCTGGAGAGTGCCGTAGACCGCCGTCGGATCGCTCCGAGCGCGTCGTCAGCGTCCGCCGTAGCCGCGCTCCTCGCGGATGAGCGCACCTCCGACAGCCGAGGCGTGGCGCTTCCACGACCTGAGATTCATCTCGTCGTTCGCTTCGGCTCATCCGTGCCGAACGGGCTCGACGTACACGCGCTCGGCCCGCGGCAACGGGTCCGTCGAAAGTTGATTCGGAGCGGGCAACGCACCGTCACCGCGCGCCTTCACCTGGGCACGCATGAAGCCGTGCTCGGTGCGCCAGCGGCAGCGCTCTCCGAACGCATTGTCGCGCTCGAAGATCTCTGGGGTGGCGCTGCCGCGCGTCGCTTGTGCGATCAATTGGCGAATGCGCGTAACACGCTCGATGCAGCCGCGACGCTGGAGCGAGCCATCGCTTCTCGCCTAGCCGCGGCTCCTCTGCGCAGCGCGAACACGCGACTCGCCCTCGACGCGGCAGAGCGCTTGTCGCAGGGCAGTGTGAGCGCCGTCGCCGCGGAGCTGGGCGTGAGCGAGCGGCACCTGCGTCGCCTGTTCCACGAAACCATGGGCGTGAACCCCAAGGTTTACACGCAGCTCTCGCGTTTCCGTCGCGCGCTGCGCGCCGCACGCACCGACCAGCGACCGAGCTGGGCGAGCATCGCCAGCCTTGCCGGATATTACGACCAAGCCCACCTCATTGCGGAATTCCGGGCCATTTCAGGGGTGACGCCACGCGCGCTGCTCGAGGAGCTGCGCACGGCAATGTCGGTTGGCTAGGCGCCTGGTTTGCCGCGAGGTGCACTCTCGGTGAGCCGATAGCCGATGAAGCCCCCGGCGGCGACGAGCCGCGGCGGGGCCATCCAGTTCCGAAGTGGCGCGTCCACCGAGACCGATCAGGGCACGTGAACGATCACGTCTTTGAAGAATTGGCTCGACGCGCTGACGTCCTTGCAGTTGTTGCCACCGATCTGATAGTCGCCTTGGTCGAACAAGATCTGGACGTCGTGGGTATTGGGCCACGGGATGACCGCTTCCACCGAGGAATCAGCGGGGGGCGTGATGTCTTGAATTAGCACGGGCGCGTCGGTAGCCACACCGCTCCACTTGAAGAGTCGGAATGGGCTCGCAGCAGTCTGCCGCGGTCCGCCCAAGATCAACACGGCTTGGTGCACCGGCGACCAGGCCATGCCGCGGATGGCGAGCCCACCCAGATCGAGCAAGATCGCCTCACCGAACTGCGCGGTTGCGCCGGCAACGACAGCATCCGCGTTCAGCAGCGAAACGAGGATCGCCGAGCTGCCCTGTTCCGGGTTCCGGAAGCCAATCAAGAGCTGGTTCGGGCGCGCGCTCGTGGGCAACCAAGTCAGGCCCTCGATGTTGGTGCCGTTCACCTTGGGCGCCAAATTCGAGTCGGTCGCAACACTGAGCTTCGAGGCATTGCTGAGCGAAGTGATGACCGCGCTGTTCGGCGTGACCCAATTCGCAGAGACCAACATTTGATCGAGCAACGTCGTCGTGTAGCCAGCGACGGTCATGCCCAGGCTAGGCACCGAGCCAGACAAGTCGAGCGCAAAAAATCGATAGCGCATCCGCTCGAGGTTGCCGTTCTTGTCGCGGCCGTGCGAGCCGAGGATGTACACGCGGTTCCCGATGCGCGCGCCGTCCTCGAGGTCGACCTCGTCTGACGTCGTCAGACCGAGGGCAGTGCTCACGTCCTTGGTTTGCACCGGTGTCGCGTTGGCACCGCGCAGATAGATACGCAGTCCCTGATTTTCATCGTTGCCGTCCAAGAAATAGGTTCCGTCGATGGCAATGCCGAGCGAGCCATCGCACGTGCCCTTGTAGTTGCCCGGCGTGGTATTCAACGAGATCTCGCCGCCCGTACCGGCCGTGCCTGCGCCGCCGCTTCCTCCGGCACCGCCCGTTCCGCCGCCTCCGCCGTCGTGCCACTTGACGGTGAGCTTCGGGCGAGAGCTCTTGGTCGTGTACTCGCTCGAACGAAACTCGAGGCGATTGGTGGTCGCAGCGCCGTCCAAGAATAAGCCTTGATTCGACGAGGGGGCTTGCACCCATTGCTGCACGAGCGCGACGCCGGCCGCGTTCAACGTGACGGTGTATGTTCCCGTTGCCGAGGCCGAGAAGCTGCCGAGCGCCGAGCTGCCGCGATCGTTCGCGCCCAGCCCGCCGGGCGTCTGCCAATTGCTACCACTCGCGAACACATTCCAAGTTGCGCTGCTCTCGACCCAGGCCGGCTTGGCTTCGTAGAAACTGAAGGTCTCCGGGCTCTTGTCGGAAACGACCAAGGTGATGGTTGCGGATTCGACCACGCCCGTCGCGGGAATGGCTGGGCTCAAGTCCCAGGCGAGCAAGGCATTCTGCTGGCCATCGCCGTCGACGGACAAGCTAGTGTCGCTACCGTTGTTCGTGGTCGGTGCGAGCCCTTCCAACATCGTGTCGCGGGCACCGGTGTAGCTGGTCGTCGGGAGCTGCCCCTCTTGAAAGCTGACCGTGACCGTGGTGAGCGCTTCGGCTCTTTCACCCGCCAACTCACGAGTGCCAGGCGCACCCGCGCAACCGACTCCAACGACAATTCCAATCAGCATCCACGGCAGCGCCTTGGCTGACACGGCTCGCAATCCAAAGTGACTATTACGCATTGCTTGAACTCCGCCTCATTCGTTGCTGGAGACCGACCCATCCGGCTCCGTCGCGGCGGCGAAGCTAGTCGGCGATGCGGCGTCAGCGCGGCAACGTTTCGGCTAAGAGCAGATGTTCCAAGTTGCGTACGCATGTCGCGCACGTGACAGCGGACTCGCGCCGAGTCGCAATGCAACGATCGTCAGCGTCGAATTCCGACGGATGCGTGGACGACGTGAATCGAAGCCCTGGTCAGCGGGCGAGGATTTTTGCCTCGTGCTTCGGCGAAGAGCCGAATTTGCGCGAATAGTCGCGGCTAAATTGAGCCGCGCTCTCATAGCCGATGTCAAACGCAACCTCGGTCACCGAGAGCGAGCCGGCTCGCAGCAGTCGCCGCGCCTCCAAGAGTTGCAGGCTCTTGCGATACTGGAGCGGCGATGACGAGGTGATCGACTTGAAGTGCTTGTGAAATGACGACGCGCTCATACCGACGCTGCGCGCCAAGCTCGGAATTTCGACGGGTGAGCGAAAGTCACGCCGGAGCTGCGCGATCGCGCGAGTGATCGCGCTGGCGTGGCTATCATGACGAATCAACTCGCGCAGCATGCCTCCGAATGGCGCCGTCGCGAGCCGATAGTGGATCTCGCGCGACACCAACGGGCCCAGCACCGCGGCGTCCATCTGCGTTCCGGCGAGGCCGAGGCAGCGCTGGAGCGCGTCGACCAGCTCGGAGCTGCATTCGTGGACCGCGAGTGAGCGGGCCTGGGCCGGGGACGGCGCCGGATCCGTCATCGACTCGTACAGCTCTCGCAGGGTGGCGAGTTCGACGTCGAAGATCAACGCGAGGTACGGGGTCTTGGTGACGCGCGCGACCACGGGCAAGTCGTGGCTGACTAGCAAGCACTCCCCGACGTTCATTGGAAACGATTCACCGCCGAGGATCGTTTCTTTTCTACCTTGGAGGATCAAGATAACGACTGGATCGTAGATCGCGGCCTCGAACGAGGTCGGCCGGTGGTGCCGGAGAATGCCGACATTGCGCAAAGGTCGCACATATTGCGCGGAATCGCCGCGTTGGCGCGGGAGGTGACGCCCGGCGAGGGCAGCGAGGTCCGCGATAGTCATCGGCGCAGCGTAACATCGCGGACGTCACTTTTCCTCATTGAAGAGAGGATTAGGCAAGAGGCGCGGAGCAATCGGCAAGCGCCGCTCGAGTCAGCGTCGTACCTAGTAGTCATGACGGACAATCGATTGACGGTGCATCATCTCGGACATTCCCAGTCAGAGCGGATCGTGTGGCTGTGCGAGGAACTCGGGCTGAATTACGAGCTCAAGAGGTACCATCGGCGGAAGGACAACCGACTCGCGCCGCCCGAGTACAAGGCACTGCACCCAATGGGCTCGGCGCCCGTGATCCACGACGGAGCGCTTGCGCTCGGCGAGTCGGCCGCGATCGTCGAATACTTGATCGCCAGCTACGGCGAGGACCGACTCGCGGTGAAGCGCGGCGAGCCGGGCTTTGCCGAGTATCTCTATTGGTTTCACTTCGCCAACGGCACATTGCAGCCGAGCGTGCTGCAGGTGATGGCTCTCGAGCGCGCCGACCCGTCAGAGAGCAATGCCGTGCTGCACGCGGCGAGGGAGCGATTCGCTCACGTGCTCTCCTTGCTGGAGGCGCGTCTGAACGAGGCTCCGTATCTCGCAGGTCACGCGCTGACGGCCGCCGACATCATGACCGTATTTTCGCTGACCACGATGCGGCGCTTCAAGCCCTACGACCTCTCGCCGTGGCCCAGCATTTTGGCCTATTTGCAGCGAATCGGCGCGCGCCCGGCATATCAGCGGGCGATGCACGCCGCCGATCCGGATACAGCCCCGCTCCTGGGAGCACTCGCGTGAATCAGCTGGCCTGTGCGAGCCACTCAGCCGCGCTCAACACCCGCGCCTGCCGCGGGAACACCTTGTTCATCAGCAACGCGTGCACCTCTGGGTCGGGGTCCGCGCACAGATCGGCGAGCACGCTCAATCGGTAGTCCCGATCCGCTGCTTCACGCACCGTGGACAGCACGACACCGCTGGTCACGATGCCGCACAGCACGAGGTGGTCGATCTCTGCGCTGCGCAGAACGACCTCGAGATCGCTCCCGGTAAACGCACTCACGCGTCGCTTGATCACGACGATCTCACTTTCCGCGGGGGTGAGCAGCGGTCGCGGATCGATCAGAAACGGTGGGCGCTGCTGCAAGAGCGTGCTCACGGCCAAATTCTTCGGGCTCCCCTCCGGCATGCCAGGCCGGAAACCGACCACCACGTGGATCACGGGGATGGCTCGGGCACGCGCGGCGCCCACCGTTTCGGTAACTCGGGAAAGGTAGGCCGCGCCATCTGCAACGCGGTCGATGATTCCGGCTTGGACGTCCATCACGAGGAGCGCAGAGCGCTGTGCTTCGTTGGTCATGGCTCTGTCCTAGAGTGCACAAGTCACTTGCGCAAGTACCTTGTATAAATCATGGTGCGGCATGGCCACCCACCGAGCTCGCCCCCCGACCCCCGACCCGCTGACCGTGCGCTTGGCGCTCGCGATCAAGCGCCTGCAAGGTCGGCTGCGCGAGGCGGCCTATGAAAGCGGCGTCGAGCTTCCGATCGCCCACGTGGCAGTGATCATGCGTCTGCGCAGCGACGGACCGAGCACGGCGTCGGCGCTCGCAGCTGCAGAGCACGTCACGCATCAAGCCATCACGCAAACACTGGCGGCGCTCAAACGCGCCGGCCTCGTTCGCGCAGCGCCCGACCCGACCGATCGCCGCAAGAGTGTGATCAGCGTGACCCCCGCCGGCAACCGCTTGTTCGAAACGGCGATCGCGTCGCGTGACGCTTGGCTTTCACGCGCTATCGACAGCGTTGTGCCAGCGCGAGAACGCGCCGCGCTCGAAAAGTCGATCCAGCTGCTCGAACGGCTCGCCAGCGCCGGCCGCACCGAGGCTTGATCGCACGCTTCATGTCCACCCCGCCCACACCGCCGTCGCTCCCCACGACCGTCCGCGGCCGCACGCGCGCTGCGCTGGGCGGCACCTTCCAGTCGCTCGCGGTGCGCAACTATCGCCTATTTTTCGTCGGCCAACTGATTTCGAACACCGGCAACCAGCTCACGAACCTGGCGTTGATCCTGTTCGTGTTGAAGCTCGGCCAGAGCGGCCTGGCCGTGGGAGCGCTCGCCGCGTGCCAGTTCGGGCCATTGGTGGTGCTGTCGGCATGGGCCGGTGCCGTGGCGGATCGAACCGACAAGCGGCGAGCACTGCTGCTGACGCAAGGATTGGAGATGGCTCAGTCCGCAGCGCTCGCGGTGCTCGCGTTCTTGCCACACCCGCCGCTCATCGCCTTGTACGGGCTATCCCTGGCGGGTGGCGTGCTTCTCGCGTTCGACAACCCGCTCCGCCGCTCCTTTGTCCCAGAGATGGTCTCGAAGGACGTGCTCCCGAACGCGGTCGTGCTGTACAGCATGATCGTCGCGTTGTCGCAGGTTCTGGGTCCAGCAATCGCGGGTGTGCTCGTCACGAGCGTCGGTTTCGGCTGGTGTTTTGCGCTCGATGCCTTGACCTACCTTGCGGTCATCGCCTGCCTGGTCATGATGCGTGAAGGCGAGCTTTTGCGGCAGCCGCCCAAAGCACGCACCGGACGCGAAGTGCGCGAGGGGCTGCGCTACGTCGCAGCAGTGCCGCGCCTTTGGATCAGTTTCGCAATGTTCGCGGTTGTTGGGCTCTTTTCATTCAATCTGCGAGTCGCGCTGCCGCTCTTCGTCACCCAATCCCTGCGTGGCACCGAGGGCGCGTTCGCCACGCTCTACGCGACGTTGAGCTGCGGCGCAGTGCTGGGCACGCTGCTCGTCGCGCAACGACGACTGGTGGAGCTGCGACACGCAGTGCTCGGCGCGCTGATGCTGGGATTGGCCATGTTGTTGTTGTCGCTCATGCCTTCGGTGGCCATCGCCGCGCCGGCGGCGTTTTTGGTTGGTGCCGGCAGCATGGTTTACCTGACCGCATCGACGACGCTGGCACAGGTCGGCACGCGGCCAGACATGCACGGTCGCGTGCTCGCGCTACAGACCGCGCTGATCGGCGGGACTGCGCTGATTGGCGGCCCGATCGTCGGGCATCTCGCCGACCTCGCTGGAGGCCGCGCACCGCTGGTCAGCGGCGGGCTCGTGTGCGTCGCAGTGGCGGGCTTGGGCGAGCTCGGGCGCCGTCATTTTCGCGGGGCGACCGCGGGCGGGCACCTGAGTCTCGAGTAGCGTCCCCACTGTGAACTGGTTGAACCACCTGTAACCCGTCGTTCGCACCCGAGATGCCGTCAAGGCGGCTAACTACTTGAAACTACATAAGTGCCGGCTTGGCACGGACCTCGCTAGTGGGGGATGCGTGGATCACCCCCTTCGCACGCTCAGCCGCAGTGCCATCGTTGGTCTGGTCGCAACCGGTTTGGACTTCTTCGTCCTCATCGCGTTGGTGAGTGGCTTTGGCTTGCCCGCACGCGTCGCGAGCTTTCCGGCACTGACTTTGGGCATCGCGGCGCAGTTCGTCGGCAACAAGTGGGTCGCGTTCCGCGATCCGTCACGTGATTGGCTGCGTCAGGCGGGCTGCTTCCTGGCGATCGAAGCGTTGGGATTCGCGTGCAACGCGTTCTGCTTCGACCGATTGCTGGTGCTCAGTCACCTACCTTATGTCGTGTGTCGAGCGCTCAGTACATCGATCGTCTATTTTGGCGTCTGTCTACCACTATGGTCACGGTTGTTCGCCAGCCGCAGCGAGCTCGACGGGCACGATGCATCCGACGCATGACGATCGGCCAACCACCCACACTTCGAGCTTGCTACCCTAGCCCGCGTGGCTGGTTCGATGCGTGATTTTTGGATCGGGTTTCGCGCGCTGTTCACCGGCTTTCGTCGACTTTCGAGATTGCCGAAGAGCTACCCCTACGCGCTCATCCCTGCAGTCGTGTTCGCCGTGCTCGAGGTGACGTTCGTCACTCTTTCGTTGCGAGTGCTGTCACCTTGGGTGCATGACTTGCTCGCGGGCCAAAGCGCGGTGCGAAATTTCGGAGCTAGCGCGGCATCGTGGTTGTCCGTCGCCGCAGGCTCGGTGCTCGGTTGGTTCTTGGCGGCGTTACTCACTCCGCTACTGAGCGCGCCCGCGCTGGAGCGCATTGTCGGCATCGTCGAAGCCGATCTCGGCGCGTCCCCCCGACGCGCGCTCAGCACGATGGGGGAATTTGCCTGCGGTCTGCGCGCAACAGCACTGGGGGTCGCACTGTTCGTTCCGCCAGTGCTCGCGCTCACCCTGCTGGAGTTCGCCGTGCCTGTCGTTTCGATCATCACGACTCCATTGAAGCTCGCGCTCGGCGCGCTGGGCGTTTCTTGGAATCTGCTCGACTATCCACTCACCCTGCGAGGTATTGGTGCACGCGATCGTGTCGCTTTCGTGAAGGCACATAGCGCGAGCGCACTTGGATTCGGCGTGGCTTTTGCGCTGTCATTTTGGTTGCCGTGCTGCGGCATCCTGCTGTTGCCCGTAGGCGTTGCCGCAGCCACCGAGCTGTACGACACGCTCACGCGCGCACAACTCGAGCGACAACTCGACGACCGCTGATTGTGCCAAGACTGATTAACTGGTCCCAGGGGCGTGAGAAAAAACATCTGGGGAGCACTGTGTCGGCGCGTTACTAGCAGGGTCGGAAGGAGTTTGTGGTGAGCACTCGGCGATTCGTAGCCATCACAGCGAGCTGCAGCCTGATGCGTCGTTCACGCACGCGATCCGGGGATCGGGGTGAGAGGCGCGAGCAAACACGGCACTGGGCGGTCAGGCTGATCGAACGGGGAAAGCTCGGCTGGAAGCACGGCGGGGCGTGCAGCGCTGCGAATACCGGGACTCAGTAGCGGCGGTGACTCCGACGGATCGGTCGTCGGGGTCACCGCCTGGGCTGGCGAACCTCCCTTCATCCGCCCTTCGCGCTCGACCCGGCGGAATTCGCCAGCCTGTTGAGCGCGAATGAGCTCAGAACCTCACGGTCACGATCGACGCCTTGGGCACCACGATCGTCGAGCCATCGGCGAGGTTCATCTTCTTCGATTTGGGGCCTGTGGACGCGTGCGCTTTGCCAGTCGGTGCTGCGCTCACGAGCCCGCCTGAGCCGTCACTCGTCAGCACTTCAACGGTGGCATCACCCTTGAGGCCGGGCACCGCGAGCGTCGTCTTGTAGTCCGTGTCGAAATTCTTGTTCACGAACACGATCGCCGCCTTACCGTCGGCGCGCTTGGCCAGGAAACCCGACAGGTTCTCTTGGTCGGTCTTGGCTTGGAGCAAGCTGCCAGTCAGCGTGTTGGAGATCATCTCGAATCCCCAGTACGAAGGACGGCGGAAATTGAACTCTTGGGGATCGCCCTTGGGCGCCATCAGACTGTAGTCACCCATGCGCTTGTCGCGACCGTTGTACAGCGCCCACAGGTTCGCGATCTGAATTGGCGACGCTGCCAAGTGCGCCAAGTAGTCCGCGACGAACAGGCCGTTCACGTGTTGCAGGATTTGCGGTCCGGGGTTGGCGTCGACCGAGTTCCATTCCGTGAGCCAGATTTCGTACGATTTCCCCTTCACGCCGAGTTCGTTCACTTGCTTCTTCACGCCCTTCATCAGCGTGTCGGATTCGGACGAGACCGCGAGCAAGCCTTGGTCGCTCTCGGAGCCCCAGTTCTGGGCGTAGTGGTGCACGCTCACCGCGTCGACGACATCGGCGGCTTCTTTGAATACGGCTTGATTCCAAGGTCCGTTCAGCATCCACACCGCGCTCACCTTGATGCTCGGATCCACGGCTTTCATCGCTTTGACGAACGCGCGAACCGCCTTGCCGTAGGCTACGCCGCCGTCCTTGCCCCACTTCGCGTAATAGCGGTGCCAGTCGCCGTAGATTTCGTTGCCCACCTCCCAGAGTTGAACTTTCGGCCCCTTGCGCGTCTGGTTCACGTATTTGACCCAGGCGGCCGCGAGCTCCGGCGTGCCGTCGCCGACGTTCACGGTGAACATCGGCTTGCAGTTGGACTTGGCGCACCAATCGAGAAATTCGTCGGTGTCGATGTTGTTGTCTTTGGCGTCGAGCGTCTTGCGCCAGTCCTCCTCGTCGGAAAGTAACCCACCAGGGTAACGCACCACACCCAGCCCGAGCTGCTTCTCGGGGCCCGCCGAGGCCGGGTCGAGCAAGTCAGGCACCCACTTGCCCACGTTGATGCCGTAAATGTCGGGGATTTTTTGCACGACCTTGTTCAGCTCGCCCTGAAAGGTCGCCGGCAGCTCAGCGGGCGCCTTCTCCTTCACGATTTCGCGCGCATTGGTGAGCTGCAAATCCGCCAGATAGAGCGTCCCTGGCACTTCACCTCCGGGCTTGACCCCGAATTGATAGACGCCGTCCAAGTCCAACTTGTTGTTCGGCTTCGCCTCGGGCGGCTGGAAGTACGGGAATTTCGTGAACGCGCGGAACGGGATCAAGATCTGGTTCCAGCCGCGAGCCGCGCCGAGCTTGGTCCAAAACATCTCGTGATCGCGATCGAGGATCACGAAGTCGAACGTCTGATAGGGCTTCTCGGTGTACAGCCAAACCGTCGCCGCGTAGTGCTTGCTCCAATCCGCGACCATTCCGTTCGCGTTCGCGGGTTGGATGAACGCGTCGTACCAATCACCGGGTTTGAAATCGACCTTCAAGGCTTGGCCCTTGGCGGCCGGCGGCGCGTTCTTCGGCGCGGCCACGACTTTCGCGGCAATCTCTGCTGATTTGCCGTGCTGCGTCTGCCAGGCGTCCTTCCAGCGCGTGAAGTCGGTCACGAGCGAAGCCGGAGCGTCGGACTTGAATGCATCCCAATACGCATCCGGATCTTCGACGCCTTTGGCGGTCTTGCTGAGCTGAATGTCGTCAAGATAGAACAGCACCGGCTTTCCCGCCTCGACCTTGTTTTCACCGCGATTGATCGAGATGCGAAAATCGTTGATGCGCGACCAGTCCATCTTCGCGGAGATCTCGCGGCTCTGAGCGGCGTCCCAATACACGCCGTCATCACTGAAGGCCTTGAGCGGGATCGTGCAGCGCGTCCAAGTGCCTTCTTTGACGATCGCGTAGCCATCGCCGTTCACTTTGGTTTGAACCTTCTTGCCGTCGGCGTGAACGTCCATCAACCCAATCATGAATTTTTGCGCAGCGGGCCCGCCCTGGATCAGAAACGTAATGCTGCCCGTCTTGCGATACGGGGTCAGATCCAGCAGCTTGCTGGTGCCCATCGAAACGTTTACCCCCGAGTAGTCGTCATCGAAATAGGTGACGAGCATCGAACCGCCGTCGTTCGAGCTGCTCTTGGCGATCTTGATGTGGGTGTTGCCACCGTAGGCGTAGCTGTAGCCGCCCGTGGCTGTCGAAAAATCGTCGTCGAAGAAGGTCGCGACCACGTCGTCGTTCGCAACCCCCGCCCGCTCGGTCGCCGACGGGCTGGGGAGCTGCTTGGTCGGAATGCAGGAAAATGCCGCAAAAGCGAGCGTGGCAAGCGCGGAGAACCAGAGCGTTGATTTCATGCTGAGCATGAGATGGGGCGAGCAGCCCACTCTGATCCGCAAAACGACGGCGCTGTTCGTCGTTCGCTCGGTTCGCGCTGCCCGCGCATCGAACGCGGGCTCCACGTGCGCAGCTTTACTCCCCCGAGCCCGGCTCTCTGGAATGTCAGCCGTTCGCAAACACGCGTGCATTCGCGCGTTCGACCGGGCGCGCGGCGGACGTTTGCCCGGCCACCGTTGCGCTCTCGGAGCGCCGCCAGAAGAAATACGACAGCCCCCACAGCACCGAAGTGCCTGCCGCCCAGCTCCACGCTTGCGGCCCATCACCCACCGAGAAGTGCGCGATCAACGCAGAGACGAGGGTGATGGCAAAGCCAGCGTACGCCCATTCTTTGAGCCGCGCGGGCACTGGTGCGAGCAACACCGCGATGCCGATGAACTTCGCCCAGGCCAGCTCCGCGCGGAAGTAACTCGGAAAACCCAAGTGCTCGAACGCCGCGGCAACCTGCGGCATAGCGAGCTGTCCGAACGCCGTGAAGCCGATCTGAAAGCAGAACAGCCCAGTCGCGACCCAGAAACCGATGCGAGTTGATTTGGAAGTTTGCATTGTTCAGCCTTGTCCCCATTTGGGAAGTTCGACACCGAATTGGTTCGCGTATTCAGCGTGCAAGCGCTGCCAGCCTTCGAACTGCATTGCCGCCGGGCCCACGAGGCGTCCGATGGGGCGATCGGCGAGCGCGCGGTCCATGACGTCCAAGCAGATGTGCCAACCAGCGGCGCCCATGGCGATGAAACGACGGTCGATGTTGTGCCAGAGCGTGAGCCGGGTGCCCGTGCCACCGAGTGACTCCAGTTCCCAGCGGATGTCCTGCCCGCCCCAGTTGTACTCGAGCAGCTTCGGCGCGTCGGCGTGTTTGATCTGCGCTTCGGAGACTTGCGGCGTCGGCGAGCCCACCGTCGACAACTTTGCGGTGCCCACTCGGCCGAGGCTGTGATCGGAATCGAATGGCGCCCACTGTCGCAGATGCTCGGGCTCGGTGAGCGCTTCCCAAACTCTTGCCGGCGGATGCGCGAGCTCGCGCACGAGCACGAGCGTCCACTTCTCTCCGTCCTTTTTGACGTGAGCTCCGGCGGCGGCGCCCGGCGTGTAGCGATCGGTTTGATTCATGGCTTCTTCTTTCCTTTCACAGGGGGCTCCTTCGCCATCCTGTCCAAATGTTGTTCGAGGGCGTCGACGTGCTTCGACCAGAAGCGACGGAAGGGTTCGAGCCACGCATCCAGTTCCATCAGCGGCTCGGGTCGCAATCGATACAGACGCCGCTGAGCCTCGACGCGCGACTCAACGAATCCCGCATCACGCAGCACGCCCAGGTGCTTGGAGACCGAAGGTTGCGACAGCCGAAGCTCGCGTTCGAGCTCACCGACAGAGCGCTCAGACGCAAGCAACAACCCCAAAATGGCCCGCCGATTGGGCTCAGCAATGATGGCAAACGACGATTCCACACCCGTTATATG
>DASQCO010000048.1:0-35747 GCA_035634635.1 Polyangiaceae bacterium
CAGAGCGCGGTAAAGGCCAGCGACATCGTGTCAGGGGTGATCAAAGGCACGGTATTTTGCGCCGCAATCGCCCTCATCTCTTGTCAGCAGGGGTTAGCCACGTCTGGCGGTGCCGAAGGCGTCGGGCGACGCACGACGAGCCTGCCCCGCGCTTTGGGGTCATGTTTCAGTCCGGAGCTTTGTTCAGCTCGATGACGGTTGGTGAAAATGTGGCTTTTGCCCTCCAAGAATGGACACATCTGCCGGTGGATGCGGTCGCGGCCATCGTGCGGGCGACGCTCGCGTTGGTCGGCTTGGAGGGAGCAGAAAACACGGGTTGACCGCGTTCGAAGAGCTCCGCACTCTGCCGCCAAAGGCGAGGGTCATTGTAACGTTCAGCCTGCGCGATGATCGCCGTTCGGTCGTCGAACGCACGTTGGTTCTGGAGCGACCGATCGTGGCAAGGTCTGGAACAGACGCGGCTCAGCGCCTCACCGAAACCTTGAGCGACACCTTGGAGGAGGCAGTGCGCCAAGTCGGCGATGAAGTGGTTGAGAAACTGCGACCCATGCGCACTACGTCATCTACTGTTGATGAACGCTGACAAAGCGTGGTGCGCGTGCGCCAGCGATCTCGCGACGGTCAGGCTTGTGACATCGTGCCACACGCAAGCGATCATCACTCGAACTCCTTTTGAGAGGCCGGACTTTTCCTTGGCGCCATCAGTCTCGATGAAGTACAAGTAAGAGTGCGCCGAAAGGCACGTTATGTCTGGGGCCAACATCATCCGCCTGCCAAAGGCGCCGTCCCTCTCGTGGGATGACTGTCGACTTCTTGTCGAAAGCGTCGTCGACTACGCGATCTTCATGCTCGACGTAGACGGGTACGTCACCACGTGGAATCTCGGGGCCACTCGCATCAAGGGCTATCGCGCCGAAGAGATCATCGGGCAGCACTTCTCCAAATTTTTCGCGAGTGAAGATATCGATACAGGCAAGCCCGAGCGCGAGTTGACACTTGCCGCTGAGCAAGGACGGTTCGAAGACGAAGGGTGGCGGGTTCGGAAGGACGGTTCACGCTTCTGGGCGAACGTCGTCATCACCGCCTTGCACGACGAAAGCGGCAAGCTTCGCGGCTTCGGCAAGCTCACGCGTGACCTCACCCTTCGAAAGGCCGCGGAAGAGCAGCTCCGCCAGGCCGAACAGCGCTTTCACCATCTCGTTGATGCGATCACCGACTACGCGGTGTTCATCCTGGACGCGACCGGCCACATCGCGACGTGGAATCCAGGCGCCGAGCGGGTCAAGGGGTACAGCGCGAGTGAGATCGTTGGCCAGCACTTCTCCGTGTTCTACACGACGGACGATCGATCCGACGGCAAGCCCGAGCGGATATTGGAGATCGTTCGGCGCGACGGTCGTTTCGAGGATGAAAGCTGGAGGGTGCGCAAGGACGGCTCGCTGTTTTGGGCGAATGTCGTGATCACCGCTCTGCGCGACGATCACGGCCAGCTCATGGGCTTCGCCAAGGTCACTCGAGACCTCACGGAGCGCCGGCGGCAGGAGCAGGAGCGCTTGCAGCATGAACGGGAGGTCGCTGCGAACGAGGCGATGCTCGCTTCCGTGCGAAGCTTGGTGGACAACCTGCCCGAACTCGCGTGGACGGCGTACCCCGATGGCTACGTCGACTTCTACAACCAACGCTGGTTCGACTACACCGGCTCCACGCTGGCCGAGACGGACGGTTGGAAATGGCAAGCACTCCTCGATCCCAAGTTCGGTTCGTCGGTCCTCGAACGCTGGAAACAGGCAATCTCGAACGGTGAAGCCTTCGAAATGGAGTTCCCCATTCGCGGCGGCGATGGAGTCTTTCGCTGGTTTCTCACGCGAATAAGACCGCTGCGCGCCGCGGACGGAAGCATCGCCCGTTGGTTCGGAACGAGCACGAACATCGACGAGCTCAAACGCGAAGAGGCTAGACGAGAGCGAGCACGCGGCGAAGAGCGTGCTCGCTTGCTGACGCTGCTCCGGCAGGTGCCTGCGATAGTGAATTTTCTACGCGGTCCCGAGCTCGTTTTCGAGTTCGTACATCCGCTCGCGACGGCGGCGATGGGCGGTCGTGACGTGCTCGGCAAGGCTCTCGCCGTCGCCGTTCCAGAGGTGGTCGAGCAACCCTACTATCAACGGCTGCGGAGCGTGTACCAAACCGGAGAGCCAATCACGCAGCTCGAAGCGTTGACGTGGTACGAACTCGACTCGCGCCGGGTCGAGACCTACTGGAACTCCGTCTATCTGCCCGTTTGTGACGAGCAGGGCCGCATTGAAGGCGTGATGACCTTCGACATCGACGTGACGCAGAACGTGCTCTCACGCCGGGAGCTCGAAGCTGCCAACCGCGCCAAGGACGAGTTCTTGGCGACCGTCAGTCATGAACTGCGTACACCGCTCAACGCCATCGTCGGATGGGCAGCGCTGCTGCGCCAACGAAGTTTGGACCCAGCCATCGCAAAGCCCGTCGAGGTGATTCATCGCAATGCGCAAGCGCAGGTGCGGATCATCGACGACATTCTCGATGTCTCTCGCGTGATCAACGGAAAGCTACAGATCGATCCTAAGCCTACGGATTTCGTGGTCATCGTTCGGGACGCTCTCGAGGTCATTCGTCCGTCGGCAGACGCCAAGCGGATCAAGGTAGATTTCAAGCCTGATGCCGAACTCTGCCTGATGGTCGCCGATCCCGAGCGACTCCAGCAAGTCGTCTGGAACTTGTTGTCGAACTCCGTCAAGTTCACGCCTTCCGGAGGGACAATCGAGGTCCTCATCCGCCACGAGGACGCCAAGGTAGTACTCACCGTCAGCGATACGGGGCAAGGCATCGATCCAGCGTTTCTGCCCTTCGTTTTCGATCGCTTCAAGCAGGCTGACGCTTCGACCACACGTCGAGTGGGCGGGCTTGGTTTAGGCTTGGCCCTCGTCCGTCATATCGTCGAACTCCATGGCGGCACCGTGGAAGCCACGAGTAACGGTATTGGCAAGGGGGCCTCGTTCAGCGCGACACTGCCCCTTCGGGCAGTCGTCGCGGTGAGCGCCGTGACCAGCACGCGGGGTGACGGAACCTCTCCCGCGCCGCCCAGTAGCGCTACCCTGGCCGGAGTTCGTGTTTTGGTCGTCGACGACGAAGCTGATGCACGCGAGTTGGTCGCCGCGGTGCTGACCAACGCCGGCGCAGCGGTTGAAACAGCCCGATCGGCTTCTGAAGGATTCGACCAGTTCCTCCACTTCCGCCCGGATGTGCTCGTGAGCGACATCGGTATGCCTGACGAGGACGGCTTCTCCTTCATGCGGCGGGTACGCAGCCTTCCGCGCGAAGAGGGCGGAGGCGTCCCGGCCCTCGCACTCACCGCATTCGTGCGAGAGGAGGACCGGACGAAGGCGCTACGCGTGGGATACACGGCCCACATCGCAAAGCCTGCGGATCCCGAGGTCCTGACAGCCGCTGTGGCTAATCTCTCGGAGATTCGCCGCCGCACTTGAACTCGCGGTGGCGCTGTGCGCCGAGGTCCTTACCCACCATCGCGAACACCCGTCATGAGGCGCAGTGTCCCGAAGTGACAAGCATGTCGGTCCCTGGTGCGCGCGAAACACCCAACGAGAGGTCAGCTCGTTCGGATATGTCCGTCGAATCGAAGCGTGCGCTTTTCCCCAGCAGTTGCGCATGGTTTTTGCCCACGGGCGGCCGTGCCACGAGTCTTGTTGTTGATGCGAGGACCGATTGAAGCGTCAGCTTTAACCGCGCGCGTCGAGGGAGAGTCTTGGGCGCTAGCAGAATTCGCGATCTGTTATCAGCTGCCGGCGAACCAAGATGGTTTGGATGACGCGCTCGAAGCTCAGCGAGCGCTGACCGAGGTGCTTCGCCAACTGTTCGGACAAGTAGCAGAAAACATTCCTGTGTTTGCGGCGAGCCATCGCGCGGGCGAACGGGTCGAAGACTACGCGCTGGCATGGGGTGCAACCGTGGTGCGCACATAGGGAAAACCGAATCGACGGATAGCGCGTTATCTATTACCGTCAGTCGCCTTGCTGAACTTCAATCATCTTTACTACTTTCACGTGATCGCCTCTGAGGGGTCCATCAAGGCTGCAGCCGATCGACTCGGAGTCACCCAGCCAACAGTAAGTGAGCAACTGCGCATGTTGGAGCGTGCGCTGGGCGTAGAGCTGTTCGAGCGCACTCCCCATGGGTCTCAAGCTCACCTTCGCAGGACGGGAGGCGAGTGAATACGCCGCGTCTATGTTCCTAGCCGGGGAACGCTTGATCAAGGCTGTGGGCCAGAGCGCCAAGCCTCCAGAGGTCGTCCTGCGCGTTGGCGCGAGCGCGACAATGGCACGAACCATCGCGGCCGACTTCTTGATGCCGATCTTGTCGATCGAGGGCTGTCGCTCGTCGATCCGAGCGGGTGAGTTTAGCGAAATGCTGCGGGATCTTCGCGCGCGCGATCTCGACCTCGTGATCGGTGAAACCGAACCCGCCGAGTTAGCGCGAGCGGGCCTAGTCGTCGAGCTGATCTGCCGACCATCGTTGGTCGCCGTGGTGTCGCCAGATGTCGCGCCGCTAGAAGACTGGAAGAATCTGTCCCTTCTGGAGTATCGAACTTCTTCTGCTTACCTGGTGTGAGCGTTTGGCGTCAAGAACATGGGTTAGCGCTCAGCTGGCTCGGCTTGCGCGGCCTTTTCACGACTCTTTTCCAAATCCAGCACGTAGCGCCGGCAGTGCTGAAGGTATGCGCGTTCGTGAATGCCGATCAGCTCCACCACCCCCGCCCAAAGCCAAGGAGGGGCGTCCATACTCCGCGTATGTGATTGCGAAAGTTCCTTCCGCCATTGATCCCGCGTCGCTGCATCCAACTGTCGCGCGTGCGCCAAACCGACGATGCGTGCGAGCGCGCGTGCTGTGGCGCGCGCCTCCACGTCGTCCATCATCTCGAGTTCGAGCTTGAGGTCTTGGGGCATCAACTCACGCACGAAAACGGGGTGATTGAGGATAGTTCCGGCCAGCATGCGTTCGCCCAGAGTGGGAGAAAGGGCCCTGGCCCCCAGCACCACACGTTCACCCTGATGAGTTGGAATCTGAGCAGGTCGAGCGCTCGGAGCAACGGTTGCTATGGCTTCTTTGATATCCAACAGCGCGTATCCGCCATCGCCTTGAACCTGACCCACGACACCAATCAGTGCGGCGCAGCGCCACAATCCGAGCGAGCTGCATCCCTTCACCCAATACGCGGCGTCGAGGAGTCGAATCCTCGCCTGGTCATCGCGACAATCGAGCCGCGTCACGAGCTGCCGAACGCGTTCCTTGTCGAGGAAGCGCTCGACGGCTGTTCGCTCTTCGTCAACCAGCGGCCAAAACCGATCGCCGAGTGGAAAGCGTGGCTTCTTGCCAATACGGTCTCGGTGCAGGTGCCGCCACTTGCGGCGCGCTTCCCGCACGACGAAGCGAACGGCCGCGCTATCCGTCGCCGCGGTCGTGTCTCCGGGGTTCTCGAAGGCATCCAGGTAACCGCTCATGAGCTCCTCGACCAGCCGAGCCGTAACGACCCCTGGGAGATCCGAGCTGCGCGCCGCCATCGCTAGGCTCAACGCGAGGCGCACCAAATCATGAGCTGGGTTACCGGGTACTGTCTGGTCGAGATCGCGCAACTCGACTTCGATCTGCGCATTGCAACGCGCAATCGGGCCCAAATTGCCGACGTGGGCGTCCCCACAAATCCAGACCGTCGGGCCCTGGGGGATCCCGCGGCCCTGCGTGGTCGCCAACCATTCATAAAATTGCGCGGTGCTACCGCGTACGTAGGCGTGAGCATCGCGCGCCATCTTCACGTCTCGCCGTCGATGCAACTGCGGAACGCGCAGCTCTTGCGCATGTGCTGCGCTTTCCGGATTTGGAGCTCTAGCTTTCACTGCGCGCGATCCCCCGGGTCTCAATAGGCACGAGTAAACGCTAACACGTCGCAGCCCCACCGACCTGCAGTGGAGCAATCGCGCGTCGTCGCGTCACGAAAGACCGTGGCGAGCAGGCTAGCTGCGAAACTTCGATCAATGATCTTGAGGCATCTCGCCTCAGCCGTGCGCCCGAGCGTCGAATGAACTCAGCCCTCCCCCACTATTCAGCCGTCTGAGCCCTCCCGCGGAAATGAGACAATCCAAGACGTACCATCGTCTTGCTCGACGCGTCGATGCGCGCGAGATCGCGTGACAGGTACAACCGTTCGTGGATCAGGGCGATTGAATGGAGACGCGCGATCGAATCATTGAACACGCTCAATGATTCTGAGTCCCGCACATAGCCGCGACCGAGACGCAGCAGGCTCGCGATCACCTGAAGGTTGTTCTTGACTCGGTGATGAACCTCCTTCAGGAGCGTCTCTTTTTGAGCGAGCCATTCGAGCAAGGCGCTGTGAGCTTCATTCCTTTCGGCTCGCGCCCGCTCGAGCTCGGTCACGTCGCGCAACAACGACAGCGTTGACGGGACACCCCGGAAGTCCATACCAATGGAGTCGACCTCGAGGAGCACTTCTTGCCCATCCGTACGCCAGAAACTGAGCACCTCGGGGGTCACGAGCTCACCACGCGCGGTCTCGGCGACACGTTCAGACATACGCGCTCGCGACACAGGTGCCGCCAGCTCCGAGATGTCTCTCCCGATCAGATCATCCGCGGAGTCACGCCCGAGCATCCGGACCAACACCGGGTTGGCGAAAGTCATCTTGGGACCAACGCGCACGCCGATGCCGATCGGCGCACGTTCGGCCAGCGCACGGAAGCTCGCCTCCGATTTTGTGAGGGCAGCCTGCGCCGCTTGCAGTTCGGTTAGATCGACGAGCGCACCAAGGTAGCTCGAGACTGCCCCGTCAGAGAACAGCGGTACGGAGTGCGTGTGAGCAAATACCACTTGGTCATCGTGAACGAAGCGGAGATCGTGATTGACCCCCCGCCCCACGTTGGCCTCAGCCTTCGCCTGCGTCCGCTCGGCCATGAGCGCGGACATGTCATCAGGGTGAACATACCGCATCCAGCCCTCGCCCAAAAACTGTTCGGACGAAACACCAGCAATGCGGCATGCCCACTCATTGCCGTAGATGCACCGACCGGCTAGGTTGGTCTCGTAAATTCCCACCGGCGCAAAGTTCACGAGCGCCCGGTAGCGAGCCTCACTCCGCTCTTGCGCCTGACGCGCTCGCGCGGCCTCGGTTACATCCCGAATAATCGCCAGGATTGCCGGCTTGCCGCCGAACACCGAAGGCATGCTGGTCACCTCGACCACCACGGGCGCCCCATCCTTCCTACGGCATTCGAGGATCCCTGCACGAGTGGCATGAGCGGTGGGCCGTGAGCGCTCTGCTCTTCGAGTCGAGCCGCACCTAGAATTCGTTGAGCCGCCAGGTTCGTGCTGACAACGGTCCCGGACTGGTCCTGGACCACGACACCTTCCTCCATCGAGTCGAACAGTGCACGAAGACGAACATTTGCGTCCCTTAGTTCAGCCTCCTTCGATCGAAGCGCTCGACGCTCTTCTGCTCGCTCTTCTTCATCCTGGAGCTTTCGTTTGCGATGCTCCAATTGAACCATGACTTGAGACGCGACCAAGCGCAGAGCCTCCAGTTCGTTGGTTGGCGGCCGAGGTTCACGATCGATTGCGCACAGCACGCCAAGCACAGCTCCGCTCGCGGTCTGCAGGGGCACTCCGGCGTAGAAGCGAATCTGTGGATCGCCGGAAACAGATGGGTCACTCGCGAAGTTCGCGTCGGCGCTTGCCTCAGAGACCGCAAGCGGTTCGCGGCTCGCGACGACTCGATCGGAAAACGCCGTGGCCCGACGCGCTGAGTATCATGCTGAGCAGCCGCCGCGCTTCGCTACTCGTGCGCCGTCTTTTGGATGCTGCGCACCGGCCCGCGCGGCTCGATCGGCATCGTGAACACCAGGTGCGCACCATGGCCGTGTTCGCTCGTGAGCGAGTAGCTGCCGCCGAGTTCTTGGCACGCCACGGCCACCGCCGACAGACCCACTCCGCGCCCGGAAATATCCGTCGTCACACTTGCGGTCGAGACGCCGTCTGCGAACAAGGATCGCTCGAGCTCTGCGCGGGACGCGTGCGGCAGACCTTGAGCGGTTGCTCGGGCGCGCGCGAGCTCCCAGTCGACGCCGCGCCCGTTGTCGATGACTTCGACCACTACATTGTCATCGACCTGGCGTGCACGCAGCCGAACGCGATTCTTTGCCTCGCGAGCGTTCAGTTCTTCGCTCGTGTACAGGCCATGGTCGACCACGTTGCGCACCACATGCGCGAATGCGGACCAAAACTGCCTGAATCGAACCGCTGACAGGCGCACGCCTTTGGCTTCGACGAGGGTCTCCGGCTCTTCCTTGCCGAGTCGTTGGGCGAGGCGCCGGATTTGCTCGCCTGCCCGCGAAAGCTGTGTTTGCGCCGGCTCGTACTCGATGCGACGCAAAAGTGCTTCGACGCGCGGGTATGGCTTCGCTGCGGTGGTGAGCTCATTGAGTTCGCCGCGTGTGATCTCGAAGCGATCGCTGCCGTCGAGTCCCCACGTGGCGACGCGTGATTCGAAGCTTCCCCACGCCTCGCGCAGGGCTTGCACGTGCGCGTCCAAGAGCTCGGCGTGGCCTTCCACCAATGCTTGCTCGAGGGCGTGCGCCGCGCGTGCCACGCTGTCGAGGTCGAACATGGCCGCGTTGCCCTTCAGGGTATGAATGACGCGCATCTGTTCAGCCGAATTCGCGAAGCTCCCTTGCACGATTCGTTCGTAAAATTTGCGCGCTTCGTTCAGGAACATCCGGAATCCGGATTGATCGTTCAGGAACCGCTCGACCACCTTCATCTGTTCGCGTTGAGCAGCCTCAGCGCTGCGCGCAGCCACCTCGGCTGTCACGTTCGACACCATCAGGAGCGCGCCCCGAACCACCTCTCCATCGAGGATTGGCTTGTAAGACAGTGCGTAGTTGTTGCCGTCTCGATCCAGGCGCTTGAGCGACTGGGCGAGCACTACCTCCGTCGGTAAGAACCCATCCGTGAGCTGTTCCCAGTCGAGCTGCAGATGAAGGCCGAGGTCGGCGCGGCCGCCCGCCAGATGCTCGAAAAACCGGGCCCCGATGGCTGGTGTCCCGAAGAATTCGTCGAACGCGCGCGAGCGTTCGTTCGACATGGTGCCGTCGGGCGCGAGGGTCACGAGGCCTTGCTCGACGGTGTCGAGCACTAGCCGCATGTCGCGATTGCGCGTTTCGAGTTCGCTGGTTCGCGCTTTGACCAGGTCTTCCAAGTTCTTGCGGTGGTCGTCGAGCTCTTGATCGCGCGCCTGGATCCCGGACAGCATGTCATTGAAAGCGTCCGTCAGCGTGCCCAATTCATCCCCGCTGATCTTCTCGACGCGCACTGAGAAGTCGCGGTTCTTTTGGATGCGTTCTGAGGCACGCGACAAGTTCGAAACGCCGCGCGAAATGTTGCGACCGATGATCCAAGCGAGCAAAAGTGACGTCGCAACGACGGCAACCACCAAGTTGCGCGAATAGGTCACAGCAGCGCGTGCCGCCGCGACCTTGCTCTTGGCGACCCCGCGGGCGCGCCGTGCAAGTTCTCGCTCGACCTTGCCGAACGCCGCGATCTTCTCGCTCTGTACCTCGAACCACTCCTTCGCATCGATACCGAAATCGTCTTCCACCGCGTCGAGCGCTTTTTGACGAATGCGCACGGCGCGCTCCGCGGCCGGGCCGTGCAAGGCCGCAGCAAATAGCTGCGCCTGGTCATCCGAAGCGAGCCGCTCGAGCGATTCGACATACACGGCCTCTTCAGTCACCAGCGTCACGAAGTATCGATACAGACCTGGCGCAAACACACCACGGGCAAAGGTGTTGCTCAACACGGCGTGCTCGCGCGAACTGCGCTCTTTCACCTGCATGGTCGCGACCAACGCCGACAACGCGCGCAGCAGCTCGCCATCATTGCTGAGTTGAGTGAGCGCCGAGCTCGCGCTGATCAGTGCGCTGTCCGTCTGGCCATAGAAGTCGAGGATCTCCGTGATGCTGACTTTTGCAGTCAGGACTCTTTGGCGCTCCTCGCCAATTTTTTCGAGTTGCGTGCGAGCACGCTTCAAGTCGCCACTGAGCCGTCGCGGAAGCCGTGATAGGTCGCGCTGCGCCAGAAACTCGTCCATGGCGCGCACCGCGCGGTCGGTCTTTCCCTCTTGAGCAACGAGCGGCGTCACATCTGGCGTCTCGGAGCCGGCCGCCAACGCCGCAAGCGCGCGCTCGGACTGCAGCTCGGCCACCGTATCCGCCATCCGCCCCGACAGCTCCACCAAGTCCTCGACCGAGCCAATGCCTTCGGCGCTGCGCGCGCGCTCGTTGGCGTCGCGCGTGATGTTGGTCGCCAAAAGAATGGCTCCCACGACCGGGATCCCGGCCAAAACCGCCAGCTTCACGCCGATCTTCCGGAAGCGCGTCAACAACATCCTCGGACAGTTAGCGACACACTCAACGGCGAACTAAAGCCCACCATCAAGTTGCCCCCCACAAATCCCGCAGAAAATGGCGCTGGGCGGCATTTATGGCTCTCGATTGCAGTGTCAGTGCTTTCCCTGACGGCAATGCGGGCGCCACGGCGGTCTGGTGATTGCCACTTTGATTCGAGGCATCAACGAAAAGAAGTGATCGCCGTGCGGGGTTCGCCCCATCCAGCCATGCATGCACTCTTCTCAATTTCGCGCGTTGCTATTTCTTGCTGGAAGCGTGGCCCTCGGCTGCGGCCGCGTCAGCCGGAGCATGGACGACGGCGCAGGTGCCGAAGGCGGCGGGGCTGGACGTGACTCGCAGGTGAACCTCGGCAATGGCGGCGCAGTCAACGGGGCTGAGACTGGCTCGCTCGGCGGCCACAGCAGCTGTCTATGGTCGGCTTCAGGCGCAGTCGCGTCGCCGACCCCGGCGGTTTCGACTCGGGGCGCATGCCGCGGGACCTTGCTGCTCGGAACCGCTCCTGGCATCGGCTTGCCCGACACTTCAAGCAACTACGACTACACCAAGCGAGTAGCCGTCGGTGACTTCGACGGTGACAAACAAGTCGATGTCATCGGCATCGATCGAGGTCGCGGCAGCACGGTCGCACGGCTTTACCATAGCGTTGCTGGTTGGCGTTTCGGCGCCGGGGTCGAACTGCACAAACAGCCCGACCCAGTTCCGCAAGACATCGTTACTCGTGACTTCAGCGGCGACGGGAAGCTGGACGTCGCGATCACCAACAAGGATGCCGTGCTGCTGCTGCAGCAAAACCCGGCAGGTGTTCTGGAGCTCGCGGGATCTTTTGCGGTGCCCGGCCTAGCGGACCGTCTCGCGACGGGCGATGTCAACGCGGACGGTCGCAATGATCTGGTCGTCTCCACGCTCGCCGGCGACTCGTTGAGCGTTCTGTTGGCGCAACCGAGTGGGGGGTTCGCAGCAAGTGTTGACTACGCGACCGGCTTCCAAGACATGTACCAACGCGATGCGGCCGCGCCCGTCATCGCCGATTTCAACGCGGATGGCTACGGCGACATTGCCGTCGCTGATCCGGTGTCAGGGATTTTGAAGGTCCTTTTCAGCAGCGCTTCGGGCCCCTTCGCAACGAACACGGACATGAGCGTCGGGCCGCAACCACGAGGCCTAGTGGCGGTCGACTTCGATCGCGACGGTGCGGTGGATCTGGCAACTGCTGGTGACGGAACCATCCGCGTCCTGCGCAATCAAGGACACGGTACCTTCGATAACGGAGGCGTGTACCCGGTGACGGGGCCTTACGAGTGGCTCGGCAGCGCCGATCTCAATGAGGACGGCATCCTTGACCTGGTGGCCAGCGGCGAGGACATGGCCGTATTGCTCGGTCGCGGGGACGGCACGTTCGAAGAGCCGGTCAAGCACGGGTGGGATGGTTTCGGGTCGGCGGCGATTGCCGATCTCGATGGTGACGGGCACCTCGATCTAGTTGCGGCGCAGATTGGCATAGTCGTTCTGCGCGGCGATGGGCGAGGCGGCTTCGTCGAACCAAACCCGAAAATCAAAGTTGCGATCGACAATGGCACGCTCAACGCGCGGGACGTGAATCAAGATGGCTTCCTGGATCTCGTCGTATCCGCATCGGAAATGGCGACGAACGAAAACGATCCGACTGGCACCTCCTCTGTGCTACTCGGCGACGGCACCGGCCAGTTTGGGCGCGAAGCGCCGGCTTTGGACGGTGAGAAACCGTACTTGCAGCCCCTCGCCGACTTCGACAACGACGGCCTGCTCGATGCGCTCGGGCCACCCAACGACCAAGGCTTCATCAAGCTGTTTCGAGGAAACTGCAGCGGGGAAGTCACCGGCGAGACGTTGAACCTGCCAGCCTATGAGAGCTACAGCTGGCGTGCGGCCGACTTGAACGCGGATGGCTTTCAGGATCTCGCTTACCTGTTTTACGACGCGCTCATGATCGCCCTCAATGATGGGACGGGTCACTTTCTGAAGCCCGCGCGCTACCCATTTCCGAACTCGTTGAATTCAGCCGTCCAGCTCGTCATCGCGGATCAAGATGGGGACGGCATCCTTGACGCCAGCGTTTTGGTGCACGAACCCAACTCGCTCTTGATGTATCGCAACGATGGCAGCGGCGCGTTTCAGGTCCGCACTACCGTCAACGAAATCGTCGACTTCGAGTGGGATTGGCCAGATGATCTTTCATCCGGTGATCTCAACGGTGATGGCAGGCTCGACTTCGTGATCGCGGCTGGCGACATCACTGTACTGCTCGCCCAGGCTGACGGCAGTTACGCCCGCAGCCACATTGACCCGCAAGTGGCGGAAGTGGGCGATCTCCACGTGCTGGACATGAACAGCGACAATATCCCTGACATTGTCGGCTGGTTCCGCTATGGCCTGGTAGTCGCGCTGGGCGCGGGCGACGGCACATTCCTCACGCCGCCTCTGCCCTATCACACGGGCAACTGGAAAAGCAGAGGGCCGATCGCGGACTTCAACCACGATGGTGCACCGGACGTTGTATTCACCGACTACAACGACTCGGTGGCCGTGTGGCTCAACGGTTGCGCGAATTGATATTCGATTGCCGAGCGCATCGAGAGGACGTCACGAGAGGCTGGAACGAGCCAGCCCCTCGTAACGCTTCCGCCCAATCAGGGCGGGCCGGCCGCGCCGCCCTTGATCCAATCGTAGAGGATCTTCAGCTCGGCGTCGGTGAACGTCTTGCCGCTCGGCGGCATGGCTGCCGTGTTGCAAGGCTTGTTCACATCGCTCGACACGCAACCCGCGCCATCCGCCGTACCTGATGCCTTCAGGTACAGGAAGCTGTGCTCCGGGTCACCGGGGACGAGCAACTGAATTTGCCCGCCGTCCAGCGACGCGCGCTTCAAGCGACCGACGATGCACTTGCTCGAGACCGCGCCACCCAAGGTGAGGTTGGCGTACGGTGAGGTTTGCGACGGACCATGGCAGCTGGCGCAATGGTTCGAAGCGGACTCGAAGAGCGGGCGCACCTTGGTGTGGAATTCCCCGCTTTCATTGACGTCCGGTGGGCAATCGGTCGTCGCCATGCCGGTGTTGCCTTTAAGGATATTCTCGGCAATATCCATCTCGTTGCAGGACTGCTTGAGATCCTGAGTGTACTTCTGCATCGCCGCGGGGTCTTTGGTGATGCCCTTGGCGATGCGGTACTTCTCCCACACGTTGTCGATCCAGCCGTGGAGCTTCCAGAACATGTAGTTCGTGACGTTCACCTGGCCGTCGTTCAAGCCGTGCGCGCTACCCGTGCGCGCCCACTGATCGTGCAGGTTGAAGTGCAGACCGATGTATGGCTCGTTCGGCGAATCCGCGAGCGGCTTCGCGCCGACGTTGCATTGCAACCAGTGGCCCAATGCACCCTCGGTCGGGAACTTGGCGAGGTTCTCCGGCTTGTCGATATTGTCGCCGATATCGGCGGCGGCGAGGACTTGCGTCTTGTTCGCGCCCCAGTTCGGGTCGCTCGCGTTCCACGGCGCGTCCAAGTCGGCCTTGGTCGTCGGGAACTTCTTGAAGCCGTCGAAGTCCGCGGCGTGCTTGGGCCAGAGCTGCTTGAGTGACTGCAGCATGTGTCGGTGAAACAGCAAGAACTGATAGCCGTCACCGGCGGTCTTGCAGTTTTGATCGGCGGGCACCAGCTCTGGGTGCTGCGTGCAAAGACTGGTGCTCAAGCCGAGGGGGCCCAAGAGACCACCCGCGGTGCCGTCCTTGCAACCGCGGACTGCGTGCCAGATGACGTGCGCGCCGGTCCACTTGTTGTCCGTCATCCACTGCAACACCTCGGGTTGCAGTGTGGTGTCGTCCTGCTTCATCGAGGTCTGGAAGATGACCGGGCCCGACTTCATCGTGGCGTCGGTGGGTTCGGCGGGATAGCCATAGAGGCAATGATCCGAGTTGGTCATTGACGGGCCGCCACCGCTGCCGTTGCCGCTGCCGGAGGTACCGACTGTGCCCGAGCCGGACGAACCGACAACCGGACCGGTGCCACCGGTCGCGGCTGCCGGTGCACCACCGGTGCCAACGCTCGTTGAGCCTCCCGCACCGGGCAGTGGATTGTTGCCAGTACCAGCGCTCGGCGTGACCGAACCGTTCCCAGCAGTCGCAGGTGGATTCGTTGTGCCCGAGCCGCCCGCGCCGGCGTGGCTTCCATCACTGCTACAGGCCGCGCTCAGCGCAACTGCTGCGAGTGCAGCTGACGCGAGCACTCGCGAGGCTGCGCCAAGCGTAGTGGTCATTTCGCTTGCTGGTCGACGGAGTCGCATGTTGGGCTTTGTCGTGCGGTTGGCTATCTTCGATCGCATTTTTCTCTCACGAATTACGGGGTCGGGCCGGACCTGTCAGGTCGGGTCTACGATCATTTGGATTTGAGCGATGACCTTGTCGCCCATCTTCGTCGCGGTTGCGTGGCGCCCGCTGTTGTTCGCCTCATTGGCGGCCATCGCGTCCTTGTAGGCGGACAGCGTGGTGCGGGTCTTGTACGGCTCGTACGCCTCGTGAATCGACATGCTGAACTTCGGATCGAAGTAGAACTGGGTCGTGAAGATCCAGGCCTTCTCGTTGCTCTTGCTGTAGTCGACGCGGCCGTGCGACATCGAACCCTTCTTGAAGCACACGATGTGAATGTGCAAATCGCGGCCGTTGTACCAGCCCGGGAAGGTGCTCAAGAACGAAGCCACGCCGTCGGCGTTGGTGGTCTGCACGCCGCGGCAGAAGCGATCCGTGTTCTCGAGGTTCATCGAGCTCGGCTTGCCGTTGTACGGCGTGTCCGGCTTCTGCTCGTCAGACGTGCCGCGCGTGCCGAAGCCGCTGTAGAAGCCCTGCCCGTCCGTGTGCCAGATGTAGACCTCGATGTCCGGCACGGGCACGAGCATCATGCACGCCATGTCGCTCTTGGTCTTGTCAATCAGGCGGACGTAGAGCTCCATGTCCACGCCCTTCGTGGCGGTCGGGTTGTACTGACCGCGAATGTCTTGGCGGATGAGCGAGATGTCGTCCGTCTTCTCGAGCTCGTGGATGAAGAACGGACCTTGTCCGGCGGCATCGGTCTTCGTCACCACATTGCAAGAGAGCGGCTTCGGCGCATCCGCATTGGTCGAATCTTGAACGGGCACGCTGGTCCACGGCGGCGAAACGAGTGTGCCGACTGGACCCGAACCACCGGCGGCGCCGACTGGACCCGAGCCACCGGCGGGACCTGAGCCCCCCGCGGGACCTGAGCCGCCAGCGGGGCCCGAGCCACCCGCAGGACCCGAGCCACCGGCTGGGCCTGAACCACCAGCGGGACCTGAGCCGCCCAGGGGACCCGAACCACCAGTCGTCGGAACAGGGCCTGAACCGCCAGTGCCCGGCATTCCTCCGACCGCGGAATGACCAGCTGCGCCCGGAGTCGGAGTCGTGTCAACGTTCGAGCCGCAGGCGGTGACTGCTGCGAGCGCACTCAATCCCTCGAGCATTTGTCGGCGGCTCACGCCCTTCGATACTGCCGCGCCAACCTTCGATTCATGCTTCGTGGACATTGACTCTCCTGCTCCGATTCTCGCACATCAGGAGTACAGGTAATGAGTTTTGCCGGCGAAAGTCCTAGTGAGATCTTCCTCATCTGCACCTTTCAACTTTTTCTCTGCCGGAGAGCAGTGAGGCGATCGGGGCGTGTGCGGGTTTCGCCACAGACATGCTTCGTCCCCGGAAAGCAGCCAGATCGCTGATGTTCGTGGGATCCTTAAGCGACCTTTAGCTCGCTCACGAGCAGTCTCCGACACGCGCTTCGAGCGATGAACGCACCCCAAATGTCATCGCGTCGCGGGGCCGAAGTGAGAAATAAATATCCAGTCTAGGACGATTGATCCGTCACTGACGGATGATGACTTGGCCGCGAAGCCAGACCTTCCGTCGATCGGACACGACACGTGGTGTGACAGGTCTGCGCGTAGCAACAACTCGGAGCATGGAGTCTGCGAGCTACGGGTGAGATGCACGCCACGACGGTCAGGCGCTGCGTTGGAATTTTCTCGGACTGCTATCGACAGCGCGGATTTCGTGCGTGCCGTGTTAGAAATATGACCCCATAGTGCTCGTTGGACGCTCAGCAGCACACACGGAGCATTCCCTTGAGCCGCTCAGCAACATTCAAACTGGCGTTCACTCTGATCGTCGCGGCCGGCTGTAGTTCGAAAGCCGGCGGCGGCACTGGCGCAGGGCCGAACGACGTGGGCGTTGGTGGCGCCGGTTCGAGCGCGGGCTCCGGCTCCGCTACAGGCGCGACCTCGAGCGCAGGCGCGGCCGCTGGCCCGGCGAGTGCGGTCGGAACCGGTATCGGTATCACACAGCCCCTGCCATCGGTCGAAACCTGCGCCAGTGCACAGGACGTGGAGCGCACGCCCCTGCGCCGCCTGACTCGGGCTGAGTACACCAACACCGTTCGGGATCTGCTCAACGTGGACGTGACGGCCGCGGCGGACTTGCCCGCTGACGAAGTGACCAACGGCTACGACAACAACGCGGGTGTGTTGACGGTCTCCTCCCTCCACGTTGAAAAATACGTGCTCGTCTCGGAAACCCTCGCCAAGCTCGCAGTTCAAAATCTGAACACGCTGACCAATTGCGACGCAGCCAGCAAGGGCGAGGACGCTTGCGCGCAAGCCTTCGCGAAGAGCTTTGGTCGACGCGCGTTCCGCCGCCCGACTACCGCAGACGACGAAACGCAGCTCATGGCCGCGTACAGCGCGGGTCGCACGGACGGCAGCTACGCTGAAGGCATCGAAGTGATGATCCGCGCTGCCTTGCAGTCACCGGACTTCTTGTATCGCTTGGAACTGACGCCCGCGTCGGATGCTTCGGCGAAGCGCATTCCACTCAGCCAGTTCGAGCTGGCGAGTCGCCTTTCGTACCTGGCATGGGGCTCTGGCCCTGACGACGCCTTGCTCAACGTCGCCGCCCAAAACGGACTATCCACCAAAGATCAGGTTGCAGCCAAGGCGCGCGAGCTCCTTGCGGCGCCCAAAGCGCGCGGCGCGATCGGCAGCTTCTTCGACCAGTGGGCGAGCACTCGCCGGCTCTCGATCACGACCAAGAACACCACCACGTTCCCCGCGTTCTCCACTCAACTGCGCGACGCGATGGCCATGGAGCTCCCAGCGTTCGTCAACGACGTACTGTGGAATGGCGACGGTCGTTTGAGCACCTTGCTCACCGCGCCGGTCGCCTACGTCAGCGGGCCACTTGCCCAACTCTACGGCGTGAGCCCGCCGGCAGCGAACAGTGATGGTAGCCCAGTGAAGGTGACGCTGCCGGCGAACCAGCAGCGCGCGGGTCTGCTGACTCAGGCGGGCTTCTTGTCCGTGCAGGGTCACCCCGATCAAACCTCACCGGTTTTGCGCGGCAAGTTCGTGCGGTCGATGCTGCTCTGCCAACCGCCGCCGCCCCCGCCCGCCGACGTCGACATCTCCTTGCCCACGGTTGCTGAAGGCGCGACGGCACGCATTCGTTTCGCTGCGCACGAGTCAGCGGGCGCAAGCTGCAAGGGTTGTCACGTGACGATGGACCCGATCGGGCTCGCCTTCGAGCACTACGACGCGATCGGGCAATATCGCGAGCAAGACAACGGTCAAGCGATCGACGTGACGGGCGAGATCTCGGGCGCTCCAGATGCGAGTCTGAGCGGAGGCTTCAACGGCCCCGCCGAAATGGCGGCGAAGCTCGCAAACAGCTCGCAGGTTCGCGCGTGCGTCGCCACTCAGTTCTTCCGCTTCGCGTCAGGTCGCACAGAAGGCAAGGCCGACGCTTGCTCACTCGCGACGATGCAACGCGCGTTCGACGCGGCCAACGGTGATGTCATCGATTTGATCGTTGCAACGACTCAGACAGATGCCTTCTGGTATCGGCCGCAGGTGACGCCGTGACTCGAGGTCCACAATCCATGAATCCGCTCAGATTCACCCGACGTAACTTGCTCCGTGGCGGCCTCGCCGCGACCGCTGCGATTCCACTCTTGAACGCGCGCCGCGTGATCGGTGCCGACGGCGCCGCGCCCACGCGCTTCGTCGTGATTCACACGCCCAACGGTACGCGCAACGCGTTGTTCTGGCCGACCGGAACCGAAAAGAGCTTCACCCTCAACACGATCACGAAGCCGCTCGAGCCGTACAAGAGCAAGCTGACGTTCCTGAAGGGCATCAAGCTCAACGACGCGCTGCAGAACGGCGCGCTCGGCGGCACCGTCGGTTCGGAGCACGCGCGTGGCACCGGCGGTATGCTCACCGGACGCCCCCTCAACTCGGGCAAAGACTTCGTTAGTTTCGGGAACACCACGTCCGGCTGGGGCAGCGGACAATCGCTCGACCAGTACCTGGCCACGAAGCTCGCACCACCGACCAAGTTCAAGAGCCTGCAGGTTGGCGTCCACGTTCGTGACACGGAGGTGCGCGCGCGCATTTCGTATACGGGCTCCAATCAGCCGGTTCCACCGCGTGAGGATCCGAAAGACGTCTTCAGCGCGCTGTTCGGGAACGGCACCGGCACCAGCACGCCCACGACTCCGGGCGGCATGACCGACCCGGCGCTCGTGCGACTCTGGGCGCAGCGCAAGAGCGTATTCGACTCGTCGATCGCGGAAACCCAACGCCTGATGAAGTTGGTTGGCGCCGACGATCGCGCAAAGCTCGACGCGCACCTCAGCGCAATGCGCGATGTCGAATCGCGCCTGGTCGGCACACCCACGACCGACGGCGGAAGTGGCAGCGGAAGCGGCATGGCCAGCGCTTGCATGGCCCCGACGCTCGCCGCCGCAGATCTCACGGTGGACGATCAATACCTGCAGGCCGGCAAGAACCAGATGGACTTGGCCGCCGCAGCGCTGGCTTGCGATCAGACCCGCATCCTGACGTTTCAATGGTCGTACTCGGAGAGCGAGCACCTATTCCAATTCTTGAAGGTGAACAACGCCGCCATCAGCGGTAATCACCACGCCATCTCGCACGACTTTTCATCGAGTGGAACGAACTACAACGCCTACAACGCGATCCAGACTTGGTACGCAGAGCAGGTTGCGTATTTCCTGGGCAAGCTCGATTCGTACAAAGAAGGCGATCGCACGCTGCTCGACAACACGATCGTGCTGTGGGCAACCGAAATTGGTGAGTCCACCCAGCACGACCTGACGATGATGCCCTACGTGCTCGCAGGCAGCGGCGGCGGCGCGTTCACCGCGGGGCGCTACCTCGACTTCAGCAGCGCCCGTAAGGACAACAATCAGCTGTTGGTGTCGATCGCTCGCGCGATGGGTGACACCACCCTCAATTCGTTCGGCGACGCTTCGGGTGCCACCGGGCCGCTCTCGGTCTTGACCGCGTGATATGCTGTGACGATCGAGGGCCCGCGCGCCCTCGATCGTTCAGACGCTATCAGACCCGGTCTCGATGCCCGCGAACAACGCGGTCGACAAATAGCGTTCACCCGTGTCGGGCAACATCGCCAGGATAACGCTACCAGCTGGCGCTTCGCTCGCGACCTCGAGCGCGGCCGAAAACGTGCCGCCGGACGAGATGCCGCAGAAGATGCCTTCGCGTTGAGCAAGTTCGCGGGCGCATGCGAGTGCATGCTCGTCACTCACGGCGATCAGTTGATCGTAGACCTCGCGATCGAGCACTGAAGGCACGAAGTCCGGTGTCCAGCCCTGGATCTTGTGCGGTGCCCATTCCTTGCCGCTGAGCAAGGCAGCGCCCGCAGGTTCGCACGCGACGATTTTCGTCTCGGGACGCGCGCAGCGGATCATCTGACCCGCACCAGTCAACGTGCCTCCGGTTCCCCACCCCGTGACCCAATAGTCGAGACGCATGCCCGCAAAGTCCGACAAGATCTCGGGACCAGTCGTCTGACGATGGTAAGCGGGGTTTGCTTCGTTGTCGAACTGACGAGCCAAGTACCAACCTCGCTCCTCCGCCAAGCGCGCGGCGAGCCGAACCGCGCCTGAGGCTCGCTCTGCAGCAGGCGTGAGCACGACCTTCGCACCGTAAGCGCGCATGATTTGTCGTCGCTCCACGGAGAATGACTCGGGCATGACCGCGACGAACGGATAGCCGCGCGCAGCACAAACCAGCGCAAGCGCGATCCCCGTGTTGCCCGACGTCCCTTCGACCACGGTTTGACCTGGTTTTAGCGCACCGCGACGCTCGGCGTCTTCGATGATGCCGAGCGCCAAACGGTCTTTGACCGATCCTCCAGGATTTGCAGCCTCGAGTTTCACGTACATGGTGACGTGCGCAGGCGCCATTCGATTGATGCGCACGACTGGGGTTCGACCAATCGTCTTCGAAACATCTTCGTACAACATGGGTTCTCCGGATGCTAAGGCTCGCTGGGAACGTCTCCCGGCGCGCCGCGTTCACTTTTCAGGTAGCAATTGCCGACGGCCAAAGACAGGATGCACGTCTCACATGGGACGTGACGTGGAAATAACCATGGGAATCGCGGCGAGGCGAGCGGCGTGAGCGGTTCTTCGAGCCTCTCGATGCGCTTGCTCGGAGCCTGCGGTGTGTCGCGAAGCGGCCTGAGCGTGCCTCTGCCGCGCTCACGCAAAGTGCGGGCATTGCTGGCATTCCTGACGCTCGAGCAAGCGCCGGTGTCGCGCTCACGCCTGTGCGATCTGTTGTGGGACATACCCAACGACCCGCGCGGTGAGCTGCGTTGGTGCTTGAGCAAGCTGCGCACGGTGTTGGACGAGCCGAGCCGCTCTCGCGTCGTGGGCAGTAACGACTCGGTTGCGCTCGACTTGTCGAACTGCCAGGTGGACGCGCTCGAGATCGAGCGCGCGGCAAAGGTCGGCTTCGCTCGCGCCAGCGGTGAGCTCTTGAGCCAGCTACACGAGCAGTCCAGCGGTGAGCTCCTCGAGGGCTTACAACTCGACGGAAGCGCAGAATTTCTGGCTTGGCTCACCGCGCAACGCCAACGCTTTCGAATCATGCGCGCTGCCCTGCTCAGCGAACTCGCTGCCCGCGCGCCCAATGACTCGGAGGAAATCTTTGGCTACCTGCAAACGTGGTTGCAGCTGGCCCCGTTCGATCTCAGTGCTCACGCGGTGCTGCTGGACGCGCTGTCCAAGCGCGCGCGCATCCGCGAAGCGGATGAACACGTAGCGGCCACGATTCGCAGCTTCGAGCGCGAAGGCCTCGATTGGTCCGCGGTGCGCGAAGCTTGGCGCGTGCTGCGCGGCAAGCCGACCGAATCCGCGCCGCCTCGAGCGTCAATCGCGCCGATTGCCGTTGAAATCGCGCCGTCTGAAGGCGAGCCGCGAGTGGTTCGACGTCGCGCGTCGATCGCCGTCATGCCATTTCGCGATGAAGCAGAGCGAGCTCCGAGCGGGCGTCCAATTGCCGAGGGCATGACCGAAGACGTGATCGCGCGCCTGGCGCGATTGCGAGTGTTGTTCGTGATCGCTAGGGGCACCGTCTATGCGCTCGGCGAGCGTGGCATCGACGCGCAAGAGGCCGGGAGGATCCTCAACGTGGACTACGTGGCGAGCGGTGTCGTTCGTAGTCGAGAGGGACGCCTAAGCGTACTCGTCGAACTCGTGGAGACCCATGGAGCGCGAATCGTCTGGACGGATCGCGTCGAGGGGGACATCGGTGATACGTTCGCGATGCTCGACGCGATCGTCAACCGCATCGTCGCCGCCATCGCCGAAGAGATCGAAGCGGCCGAGTGCAATCGAGCGCTGCTCAAGCCACCGAGTTCCTTGAATGCCTGGGAAGCGTACCACCGTGGCCTCTGGCACATGTACAAGTTCACTGGTTCGGACAATGAGCATGCGGCGCGCTTCTTCCGCGCGGCGCTCGAACTCGATCCGCTGTTTTCTCGCGCACATTCTGGCCTTTCTTTTACGCATTTTCAAAACGCATTCCTGAGCTTGACTCAGGATCACGAACGACAAATCGAGCTTTCGTTCGAGACGGCACGGGAGAGTCTGGCTGCCGACAATCGCGATCCGGCGGCGCACTGGGCGATGGGTCGCGCGCTGTGGTTGGGCGGTAAGGACAGCGAATCGTGTATCGAGCTCGAGCGCAGCATCGAGCTCAGCCCCAACTTTGCGCTCGGCTATTACACGCTCGGGTTCGTGCACAGCCAAAGCGGCGATCCACACGCCGCGATCGTCGCCACGGACTACTCGCGGCAGCTGAGCCCCTTCGATCCCTTGCAGTTCGGTATGCTCGCCAGCCGCGCGCTATCTCACGTTCGCCTGGGCGAATTCGCGGAGGCGGCTGACTGGGCGGTGCGCGCGAGCGCACGACCAAACGCGCACACGCACATCTTGACCATTGCCGCGGAGTGCCTAGTCCTCGCGGGCCGTGTCGATGAAGCGCGCAAGTTCGTCGCGCGTATTCGTCAGCGCTCACCCGACTATGGATTGAACGATTTTATCGGAGCTTTTCGCTTCGATCGCGAGACCGAACGCGTGTTCCGACGCAGCGCGCGCCAGATCGGCTTGGATGGAGGCTCGAGCGCGAAAGCGCGCCGCTGAGCCTCCTCTTAATCTTCTCGCCCGAACGTCGCGCTCACGGTTGCGGAAAGAAAAACTCCACGCTGGCTGCGGCAGTGTCACTCCCGAGTTCGCTCCCACCCAGCACCCCCACCTGACCGTTCGGGAGCAAGAATGCAGATGCGCTCGTGCGCGGCGTGTTCAGCGCGAATTCATGCAGCGCGTGACCGATGCCAGCGTCGAACGTGAACACGTGCGTTTCCTCGGTCTTCGGATCTTCACCCACAGCCAACAACTGGTCGCCACTCAGTCGAAACAAGCGAGGGTGAGTGAAGCCAAAGTCGGCCTTCGCAATCTCGACCTGGGAGCAAGCTTCGGAGCAGTTCAAATCCATGATGCGGAAACCCGCAATCTCGTCAGCGTTGGCCGGATCGCTTCCGCCAGCCAAATACGCGGTGCTCTCGTCGAGGGCGACCAAGGCCGCGCCTTGCTTGGCGTCGGCTTCGAAAGGAAGCTCGGTGAAGCCCGTGCCGTCAGAGTTTTCGATTTCGGCGCCCGCACCGGTATCGGAACCGCCGACGACCAACAACTTGCCGTTGATCATCGTGGCGGAAGCGCCGAGGCGCGGTGTATTGAGCTTCAGCACCTGAAGACTACCGTCCACGTCGACGCGCAACACTTGATCCGTCATTTCACCAGTCGCGCGGGTCGCTCCGACGATGAATTGGGGCTCACCCGGGCCGCCGATCGTTTGACCGTCGAGGACTTTGGCGTAAGAGAGCTCGGCCGGAGGAGTGACTGAAGTCGTCGTCAACGCCGACATATCGAGCCACTCGCCCCCCTTTTCGTCGATCAGGAGCACGTTCGATCCGGCGACAGCCCAGCTGCGCGGGACCTTCGGCAACGGGTCTTGTTTCTCGAGGACGCCCCAATGCGCCATATCGTACACGTCGAGGTCCGCCGCCTGATCGTCGCCGCCGGAGACCAACAAATAGGCGTGGTAGAAAATGGCCACCTGTGGATGCTTCCGCCAAGGAAGGAGCAAGCTTCCGCGCCCACGCGACAAACCGCCAACGCGCCCCATGAAGAGGGAGATGGTTGCGTCCTCGAAGCCGAAGATGGCAAGCGGAACGGTCGAACCTTTCATGACCACGTTGCCGTTGTCGTCGAACGCCGTGGCTTCGAAACTCGCCACCGAGTTTTGTGGTCCGTTCGTGCCAATCGAGATGCTCGTTGCCGGCGCGGCAACTTTGTTGGCGAGCGTCGTCCGCTTCGTCCCCTCCACCATTTCCAAGAGCACGTCCTTGGCCGCGGGGTCCGTTGTCCACGCCTCCGTCTCTTGCCCGACGTTGATCTTGACCTCCCCGTCGGTCAGGTAGTTATCGGAGCACGCGGGGAGCAGCAGCAGGCCGAGCCCACCCAGGAAACCACGCGTCGTACTGGAAAAAGAAAGACTCGTATTCGGGAACATTCAGAAATCACCAACTCCACTGAGCTTACGGGAAGGCGGGTAGCTTAGCGGACCAGCCAGAAGCGACAACATGCGCACGTTCCAGGCCAAGTATTGCTCCGCTTTTGCGTTTCGATGTCGAGTTGTTGCATGCCCATGCCTTAAACTCGCGTTGCAACTCAACCGTTCGCGAGCGATTCCAACGCCAAAACATCGCCCGCGGACAATTCGAGCGAGCTGGCTTCCAAGTCCAAGCGCATGTGCTCGAGTTGAGACGTGCCGGTCAGCGGCAGGATCCCGACTAGCTGGCAAAAGCGAAATACGACCTGCGCGATCGGCCGTCCGACACGAAGCGCGATGCCTCGTGCGACGGGTCCGGCAAGCTCGGCGCGGTTGGCCGTGAGCAGCGAGAAGCCCTGATAGACGGTGCCTCGCGCACCGCACAGCTTTCTCACTCCGCGGTCCCAGCCACTGCTGGCGTAGCAACGATTTTGCACGAATTTCGGCGCGACCGTCGCTCCGGCGTACAACTCCGCCAATTGCTCGAGCGACACGTTGCTCACTCCGAGCCAGCGAACTCGACCCGCTCGAGCGAGCGCCTCCATCGCCCGCCAGGCCTGCCAGTCCGCCGCTTGGAACCCGTGACGCGATGACGGACCATGCAAGACATAAGAGTCGAGATAGTCAGTGCCCAGGTGCAGCAACGAACTCTCGAACGACTGAGCGACCTGTTGCTCGATTGCAGCCGCTCGGTCGTACGGCAAGCGCGCATCTTGCCCGCCGAGGAAGGTGAACTTCGATTGCAGGAACAGGTCCAAGCGCGACACCGCTCCACTTCTTTGCGCATCGCTCAGCGCGGCTCCCACGCCAGCTTCGAAGTAATGCTTACGCTGGTTGGCGGTGTCGATGCCGCGGAACCCCGCCTCGATTGCCAACCGAGTGAGCGCCTCCGTGCGCTCCTCCTTCCAGGCGGTGCCGTAGATGAACGACGGGATCGGCACAGCCTCGGGCCGCTCGGGTAACGCGTTCGCCATGTGCCAATCAGAACCCGCGCCCCCGGACCAAGCAAATGCGCTACCCGCTCACGCCCGAAGGCCGGGCCAGCTCCGGCTGCAGAGTGCATGAAACCCCTGTGCAGCGCGAAACCGGGGCTGCGGCTTCGGCGTCGAAAAGAAAACGTACGGGCCTCGAAACAAACCTGCCTGGAGTACCGCCGGAAGGGTACTGCACCTCCTCACTCGCCACCTGCCCCACCATCACACCGGCTGTTCCTGGCGAGCACGCTGACCCGACGCCAGCGCCCACTGACGGCGAATTTTGATCATCGGATCAGCGCCCTGGCCACGGTCACGCGCAGTCACCGAGGACAGATTTGTCACCCCTCGAGCATGAATTTATTTGACCCCTGCCGTGCTGGAGTCGATCGCTGCAGGTCGCGCTTCTCGAGCCCGCGTACAGCGCATGAAATCCACTCACGGACGAGAATTCGCGAGTACGCGCGATCTCGAAAAGGAGCATGTCAATAATCGGATTCAATCGCGCCGCTGGGCATTGAATCGATCGATTCTAGATCGTAAGGTCCCATTACGTAGTTGACCGCATCGCTCCGCACAGGGCGCATGCGCGTGAGCCGACCAGCAACCGCCTCGGGGTCCAACCCAAATCGAGCGCAGGAAATCCGACATGAAAACCCTCCCTTTTTCTTTGTGCACCGGCATCGCGCTGCTCGGCTCAATCGCCTGTGGGACGACCAATACACCGGCTAGCGGCGTGTCGAGCGGTGGCAGCGCTCCGGTACAGACCGTCACCGGTGGCACCGGCAACAGCGGGCCCATGTTCGCCAACGCCGGCACCGGCAGCGGCTTGATGCTCGATACCCCCCCGAGTGGTGGCTCGTCATCCGGGACTACCTCGTGCCAGCCCGGCAACACCACCACGATCAGCGGCGTCGTCATGGACCCCGCGGGCAAGAACCCGCTGTACAACATCTCGGTATTCGTCGCCGACCCGAGCTCGCCGCTGCCGGACTTGGACAAGATCCCGGTATCGTGCGGCTGCAGCCAACTCTTGCCGGACAAGGTCATGGCGATCGGCGCGCCGACTGACGCCGCTGGGCACTTCGAGATCCCGTGCGCGCCGAGCGGAAACGTGACGCTCGTCGTCCAAACCGGCAAGTGGCGCCGCAAGTACGAGAACGTGAACGTGGTGGCCAATCAGGCCAACGTCATCCCCAACCTGCGCTTGCCTGCAAACTCGAGCGAAGGCTCACTGCCTAATATCGCGATCTCCACCGGCGGCTCGGACTCGTTCGAATGCTTGCCGTTGCGCATCGGTGTCTCGGCGAGTGAGTACGTCGCGGGCTCGGCCACGGGTGGGCACATTCACATCTACACGGGTTGGAACGGTGCAACTCCCGCCCAAGGCGCGGTCGATTCGAACAAGGCCCTGTGGGACACCCAAGAGCACCTGAACGAGCACGACGTCGTGGTTCTTTCCTGTGAAGGGCAAGAGACCACCGGTGGCCCGACTGGGAGCATGCGCGTCGGCACGCAGGTTCAGCAGTACATGATGAACTACGCCAATTCCGGCGGCCGCGTGTTTGCCTCGCACTACCAGTACGCATGGT
Source organism: Polyangiaceae bacterium (assembly GCA_035634635.1). Lineage (GTDB taxonomy): Bacteria > Myxococcota_A > Polyangia > Polyangiales > Polyangiaceae > PMG-095. The sequence goes on from DASQCO010000048.1 coordinate 27,114, forward strand.
TCAACACCGGTCCGTTCTCGACCGGCGGGAACAACCTGGCCACGTGGAACACGGGCATGGGCCAACTCGACGACACGCAGTCGTTCCCGGCGGAAATCAACACCACGCTCAGCGCTGGCGCAGCCTTCCCCGAGGGAACCGCGCTGGCCAAATGGCTCGGCTTGGTCGGTGCGCTGACCAACAATCAGTTGCCCGTCCGCTACGTCCGCAACAACGTGAAGGCGCTCATTCAGCCGCCGTCGACTGAATGGATCCACCTGGCGCCGAGCGTCAAACAAGCGCCCTCCGCGGCTCAGTACTTCTCGGCTGATACCCCGATCGGTGCACCGAACGACAAGATCTGCGGGCGCGTCGTGTACAGCGCGCTGCACGTGAGCGGCGGCCCCGGCAACAGTGTCTCCGGCAACGCAGCGGATGCCGACTACCCGGCGGGAACGGCAACTGGTGCGGGTGGCTCGAGCGGAACAGGCACCGGAACTGCCGGAGCTGGCGGCCGCGGCTTCGGTGGCCCTGGCATGATCCCCGGCGGTCAGCCGAAGGGTGGCATCGTGCCCTCGGGTTGCGCCATGCACGCGCTCACTCCGCAAGAGTTGGCGCTCGAGTTCATGTTCTTCGACCTGTCCTCCTGCTTGGTGCCGATCGGGGAAGAACCCCCCGTCATTCCGAAGTGACAGGTGGTCCGGGGCGGACTTAGCCCCCCTTGGATGCTCACGGCCTGCCCGAATCGGCGGGCCGTGAGTCATTTTGCGGCTCGTTACTTGCTGTTGATTCGTCGCAGCGTGTTGCGATCCGTGTGCGAGATCACGCCGCCAACCGAGTGCGTATACGTCGTGCACGAGTCATAGCTGAACGAGTCACCCTGCACGCTCACGTTGCAGCGGTAGTGCGTGGTTCGCGCTTTCGACGCGAGGTACTGATTGGACAAGATCCCGCACACCTCACTGCCCACGTGCGCCTCCAAAGAGAAGCTGGTGTCGGTTCCCTTGGCCGTGCCACCGGCGAGCACCGCCGTGCCACGCGGCACCATGAAACAACGCATCACGTGCTGGAGCTCCGCGTCCCACAGCCAATAGCCGATCTCGGTGTGGAACGGGCTGTCCTCGTTCTCCCGCCAAGCGGACATTCGGTAGTCGAGTCCGTATAACCGTTGAGCTCCGTTATCGACGGGTCCGAACGGATCGAGTGTGACACGCTCGCGATACTTGGTTTCGCCGAGCGCGCCCTTCGCGTTGTGAAAAGCGACGTCGAGTCCGTCGCCGCCCTCCCATTCACCGATGAGTCCTGCCAGGGGGCCCCAAAGCTCGTAGGTCGTCATCCGCCGGAGGCTAACATTCAGGGCGCATTCGGTTCGCGAATTTTTCTGCGCTCGGCTCCCCGCAACCACCCGGAAATCCGTGTTCTGCTCTGCTCGATGTGATGGCCGACTTCGAGACGAACACGGGTTCCCGTTGGGCGATTCGCCACGAGACGACCTATCGATACGACACCGCCGTCGCGTTCGCACCGCACGTCTTGCGCCTGAGTCCCCGACCGGATCGCGTTCGCACGCTCGCGCGTACGCTATGGATCACCCCCACCCCGATCGAGCTCACTGACTTCAGCGACGAGTTCGGGAACACCTGCACCCGGGTGAGCTTCGACGCGAACGCGGTCCACGAATTGAGGATCGAAAGCCACGTCGAAGTGCAGACCTATCTGCAACAGCACCAGTCGCTCGTCTCATCGGTATTGCCGTCGCTGCCCTGGATACCGCCGAGCTTCGACCAACTCTCGGCCTTTCGACAAGCCGATGACAACGCGGAAGTCGCAGCACTCGCGCAGCGTCTCATGCGAGAGGTCGGCGCTGCGCCCTTGCGCTTCTTCGAACACCTGTGCGCCACCCTGTACTCGATGATCGACCGGCAGATTCGCGTCGAAGGGTCCGCGCAGACGCCCGCACAGACCCTCGCGCTCGGTCGCGGCGCCTGTCGCGACCTGACCGTGCTCTACCTCGCTGTTTGCCGGAGCGTGGGCATCGCGGGCCGTTTCGTCAGCGGCTATCAGGGCCAAGAGGCCACTCCAGACGGCCAGCGCCACCTCCACGCCTGGCCCGAAGTGTTCGTTCCGGAGCACGGGTGGGTGGGCTGGGACCCAATGCACGGCGTGCCGGTCGGCACCGGCTACGTCGCACTGTCGGCCGCGCCCACCCAAGCGGCTACGATGCCCGTCGATGGCGGCTTCTTTTTCAACGGCCCAACCGTTACCTCCACCCTCACCTATTCCATCCGCTTCGCTGCACTGTGATGCTCACACCATCTGACCACCCGAGACTTCGATGCGTTGGCCATTGATCCAAGCGCTCTCCGGCGAGAGCAGCGCGGCCACGGCGTTGCCAACATCGTCCGGCAAGCCAACGCGGCCAAGCGGGATGGACGATGCAATCACCTTGTTGAACTCGGCATTGTCACGCACGCGCCCACCGCCAAAATCAGTCTCGATCGCGCCGGGGGCCAGTGTGTTCACCCGGATCTGGCGCGCTCCGAGCTCCTTGGCCTGATAGCGAGTCAGCACTTCGATCGCACCCTTCATCGCCGAGTACGCGCTGTAACCGGGGAAGGTGAAGCGCGACAGACCGCTCGAAACGTTCAGAATGCGGCCCCCGTCCGCGATCAGCGGCAACAACCTTTGCGTCAAGAAGAACGGCCCCTTGAGGTGCACCTTCATCAGCTCGTCGAATTGCGCTTCACTCGTATCCGCGAAATTCGCGTGCACACCCATGCCCGCATTGTTGACCAAAAAGTCGAAATTCCGGCGTTGCCAGCTGCGCCCGAGCGCGCTCTGCAACGATTCGGCAAAGGCAGCAAAGCTCGAACTGTCGGCCACATCGAGCGGCAAAGCCACCGCCTTCCGTCCCTTGGCCTCGATCTCGCTCACCACGGCATTGGCTTCACTCACGGCCGAGCGATAGGTGATGATGCTATCGATACCCCGCTCGGCCAAGCGCAGCGCCATGCTCTTGCCCAAACCGCGGCTGCCACCCGTGATCACTGCGATTGATTGCTGCTTGTCGTTGGTCATTTTCATACTCCCGTTCGTGACGTTGTAAGCTCAACCTACGACGTTGAAAGCCAGCGGGAAGACGCGGCGATTTGACACACTGTTTCGAAATGCGAAACAATCGAACCCATGGACTTGGACGCGCTCAGGGTGTTCTTGAAAGTCGCCGAACTCGGTAACTTCACGCGGGCGGGTGAGCACCTCGGCCTGTCCAAGGCGCGCGCCTCGATCCGCGTGCAAGAGCTCGAAGCCGCAATCGGCAGCCGCTTGCTCCATCGCTCCACGCGCACCGTACGGCTCACGACGGACGGTGAGCAGTTCTTGGTTCGGGCGCGGCGTCTGGTCGCGGACGCCGACGAACTCGCAGCGATGTTCTCGGCACCGAGCGCGCTCCGCGGACGCGTCCGTCTCGATTTGCCGATTCAATTTGCGCGCAACGTGATCATCCCGCGCTTGCCGGAATTCCTCGCTGCCCATCCGCAACTCGAAATGCTCGTGAGCACGACCGACCGATTCGTGGATCTACTGCGCGAAGGGTTCGACTGCGTGATGCGCGTGGGCGCGCTCTCGGATTCCGGGCTCGTGGCCAAACGCATTGGCGTGATGGACATGATGAACTGCGCCAGTCCGCGGTACTTGGAAAAATACGGAACCCCGCAAAGCCTCGGCGATCTCGCGCAACACCTGGTCGTGCACTATTCGCTGAGCTTCGCGGGCGAAACCCCGACATTCGAGTACTTCGACGGCACTAGCTATCGCGACGTGGAAATGCGCAGCGCCGTCACGGTGAACAGCACCGATGGCTATCATGCCGCTTGCTTGGCTGGCCTCGGCATCATCCAGGCGCCGCGCTCGGGCATGGCCGCGAGCATCGCCTCGGGCAGTTTGGTCGAAGTATTGCCAGAGCTGCGCGCCGCGCCGCTGCCCGTCTCCCTCGTACAGGGGCATTCGCGTCAAGCGCGCGCACCGGTTCGCGCCGTCATGGCCTGGCTGACCCAGATCATGAAGCCACACCTGTCGTGAAGCGTCACTCGCAGGGCAACACGCGCAGAATCTTGATCTTGCTCGCGCTACTCCCCGGCGCCGGATAGGCAACGCTGCCATCGGGAAACGCTTTCATCTCTTGGTAGCGGTTGTTGCGCACCGGAGCCTGGATCGGCGGGCTTTCCGCAGCGCCAGTGCTGCTGTCCAGCGCTTGCACGTATAGCTGCCGATCGGCAGTCTTCTGTGTGAGATCGCCCTTGCTGGCCGAGGTATCCCAAGCCGCAAGCAAATGCTTCGGGCCGTATTGAGTCAAGTGCGGGGCGCGGTCGTTCAAATTCGAGTCACTCGCCAAGATCACGTCCTTGTCGGGCGCACCGTTTTGGAAATGCAGCAGGTGCACGTCGGCCAAACCATTGCTGTCTGCGGTTTGGCCTGGCCGGATGTCACTCGTGGTGAGCCAGTAGCCCCCTGCGGCCCCGAGCGTGATGTTCCCGACGTTCGAGTAATACAGATCCAGCGGATAAATGGTGCTGATCTTCGGCGCAAAGGCCAGCCTGCCCGATTTGCCGCCGGTGGCCGCGTCGTTCTTGCACACGGTCACGAACTGCGAGCTTCGCGGATCCCAAACGATGCGCTCGTAGCCGCTATGACTACAACCCCAATCGAAGCTCTGGTGACCCGTGAGCAACGCACCGCTCGGGCTCACGACGCGCATCTCGTCACCTTGGTGAATGTTCACACAGCCGTCCTGGGACACGCTAATCGCGGCGCCGAAGTACGCCGCATAGTTCGTTCCGTCACTGACGATGCGTCCATGGTGCGCGTACCACCAAATGAAGATCACACTCGGTCCGGTCTTGCTCGTCAAATACGGCGGCTGCGTCGCGCTCGACTGAGTGAGCTCGGTCGCCCAAGTCTCGTTCGCACCGTCGAAGCGCACCAGGTACATGTCGTAGCAGGGCACGGCGGGGCTCGGCGGAGTGCCGCACAAATTCGTGGGCTCGCCGCAGTTCAACGTGCCGCCGCCCTTCGCATCGCGCGTGAGCAGCAGCACGCCGCCGGCTGCGTCAGCGTACAAATCGGCATAGTCCATGCCGGCAATGCTCACCTGCGCCGCGCTCTCATCCACGGTGTCGTCGGCCTTCAACGTCGTCACGTGGATCTTCGCGTCCGCGCCCATCCAGGCCACGCGCGATCCGCCCGAGGGAATTGCGGCAATCGCCAGCGGTTTGAGCGCGGCTTCGTCCTCGTTTTGATTGATCGCCGCGCCGACGTCGATCTCGGTCACGCGTAGCTGGGGCGCGCTGCATGCGCCGCTCCCGGTGCTCGCGCCGGCAGTGCCGCTGCCCGCGTTTCCTGGCGTCCCAGCGAATGCAGCTCCTCCACCTGTGTTCGTCGCCGAGCCGCCAACATTGGCGGCTCGACCTGCGCTGCCTTCGCCGGTCGAGGGGGCACCACCGACTCCGCTGCCAGCGCTTGAGCTCGCGGCAGCCCCCGCAGCGGCACTCATCGCCGCGCCCGCCATGCCCGAAGGTCCGACGCCTCGCTCGTGACTGTTGCCACACGCGAGCACCGACGCCAGAGCCGCAGCCGTCACGCAATGGGCGAATGAGCGCATCATGGCAAAGAGTCGCGCAGCGCGGTCCCTAGCAGGCATAAAAAGCGAGCTAGCGCAGGTCCGCGACCGCGATTCGCAAGTGCTCGGCAACCCGGGTACTCGCTCCGAGTTCGGCCGAAATCGCCCGCCCGACTTCGGCAGCGCTGCGATCTCGCTCGACGTGAAAGCCGTAGCCACTCAGCAAATCGCGCATCTTTTCCGGACGAAATGCCGAGCGCAGTGGCTCGCCCCACCAGCGCAGACCAGGCCCAAGCAGCCGCAAGATCAACCTGGGACAATGATAAACCACGATCAATCGGCTGCCCTGCGCGGAACGGCGCGCGATGACCGCGAGCGTGGCGTCGATCGCACGCTGAGTAAGATACATCACGACCCCTTCCCACACCCAAGTCGTGGGGCGGCTCGCGTCGTGACCGGCGCTCGCCAGCGCTTGCTCGAGATCGTCGTGTGCAAAGTCCACAGGCACGAAGCGGACGTCTTTCGCAACTGGGGCGAGCGAGGCAACGCGCTTGCGCTTTTCACGCTGAGAGTCGGGATGATCGACTTCGAACACCGAAACGTCGCACAGCTCGGGCATCCGCCACGCACGCCCATCGAGGCCCGCCCCCAGAATCACCACTTGCGGTGACGCGGCTTCACGAACGGCCGCATCAATCTCCAAGGTACGCGCCGCCATGACCTTCGACTGGCGCAGCAGAAACCCATGTTCGATCGCCTTCTTCAGCCCTCGCTTCGGAATGCCTTCCGCACGCACACGCTCCACGCGGCGACGTGCCTCCTCCGGTAAAAGTTCGAACGCCGTCGGATCCGAAAATCCAGGCAACGTCGGATCACTATCCGCCAGCGCCCGTCCCATACAAACCATCACCGCGGTCTTGCTCTCCTGCCCTGGCCTCATCGTCGGATTGTCCCACACCCCCCAAGAAAATCCGCCCGCTCCGCGATTCAAGAGTGGGGCGCTCGCGCTCGTCCGCGATTCGGAGAGTGCTACTGATGCGTGAGTTGGCCGAGGTTCGTCGCGGATTCGACGCTGGGGTCGAAGAGGGCTTTGCGGACCGCGAGGTACTCGGGGTTCGAGAAGAACGCTTCGCGGCGTTCGGGCGATGGGAAGAGGATCGTGAACATGCGGTTGAACGGCTTTTGGCCGGCTGGCGCGCGCAGCACTTCTGCCACCCACAGATCGAGACCGAATCGTCCTCCGTGAGCTTCGAGCAAGGGCATCATGGCCGCGCGATATTTCGCGTACAGCTCCGCGTCAGTCACATTGAGCGCCATCAAGGTTTCGATCATGGTGAGTCTCCTAGCTGAGTCGAAAGTCTAAATATCACGTTCGAGATCACGACCATTTCCCTGCGTGCGCGCCGCCGTCCATGTGCAGGATTTCCCCAGATACGAGCGGAGCAGACTCGAGAAAGAGCACGGCCTCCGCAATCTCGTCCGGCGAGCCAATGCGCTTGGCCGGGCTCAAGCCGGCCAAGAAGTCGTGATTGTCCTTGGCGTGCATCGGAGTGTCGATGATCCCGGCGGCGATGGTGTTGATGCGAATGCCGCGGCTGGCGTATTCGATCGCGAGCGAACGCGTCGCGGCTTCGATTCCACCTTTGAGCATGATGCACAATGCGCTCGGCACACCCGCGATCGGCTGCGACACCAGCGAGGTCCCGATATTGACGATCTGGCCCGAACCCGCCTTCACCATTTCGCGCAGGGCGTGTTGGGTCATGTGAAAGAAGCCCGTCAGGTTCGTCGACAACAGCGCCGCGTAGTCGTCCGCATCGTAGTCCGTGAACGGCTTGGCCATGAACGTGCCCGCGTTGTTGACCAACAAATCCAAGCGCCCGAAACGCGAGCGCGCCTCCGCGACGGCACGCTCGGCGGTTCGCCGCTCGCCCACGTCACCGTCGAGCAGCACCAAACGCGGGGACGCGCTCAGCGCTTTGCTGCTCGTCGCATGGCGTGACGTGCCGACCACTCCATAACCACGCGCGAGCAACAGCCGTGTAATGCTCAAGCCGATTCCGCTGGATGCTCCAGTAACTACCGCAATTTTCGGGTTCATTCTGCTCTCCTGGTGTGCCGGGCCGCGCCCGCAACACTCAGATAGGTCGGCAGTCGAGCGTTCGTTACGAGCCGAGCAACGCAAATGACGGCGCCGGCTCGAGCGCGTGCTCAATCCGCTCCGGACAATTGCGCAGGTGCGCGCGTGCTCGATGCAGCAGCACACGGACGTATCCGGCGGAGATCCCGAGCACCTCGCCCACGCGCTCACGCGGCTGCTCGTCCAACAGGCTGAGCATCACGACCTCGCGCTCGAGGCGCGCCATCCTCCGCATGCAGCCATTCACGCGCGCGAGGTCCTCCGCGAACACGATCAGGTGCTCGCTGCTCGGACTCTCGACACCCTCGCTCTCACTACCCAAGAGCTCGTGCGCGTGACCGTGACGCACCCGCTTGCGGCGCTGATTTTGCACGTTGTGCCGCACAATCACCGTCAACAGCTTGAGCGACTGCAATTCATCTTGAGCAATCGCGCGCGCCTCGGGCAAGCCCAAGAACGTGATGAAGCTATCTTGCACCGCATCGAGCGCTTCCTCGGCGTCGAGCCCGCGCCTCCGCGCGTAAGCCAGCAAACGCGCGCGATGCGTGTGCACCAGCGCGGCGAGTCCACTCGCGAATCCAGGCACCGCTCGGCGCACTCGCGGTCGGCCCGACAATGGAATCAACCCGCTTTCGACCATGGCGCTCATGCTCGTATAGGTCCCCACCCCTGGTTTCGTTACCCTCGCCGCGGACGATTCCGCCAATTCATGGATATCACTGAACTTTATCGACCAAGCCAGGCTTGATTGGGGGCGCTCCCGGGTTCACCACGCACCTCACCGCCCGTCCAAGGTCTCGCCCTAAGCGGCAACCCCGCTTCACTCCGAGGTGCGTCGCTGGACCACGAGCGCCCCCTCCTCTCTCTACCAACTTCCCAGCGCGCTCAGAACGCTCCC
>DASQCO010000049.1:0-17988 GCA_035634635.1 Polyangiaceae bacterium
CGGCGGCAGGAGTGTTGATTGTAGTTGACGGGTTCTTGGCGTGCGGTGACCTCGACGAGGGATGGTTGTTAGATTTGGGGTGTTGTTGGCGTGAGGGTTCGCGCTGGTGTGCGTTCGTGAAGGCGATCGACTTTGAAGCCATTTTATCGAGCGAAATACGGTTTGGGTGGCAATGCGAGACTCGAAATTTCGCATGTTAGATGGATAAGAAACGCCAAAACGCCAGAAGAGGGAGAAGAGATTTTGGGGGGCGCTCCGTGACGGCATGGCAGTCGGAGGCGAAGTCCTTGACGGTGCATCGCTGCGAGACGTTGCTGCGACGACCGACGACGCGGTATGCGAACCCTTCTCTCCTCTTCTGGCGTTCTGGCGTTTTTGGCGGTGAAAATCAGGGAGCCGTTCTGGGCGGCAACAGCGCGTACTTCGAGGTGCGTTGCTGGATTGTGAGCGCCCACTCTTTTGAACAACGTTGCCTTCATTCGACCGCGGTCCACCGACGGCGTTAAAGTCCTGCGCGGTCGAAAGTTCGGGCCGAAATGGGCTTGGGTCGCCTCTATGGTCCATGGTCCGTCGAATGGCTCGTTTTGCGCTCTTGGGTTCGGCGGTTTCCGGTCTCGCGGCGATCGGCTGCGGCGAGGCGACGGGTGATTCGCCGTCGTCTGGAACTGGCGCTCGCGCCGCGGCGCTGCGGTTCTTCGACGAGGAAACTGCCTCTTCACTGCGGTGCTTCGTTTTGAGACACTGCTTCGGTGGACCGTAGAGCCGTGCCGCCTTTCCGCACGCCAGTATCGAGTGAGCGGCCGGCTTCACGCGGCAGTGCGCGCGCCGTGGACGGGCGAGGGGAGCGCATCGACGATCTGGTGCGCGCTCATTCGCAGTACGTCGCTGGCCTAGCCTATCGCCTCCTCGGTCGCGACGCGGATGTGGATGACGTCGTTCAAGACGTGTTCGTCGCGTTGCTGCGGTTTCGCAGCACGATTCGCGACGCGGACGCCGTGCGCGGTTGGCTTTCGACGACCACGGTTCGGTTGGCTCGCAAGCGCCTGCGCCGGCGCGCGCTGCGCGAGTTTTTGGGCTTCGACGATCTCAATGGCGTCGACTCGCCGGTGCGCGGAGCCACACAAGAGGAACACTTGGCGCTGCTGCGCATCCACCGCGCGCTGGCTGGCGTGCCTGCGAATGCGCGAGTGGTTTGGTTGCTTCGCTACATGGAGCAAGAGCGCATGGAGGAGGTCGCGCGGCTCGCGGGCTGCTCGCTCACGACAGCCAAGCGACGCTTGGAGACGGCTCAGGTTGCAGTCAAGAAAGCGCTCGGCCATGAGTCGTGAGCAACTCGAAGAGCAACTGAAGCTCGCGCGCCGCGCGGCGCCGCCATTTGGCCTTGCGCGGCAACAGACGGTGATTTGGGCGGTTCGGCGCCGATCTCAGCCGTGGCGTCCCACGGCGCGCGACTTTCGTCTGGCCGCGGTGGTGCTCGTTTGTTTCGGTCTTGCGCTGTCGGGTGGCTACGCCTGGCTGCGTTCGGCCAAGACCGAAGCCTCGATTGCGACTCGAAATGGCGCTGACGAGCGCTGGCAGCTGCGCGACGGTTCGCGCATCGTGCTCGAGAGCGCCTCCACGGTGATCAGCAAGCGGCATGAATCGCCCTCGGACGTGTTGTTCGAGCTGTCCGCGGGCAGCGCGCACTTCGACGTTGCGCATCGACCCGAGCGAGCGTTTCGCATCCAAGCCGGGCCGGTTCGCGTCGAAGTGATCGGCACCGAGTTCCGCATCGAACGCCTGGAAGAGCGCGCGCGCGTTTCGGTACTGCGCGGTCGCGTGCGCGTCTCGTGGCTCGAGGGATCGCGCGTGCTCTCGGCCGGCGAGAGTGACGTCTTCCCGCCGCAGAGCGCGCCCGCCGTAGCGACGGAAAGCGCACCTGCATCGAGCGCGCTTGCGCCGAGCACCGCAGCAGCTGTGCCGAGCACGCCTCTGTCGAGCGCACTGCCGAGCGCGACGGCGCCCACTCGGCCAACGGCGGAGGCATTGTTTGCCGCGGCGGATAGCGCCCGCAGCTCAGGGCGCCCGCTAGATGCCGTGAGCGCCTTGCAGCAGCTCAGCGAGCGCTTTCCGCGCGATCCGCGCGCTCCATTGGCTGCGTTCACCCGCGGGCGCATCCTGCTCGAAACCCTCGGGCGACCCGCCGATGCGGCGCGCACCTTTGCCGAGGCCCGCGCGCTCGCTGGAGCGCGCAGTGCCCTGGGCGAAGACGCGCTGGCGCGCGAAGTCGACGCGCTGCGCGCCGCCGGCAATCTGACGCGCGCGGCGGAACGCGCCGAGCTCTACCGCAAGCTTCACCCGAACGGGTTACGACTCCGCTCTGTGTTGCGCGCCGGAGGGATTTCGCCCGATCCATGACGCCGGGGCTCAATGCGCTCGCACTCGGCATCACGCTGCTGGGTGTGCCCAGCGCGGCGGCCTCGGAAGTGGGACTCGAAGTCGATCCCTGCCTCGGTCTGCCGGAGGCGGAGGTGCGACGTTTGACCGAGCTCGAACTGGCGACGCACGTCGTGCCGACGTCGCCCAGTGCGCGGCTCGCCGTGACCGTGCGCGTGACCTGCCTTGACGACCAAGCGCTGATCCGGGTCAGCGATGCTGGCACCACTGAGGCCCTGGAGCGCACGCTCGACTTCACCAGCCCCGAAGTCGACGTGCGTGCGCGCGCGCTCGCGCTGGCCACTGCCGAGTTGCTGCTCGCGCATTGGACAGAGCTGACCGGGGAGCCGCAGAAGAGGGAACCCAGCGCTGGGCCGGAAACGGCGACGAAAGCGCCTGCCGAATCCCCGAAAACGACGCCGCCTTTCGCCGCGAGCAGCAAACAAGAACCGCGCTCGTCCGCGCATTGGGACTATTTGCTCGGCTTCGCCCAGGCCTCGAGCACCTTCGACCTCGCTGACGTCGGTTGGGGCGGGGGACTTCGATTGGGCTGGGTATCTGGCCTGAGCTGGCTCGCTGCAGACTTCGAGTTATCCGCAGCGCGCGGCAAGCGCGAGACCGAGCTCGGCCATGTGCACACCACGACCTGGAGCGTCGCAGCGCGCCCGACCTTACGCCTCGTCGATCGCCCGCTGTTCGTCGGGGTCGGGGTGGGCGCTCGCTTCGGCTTCGCGCACGTCGAGGGCACACCGAGCGATCCCGAACAAGTGCGCGGGCGCGTGGTCTCTGGCACCTGGGGTGGGCCGCTCGCGCACGGTGAGCTAGGCTTTGGCGTGAATCATTTCTTCGGCTGCGCAGGCGTCGAAGCTGGCTACGCACTGAAAACCGTCAAAGGCAGTGTGGACGGCCAGGTTGCGGCGGGCGTCAGCCGTGTGTTCGGCAGCGCAAGCCTCGGCTTCGGGTGGAGCTTCTGATGGCGCTCGCGCAGCGCTACTCGGCAGTCGTCGCCGCGACCGCGTTTGCGCTGTGTGCTTGTGAAAGCAATTCCGGCCCGCTCTTCGAGCGCATCCAGCGTCCGAATACGGCTGAGTTCAGCCATCGCGTCGACGTGTTCCTCGTCACCGACGTGGCAAGCTGCGCGATCGGGCGCGCTTGCGCGAGCCAAGATCCAGATCGCTGCTTTTATGCGCGAAAAGCGGGTGCCGACGACCTCTTGTTCGAACCTTCGAGCTTGGACTTCGTGCCGCCGGGCGATCCAAGGGTCGCTGCCGCCGAGCAATCGGCGTGTTTCCGGTTACTGCTCGATTCAGCCGCGCGCGACGTCACTCGCCAAGCCTTCGCGGACATGCGCTCACTCATTCTTGCTGCGAGCGCGGGCCGGGTCGACCTCGAGCTGCGCGTTCACGAACTCGGTCCGATCACGGCGGGCTTCAAGCGCTGGGAGCGCGGCAGCGGGCTCTTTTTGCAACCGACCGCGCTCGAGACCCAGGGCCTACCGCTGACCAGCGCCGACACGGACTATAGCTTTGCGATCACTGGCGAGACCCCGCCCGAACTCGGTTATCTACCGAAAATCGACCCCTGCGGTGGAACCAATTGGCAAGCCCAGGGGGGCTTTGCAGGCACGGCTTACACGTGGCTTTCGAGCAGCTGCGCAACGACCGGCTCTTTCCTGCGCTGGCACTTCATGACGCAGAGCTACTTTGCGATGCGCGATGTGACGGGGTTTGCGGATCTGTACGGTAATAGCTACCCGGAGTGCAAGCGGGGCAGCAGCGCCACACATGACTGGTTTCCGCTACCGAGCGATTGCGCACGCGATCCCGACGCTTCGAGTTGCGGCGAGAGCAATTGCTCGGAGGACGCCTTCGCGGCCCACATCTTTGCGGCGCACTGGCCAAACGAGCCAGGTTTGATCGGGAACCACTGCCGTAACCGCCGCATGGACTTCGATGAGACGTCGCTCGACGCAGGCGGAGTTTGCGATCGGCTGGGCCGCTGAGTCGGCAATCGGCGCCTCAGCGCAGGTGTGCGCACGGCGGAAATCCTGGGGTCCGATGAAAATCGACCAAGCCGAGCACTTTTTTTAGCGACGCCTGTCGATCTGAGCGGGCGACGATCGTCGCTAGGTCAGAAGGAGAAACCCTATGCGATTCATCAGCATCTTTACGCACCCCAATACCCCGAGCGCCCCGCCCAACCCCGACGTCATGGCCAAAATGGGCGCGTTGATCGAAGAGGGCATGAGGACCGGCTGGCTCATCGCCACCGAGGGCGTCGACGGTCGCGGCGCGTGTTTGCGCGTGAGCTCCAAGCAGGGCGAGCTCAACGTCACTGACGGTCCATTCACCGAGGCCAAAGAAGTACTCGGCGGTTACGCATTGATGGAGGCGCGCGATCGCGCTCACGTCCTCGAACTCACCCGCAGATTCCTGGCGATTGCCGGTGACGGCACGTGCGAGCTCCATGAACTTTGCGCGCCGCCGCCGGATGCCGCGTAGCGTCGGCACGAAGCGGGACGGCGCGGGAGCTCACGCCCACGGCTCTGCGTCGTCCAGCTGCTGTCTCGGTGCTCGTTGCTGACCGTGGGGCTTGCTCCCGTGGGTACTCCCCGCCGCGAGCGTCGTGACCAGTTGCTGCCGCCCCGAGACATCCAGTTTGCCGAAGATCGACGCGAGCTGATTGGCGACGGTGCGGGCGCTCGTCCCGCGCACGCTTGCGATCTCGGCGTGAGTCTTGCCCTGTAGGACCATCGTGCTGACCTCCAGCTCAGCACGGCTGAGCACGCTTGCGAGTCGCAGCTCGGGCCGCGGTAGAGCGACCGTTGCGAAGCGAGCGCCATGCCAGCCGCTGCCAGCCGCGGTAGCGCCGACCGGGTGAGCGCGGCTCGCATGCCAGAGCTGAGGGATGTGCACCGGTAAGCAGGAAAGGCGAGCCTTGAGCCCCAGCGTGCGCATCGCGACCTGGAATTCTGCGGAAACCGTGGATGAAGAGAAACCCAGATCCAGCGCGATGAAGTTCAAGCTTTGTCCGAGAAAGACGCGCTCGAGCACCGTCAGCGGGCGGCCTCGGAGGGCCCAGCGCGCGAGTTCATCGGCCCGGCGCTCCTCTAGATACAGGATTGTGTGCAATTCATCCTGAGCGTGCTGAACGATGCGTAGCTGACCCGCGCACAGCGCCGCCCAGACGGCGCTCAGTGCTTCCGGTGACCCATCGTTGGGGGGCGGGCTCGACTCCCAACGGTCGTCGGGCTGACTCGACAGGTCTCCGAGCGACACGCGGGGCGCTGAATCCGGAGCAAACGCATCAGAATCTACAGAGGGTCGGTCCATACTAGGTAAGAGACCGACCCTGCTGGTTGTGAACGTCGATTTTCGTTTTCGTTACTATTCCGCTGATCTCAATCAGTGAGGAGCCCGGCTTCGGTTGCGAGTCGTCGCAGCTTCTCCTTGGCTTTCTGGAAGCGCTTGCGGAGACGGCTTGCTTCCGTCGTCAGTGTTTCAGTGGGCAAATCAATGGCCGAGTCGACGGAGCTGCTGGCCATGATTCTAGCGATGTCGAGCCAGGGCAGTCCGCGGTTGACTCGCAGCATGAGCAGCATTTGATCGCCGATTGGCAGCTGCTCGCGAAGCTCGACGATGCGGTTGCGGGTCGTGGTTCGGAGCGCGACGGCGGTTTCGCTGCGCACGCGCTCCGCGAGCTCCGAGAGCGGGCCGGCGTTCGATAGCGGGACCACTCGCGCTCCACGGCGACGGCGTTGGCGGATGATTCGGCTCGCCGCGTGCCGGGCTAGCGTGTACGCCCAAGCCCGCGCGCTGCAAACCCAGCGGAAGGCCCCGAGGCCCCGCCACAAATCCTCGGTAAAATCCGCGAAAGCCTCGGACGCGAGCTCGGGATCGCGCAGGCGAACCAGCAAGAAGCCGAAGATCTCCGAGCCATAGATTTCGAGCAACGCGGTGGCAGCGCCCTCCAGATCGCCCCGCACGAACGCACCACGAATGCGCTCTTCTTCCGGGGTGTCGGGCGCGAGGTTCATGACAGCTGCTCGAACAGCGACAGCGCTCGCGCGCACGGTTCAACGTTGGTCAGGAAAGAGTGTTTGAGCTCGGCGGATTCGATCTCGGCAGCGATCGCCAAAACCAGCTCGCTGGTCTTGGCGACCACTTGGCGCGCGGAGCCCCGCTCTCCGCGCGCGAGCAAGCATTCCGCGCGCAGGTTCATCAGATCGATCTCGCTCTCGAGGCCGTTCGAGGTGGAGACTTCCAGAGCGAGCTCGATTGTGCGTAATGCCTCGCTGACTTCGTTCCGACTGAGTTGTGCGCGTGCCAGCACGGACGCCGCGAGCCGCTGCAGTTTGGGAGCTGCTCCATTGAGCGCGGCCGATACCGCGTGTTCCGCAGCGCGCGGATTTCCTTGTTTGAGCAGGGCCTCCGCCACGACTACCGGGACCATTTGCCGCACGGCGCTATCCGCGGACGAGCGAATGGGTTCCACGGCTTCGAGCGCTTTTTCCGGCTGCCCCAGGCGAATGTACGCGCGGGCCAAGAACAGTACCGCCCAAGGATCGCGAATCCCGTTGCACCGGTGCATGGGAGCACACGCGCGGAGGCACGCGTCGCGCGCCTCTTCGTACAAACCGAGGTGCGTCGCTGCGATGGCGGTGTAGTACAGGGCGATGGATTGACCGTGGAAGGCGCCCAGCGAACCGAGCGCCTCGGCACAGCGCCGGCATTCGCGCAGCGCGCGCTCGAGGTTCCAGCGCCCGCCGATGGGCGCTACCGATTGGAGTGCTGCATTCGACGCCGAGAGGAAGGCTTCGAAGAGCGGGTCTTCCGGGGAGCCCGCGTCACGCGCGCGTTCGAGAATCGCCCCCGCGACCGACGCTTTGCCGAGCAGCACGAGCCCGCCGACCAGCGCGAGCAATGCCTGACCCATCGGAATATCGCGCTCCTTCGAGAACGGCGCGTCGCGGGCCAAGGTCACGTAGGGCGCGGCAAGTTCGGGGTTCCCAGACATCGACGCCCCGAAGATCAGGATCCCGAGGCCCATCCACCACGAGGGCGTCCCGACAGGCAGCGAGTCGACGACTTCACGCGCCATCTCGACATTCGCATGCCCGCGGAGCGTTTCCGAGTAGCACCGCAGGAGAAGGAATCGCCCGCGCTGGTCACCGCTCGACGACAGGGCGATGCCGCGGTCGGCCAGTTCGATCGTCCCTTGCAGGTCCCCTGCGTCGATCGCCTTTTTTGCGGCACGAATCAGGCTCGGACACGCACGCTCGTCGAGCTCGGCGGCTTCGAAATGATCGGCGAGTAAACGCGCGTCCTTCTCGCCATTGCGCTCGAGCCAATCAGCGACGGCGCCGTGAGCCGCTACACGGTCCTCGCGCGACATCATCGCGTAGGAGGCATCGCGCAGGAGCGCGTGCCGGAAGCGGTATTCGCGCGCTTTGGCGTAGCGAGAGTCGCTCACCTCGAGCAGCAGCTCTTCCTGCGTCAACACTTGCAAGAGGCGTTGAACGTCCAAGCCTCTGTCGATGATTTCGGCGATGCCGCCGTCCCAGCAGTGTTCGCCGAACACGCTGGCCGCGAGCAACACACAGCGCGCCGATGGCTCCAGCCGATCGATGCGCGACTGCGCCATGGCCAGGACGGTCTCCGGCCAGTCTTTACTCCCGAGCGCCACACGGCGAATCAGCTCCTCTAGATAGAACGGATTGCCGTCGGCAACTCGGATCAATCGCGCTGAGGTTTCTGAATCGAGCTTGCTCTCGAGCGCCGCTTGAACCAACTCCAGCGCGGCTCGCGAGCCCAGCCCGGGTAGGCGGATCTGCATCACGGCTCGCTCGCAGAAATCGGGGAATTGCTTTTCTACTTCCGGTCGCGCCAGGGCCAGCACCATCAGCGGGCGGTGCGGTTTTTCGCGCATTGCCTCGGCGAGGAAGGCGACACTCGGCGCGTCGCCCCAATGCAGATCCTCGAGCAGGAGCAGCAACGGCCGATTGGCGGCTTCGGCGTCCAGCCACTCGTGGAGGGCTCGGCGCACCTGTTCGCGCATGACCTCGTGGTTACTCATGGCGGCGAGCAGCAGCGGGCTCGGTTCACTTTGCACGCGCAGGCCCAAGACCTCGGCCAAAAATTCCGTGATGCGCTCGTTCTCGGTCGCTCCAAACAGGCGCGTCAGGTGCTCGCGCAAGCGCGTGAATTGCGCTTCGCGGGTTTCGGCGTCGCGCATGTCGGCGGCGTCGCGAATCAGGCGTTGAACGAGCGACCACGCCGACCCCGCCGACCTTGGGTCGACCCGCGCAAACAGCGTACGAACCAAGCCACCGCGGCCACCGCGAGCGAGCCATTCGCTGGCCAGGCGAGATTTGCCGATCCCGGGCGGCCCAGTGACGATCACCACTCGCGATACGTGGTCGACGACGCACTCGTTGAGCGCTTCATCGAGCGCGCGGATCTCGCGGTCGCGCCCGACGTACGGTGTGGGACGCCCCATCAATTGTCGTGGTGCGTCGAAATCACGGCGAGCCGCGATCAGCAGATTGGCTCCCGCGAGCCGTTGAACTTCGAAGCGGAGCCCGACCAGACCGAGCGTCACGTCATCCAGCCTGACGCTGCCGGCTGTGTTTGCCTCGCTCAACATCGCCGCGGCGCGATCGATGGCGACGCCTACCGGAATGCCCGCAGAGGTGTCGGCCAAACCCGTTGCCACGGCTAGCATCAAGTCTGGGCGGCGTTGTGAAAGCTCGAGCGCACAGTGCACTGCCTGCGAGGCGCGGTCGTTCGCTTCACTCTGTCCCGCGAGCACGAGGAGAATCGCTCCGCCTTTCAGCGGCGTGATGCGCGCACCGAATTTGACCTCGAGCAGTTCGAAGGACGCGTCCCGCTCCAGCGGCGCGACGCTCGATGTCTCACTGCGGCCCAAAATGACGCTCACGACGCGTTGATCGGGACGACGCGGAGACAGCGAACGCCGAAGCTTTGGACTCGTGCCTCGCACGCTGTCGGCGAGTGCGCCAAAGGTCTCGAGAATGTCGCCCGCGTCAGCCGGACGATCACGGCGATCCTTGGCCAACATCCGCGCCACGAAATCGTCGAGCTTGGGGTCGAGATCGCTGCGGATTTCGCTGGGTCGCTGCGGTTCTTCTTGCAACACCTTGGCGAGCACTGCCACCGGATGAGCGCTTGCGAAGGGCGCTTTGCCGGTGAGGCATTCGTAGAACACGCAGCCGATCGCGAAGACGTCTGCGCGCGGGTCGAGATCTTGCTGCCCCATCGCTTGCTCGGGCGACATGTAGCCGACGGTTCCGATTCGCGCGGTGCCCGTCGTGAGCGGCTGCGCACCCTCCACCAAACGAGCGATGCCGAAGTCGAGTAACTTCACGGCGCCCGGGTCGGAATGAAGCAGGAACAGATTGGCCGGCTTGATGTCGCGATGAACGATGCCGCGCGCGTGCGCGGTGGCCAGCGCACGACACACTCGTCGCGTGAGCGTCAGCGTTTCCTCGATGCTGAGCGGTGTTCGCCGCAGGCGCTCGGCCAAGTCTTCACCTTCGAGCCACTCCATCGCGAGGTAGAGCGTGCCTTCGGCGGTCGTGCCGTGGGCCAGATATTGCACGATGTTCGGGTGCGTGAGCTCCGACAAAATGCCGATTTCGCGCGCAAAACGTGCTCGTAGGTCGCGACCCAGGCGGCCCACGACTTTCAGTGCGACGGGCCGATCGGTCGTGAGATCCAGGCCGCGATAGATCGCGCCCATACCACCGCGACGAGCGAAGCTTTCGACCTTGAAACGCCCCGACAAAGTGGTGCCCGCTCGCAAAAAACACGGCAAGCCATCTTGCGGATCGCAGTCGGCGGCTACTTGTTGCAGAAACGAGTCGATGGTGTCCGCGAACGGATCATTCCCCGCCGATGCTAAAGACATCGCCATTTCAAGCCACAGACTAGTTCCGTTCACCAGCCCGCGCAAGGCAGCGAGCCCGCACACACGGCCTCGTCGATAACGGACAAATGACTATCCAATGCCACGCTGGATTGGCAGAAGTCCTATGCCGATCGCGCTGTCTAACTGGCGGAATTCGTCGCGCGTTTCGCTGCAAGAACGCGGATGCATTCAGTGATCGGTAGGCGAATCGTGACTGACAGTTTGCGGAGGTGGAGACGCAAGCGGCGTGCTCGCGCCTCCACTCGGTCGCTCACGGCTTGAAGCGATACACGTCGTTCAACCAATCCTTGGGATCGCGCTTCTGGACGTTGGTCTGGTACACGACGACCTTGTTCGTGAGCCCGGAGCTCGTCTCTGCGTCGGTGGCGCGAATGATGCCGTAGAACACGCCGGGCTGTGTCGGATCCCAAGCGATGCCCTGACCGCGCACGCTCACCGGGATCGTCTCTTCGACCTCGAGCATGGATCCAGCCTCTGGAAAGCGGATCTTGTACACCTCGGTGTTGTCGTGACCGGTGATGTACAGGCGGCCATCCGGACCCCATGAGCCGCCCGAGTTGCTCATGTCACCGAAGCTCGTCAAGAGCTCGGGCGGAAACACCCAACCCTCGACGACCTGCCAATCCGAGTTGAAGCGCACGATCGTCGAGCTGATCTTGCCCAGATCCGGCACCGATGCGTAAGGCAGGTTGGTGCTTGCGCCGCTCGGCGATTGCCCGGTCTTGTCGTAGTTGGCGAACGCGCCGTACCAAGAACCGTCGTGCAAATCCAGCCAAGTCAGTGAGCCGAGCGAGATGCCGATGCTGTGACTGCCGATGTGCTTCATGGTCTGGGTGTCCCAGACTTCGATCGAGCTCGTGAGCGGGAAGCGGCGGTAGTTCGAGTGGGCCGCGTACAGCTTGCCGTTCACTACCGTGCCGCTATCCAGGTGGATGATTGGGCCATTGGCGGGGCCTTCCCACTTCGTCACGAATTTGCCGGCCTTCGTGTACTTCGCGATGGTCTGGTTATTGATCGCGTAGAAGAAGAACTTATCGACGGCGACACCCTGATTGGCTTCGGGGATATTGAACACCGCGCGTTGATTGAACGTCGTTTGTGCCTGTGCGCTGGACGCGACGAGCGTCAGGGCGCCGATGAGGAATGATCTGTGCACGTTGCTGAATTGCATCACAATCTCCTTCGTTGCTGAGCGAATGCCGGGGCGACATTGCGAGCTCAGCTGGGCGTGGGCGTGTCCCGTCCATGGAGACGCGGTGAACTTTGGTCGGCTGCTTGGGGGGCGCTCTCGGTCCAGCCACGCACCTCGAAAAGACCCGAAGTTCCCGACAGGGGCCGCTCGCGCGGGAGCCAGAAGGAATTCTTGAAAAAACCGTGATCAGCGAACGCGGCTCGTCCCATTCAGCCGGACGCATTGAGGAGGAGGCTGGGATGAGGCAATACCTGGGTGGGCTATTTTCGCTGATTGCGGTGGTCGCGTGGGCGGCCATCGACGTGGGGTGCGACAACGGTTCGAGTGAAAGCGGCACGTCGGCTGCTGGCAGCGCGCCGATCGCGGGCTCCGCGCCGATCGCGGGAACCGCCGCGGTGGCTGTTCCCACGGGCACTGCGGGTACGGGCACGGGAGGTACAGCCGCTACGGCTGCTACCGGCGGTGCTCCGAGCGGCAACACCGCAAACAGCGACGCACTACCGGTGAACGCGCACGAAGCGCTCTTGGCGCCTAACGGGACCGGGTTCGTCAATGATCCATCGGGTGTCATCGGCGCTTGGTACGCCTACGGTGATGGCAATGACGGCGCAAATCCCGGCGTTTGCCAAACCATGGGCATGCACATGACCGCTGAGTGCTCCACGATCGCCGCGCCAATCCCTGGCATGCCCTTCGCGCCGATGGGCACGAGCCTTGCTCAGATGTGCACCAGCGGCACAGTCGCCAAGGTCATCGACTTTGGCATGCCCGCCGCTGCGGACTACAGCAACATCTTCGGCGCGGGCATCGGATTGGACCTGAATAACCCCGGTCTAGACGGCGGCACGGGCGTGAAGATGCCGCTCAACGCCTCGGAAAAGAAGATCATCGGCATCGCGTTCGACCTCGATGCCGTGCCGGCGCCCGGGCTACGCGTCGAGTTTCCATTCGGCAGTTCCTCGACGGCGGCCGGCGTATGGAAACCGAGTTCGAGTTACGCGAGTCCGGTAGGCGTTGGGCACAACGTGCTGTTGTTCTCCAGCGTCAAGCAGCCCGGATACGTCAAAACGGCCGACATGGTGCCGTTCGATCCAACGACGCTCACGTCGATCCAGTTCCACGTGCCCACGGTCACCACCGCATCGGCGCCCTACCACTTCTGCATCGACAAGCTCTCGCTCATCATCCAGATGTAGCGGCGTAGGATATTTTGCGGGGGCGCGTACTACGATTTGCCGCAGGGCGAAGCGCAGCTGACATTCCGAAACCTGCGCGAGCTATGTGCTGAGTACCGAGGAGGCCTGCGACTACCGCTCCTTTTCACTGACTCTGCCTTGATCGCGGCGCGAGAGCGCCTGCGGGTTGTGCAGCTGAGCGACGACTCAGAGCTCGCACCATTCAGCGGTGACGCTGGCGGCGCTTTGAGCCGCGTTTGTCTGCGTGAAGCGGGTTTGTCAAAGATTCTCTGTTGCTGCCCACTCGCGAAAGCCGGCGCGTCCATGGTAGGGCTTGCCTGCAGATGCGTTTCCCAGGTCGTGGTGCGATTGCAGGCATGTTGCGCTCTGCGGGGCTCGTGAGCGTCGCCGCGCTACCCTTCGCGTGCACGGTTTATGGCCCCAGCTTACTCGGTTCGGCAGGGCCGGCTGGAACGAGCGGCGACCCGGGCGGCCAAGTAGACGCCACGGTTGGCGGCGCGCCGGATGACCAGGGTATGAGTGGCGGCGGTGCGAGTCACGCTGCAGGCGCGATCGGCGAGGGAGCGGCTGGAGGCGCAGCACTCGAAACGGGTGGGACTAGCAGTGGTGGGGCTGCCGCTCTCGATACTGCTGGGGAGGGCGGAGCAGGGGCAGAAACAGGCTCGGGTGGAAGCGGTGCGGGCGTCGGCGGAACGAGCACCGGCGGAGAGAGCACCGGCGGAACGAGCACCGGCGGAGTGAGCATCGGCGGAACGAGCGCTGGCGGAACGAGCACCGGCGGAACGAGCACCGGCGGAGTGAGCACCGGCGGAGTGAGCACCGGCGGAGTGAGCACCGGCGGAGTGAGCACCGGCGGAGCGTCTGGGATCTTGGGCGTCATCGCGTCCTACCCTTGCGAGAGCGCCAACGGAGCCGTGCTTGTCGATGCATCTGGGCACGGCAAGAACGCTTCACTCGCCAACGGCGCGGGCGGAAGCCCCGTTGGATTCAGCTTCGGCAGTGGAATGGTGGGCAATGCCCTAGCGCTCAGCGCAAGCAACCAAGCGTATCTGAGCCTACCGAAGGGCATTGTCGCTCAGCTCACCGAGGCGACCATTGTCACGTGGGTCAAGCTCAAATCCGGCGCGGCCTTCCAGCGCATCTTCGACTTCGGCATCGACACGAGCACGTTCATGTATCTGGCGAACTCAGGCAGTGATGGGACGGTGCGCTTCCGCATTGTGTCTGCCTCTTTGAACAAGAACCAGATTCTAGAAGGCGCGGATGCCCTGCCCGTGGGTAAGTGGATTCACGTCGCAGTCACCATTGGCGACAGTGGCCTGTCCATCTATCTCGATGGAGCGCAGATTGCACAGAAGTCCCCAGCAGCCCTCCGCCCGTCCGACTTGGGCGACACTGGCAACAACTTCATCGGTCGCTCGCCGTTTGCCGCTGACCCATACCTCGACGGGCAAATCGACGAGTTCCGAATCTACAATCGCGTGCTGAGCCCTGAGGAGATCAACTCGCTCGCGAATGCTCGCTAGTCGCCAACGCTCGCATTGCCAGTCCTCTCCGTAAAGCTCCTTTATTCCGCGCAGTTTCGACTTTTTATCAGGGGGCTGTGCGAATTTCCGACAGAAAAGTCGCTGACTCAACATCTTGCACTACTGAAGCGTTGCTCCGTCGAGCCTTCGGCCCGTGGATCACCGCCACGCCAGCGACAAGCAGTTCGGAAAGCCACTTATGCGAAATGGTCAGGTCGGGCTCTTCAGTGTGTTCGTGCTTGCCGCCTTCGGAGCGGCCGCAGGGTGCAGTAGCGGATCCAATACGGGTGGCGCTGCTGGCGCGCCCGCCATGGGCGGCGGTTCGAATGGCGGCAGCAGTAGCAGTGGTGGCGGGGCTGGTGCGGGGCCGAGCTGCGGCGCACTTTCGCCTTGCGGCGGCAGTGTGGTGGGAGCTTGGAAGGTCACGTCATCGTGTCTCAAGCTGTCTGGCGATATGGACGTCACTCTCGCGAGCCTCGGTTGCCCCAAAGTGCCGGTGGTTGGCTCGCTGACGACGACGGGCACCTTCACAGCCAATGCCGACGGCACCTTCACCGACAACACCAAGACGACCGGCTCAGCTACCTTCCCACTCTCACCCGCCTGCCTGTCGATCTCTTCGGTCCAGCGGAGTTGTGAGCAGATCAGCAGTATCTTTCAAGCGCTAGGCTGGGCGACTTCGTCTTGTGTATCGACTAACGGCCAGTGCAACTGCACAGTCACCGCCGACCAGACCGGTGGGCTCGGCACGCTCTCCGAGGTGGAGACCTCCAAGGGTCAGTACTCGACTTCGGGCAACCTGCTGACGACTGACGACACGATCACCCCCTACTGCGTGTCGGGCGATCAGCTAACCATTGCCCCGCAGTTTCCCGCGCTTTCCGGCACGGTCGTGTTTTCGAAGGACATGGCTGCTGGCGCTGGAGGTAGTGGCGCAGGCGGCGCTCCTGGAGCGGGCGGTTCAGGTGCCACCGGCGGGACAGGCACAGCGGGCATGGCTCAGGGAGGGAGCAGCTCAGGCGGCGCTCCTGGGGCGGGCGGTTCAGGCGGCCAGGCCACGGTCGACGCTCTACCGTGCGACATTTACGCTGCCGCCAACACTGCCTGTGTGGCAGCACACAGCACAGTACGCGCCCTCCTGCGAACGTATGCCGGCAACTTGTATCAGGTCAAGCGCGCCTCCGACGGCATGACCAAAGACATTCCAGTGCTTTCAGCGGGCGGCTTTGCCGATTCTGCAACGCAGGACACGTTCTGCATGGGAACGACTTGCACCATCCTGAAGGTATACGACCAGTCAGGACACGGTAACGCCGTCGAAGCCGAGATCCCTGGTCTCGTCTTGGGGAATGGCGCGAACGCTCACGAAGGCCACAGCGGTATGTCGGCTGCAAACGCCGCCAAAGAGTCTCTCATGGTCGGCGGGCACAAGGTGTACGCTCTCTACACGAACACGAGCCAGGCGTACTGGAGGGACGGCTCCGCGACAGGAATGCCCCTCGGAGCGTCGCCTCAAAGCGTCTACGTCGTGACGAGCGGCAAGCACTTCAACACTGGCTGCTGCTATGACTACGGCAACGGCGAAGTGAGCCGCACTTACGTTCCGGGTAACTCGATGGACGCGCTGTACTTCGGCAGCGGCACGCAGTGGGGCTCGGGCAACGGCGCGGGTCCGTGGGTGATGGCCGACCTGGAGGGAGGCGTCTTCTCTGGCCTCACCACAGGCAAGAACGACATGCTGATCAGTCAGCCATTCAACTACGTCACCGCTATGGAGAAGAACAACGGCACGAGCGAGCTTGCGCTGAAGGCGGCCGACGCGACGGCGCAAACGTTGAACACGTACTACAAGGGCAAGCTCCCCAATGGCAAATCCCCAGGGCAAAAGCAGGGATCCATCGTGCTCGGCAGCGGCGGAGACTGCTGCTACAGCAACAACAATGCGAGCGCCGGCACCTTTTATGAGGGGGCGATCGTCGCGGGCTACCCCTCGGACGCGACGGATGCTGCGGTCCACGCGAACATCGTCAACACCGGCTACGGCAAGTAGCGCTGAGTACTGATGTACGCGGAGCGCGTTCTCGCGGAACGGGTCTTCTCGGTCAAACAGCGTTTTTTGGCCATGCACAAGAAGGCCAACGCCGGACACATCGGCAGCTCACTATCGTGCGCCGAGATTCTGGTCTTTCTACAGTTCGAATGGATGCGAGACGACGACACCTTCGTCTTGTCCAAAGGGCACGCTGCGACTGCCCTCTACTCGGTGCTCGCAGAGGCGAACCTTCTCAGTGCTGGGCAGATTGATTCTTATTACGAAGACGGCACCGAATTGCCGGCGCTGCCTCCGTTCAATGCCATCAAACAAATCCCGTTTGCGACCGGAAGCCTCGGACATGGGTTGTCAGTCTGCGCCGGAATGGCACTCGGCGCTCGATTCAGCGGTCAGAAGCGCCGTTTCTTTTGCGTTACGTCTGATGGCGAACTCGATGAAGGGAGCGTTTGGGAGGCTGCCCTGTTCATCGCTCATCACAAATTGAGCAACGTCGTGTGGCTGATCGATCGCAACCAGATCCAAGCCATCGGGCGGACCGAGGATGTACTGGCTCTCGAGCCACTCGACGCGAAACTGCGCGCGTTCGGCTTTCACGTCATTGCGATCGACGGTCACGACTTCTCAGCACTCTTAGCCGCGCGAGACGAATGCGCTGAGCTGTGGGCGCAACGCGCAGCGCCGGTGGCGATCATTGCACTTACCGTGAAGGGCAACGGAGTCAGCTACATGCAAAACACGGTGGACTGTCACTACCTGCCCATGACCGACGCGCAATACGAGCAGACCCTCGCTGAGCTCAACAGCGCACACGCGGCCACCTTGCTTGGCTACCGCGATGCGGGCTGAATTTGCCCAGGCGATGGTGGCGCTCTTGCATCGTCGAAAAGACCTGGTGTTCATCACGGCCGACCTCGGCTACCAGGTGCTCGAAGGCGTTGCGGAAGCGTACGGTGAACGCTACATCAACGCCGGCATAGCAGAGCAGAACGCCGTTTCGATGGCCGCTGGTTTGGCGCGCGCTGGCCACCTGCCTTGGGTGTATAGCGCCGCGGTCTTTACGGTGCTGCGACCGTTCGAGCAGATCCGGAATGACGTGTGCTTGCACAAGCTACCGGTCAAGCTCGTTGGCAACGGTGGCGGGTACTCCTACGGCATCATGGGCGCAACTCACCACGCGCTCGAAGATGTAGGCGCACTACGCGTGTTGCCCAACACGAGGCTTTACCTTCCGCTCGTGGCTGCCGACGTCGCGCCAGTCGTGAGCACGATGGCTGACGACCCTCTGCCCAACTACCTGCGCTTGGACCAGCCGGCGCAGCTGTCTGGGAGCATCCCTCGGTTTGCACCGTGGCGCAGACTCAAGCCCGGCCGAAGTCACGTCGTCGTCGGCATGGGACCGGTTTTGCAAGGTCTATACGAGCTGGGCGAGCCAGCGTTACTCGATGAACTCGAGATCTGGAGCGTCGGGACGTTCCCACTCGACGACATTCCCGCGGAGCTCGCCGCGAGCATCGCGGAAAAGCGCGGCGTGATCACCATCGAGGAACACTACCGTGCTGGCGGCCTCGGTGAGGCGCTCAGTCACTCGATGTTGACGTCCGGCATTGTCCCTCGCTCTCTAGTCTCTTTGCACGCCGCAGGTTATCCCTCGGGGCG
>DASQCO010000050.1:0-66394 GCA_035634635.1 Polyangiaceae bacterium
TAGCGCGCTGGCACGCTCGCTGCACAGAGCGACCGATCGTGAACAGCGTCTACCAACTGCACGTGGTTTTTGGGGGTTTTGCGGGGTGCGTGACAAGACGCGCGGGGATCGTGGCGGGGGCAGCGGGTGGCGCTGTTCACACTGTTGCCACCCAGCAACAGGGCGAGCGTGGATATTTTGGCAGCTGACATTGCCATCGATCGCGCCTACAAAAACTTGGATGAAACTTGGATTCGTTGGTCTGGGTTCGATGGGCTTCGCGATGGCGGAGTCTTTGCTCGCGCAAGGTCATCAACTGTTCGTCTACAACCGCGCGCACGAAAAAGCGCAGCCGTTGCACGAGGCCGGCGCACTCATCTGCTCCACTCCCGGGGCAGCCGCGCGCGAGGCGGAAGTCGTCATTTCCATGCTGGCCGACGATTCGGCCGTCGAAGCCTGCAGCTTCGGTTCGACCGGCATTTTGTCGGAATTGGGTCCGAGCGCGGTACACGTCTCCTGCAGCACGATCTCCGTCGCGCTCTGCGATCGCCTGGCCGCGGCGCACGCAGAGTCGGGGCGCGGTTTCGTGGCAGCCCCCGTCTTCGGCCGCCCTGAAGCCGCAGTCGCCAAAAAGCTGTGGCTGCTCGCCGCGGGCAAATCCGCCGATGTCGAACACGCACTGCCCGTGCTCCAAGCGCTCGGTCGCGGTGTCACCCGTTTGGGTGACAAACCGAGCGTGGCGAGCCTAGTCAAGCTCACGGGCAACGTGTTCATTGCATCCATGATCGAGTCGCTGGGGGAAGCCTTCGCGCTCACACGCAAAGCCGGCGTACCACCAGAGCTCGTCTTGGACTTGTTCAAGAATGTGTTCGGGCAGGGCTCTCCAATCTTCGAGAACTACGCCGCGCTGGTCGCCAAGGGCAACTACGAGCAGGCGGGGTTCAAAGCCAAGCTCGGTCTCAAAGATCTACGGCTCGCACTCAGCGCCGCCGATCAGCTCGAAGTCCCCTTGCCCACCGCGAGTTTGATTCACGATCAGCTGCTGAGCGCCGTCGCGAACGGACAAGGTGAGCTGGATTGGGGTGTCATCGCGCAACTCGCCGCCAAGCGCGCGGGGCTGTAACCAGCGACATGTAGAACGCCTGTAGAATCGAAACCGATCCGGCGGCGAAGGCAGAATGACTGAAAGGAAGTAACGATGCCTCTAGCCACGCTGATCGAAGCGCTCCACGCACGTGTCCCACAGATGCACGAGCTCACCCGCGCCTGGGTGGAGCAGAATAGCCATTCCAAGAATGTTCCGGGCGTGAATGCATGCGGCCGAGCCATTGCAGAAGCATTCCGGATTGAAGGGCTGGCCTTGCGCGTAGAGCCAGGCGGGGCCGACTCCGGGGATCATCTGTTTTGGTCTACGAACGCCGCCGCGTCGCGACCCGCAATTCTGATCATCGGCCATCACGACACCGTATTTCCGCCGGGGCACTTCGAAGGCTACCGCGTTGCCGACGGGCGAGGCCACGGCCCCGGGTGTTTCGACATGAAGGGCGGGCTCGCGCTGGTTTGGGGGGTGGTGAGCACCCTGGCCGAAGCCGGATTGCTCGCTGAGTTCCCGCTCGTGATCGCGAGCGTCGCTGATGAGGAAGTCGGTTCACTCGACTCCGCGCCTTACCTCGAAGCGCTCGCCAAGAACGCGAGCTGCGCGCTGGTATTCGAATCGGGACGCGCTGCGGATCGAATCGTCACGCGACGGCGTGGCGTCGGCAACGTGCGCGCACGAGCCACCGGACGCGCTGCTCACGCGGGCAACGCACACGCCGATGGCGCGAACGCAATCTGGAGCCTTTCGCGCTTCATCGATGCCGCGCAAGGGCTGACCGACTATACCTCCGGGCTGACCGTCAACGTTGGATTGGTGACGGGCGGAACGAGCTTCAACACCGTGCCCGAGCGAGCCGAGGCCAGCATCGATTTACGCTTCGAGACTGTCGCCGCCGCGCACGCTTTGCTCGAGTCCTTGCGTCAGTGCGCGGAACGCAGCGCGCTTCCGGGTACCCGCATCGAACTCGAGGGCGGGGTCAAACGTCTTCCGATGGAGAAAACGGCCGCATCCGAAGCGTTGTATCGAGAATATGCGGCGTGTCAGCACGCAGCCGGCCTCGGCAGCGAGGAGCAACCGCTCGTGGGAGGCGGGAGTGACGCCAACACCGTGTCGGGCGTCGGATTGCCGGTGATTGACGGCCTTGGTCCACGCGGCGGCGGTTTTCACACCCTGGAGGAATACGTAGAGCTCGACAGCTTTGGACCGAAGGCCGAAGCCTTACTGCGATTCCTGTGTGCACGAGCCGGTGTTCATTGAGCGTTGCGTGGTAGCGTGACGCGCATGTGGCTACGGCGGGTTGAAGGTGGCCGGAGGCATGGGGCGCTGGCAGCGGTGCTGCTCGCCGCCTGGAGTACCATCGCCGCGGCAGAGCCGGGCTCGGCTCCGCAGGCGACAACCACGCGCTACCAGCTTCAGAACGGCCTTCGCGTCGTGCTGGCGCCCGATCGCGTGACGCCGGGAGTCAGCGTGGTGGTGCGCTACGACGTCGGCGCGGCGAATGCGCCGCGGGGCTATCGGGGCCTCAGCCACTTGCTGGAGCACCTCACCTTTCGTGGCTCTCGCCATGTCGCGCCGCTGCAAGGCATGAGCATTTTGCAAGAGCTGGGCGCGGGCTTCAATGCCACCACCGAGCTCGAGGCGACCGAGTACTACGCGCAGGTATCGGCTCCCGCACTCGACACCGTTCTTTGGCTGGAGAGCGAGCGGATGGCATTCACGCTCGACCGGCTCGACCAAGCCGCTCTCGACGTGGAGCGACGGATTGTCGACAACGAGCACCGCCAACGGCACACGATCTCGAAGCTCCTTCATCAGCACTGGCTGCGCGCGCTCTACGGTGAGGGGCATCCGTTCGTCGAGGATCCTTCCGCTATCCCCGATTTGAGCGAGGTGACTTTGCGCGGCGTGCAATGGTTCTTTCAGACGGCGTATCGCCCGGACAATGCGACCTTGGTTCTGGTCGGCCAATTCGATCCTCCGCAAGCACTGCATTCAATCGAGCAGTACTTTGGTCCAATCGTGCCGCCTCCTCTGGCGCGAACTTCGGTGCAGGCGAGCGCGCCGCGACTTTGCGGAATGCATCGACTCGGGCTGAGCCATGCCAGCTTGTTCGGTCACCGGCTGCGAATCACCTGGCCCCTGCCACGAGCGAGCTCTGCGCCAGAGCGCGCAAGCGAAAACGTGCTCGAACGGCGGCTCGCCAGCAAGCTGCATGGTTTGCTGGTCGAGCGCGGTGTGGACGTCACGAACGTCAATGTTTTCCTCAATCGTTTCACAACGCACTCTCTCTTGAGTGTCGATCTAGAGTTGCACGATAAAGCCGACGCAGCAGTCGTCGAACAGGTCACCCTTGCGACGGCCTCCGAGCTTGCCCAGCAGCCGCTGTCACCGCAAGCCCTGCGCTCGATTGCCACGAATCTGATCAGCAGCGCGATCTTCAATCGCGAAGACGGCCTCGGGCGTGCCAGAAAATTAGCCTCTGGCATCGATCCGGACGCAGACACCGCGGCGCTGCGACTCATCGACAACCAGCAAGTGTTGCGCGCGGCGCGTCCCCTCGGAGGCCCGGTACTAGTCGTACACATGTGGCCCTCCAAGCGCGAGGACGGCACCACTCAGATCGAAGAGGACGACAATCCGTGTCCCTAAAGGCCCTCGTTTCATGGTGTTTCGCGTGGGCGTGTTTGGGCGTGGCATGCACTCCCGAGCTGCCCGCGCCAGCACAGCCGTTGGTGCAGACGCCCGACGCGCCCTTTCGTCAGTCTCGGCCGCCACTGAGCGCCATCAGCAGCGAGTCGAGCAGTCCGCCCCCGATACAGAGCGCAATGCTGAGCAACGGGGTCACGCTCTGGGTCGTGACTCGTCCGGATGTGCCTTACGTAGCGCTCAATCTGGTAGCACGAGATGCGGGCACCTCATCCGGCGCGGCGCCGGTCGAGCGCATTCGCTTCACCGCGCGTTCAGTCGTTGAAGGTGGCATGGTCTGGGAAGATCAAAAGATGATCGAGCCACCGCTGCTCAACGGAGAGCGAGTGGGCTATTGGTCAGGTCCAACCCACAGCGCATTTCACCTGCGCGTGCTGAGCTCGAGCGTTCCCCACGGGCTCTTGATCTTGGGGCGCACGATGAGATCGCCCGCGTTCGGGAACGGGAACTTGGACGAACCGCGGCTCTCCGAGCTGAAGAGCATGCAAAATACCTCGAACAACCTGGACGACGCTCTGTTCGAGGTCACGCTGCGCGCTGCACTCGGTAACGAGCCCGCCGAGCTGATCTTGGGCGAGAATATGGCGGAAGTGCGGAGTGTCAGCCCGCAGTCGGTCGAGCGCTGCTACCACGAGCTGTTTCGGCCTGAAACGAGCGCGCTGATCGCCGTCGGCGACGTCACGCTGGCGGACCTGTTGCCGCTCGCTGAACGCGAGTTGGGACCTTGGCGCAGCACGCTGCCGCGGCCGACGCTCCCCGCACCGGCGATACCACAACACCTCTCGAACAAGGTCCGAGTGCATTTCTTGCCACAGCCGCTAGGGCAAGGACGAGTCACGCTCTTGCAACCCGCGCCGTCGACACGCGCAACGCAGGATGAGCTCGCGTTCGAGCTCATGGCCGATATCGTCGCAGGGTCGCTCGGTTCCCGTAGCAACGTGAGTTTGCGTCACCTCGCTGGCATTACCTACGGTGTCGAACCGGCGTTCTGGAGCAGTCCGGAATTGAGCCTGCTGCGGCTCGAGGCCTCCTTCGAAACCGAAGAGGTCGTGCGAGCGGTGAGAGACTTGCAGCGGACGCTCGAGGATCTGCAAGGAAAGCCCGTGCGTGAGCCAGAGCTCGCACTCGCGAAGGTCGCATTCCTCGCTGGCATCGAACGAACAACGCACAACAACACTGCTCTTGCACGGTACTTGGGCTCCGCCTTCGCACGAGGCAAGGCGCCCGAGTGGCTAGGCCAATTGCCCGCATTGGTGGCGGCGATCACGGCCGCCGATGTGCAACGAGTCGCGCGTCGTTACTTGCGCCCGCGACAGCTAGAGGTCGGTGTCGCGGGTCCACTCAATTTGGCCCTGGCTTTGCAAGACTTGGGTGAAATCGAGCTGTACCAAATCAACGTCAAAGATCCGTCCGCGCAACCCGACTAGCACAACCCCGAGGAACGGGGACTCCCATCCCCGTTCTTCGGTCACTCGATAGCGTCACTCCCCTGGCACGACTGCGACCTCGCTTGGAATCGCAATCGCCGCCTTACGCTTCCCCAATCGGCGCAGTGTCGTAAAAAACACCGGAGTGAGCAACAACCCGAAGCAAGTGACACCGATCATGCCCGCGAACACCGCCACACCCATCGCATGACGCATTTCCGCACCCGCACCGTGTGACGAAACGAGCGGCCAAACGCCCATGATGAACGCGATTGAAGTCATCAGGATCGGGCGTAACCGCAATCGACAAGCTTGAAGCACAGCGCTCACCGGCTCGAGACCTGACTCCTCCTGTTTGTCTTTGGCGAACTCGACGATCAAGATCGCGTTCTTGCACGACAAACCGACGAGCACGAAGAGCCCGATCTGGGTGAAGATGTTGTTGTCACTGCCGTCGACCCAGACGCCAGCGATCGCGGCCAACAGGCACATCGGCACGATCAGAATCACGCTCAGTGGCAGTGACCAGCTCTCGTACTGCGCGGCCAATACCAAAAACACCAACAGCACGCACAGCGGGAACACGAACAACGCTGTATTTCCAGCCAAAATCTGCTGATAGGTGAGATCCGTCCATTCGTACTTCATGCCTGGGGGCAGCTCGCGGGTCGCGATCGCGTCGATTGCCGCCAAGGCTTGATTGGAACTCGTGCCAGGGGACGGACCACCGTTCACTTCGGCGGCAGGGTAACCGTTGTAGCGAGTCACGCGATCGGGCCCGTTGGTGGCCTTCACCGTCAGCACACTGTTCAGCGGCACCATCGCGCCCTGAGCATTGCGTGTTTGCAATGTACCGACTGCTTCAGGGGTCAGCCGATGCTTGGCGTCGGCCTGAACCGTGACTTGGAATGTACGACCAAAACGATTGAAGTCGTTCACGTACAAGGAGCCCAAATACGCTTGCATGGTCTCGAACACGTCCGTTACGGCGATGCCTCGCGACTTGGCCTTCGTGCGATCGAGATCCGCGAACAACTGCGGCACGTTTACCTGATAACCCGAGAACAAGCCGGCGAGCTCCGGGCTTCGATATCCCGCCCCGAGCAACTTCTGTGTATTTTCGTAGAGCTCATCCAAGCCGAGGTCGCTGCGGTCTTCGACGTACAACTTGAAGCCGCCGATCGTACCCAGGCCTTGCACGGGCGGAGGCGGGAAAACAGCCACGAAAGCGTCTTGGATTTGCGCAAACTTTTGATTCAAAGTGGCCGCAATTGCGGGGCCGTATAGGTTCTTGGCTTTGCGTTCCTCGAACGGCTTCAAACCGACGAAGACAATGCCGGCATTCGGAGTGTTGTTCAGGCCAGCGATCGACAGCCCAGGAAACGCAATCGCATGCTCGACGCCCTCGGTCTCCAGCGCGATCTTCGACATGCGTCGAATCACGTCATCCGAGCGGTCGAGTGACGCCGCGTCCGGCAACTGCGCAAACGACACCAGGTATTGCTTGTCTTGGGTCGGAACGAACCCCGAAGGCACCTTGGCAAACCCGAAATAGGTCAGCGCCAAGAGCCCGCCATACGCAACCAACGCGACCCCCGAGCGACGCAGCAATCGCCGTACCACTCTCACATAACCACTAGCCGCGGCGTCGAAGAAGCGATTGAACGGCCGAAAGAACCAACCGAAGGTTCGATCCAAGACGCGCGTCGGCAAATCCTTCGGCGCGTCATGACCGCGCAGCAGCACCGCGGCCAAGGCGGGACTCAGAGTCAGCGAGTTGAACGCCGAGATTACGGTGGAGATCGCGATCGTGAGCGCAAATTGCCGGTAAAATTGGCCACTCAGCCCGGGAATGAACCCAATTGGCACGAACACCGCGCACAGCACGAGCGCGATGGCGATGATCGGGCCGCTCACCTCGTCCATCGCTTTGCGCGTCGCGTCCCGCGGCGAGAGCCCAAGCTCGATATTGCGCTCCACGTTTTCGACGACCACAATCG
Source organism: Polyangiaceae bacterium (assembly GCA_035634635.1). Taxonomy (GTDB): domain Bacteria; phylum Myxococcota_A; class Polyangia; order Polyangiales; family Polyangiaceae; genus PMG-095. The sequence goes on from DASQCO010000050.1 coordinate 7,212, forward strand.
CGTCGTCGACCACGATACCGATCGCGAGCACCAAGCCAAACAAGGACAGCGCGTTAATCGAGAAGCCGAGCAGCTTCATCACCGCAAAGGTCCCGACCAGCGACACGGGAACTGCGGCGATCGGAATGATCGACGCGCGCCAGGTCTGCAAGAACAGAATCACGACCAGCACGACCAATCCGAGCGCCTCGAACAGCGTGCGCACCACCTCCTCGATCGAGGAGCGCACGAAGCGCGTCGGGTCGTACACGATCTCGTACTTGATACCGTCCGGGAAGTTCTTGGCCAGCTCTGCCATGTTTTTGCGCACGGCATCCGAGAGCGCGAGCGCATTGGAGCCGGGAGCCTGAAACACCGGAATGGCCACGGCCTTCTTGTTGTCGAGCAAGCTGCGCAGGGCGTATTGGTTGGCACCCAACTCGATGCGCGCGACATCAGAAAGCCGCACATTCGCACCGTCCGGTGAAGTCTTCACGATCACTTGGCCGAAATCAGCCTCGTCCACCAAACGCCCGCGCGCATTGATGCTGAGCTGAAAGCTCGCGTCGCGTGGCGACGGTTGTTGCCCGAGCGTACCCGCTGCGACCTGCACATTTTGCTCACGCAGGGCGCGCACGATGTCACTCGCGGTGAGATTGCGCGCCGCCACTTTATCCGGATCGAGCCACACGCGCATGCTGTAGTCGCCCGAGCCGAACAGCTGCACGTCACCCATGCCGGGAATGCGCGCGAGCGTATCCTTGACTTGCAACACCGCAAAATTGCGAATGTAGGTTTCGTCGTAACGATTGTCCGGCGAGAACAGGTGCACGACCATCGTTAGGTCGGGCGAGCTCTTGCGCGTGACCACGCCGAAGCGCCGCACATCCTCAGGCAAGCGAGGCAACGCCTGGGCAACGCGGTTTTGCACTTGGACCTGCGCCAAGTCCAGATCCGCGCCAATGCGGAACGTGGCCGTGAGCGTCATCGAGCCGTCCGCGTTCGACGACGAGTTCATGTACAGCATGCCCTCCACGCCGTTGATCTCTTGCTCGAGCGGCGCGGCCACGGTTTCGGCGATCGTCTTCGGGCTCGCGCCGGGATACTGCGCGCGGACCACGACCGTCGGCGGCACGACCTCGGGATACTCGGAAATCGGCAGCAAAAACGCCGAAATCACCCCGAGCACGAAGATGACCATCGAGAGCACGCCCGCGAAGATCGGGCGATCGACGAAGAAGCGCGCGAATTTCACGGCTTCACCTCGGCCACCTTTTCGAGCTGTGCGGCATCACGCATCGCGACTTCTTGAGTGGCCACCGTGGCGCCCGGGCGCACTCGCTGCAGACCGCGCACGACGATGCGTTCGCCCGTGTTCAGCCCCTCGCGCACGATGCGCAGGCCGCCATTGAGCGGCCCCAACTTGACGGTGCGGTGCTCGACTTTGCCATCGGCACCCACAACCCAAACGTAGCGTCGATCTTGATCGGTACCCACCGCCAGATCGGCGATCAGCACCGCGTCATGCGAGCCCTCTTCGGGCAGTTGCACGCGCGCAAACAAGCCGTGTACCCAGTGTCCATCCGGGTTCTTGAGCACTGCGCGCACCTTGATCGTCCCGGTTTGCGGATCGACGCGATTGTCGACGAAGTCGAGCGCCACCTCGTGCGGAAACCCCTCCTCACCCGAGAAGCCGACACGCGCGGTAGCACCCGGTGTGCGCCCGAGCCGCAGCGCGCGCGTTTCGTCTACGTCCACGTAGACGTAGAGCGGATCGACCGAGACCACGGTCGTGAGTGGCGTCGGCAAACTCGGACCAACAAGATTGCCTGGAGTGACCAAGAAGCGGCCGATTCGCCCAGAAATCGGCGACCGCACATAGGCGTAGTCCAAATCCAACTCGGCTGAATTGACGGCTGCGCTGGCCACCTGAGTGCGCGCTTCGAGCTGGTGGAAGGTCGCGCTGCGTTGGTCCCAATCTTGCTCAGAGATGACGCTCGCTTGAAACAGTTGCTCTCCGCGTGCGGCGTTCTTGCGCGCGAGCTCGACGTCCACGCGTGCGCTGGCGAGCTCGGCACGCGCGCGATTGAGCGAGGCTTGGTAGGGCTTGGGATCGACCTCGAACAAGAGCTCGCCCTTCTTCACCAGATCCCCCTCGTGGAACGCGGCGCGCGTCAAATAGCCGGTAGCGCGCGCACGGATTTCGACCGTGCTGGGTGACTCGGTGTGGCCTGTGTGTTCGCTGAACTCGGTGACGGTTGCCTGAGTGACCGGCGCGACGGTCACCTGTGGCCGCGCATCCGCCGGGCCCGCGTGGGCCTCTTTCTCGATGTTCTTGGCGCAACCCGCACTCGAGAGCGCCACGGTGCAAAACACGATCGACGCCGCGACGCGCGCAAACTGCGCGTCGTGATTGCGAAGCTTTCCGTTCATGCGCGGAACCTGGAGCCAATACCCCGATAGTCAATCAACTATTTGAGTATACAAACCGTAACGGGAAAGCCGTGCTACCGTGTGACGTGATGGTTTCGAAACCGATGAGCCCGGAAGAACGCGCCAAGGTGTTCAAAGCGCTCGCCGACCCACGCCGGGTGGAGATCGTCGAGCTGCTAGCCAAGGGTTCGCAGTGCGGCACCAACATCGCCGAGTCGCTCGGCATCAGCGTGGCCCTGCTCTGTCATCATTGGGAAGTATTGGTAGACGCGGGGATCCTGAAAAAAGAGCGCCAAGGGCAACTTCGCATCTGCAGCCTCGACGCTGAGCGCTTGCGCGAAGCGCTGAACATGGGTGCCGCTCTCGCCGACCCGCAAGCCCCCGCGAAGGGAAGAGCGAGCACCGCGAAGAACGCACGAGCGAGACGATCACCAAAATCAGCGACCGGTCCGCAGGCCCCACGCCCACCGGCCCCCAAATCAAAGTCGTCAGCACAGCCTCGAACGCGCACGACCTAGTAACCAGTGCATTCAGAATCGGACGCGCGATTCGTTTGCATGGACACTTGGACAAGACACGCGCGTCACTGATTTTGGGGGCGCCCCAGACCCAGCATCGCACCTCACAGGCAAGCGTGGTTCCCGACACGAGGACGGCTCCCTGAGTTTGAACCGCCGAGCCGCAGAGGCCGCAGAGATCTGAGGGAGATGTTGAGGGGGGTTCGCAGCTTGCCCGCAAGGTTCGGCGTCGTTCACGACGATGAACGGAACTAGCGTGCGTCGGAGAGATTCAGCCCGCGCCACATCGCCCGACGAATGTGCGAAACTGCCGCGATGACACCGGCACAAATCACCGAAGTCTGGGCCATGCTCGATCGTGAGGCGCTCGCTGAGATCACTCGCAAGGGCCCGCCTCCGGTGTTCGCGACGATCAGCGGCGCCCACTTGTATGGCTTTGCGTCGCCCGACAGCGATGTCGACTTGCGTGGTGCGTTTCTGTTGCCAGCCAGAGACTTACTCGGTCTCCATCCGCCCTCGGAAACAGTGACCATCGAAGACAAGACCAGCATCGACTTGGATTGGGTCGCTCACGACATCCGCAAGTTCGCGCGGATGATGGTCAGTCACAATGGCTATGTGCTCGAGCAGCTCTACTCACCGTTGGTAGTGTTCTCGACGCCCGCTTTTTCCGAGCTACGCGAACTCGGGCTTGGCTGCATCACTCGACCGACAGTCAAACACTACCTCGGGTTCGCGCACGGTCGACGCAAACGATTGGCCGAACCCGATCCCACCGTGAAGCATCTGCTGTATGCATATCGCGTGTACCTATCGGGCATCCACTTGATGCGCACGGGCGAGGTCATCGCCAATCTCGGCGTGCTGAACGACGCGATTCGGCTACCGGAAGTGAACGAGCTCGTGCAGCGAAAGCAGCAGGGCGCTGAGAAAATGCTGCTCACCAGCGGAGAAATTGCTCAGCACACTGGGCACTTGGATCGCCTCGAAGCAGAGCTCCAGCGCGCGCACGAACTGAGCATGTTGCCCCACGAGGCGACGACCGCCGAGGCTTTGAATGACTTCGTGGTACAGCTACGCATGAAGCAACTCACGGGGTGAACGTGTTCGATCCGAACCCACACACGATCTTCGTGACGCTCGCCGGCAGCCAAGCGCATGGCACGGCGCGCCCGGGCTCGGACGTGGACCTCCGGGGCGTGTGCATTGCACCGCTCTCTGTACGCTTGTCCTTGTTTCGAGAGTTCGAGCAGAGCGAGGCCCCGCTCGAGGGCTCGCTCTGGGAGCAGGTGCGTTCGCGGATCGCCGCTCATCCGACCGCAGCGAATGGACTCCAAGTGCGCAGTGAGAGTGTGGTGTTCGAACTCGCCAAGTTCTTGCGCTTGTGTGCGGCCGCCAATCCCAACGCGCTCGAGATCTTGTTTGCAGACGAGCGTGATTGGCTGTTTGCGGCTCCTGCCTGGCAAAGCCTAGTCGCGCAGCGCCAGCAATTCTTGACCAAGAAGGTCGGGCAAACCTTTCTCGGCTACGCGCTGGCGCAGCTCAAGCGCATTCGCACGCACCGCGCCTGGTTACTCACCCCGCCCAAGGCTAAACCCTCCCGCGCGGACTTCGGCTTGCCAGATTCGAGCACGCTCGGGCGCGACGACCAGCATCGCATCGAGCAAGGAATTGCCGACAAAATTCGCAGCTACGGCATCGACACGCTCGACCTACCGAAAGCGACGCGGGTGGCGCTCGATGAACGCTTGCGCGCATTCTGGCAAGACACGCTCGCCTGCTCCGAAGAAGAGTTGGAGAACCGCATGCGCGCGGTCGCAACGCAGTCGCTGAGCTTGCCCGTAGCGGTCGTCGCAACGCTCAATGCGGAGCGACGGTACCTCGCGGCATTGAAGGATTGGCACTCGTACCAAACTTGGCAGAACGAGCGAAATGCTGCGCGCGCAACGCTCGAACGCGAACACGGCTACGATACGAAGCACGCCATGCACCTCGTGCGCCTGATGCGCATGGGCTTGGAAATCTTGAACACCGGCGAGCTCCGGGTGCGCCGCCAGGATGCCGCCGAGTTGAACGAGATCCGCGATGGATCGCTCGATTACGACACATTGCTGACTTTAGCCACGGATCTGCAACGCGGACTCGAGCAAGCAGTTCGAGTCAGTCACTTGCCGAGCGATGTCGACTTCGCACACGTGGACGCACTTTCGCTGTCACTTGCCCGCGGTTCGGAATAGCGCGCTGCGCGACGTCGCACCGGAACGTTTCACGATTGCGACGTAGCCGTCAGCGTTCTGCAGCATGCACTCAGTAGCGTGCGCGCGAAATTCGAAAAGTAAGCACGCCTCGGAGGGTTCGCCATGACTACTGATCGTCGCAAATTCGTCAAAATGTTGGGTGCGGGAGCACTTGCAGCGGCACTCCCGCAGAGCATCAAGCGCGCCTTGGCGATCCCGGCTCACCATCGCACGGGCACGATCGAGGACGTCGAGCACATCGTGATTTTGATGCAGGAAAACCGCTCCTTCGATCACTACTTCGGGACGCTGCGCGGGGTGCGCGGCTTCGGTGATCCGCGCGCGGTGAAGCTGCCGTCAGGCGATCCGGTGTGGCATCAGCCGAATGGGGCGAGCAAGGTCCTGCCGTTTCGACCGGATGTGCCGGACATGGGCTCAGCGTTCTTGGAGGACACCGCGCACAACTGGGCGGATACGATTCGGGCCTGGAACAACGGCAAGTACGATCAATGGATCCCGCAAAAGGGCACCAGCACCATGGCGTACATGAAGCGGAAGGATATTCCGTTTCAGTTCGCGCTCGCTGACGCGTTCACGATTTGCGACGCTTATCACTGCTCGTTCATGGGCGCGACCGATCCGAACCGCTACCATATGTGGACTGGCTGGATCGGTAACGACGGCAAGAACGGCGGACCCGTGCTGGACAACTCCGAAGCCGGCTACGATTGGTCGACGTATCCGGAACGCCTGCAAAAAGCCGGGATTTCTTGGAAGGTGTACCAGGACATCGGTCAAGGTCTCGACCAAGCGCACTATTGGGGTTGGGGCCCGCCGTACATCGGCAACTACGGTGACAATTCGCTGCTCTACTTTCATCAGTATCAGAACGCAGCGGAGGGCAGCCCGCTCGCCGAGGGCGCGCGCACGGGCACGAACATTTCGGCCGGCGGCACGTTGTTCGATCAGTTCAAGAAGGACGTCGCCGAGAATCGCCTGCCCGCGGTTTCGTGGCTAGTGGCACCCGAGGCCTACTCGGAGCATCCCAATTGGACACCGAATTTCGGTGCTTGGTACGTGTCGCAAATCTTGGACGCGCTCACCGACAACCCGGAAGTGTTCAGCAAAACGGCGTTCTTCCTGATGTACGACGAGAACGACGGGTTCTTCGATCACATGGTGCCGCCGACGCCGCCCACCTCGCGCGCACAAGGCGTCTCCACCGTCGATGCCTCGCTCGAGATCTTCAACGGCAATGCCGAGCATTCGGTGACCGGTCCGTACGGCCTGGGCATTCGCGTGCCGATGATCGTGATTTCGCCTTGGAGCAAGGGTGGCTGGGTGAACTCCGAGGTCTTCGATCACACCTCGTTGATTCAATTCATCGAGCGGCGCTTCGCCACGCGGCACAATCAATTGATCGAGACCAACATCACGGATTGGCGCCGCGCGGTAGCCGGTGATTTGACCTCGGCGTTCGACTTCAAAGCGCCCAATTCACACAAAGTGCATCTGCCGAGCACGGCGAGCTACGCGCCGCCGGACCAGGCGTCGCATCCAGACTTTTCGCCGAGCGTGCCAGCCGTGCAGTCCGTGCCGAAGCAAGAGCCGGGCGTACGCCCTGCCCGCGCGGTACCCTACGATCTCGACGTCTCCGCGGACACCGATCTCTCCGACGGCAAAGTGACGATCCGTTTCGGAAACTCGGGCAAAGCTGCGGCAGTGTACCAAGTGCGCTCAGCCAACGCGGCTGAGGGGCCTTGGACGTACACGGTGAGCCCGCGCGCTCGCGTGGTCGAAACCTTCGACCTGCGCAATAAGGGCCAATCCAAGTACGATCTGTCCGTGTACGGCCCGAACGGCTTCTTCCGCTCGTATCGAGGCAGCGTCGAAAGCTGGGACAAAGCGAACCTGAGCGTCGATACGCAGTGCGAATCCGATCACGGCCTCACGCTCGACGTTCGCAACAAGAGCCGGCAAACCGCGCGCATTCGCATCTACGACGCCTACGGCAAGCGCACGCTCGAACGCGCCGTCGGCCCCAATCAAAACCTGATCTGGCACTGGAGCCTAGAAGACTCCTACGGTTGGTACGACCTAACGCTCACGGTCGACTCCGACTCGACCTTCAAGCAACAACTCGCCGGCCACATCGAAACTGGCAAAGACAGCATGAGCGACCCATTGCTCGGTGCGTAACGGCCAACATCGGCCGAGAGAGGGGAAGACCGCCAAGCCGCCAAGCCGCCAACTCCTCTCGACATCTCAGAGCCCTCAGCATCCACCGGAGCTCACGAATGAATTTTGGGGTCGCGAAACACGCCGGCCTGAGTCGTGTTTTCGACTCGGTACGGTCGACTGGGTGAACCCCAATCTCCTCTTGGCGTTCTCCCTTGGCGGCTTGGCGGCTTGGCGGTTCAACGTCAGGGAGCGCACTGAGCGTTACTCCGCGTCGGCTCGGCTGGCTCGGCGGAGTTCGCGGTGGGATTTGGGGGGGCGGTCTTCGTCTTGGAGTTGGCGGTCGAGCATGTCGGCGTAGGCGCCGCCGCGGCGGAGTAGCGAGTCGTGATCGCCGACTTCGGCGATTCGGCCTTGAGAGAGCACCACGATCATATCGGCGCTGCGAATCGTGCTCAGGCGATGCGCGATGATGAACGTGGTTCGGCTCTTCAACAGACGCTGCATCGAGACTTGGATCAGTTGTTCGCTTTCGCTGTCTAGGTTGCTCGTGGCTTCATCCAAGATCAGGATCCGTGGATCCGCGAGGATGGCGCGGGCGATCGATAAGCGCTGACGCTGCCCGCCGGAGAGCTTGACTCCGCGTTCTCCGACCAGCGTGTCGTAGCCTTCGGGCAAGCGCGAGATGAACTCGTGGGCGTTCGCGGATCGCGCAGCCGCTTCGACTTCTGATTCTGTCGCGTCACTCCGCCCGTAGGCAATGTTGTCCCGCACCGTGCCGTCGAACAGGAACGTGTCTTGTTGAACGATCCCGAGCAACTTGCGGTAGCTCTGCAGGCGAATATTGCGCAGGTCGACACCGTTCAAGCGAATCGCGCCGCTCGTGGGATCGTGGAAGCGGGCCACTAGATCCGTGATCGTGGTTTTGCCCGCGCCGCTCGCACCAACCAAGGCCACGACCGAGCCGCCTGGTATGCGCAGCTCGAAGTCGCGAATCACGGGCAGGTCTTTGCGATAGCCAAAATGGACGTGGTTGAAGTGCAGCTCCCAGACTCTTTCCGGAGCCTCCACAGCGCTCGGTCGATCGGGCTTTTCCGCGGGTCTGTCGAGCAGATCGCACACGCGCTCGAGCGCCGCGAGCCCGCGCTGCGTCTCACTGTTCGACTTCACCAGCTCCGTGATCGGATCGATCAAGCGCAAAAGATAGCCTTGGAAAGCCATCAACGTACCGACCGTCGTTTGGCCGCGCAGCACCAAGTATCCCCCAAAGCCGACGATGGTCACCTGCGTGAGCGGCATCACCAGATCCCAGACCAACGCCACGCCACGTTGAGTGCTCGTCGCCAAGCTGTGCTTGCGGATCACGGTGTGTTGCCCGAGCAAGAACGAGCTCTCTTCGCTGCGCTCCTGCGCGAAGCCGCGAACGACACGCAAGCCACTCAGCCCCTCGGTCACACGCGCGTCGATCTCGGAGCGGTCCTGACCCATGGATTTCCAGATCAGACGGCTGCGTCTGAGCCACACGTTCTGCGCGATCACGATCGGCGGCACGGCGAGCAACACGGCCGCGGCGATGCGCCAATCGAGCGTGAAGACCACCAACAGCGTCGCGCTCAATCTCACGGCGGACAACAGCGGACTCAAGAGCGCGGTCTGCAACAACGCGGTCGTTTGATCCACGTCGTTCGAGAGACGCGAAATCACGCCGCCGGTTTTCAGTTCGCTGATGTCGCCCATGGGCAGGCGCAACACGCGCCGGAACAAGCGTGCGCGCAAGGCAGACGAGAAGCGTGAATCGAGCAACTGAGCGCGAAAGCTGCGCCACAGGTCGAGCAGCGAATTGATCACGAACAGCGCGCCGATGCCTGCCGAGAGCAGCACCAACTGCCTCAATTTGCTGGGCAACGGCAGCGCGGAGCGCAGCACCACGCGATCGATGAGGTGACGAGAAACCAGCGGCCAAATCAAATCGATCGCGATACTGCACAGCCCCAGCGCCACGACCAACCCGAGCGTCCGTCGATGCGGTCGCAACCACTCGCCGCATGCTCGATAGCGTCGCAGACGTCGTTCATCGAGATTGAACAGCGACCGAAACGCGGTCCTGGGCTCGACTTCGTTCCGACTCGACTGACAGAAAGCGACGAAGCGCTGCTTGGACGTAATCGGCATACGGTTCATTGCTACAGCGTGAGCACCAGGTTTGGCGACGCTCACCCACATTAGCATCGCCCCGTAGCTCTGGCAGAGCTCACGTGCCGAGCAAATGCGCCCCACGCGCGAAGCAACGCGCTAATCTGTCTCAGTCACGCAGGACTTCGCGCAAGATCGGCTCTGCTTCGGCGCAGATGCGATCGAAAGAATCATCGCGGAAACCGAGCAAGGTACAGCTGTCGTCCACCATACCTACGGGGATAGTACACGCTGACATCGGCACGCCCTCTTCATCCGCTGGACCCAAGATGTGCGCGTCGAAACGCTGAGTCAGGTAGTCCGCGATGTTCACCACCGCGGCGATACGCACCGAATTGCCGGTGTGCTCGTGGTGATGATTGGCCACAATCAAGGACAGCTCAGTAGACAGGCCCCACAGTTTGGTCACCGTCTTCGACGCCTGCTCGTGGAGCGCGTTGATGTCCGGCCAGAGTTCGCGCAGAGGTGGCGGGTTTGCTTCTTTCTTGCGCAAAATGGACAGCAGCAAGGCCGCAAAGCCCACGTCATGCAAGAGCGCGCCGAGGAATGCTTGGTCCTCGACCACGCGCGCGTGACGACACACGACGCGCGCGAGATAAGCCGTAGCCGTCCCGTGCCGCCCAATCCGACGCATGATCTCGGCGTATTCTCCGGACGCCGTAAACACGCTCTTCTTCAGCGCCACATCGAACACGCTGTCGCGCACGGTGCGGATCCCGAGGCGCATCACCGCGTCACTCAACGAGCGCACGGGGCCGCGCCCCGCGTGGATCGGCGAACCGACCAGGCGCATCACGGCGCCGGCCAACATCTGATCCCGTTCCAGCAACCGAACGACGTCCTCGACATTCACGTCCGGCTTGGCGGCGAGCGCCACCAGTTCGAGCGCTACCGTTGGCAACGGCGGTGGCTTGTAGGTCGGATCCTCGAACGTTCGGAACAGCTGTGTGCGCAGTGTCGACGAATTACCGGAGGTAACCATACGCTCTGAATCACCCTTCAGAGGAAATCGTAACGCAAAGGCAAAGGTTCGGCAAAACGCCTGGCCCCGCGGACCGCGCACACCCCCGCCTTTGCGCGTCAGGCGCACGGTTCGGGGCTTTTAGGGGGGCACGCTGCGGGCCTGGTCCGTGCCAAGCCCGCGTCTGCGTGCGTGACGAATCAGAACTCGAACTTGCCGAACGCGCCCAATTCCTTGAACGCCTGAACCAGACGGGCGGCTTGGCCCTTCTCACCCAGGTGGACCCAAGCGCGCGGATCGATCACCTTCTTGTTCGGCTTGTCGGCGCCTTCTGGGTTGCCGAGCTGCGATTGCAAGTAGGCGCTCTTGTCGTCCATGTACTTCTTGATCGGCTGCGTGAACGCCCATTGCGTGTCAGTGTCGATGTTCATCTTGATCACACCGTAGGAAACGGCCTCGGTGATCTCCTCCGGGGTCGAGCCGGAACCGCCGTGGAACACGAAGTCGAGCGGCTTCGCGCCGGTCTTGCGCTCCTTCTCGACGTATTTCTGCGACTCGTCCAAGATCGCGGGCTTGAGCTTGACGTTGCCGGGGGCGTACACGCCGTGGGTGTTGCCGAAGGAGGCGGCCACGGTGAACGCGCCGATCGGGTTCAGCACGTCGTACGCGCGGAGCACGTCCGAGGGGCTGGTGTAGAGCTTGGAGTGATCGACGCCGGAGTTGTCCACGCCGTCTTCCTCACCACCGGTGACGCCGAGCTCGATTTCGAGCGTCATCTTCATCTTGGCCATGCGAGTCAGGTATTTGCGGCAGATCTCGAGGTTGTGCTCGAGCGGCTCTTCCGACAAATCCAACATGTGGGAGCTGAACAGCGGCTCGCCGTTCTTGGCAAAGTACTCTTCGCCCGCGGTCAGCACGCCGTCGACCCAAGGCAAGAGCTTGGCCGCGCAGTGGTCGGTGTGGAGGATGACCGGCACGCCATAGGCGGCGGCAACCGTGCGCACGTGCAGCGCGCCTGCAATCGAGCCGGCGATCGACGCCTGTTGCGCCGAGTTATCGAGGAACTTGCCGGCGTAGAACTGAGCGCCGCTCTGCGACAGTTGAACGATGATCGGGGCCTTCGCCTCGCGCGCTGCCTGCAAGGCGGCGTTCGCGGTGTGCGAGCCGATGACGTTGACCGCGGGCAACGCGCATTTCGTCTCCTTACAGTAAGCGAACAGCTCCTGAAGAGCGGTTCCAGTGATGACTCCGGGCTTTAGTTTCATGGTTGCCATGTGGGTATGCGCACCTGGTAGCACACCTTTCCGGCCGGCGGGAGAGTTCGCGAAGCGGGGAAAGCACCTGCCAAACTTGAAACCTGGCGGCCACAAAAGGTGCCGCGCGAGCGCGGGCCGGGTGAACGGTGCGCGCCCTTGGCCCACCATGGAATCGGCGGAAATTCGCGCTGACGCTATGCGTCGCGACCGCTAAGGCGTGTCGAGCACTTCCCGCACCTTGGCAGTGAGCGAGGCGATGGTGATAGGCTTTGCCAAGAAGGACATCGTGTCTTCCAGCAGGCCATGGCGCACGACCGTGCCATCGGTGTAGCCGGACATGAACAGCACCTTCATGTTCGGTCGCGTGGGAGCCAGGCGCTTGGCCAACTCCGGCCCGCTCAGCTGCGGCATGATCACGTCCGTCAACAGCAGGTCGATGGGCGTGGTCTGGTTCTCGGCGCTGCGCATGGCATCCGCCGCGTTTCGACCTTCAATCACGCGATAGCCGTTGCCACGCAAGATGCCGCCGGTGACGACGCGCACTTCGTCGTCGTCCTCGATCAGGAGAATGGTCTCGCTACCGCGCGAAATGCGCGGCATTGCCAGCGGGCGCACCGAGTCCTTCGGACGGTCGACACAGGGCAGGAAGACTTTGAAGGTCGTCCCTTTCCCGGGCTCGCTGTAGAGCCAAATCGTGCCGCCGCTTTGCTTCACGATGCCGAACACCGTCGATAGCCCGAGGCCCGTCCCTTTGCCTTTCTCCTTGGTCGTGAAGAACGGCTCGAAGACTCGGTTCTGCGTGAGCTTGTCGATCCCCTTGCCGGTGTCGCTGATCGCCAGCATCACGTGCTGGCCTGGCGTCACCCCTAGGTGTAGTTTGGCGTAGTCTTCGTCCAAGTAGACGTCCGCGGTCTCGATCGTCAGCTTGCCGCCGGTCGGCATCGCGTCACGGGCGTTCACGACCAAGTTCATGATCACCTGCTCCAGGCTACTCGGGTCGACTCGAACACGCGACAGAGTGGCAGTCGGACGAACCACCAAATCGATATCTGCGCCCAGAATGCGGCGCAGCATCTTCTCCGTCCCGCTCACGACCTCGTTCAGATCGAGCACCTTGGGCGCGAGCACGTGCTGACGACTGAACGTGAGCAGCTGCCGTGTCAGCTCCGCGGCCCGCGAGGCCGCACGCATCATTTCCTGAATGTCGCCATGAAGCGGCTGATCCGATTCGAGCCGCGACATCGCAAGCTCGCCGTAGCAAAGAATGACGGACAGCAAGTTGTTGAAGTCGTGCGCAACGCCTCCAGCCAGCAGCCCGACTGCCTCCATCTTCTGCGACTGTCGCAGTTGATGTTCGGTGCCGCGTAGCCGAGCGCCTGCCTCTCGCTCTTGAGTCGTCTCGAGGGTGATGACACAGATCCCTTCCGGCACCGGCACGATGCGCAGATCGAACCAAGCGGGTGTGCCGTCCGGAAACAGGAACTCGACCTCGGTCACCTCGCGCGTGCGCTTCTCCATGCTGCGCTCGAGCAGCGCGAAGAACGGTTGCAGCTCGAGCCCCGGATAGCACTCCATCATCGTGTGACCGAGGAGCTGCTCGCGCGGCAGACGCGCATGGCGGACCAGTGCATCGTTCACGTAAAGGAACTTCCAGTCGTACCCAATGACCACGCAGCCTTCATGCAGGCTGTCCAAGACATCCCGCGCAATCTCGTCGAGCGATTGCATTGTCCTCCAATTGATCAGCATGGCCGGGGAAAAACGCCGCCGCAAGGCTCGTCACTGACGCAAAAGTGCAGCACTGGGCTCGCGTTCTGCCCGCACAACCCCGGACATCGACTTGTCACCGCGTTCACCCGACATCGGCGCCAACGCGCGTTAGACAAGGTAAAAACGCGCTCAAATCGCGTCCTTGACCGTGAACGAGCGGCGAGGCATCAATCGGCGCATGCGCCCTGCTCGCAAACCGCCTGCGATGAAAGAAGCGGCCATGGACCGGGCGCTCGATCGATTTCGCACGGTATTGAAGGATCGCTCGCTCAAGATGTCGAAGGTCCGGGAATCGATTGCCCGCACCGCGCTCGCCTACGACGGCCACTTCAGCGTTGACGATTTGCTGAATGTGCTCCATGAACGCGGTGTACGCGATGCGCACATGGCGACCGTATACCGAGCGGTTCCGCTGATGGTCGACGCTGGGCTGATCCAGCCCGCGTTGGTGTCCAAGAGCGACGGGCAACGCTACGAGGCGGCGTTCGAGCGCGAGCACCACGATCATTTGGTGTGCACCCAGTGCGGCCGAGTCGTCGAATATCAGTCCGAGGCGCTCGAGGCGTTGCAGCGCGAAATCGCGCGACGCTACGAGTTCGAGCTCGACGACCACGTGCACGAGCTGCGCGGACGTTGCAAAGAGTGCCGGCGCACGACTGCACGCGCCGGCCACTCGTAACGCGAGCCCCAAAGGCCTTAGTCGCGAAACGAATATGCCGCGCCGTGCGTTAGCGCCTGATCGAGCATCAATACCGAAGCGCCGAGCAACGCGGCCAAAGTGGCCAAAAAGAACAAAGAAACCCAGACCTCTCGCGCGCGATCCCTCAGGAACGTGAAGCCGGCCGCAGAGCCCCAAATGGGCAGCAATGCGTACGAGCCGAAGCGCAGGCCCGACGTGCTGGGGGAAGGCACCACCAGCGCTAGCGCGCCGCTCAGCAGCAGAGCCACCGGCAACGTGCCCGCAATCGCGATCGCAATCCGCAGGGCGCCCTGAAACGACAGGATTTTTGGGCGAATCTTGGGGTTCGCACTCATGGAGCCGGCGAATTCGCGTGCCCAAAACCGCGCGGGCCTGCTTACGTTCACCCGCAAATGCCGTACGCCGCTCGCGGCTTCGCGCCCGGTAACGCCCGCCGATCCCAAAACGAATATGCGAGTCATTCGCATTTTCATTTATACGCCGCGCGCTCCACGGTCAAGATGGTCCTCACTGCGAGCCGCCATCTCGAGTGGCAACCAACTCGATCCGGCTCTCGCGCCCTCGATCCTCACAGCGAAAGTAACCCATGAGTCGATACATCGGTCCGAAAGTTCGCGTTCTACGAGCGCTCGGTACGGACCTTCCCGGCCTGACCCGCAAGAAATCCGAACGGCGACCCACGCGCCCCGGCCAGCACGGCCAAGCGCGCAAAAAGTTTTCCGAGTATGCCCTGCGGCTGATCGAGAAACAGAAGCTGCGCATGAACTATGGCTTGTGCGAGCGCCAGCTGTTGCGCTTGTTCATGGAAGCGGCAGGCACCAAGGGAAACACAGCCGAACGCTTGGTGGAGCTCTTGGAGCGGCGCCTGGACAACGTGGTCTTCCGCGCAGGCTTCGCGCGCACCATCCCGGCGGCACGACAGTTGATCATGCACGGGCACGTGCAGGTCGAGAACAAGAAGGTGGATATTCCGAGCTTCCGCATCAAACGAGGTCAATCCGTGTCGATCCGCGAGCGCAGCCGGCAGCTCACCTCGATCGCTTCGAGCTTGGCGACTCCGCTCTCATTCCCGACCGATTGGCTGTCGGTGAATCCGGCCGAGCTCACCGCGACCGTGACCGCACTGCCAGACGTCACGGCGATCCCTTTCCCAATCCGCCTGCAATTGGTGGTCGAGTTCTATTCACAGCGCACCTGAGCACGCGGGACGCGGACGATTTGTGGCATGTTCTGCTCGATGTCGCATCGAGCAAGATGTATCCATGAGCGTGTCACGCGCCTCATTGCCTGCGGCTACGCGTTCGTGACGTTGCTGAACGCTCCGCGAGCCGCGCACGCCAATGGTCGTTATCCCAAGGCCGACCAACTGCAGATCGCGCCCGACGACCCTCGATTTCTGGCCGTGCGCACCACCTTCGGTCTGTTGCTCTCGCGCGATTCCGGACAGAATTGGGATTGGGTGTGCGAACGAGCGATCGGCTACTCCGGCGTGCAAGATCCCACGCTCGGCCTGATGAGGGGCGGTACGCTCATCGCGAGTTTGTCGGAAGGGATCGCGCGTTCCCCGGATCGCGGCTGCAATTGGGCCTTCAGCGAGGCCGATCTCGGCGAGTCCCCTGTGATTGATCTGACGGTTCGTCAGGCCGGGGCAACGCAGGCACTCGCCCTGGTTTGGGACGCACAGCAGCTTGGCTACAGCTCACGCATCCTTGCCAGCGTCGACGATGGCCGCACATTCCTACCTTATGGCACTCCGATCGATCCGGCAGTGCTCGTAACGACAATCGACGTCGCACCGAGCGATCCTCACCGGGTCTACGCCTCCGGAACGCGCTCAGCGGATGGCGTGCGCTCCGCGCTGCTGTTCAGCTCTGAGGATGACGGCCAGCACTGGAGCGAACATCAGCTCCCCTTCGACCCCAAGCTCGAACAAGGCGTGTACATCGCCGCAGTCGATCCCCAAGACGCGGACACCGTGTACTTGCGCACGAGCAGCGCGACCGTCGGCCGGTTGCTCGTCACTCACGATGCCGGTGAGCATGCCTCGGCAGTGTACTCGGGTTCATTGCTGTCGTTCGCGCTGTCGCCAGACGGAAAGCAGCTCTACTTCGGGGGCGAGGATGGCCTCCATGCGGGGCTCGCCAGGGATTCGAAGTTCGAACAGCGCGCCAGCATCCGCGTGCTCTGTTTGGCGGCCACCACTGACACCGTGTATGCCTGTTCCGACGAACATAGCGGTTTCACGATCGGCGCTTCGACGGACGGCGGACTTTCGTTCGAGCCATTGCTGCACCTCGAGACCGTTCGAGGTCCGCTTTCGTGCAGCGCGGCCGAGTGCGAAACTGATTGGCCCGTCGTGCGCGCCCAACTCGGGATCCCATTGCCGACCGAGGCGGACGCAGGCGCCGCCGCCGATGCAGGCGCGACCGGCAGCGGCGGTAGCCCTGCAGCGCAGGTCACACCCAAGGGCTCATGTGCGGTCGCGTTCGGCGACGCGAGCAGCACGCTTACCTGGCAAGCGTTGCTGCTCGCTACCTTGGGTCAACTCAGTCGGCGACGCAGGTCACGGCTGCGCTCGCGTCTTCCGGCCAAATAGCGCCGTAGTACAACCCGTATTTGCCGCCTGGTTCCAGGTCGTCACGCCTTTCCGGGCACTTGAAGCTAACGGCGACGCCGTCGCCATCAGGCAATGCGCTTGCCAACGCGTCCTCGTCCGTGCAGGCCACGGCCGCGCCGAGCACGCTGCTGGCCTCACAAATGCGGAGCGCCTGCGGAGCAACGCCACTCGCCGTTTTACACGTGAGTTTGACCGCAGCACCCGGCATACACGAACTCAGATGCCCATCGTAGGTGTAGCCGCAGTTGCGCTTCGGCCCCAGCTGTCCGCGTGTGCACGGTTCGGTCACCATGCCCTCACCCGGCACAGGCAAAGTCACCGGTAGTTCCTGGTAGTTGTTGGCGGAGGCATTCTTCACGAAATCGCACTTCGGACGATCCACGGTCTCGCCCTCTTCGGTCTTGAACTTGGTGGGTTCCCAGACCTGGTCGCCGTCAGCGTCGACCACGGGCGTGCCCTCACACAGAAACTGATCTGGATTGGACTTCAAACCGAGGGGCTTGGTGACCGGCCCAGCGGAGGTGTCAATCGTCGTAACGTCCACCCACTGACATTCGATCCCGGCGTTGTACTGATCGCCCCACCCTGGGCTGATCCCCTGGAAGGCACAGCTGCCGTAGGGTGACCAAGTGGGGCTTGCCTCGTGGTTCGAATAGCGAGCCACGCTCTCCAAGCAAAACGCCCGCTTCGACCCAAGATCCGGATCATCGCCGTACGTGAACGTGGCGAAGTGGTTGAAGTGATAGTGCTTGTGGCAAGCGCTGTATTCGTAGACGTGGTGGTTGGCGTTGGGATTGTCGTTCTTCGAATCGTCCAAGTAGTAGTTCACGTCGCCGATGTTCACGGCTTCCGAACCCACGTTCTTTTCGCTGGCGTTGAATTGGAGCAAGCGTCGCCAACCGGTGCCACCCACGCACTGTTCGGCTAGCGAACAAGCCGACGGCGTGATGTAGCGATAGGTCAAGCGATTGATGTTCAGTTCATCACCGACGACAGCGAGATCGGCGCCCGTCGCCGTTTCGACCTCGCCCACGCGCGCGGCCTCAGCGAGATCTGCGTCCCACGGAATGCGTTCGAAGAGAAACGACGTCTCCACCTTGCCCACGTTTGCCGTGAGCGCATCGACACAGGACATATCCGCGAGCTTCGTCAAGTGGCACCCCTCCGTGCTCAGCTCGGGCTCGATGTCACACTCCTGATCGTAGAAAAATTCGACGTCTTCGGTGTCCACGCTGTTGGGAGGAAACTCGGCTTCGTCCATGCAAGCAAAACCAGTGCGCTGCACGAGCAACTCGGGATCGACCGGGAAGACGAACTCTTCCGGCCAAGTGCCGCCGACCTCGGACAGTGCGGGTTCGGAGATCCCGGGCGACTCCACGTCCGTGACGACAGTCGCGTCCAGTTCGTAGTCCGCGAGCACATAGTCGTGACCCTCGACCATCGCTCGATAGGCGGTCTTGCCCCTGTTCTTCAGGAAGCGAATCGTCTGCGCCTCGGGCGGCGGCAATGGCAGCTGATTCTTGCCCGAGTCATCTTCGTAGAACGCGGCGCGGAAGTTCAGGCGATAGGTCGACAAGGTGAGCTGTCGACGCGCGCGCGCCTCGAAGAAAGAGTCCGGCTTCGCGAGCAATGCTTTGGCCACGCGCTCGCGGATCGACTCGGGCACTTCATCGAGCAAAACGCCAACCTGCGAGGTCGCAGTCACGTGAATCAACGCGCCAGGATCCGAGCTGGTACTGCCCGCAGCACCAGCCGCGCCGCCTTCACTACCACCTGCGCCATCCGGAATGCCCGTCGCTTTCACGTCAGAACACGCGGCGCTCACGAGCAACGCGCCCAAGAGGCTCAAACACCCACCACCCGTCCATGTCTTGATTCGCATGAAGAGGCGCACGCTAATGTAGTCCGCGACACGATCGCCAAGCATTTGTGAGACGTACGCCCACAATCTGCTCCGCTCATGTCGGAACGGTTTCAGCTCACGACGGCTATCGAATCGTTCGTATCAACGCGGTCAGCGGTCCGGAGTCTTGCCGCCTTTTGTTTCCGCCGACTCCGGCGGCGCGTCTTCAGCGGGCAAAGTGCGAATGCTCGGTGGCGTCATATTGACGATGAAGGGCGCGGAAGGCGCAGGAATGGATGCGGGGAACGGCATCGAAGGCGGCGGTGCCAACGAAGAGGCCGCGATCGCCTCGTCCGCGGGACTACGGTACAAGACCACCGTGTTTCGCCCGCCATTTTTGGCCTCATACAAGGCCAAATCAGCCGCCTTCACCAAATCTTCCGCTTGACCGGATGCCACGTCGGTATTGCCCGCGCAACCGATGCTGGCCGTGATCCGCACGAGCTCGCTCCCAAAGTTGAACTGTTGCTTACGCAGATTGTTGAGCAAACGATCCGCGACGACTCGCGCGTCCTTCTTGCTGGTATGCGGCAAAAGGACCGCGAATTCTTCGCCGCCGTAGCGAGCCGCCAGATCGACTTCGCGCAAGCTGCCAACGATGCGTCGCGCGACCTCCTTCAAGACCTGGTCGCCCGCGTCGTGCCCGAAGCGATCGTTGATGTGCTTGAAGTGATCGATATCGATCAGCAAGCAACTCAGTGTGTTCCGGTAGCGACGTGTCACCGCGAACTCGCGCTTGAGCACGTCGGAAAAGCGCCGGCGATTGAACAGCCCGGTGAGCGAATCGGTGATGGCCAACGCCTCGACGCTGTGCAGCATCGTCTCCAGCTGCTGATTGCGGGTCCTGAGGTCCGCATGCGCCGCTTTCACCCGAAGAGCCGCAAAGATGCGCGCTTCGAGCTCTTGATCGTCGAACGGTTTGGCTAAGTAGTCGTCAGCGCCGATGTTCAGGCCCGCGATGCGATCTGCAACTGCAGTCCGCACGGTCAACATGATGACGGGGATATCTCGCGTGTCCGCGTTCACCTTGAGCCAACGACAGACAGCGAAGCCATCGATATCCGGCATCACGACGTCGAGCAGCACCAGATCGGGCGGCTTTTCGCGCGCCAAGCGCAAACCCTCTGCGCCCGAAGAAGCGCGCGTCACCGCGTAGCCGAGGCGCTGGAGCGATTCAGTGATTTGCGAGCTCTGCACCTCGCTGTCGTCGATCAGGAGCAGGTTTGCTTTCATCGGTGTTCTTGGGTCATCGCGCGCCCCCGCGCCGACCTGTAACGGTAAGCCGTCCCAGTGACCTCGACAACGGCCAATTCAGCCTGATGCCGCGCTGCGACATTTTGGCTATCTGCGTGCTTCCGTTCGGAATTCTGGGGCGTCACTGCCGCGTCCGCGATCCCCGGTCCCCGGTCCCCGGTCCCCGAGCGCGAGCTGTAGGTGATAGCCGCACTCTGGCCCTTGTGACTTGGGCGCGTCCGTTGCTAATCGCGATTCTGTGTCTGCCTTGCCGTCGACGCACGAGTTCCGCCCTGGCGCCGCTTCGAAGCGGTGGCGCCTTCGCCTCCCCTCGAGCTTTGCTTCCCGACGCCGCCCGTTGGTCGACATGCAGCGTCGATCAAGATTGTCGCCATGTCATGTGCGACGGCGCTGGCGCTCGAATCGCGGTCCATCTGCGTGGCCGCGACCAAGCCGTCGTAAAGAACGACGAGTTGCTGTGCGAGCGCCGCTGGCTGCTTGGCCCCCGCGGCCGTCGCGAGTTCCAGCAACAAGGAACGCAGCCAACGGCGCGAGGCATCACCCACGCTTCGAGCCGCGGCCTCGGGTGGCCCCTCGGCGCTCGCGCGCTGAAACGCGCAACCGCGGAACGTCGGCTTGGCGATGACCTCGCTCAGCCCGTCAAATATGGCGAGCAGTTGCGAGCGCGGGTCCGTGTGTCCCGCAATCGAGCGTTCGATACGCTGTTGACGAGCTTGCATGCGCTCGCTCAAATACGCGCGCACCAACTCATCCTTACTGCCGAAAGTGCTGTACAGAGACGCTTTCGCGACACCAGCACTCTCGATCACGCGATCGATGCCGACCGTGTGAATGCCTTCTTCGTAGAAGAGTTTGTTCGCCGCGTTCAGCAGCCGCTCGCGCGGAGCCTTTGGAGATTCGCCGGGCATCACCTTGACATAGCAGACAGATCTGTCTAGATCAAGGGCGAAACAGACAGACCTGTCTGTTCACACCGAGGACGCATCCCCAATGATTTCAGCAACATCGATTGAAGCCGCGGCAACCGTGGGGCGAGCGGCGCGGCTGTCCAAGCGGCTCACGTTCCTGCTCTTGGCGTCAATGGAGGTTTCCTTCTTGGCGGGTTCAATCGCGCCGACGCCGGTCTATGCCCTGTACCAAGCGGCCTGGGGCTTCACCCCCATTACCACGACGGTCGTGTTCGGTGTGTACGCCGTGGCGGTGTTGGCGTCGTTGCTGATCGCTGGCTCGGTTTCGGACCACGTTGGCCGGCGACCGGTATTGCTCGGCGCGCTCGGCTTCCAAGGGCTGGCGATGCTCGTGTTCGCAACTGCCGGAAGCGTGAACGCGCTGCTCGTCGCGCGCGTCGTGCAGGGGCTGTCCACGGGTGCCGCGCTGGGCGCGCTCGGTGCGGGAATGTTGGATATCGATCGGGCACGGGGCACAGTCGCCAACTCGGTCGCGCCAATGCTCGGCACGGCAACCGGTGGCTTCGTGTCCGGCCTGATGGTGCAATTCTTACCGGCTCCCACGCACTTGATTTATCTGGTCATGCTAGCGGTGTTCGGGGTGCAAAGCTTGGGCGTACTCTCGATGCCTGAAACGTCCACCGTCACGCCCGGTGCGCTCGCCTCGCTGCGCCCGCAATTTCGATTGCCGGTGTCGCTGCGACCGGCGGTGTTGCTCGCGGCTCCGCTCTTGGTCGCGTCTTGGGCGCTCGCGGGATTCTATGGCTCACTCGGGCCGGCGCTCGTGCGCACGCTGGTCGGCGCCAAGTCTCCGCTATTGGGCGGACTTGCCATCTTGGCGTTTGCGGGAAGCGGCGCGCTGACGGTCTTGTGGCTGCGAGCGCAGGGCGCGCGCCAACTGACGATTCTGGGCTCCGCCGCGCTTGCGGCAGGAGTCACGCTGACACTCGTCGCGTTGCTGCTCGGCTCGGCGAGCACGTTCTTCGTGGGCACTGCGCTGGCCGGCATGGGCTTCGGCGCGGGCTTTCAGGGAGCGATTCGCAGCGTGGTTCCGTTGGCCTCGAACCAAGAGCGAGCCGGGGTGCTCTCCGTGTTGTTTCTGATTTCGTACTTGGCCATGGGCGTACCCGCCGTCGCCGCTGGAGCGAGAGTCGTATACGGACATGGGCTTGGGGGCACTGCCTGGGAGTATGGTCTCGTCGTCATTGCGCTCGCCCTACTTGCGTTGATTGCGCCGTTCGCGCTCGCAGTCCGCCGGCCGCGTTGAAGCTCGGCTCGACTCGTGCGGGCGCGCGGCGGCGAAAGACGCGCTGAAATCGCCACTGTTTCGCGCTGGCGAAAGGCGACAATCGGGTTGTACGTAGTCTCCCGCGTGTGAACCGTCTACGGTTACCGTGCTCGTGAGCGACGATGCCCCCTAGAATCGACATACGCGCGCTACTGCTGATCGCCCTCGATGAGAAGCCGCCCCCGGGGTTGCCCGAGCGCGTGATGGCGCGTGTTGCCGCGCTGACCACGATCGTCGAATTTGCGCGCATGTTGGGTGCCGCACCCATCGATTGGCTCACGCGCCGCACGGAAGGGAATGACCCGAATGACAACGGCAACAGTGAATGAGTGGGCGCAAGGCGCTGCTGCCGGCAGCGCGCCGAGCGAGTGGTTCACGCGCTTCGCGGCCCAGCCAGCCGAGCGCGCGGTAGCCGAAATTGCGTCGCGCGCTCCGACCGTCGCCGGTGCGATCGGCGTGTTCGTCGCTCTGTGGTTGGTGGCGAAGCTTGCCCGAGTAGTTGCCGTGCGCTTGCTCGAGTTGGTGAAGCTGGACGATGCGCTCGACGGCACGCTGATCTCGCGCATCTTCTCGAGCCTGGGTGAGGGTTCGACCCCAGCGAAGGCGCTGGGCTCGATCGTCTATCTGGCGATCTTGGTGATGGCAGCAGCTGCTGCCGCCGATCTGCTCGGATTGTCGGCGGTGCGCGCAGCGCTTTGGGCAGTGCTGGCGTACGTACCGAGGCTCGGCGCAGCGCTGGCCGTGCTCGGCGTCGGCGGATACGTGGCGCGCACCGCGCGGCGGGCTGTCTCTGGCGTGATGAAGGAGCTGAAATCGCCGTTTGCGGGCATCGCGGAGTCGCTGACCGAGGGCGTCATCCTCCTGGTCACGGTCACGGTTTGCGTGAATCAACTGGGCGCGGACCTGTCGTTCATCACCAACAACTTGGCCGTGATCGTCGGCTTCTTCATCGGCACCGCCGCATTCTTGTTCGCCTGGGCGATGCGTCGCCCCGCGGAAGAAATCATCGCCAACTACTACCTGCGACGCTTGGTCCGCATCGGCGATCAGGTGACGCTGGCGAACACCGAGGGCACGGTCGACCGCTTCGCGGCGCTCGGGCTCGTGCTCAAGGATGCCGAAGGCTGCGAGCACTTCATTCCCGCGCGCCATGTGCTGGACGGCTTGTCGCGAACGCAGTCCGCGGTCTTGGTTCGCGCAAGCAAGTAGCTAGAGATGAACGCCGCGCCGGACATCAGCGGGATCTCCGCGACCCACAGCGAGCCGAGCGACGCCGAGCTGGTGGCGATGTACCGCGAGACCGGCACCGACGTCGCGTTCAGTGAGCTGATCCGGCGCCACCAAATCGGCATCTTCCGGCTACTCCTCAGCTTGCTCGGAGACGCGGACGAAGCCGAAAAGCTGTGTGAACAGACGTTCTTCGAAGCAGCTCGCAAGCTCGACCAGCTGGCAGACGCCTCGGCTTTCCAGCCTTGGCTGGCGAGCGTCGCGCGCGCGTTGGTCCAGAAAGCAGAGGCCACTCGCGGCAAGAAGCCACGTAAGGCAGCGACGCGCAAGCTCCCACCGCCCGCAGATCCGCGCGGTGTGGTCAAACAACAGGTTCAAGGCGTTCTGTCAGAGCTGACCAACGATGAGCGAGCAGCGCTCGTGTTGGCCGATCTAGAAGGCGACTCGTATCAGGCCATCGCAGCCACGCTGGGAACGACCGCTGCCGGCGCGGAACAACTCGTCGAGCTCGCGCGGAGCAAATTCGTCGACGCGCTCGTGCGCCGTGCGGAAGACGAAGGCAGCGCCACCACACCGACGACGGCGGCTCAAGATTTGGAACCCGGGCGCGTGCTCGGCAAACGCTTCCGCATCGAGCAGCGCGTCGGCGAAGGAGGCATGGGGGCAGTCTTTCGTGCCACGGATTTGAAGACGGACCGCGCTGTCGCGGTCAAGACGTTGCTACCGGAAGCCGCGAAAGATCCGGCCTTGCGTCGCCGCTTCGAGCGCGAAGCCAAGATCTTACAGAAGGTCGAACACCCCAATTTCGTGCGCTTCCTGGAGTACGGCAGCGGTTCTTCGGAGCCGGCATACGTGGTGATGGAGTTTTTGGATGGGGCCGCGCTGAGCAAGCTGCTCACGAGCGAATCTCGACTGATTCCGCAGCGCGCCTTGCACATCACCCGCCACGTGCTGACCGGCCTCGAGCACGCGCACCGGCTCGGAATCGTGCACCGCGACGTCAAGCCGGACAACGTCGTGATCGTGCCCGCAGACGACGATCCGGAGTTCGCCAAGATTCTGGACTTCGGCATCGCACGACTCGCCGAGCCGGAGACCGTCGACAAAACCCAAATCACGAAGAAGGGCGAGATTTTCGGTACGCCCGCGTACATGGCACCCGAACAAGTTCGCGGCGACGCGATCGATTCGCGCGCCGACCTATATTCGGTGAGCGTGATGCTGTACGAGATGCTGGCCTCTCGTCCGCCCTTCGTCGCAAAGAACCAAAACGGCCTATTCGCGATGCACCTAGCGTCAGCGCCGCCCCCGCTGCGCGATCACCTACCGGATGTGCCGCAGCTCATACCGCTTCAGGAACTACTCGATGTCGGACTGGCCAAGCAACCCGAGTCGCGTTTTTCATCTGCCGCTGAATACCTGACGAAAATCGACCAGCTCATCGACAGCGGTTGGGAGGGCGTGGACAACGTGCGCTCAGTGGCCGCGAAACCCGTACGTTCGCCGAGCGACCAAGCCCGCGCCGCTACGACTGCTGCTGGTCCGGCAGCACGCGGAAACAGTCCCACGCGGCCGAGTTTGCGCGTCATGCTGCTCATCGCGAGCATCGCGGCCGTAGTCTGCGTCGCGCTCTGGCTACTGTATGGCAAAGTGCAGCCATGACCTCGACGACGCGCCTCCAGCGCGGACCGATGATTCCAGTTCGCACGCTCCGGGTCGAAGTTCTATCCGGTCCGGACGCGGGCAAGACCTTGGAGACCGAAGCAGAAGTGCTGACCATCGGCAGTGCGCCGGGCAACGAACTGCGCTTGAAGGACGATACGGTTTCGCGCTTTCACCTCGAGCTCGCTGGCGGCGAGAGCGGCATCAGCGTCACCGATCTGGGTTCGAGCAACGGCACTGAGAGCGGCTCGGTTCGCATCGAGCGCGGCGTGGTGACCTCGGGCGCAGAGCTGCGTCTGGGTAATACCAAGCTACGCGTCCACGATGGCGACGCCTCCGTGGTGGAGCTCTACGACAGCGACGAACTCGGTGAGCTCAAAGGCAAGACCGAGCTCATGCGACGCTTGATGGCACAGGTCACGACCGCGGCGCGCTCGAGCGTACCGGTGCTGGTGATCGGTGAATCGGGTACAGGCAAAGAGCTGGTCGCGCGCGCCGTGCATCATTCCGGCCCCCGCTCCGAAGGCCCGTTCGTCACTTTGGACTGCGGCGCGCTCGCACCCAATCTCGTCGCGAGCGAGCTGTTCGGGCATGAGCGCGGCGCGTTCACGGGCGCGGATCGCCAGCACCTCGGCGCCTTCGAACGCGCCAACGGCGGCACGCTTTTTCTCGACGAAATCGGCGAGTTGCCGGCCGAGCTGCAACCACAGCTGCTCGGTGCACTCGAGCGCAAGCGCTTTCGGCGAGTGGGCGGCCGCACGGAAATCGACGTCGATTTGCGCATCGTCTGCGCAACCAATCGCGACCTGCGTGCGGAAGTAAACGCCGGTGTGTTTCGGCTCGATCTCTACTATCGCATCGCGGTCGTCGTGCTGCGCCTACCCGCGCTGCGCGAGCGCGCGGCGGACATTCCGCTCTTGATCGCGCATTTTCTGCGCGAGTGTGGGCACGACAGCGCGCTAGAAACTTTGGTCCCGAAAGCGCTGCTGCAGCAACTGCAGCAGTATCGTTGGCCAGGCAATGTTCGTGAACTGCGCAATTGGGTAGAAGCGACGGTCGCCATGGGTGAAAGCCCGCCGCTGTCCGTGCACGATCCAAGTGGCATTCCGACCAATCCGGAAGAGAGCGAGCTCTACGCGCTGTCTTACAAGGACGCTCGCCGCGCGGTCCTCGAAGCGTTCGAGCTCAAGTACGTGAAGCACTTGCTTGCCGCTACCAACGGCAACGTCGCTGCGGCCGCGCGAGCAGGGCAGATGGACCGCACTTACTTGATCAAACTCGTGCAACGCCACGGGTTGCGGACGCCCTGAGCGCCTTCGATGTTGTCGTCTGTAGACGACAGATCGCAGGCAACAGACGACACTGAGCCGAAAACGCGCTGAAAATCGGCCCAGATTCGTGGCATTTCGAGCCCGTCGGGTCGCGATGGACAGTGGTCCGCTCTTTGCTCTAGCGGCACCCGAGGGCTTGGTTTTTGGGAGTTCTGTTATTCTCGGCGGCACGTCGGCATTCGACATTCCCCATTGCCTCGGACTTACGAAGGAATTCCCCATGAGCCTGGTCAAAGACTTCAAAGAATTCGCCATCAAGGGCAACGTCGTCGATCTCGCGGTCGGTGTGATCATCGGCGCTGCATTCGGGAAGATCGTCAGCTCCTTCGTGGCCGACGTGATCATGCCGCCTCTCGGTCTGCTCACGAGCGGAGTCGATCTCAAGCAACTCGCCGTGACCTTGCGCCCCGCCGAAGGCAAGACGCCCGCGGTCGTCCTCAGCTACGGGGTGTTCTTGCAAAATGTGTTCGACTTCTTTCTGGTCGCAATGGCCATCTTCGCAATGGTTCAGCTGATCGCGAAGGTGAGGCGCGCCGACAAAATCGCGGCACCCCCTGCCGAACCGCCGAAGCAGGAAGTCTTGCTCGAACAGATCCTGGCAGCGATCAAAGCTCAGCAAAAGTAATTCGCACGCAGATCGAGCCCGCTTCGACCGCGGTCTCGTGAAAGAAAGACATGAAGACCAAACCGTACGTCGTGCTCGTGGGTATGGATTTTTCGAACCACGCAGATCGCGCGCTCGCGCATGCGTTCGAACTCGCCACGCGTCACGAACACGCGGAGGTTCATGTGCTGTGTGTGATCCCGAGCGCGGGCCTGGGAGCCCATCACGCGCTGACCGGCTATTGCCTGACAGCCGAAGCGGGTGTGCGCGACGGCGCGTTCGAGAGTCTGCGCGCTCACGTCCAAGTCGAGCTCGATGCGTTCCTGGCGCGCGAAAGCCCGCCTCGTGTTCCCGAACAAGTCGTGTCACACGTACGGCTCGACGCGCCTGCGCTCGGAATCGTCGAGCTGGCTGCGGCGATCTCGGCCGACCTGATCGTGCTCGGAATGCACGGGCATCGCCGAGCGCGCCATTTGCTCATGGGCTCGGTGGCCGAAAATACGGTTCGATACGCCGCCTGCCCAGTGTTGGTGGTTCCCGCTGAAAAGCCGCACGAGCGCTTCAGAGTGGCAGCACAGCCGTGGGGTGCGTTGAGTGTCCCACCGCGCAGCGCGAGCCATCGCCCGTCCGTACGTCCCTGAGGCGTAAATGCGAGTCCATCCGGAACCGCCGGCAGAGCTTGTCGCGTGTTTCGTGGGCGTAACACAAACGACTTGGTCGCGAGTTCTCAGGGCTGACCGCTCGAACCCAAGAAATTCGCGATCGCCTCGAAATCGTGACTTTCCATGGCGGGCGGTTTGGATACTAATAGGACGCATGGCGCGTCCTGTCAGTGGCACCTTTCGACGAGTCGATCGCGTGCACGCCGTGCCTGGCACGACTGTGCGCCTCCTGCTCGACGGTTGCAGCCGTGCACAGATTGCGGCGTTGCACGAGCTCGGGATGTCGGATCTGCTGCTTTCCGGTCCCAACCTGCGCTTGGGTTCGCGCCTGACTGTTGCAATCACGCTACCGGGTCGGTTCCTCGAGTTCGAGATCCCTGGCATGGTCACCTGGCATCTCGACGGTTGCTTCGGCGTCTCGTTCGACTACCTGAGCGCTCGGCAGACTTACGGGCTCGTTCTGGCTATTGACGTCATCAGCCGTGCCGCCGAATCAGCGCCGGCTCAGGCGCGCGGCGGACAGCACTAAAAGAGAGGGCATCCACTGGGATTCGCAAGCCGATTTGGCGCAGCGATCGTCGTTCTGGCCTTGCTGAGCAGTGCGATACTCGCAGTTCGCAGCGCCGTGCACGATCGCCGCGAGTACGCCCAGCAAGCCTGGCGCGATGCGGCCAAGTGTGCCCTCACGTGTGCGGAGGCACCGAGTGCCGCAAACACGAACAAGCTTCGAGAGTGCAGCGGCACTGCGCGTAACGCTGCCGAGTTGACCTTGGAAATGCCCGAGCACGGCGGCAAGCAATTGGAGCTTCAGGCTGCCCTCGACGAGCTGGTCCGCGCGCTCGACAGCGGCGATGGGCACCGCCTATCCAGTGCCATCGAGCGCTCGTCGCGGGCGGGCAACGCGCTAGGCTGGGAAACCGTTCGCCCCCGCCTGCACTAAGGGCCCGCGAATGGCTAAGTCGATCGAGCTCGCGACCGATGCATCCCGGCGGGCTGCGTTGCTCCTCAGTTACATACAAGCAGCATGCGCCTTCGTCGCGCCTTGCCCGCCGGGCGCCTCGTCCGCGATCTTCGACCGACTTAGCCATTCGCGGGCCCTAACCGTTCGCCACGCGCACCAACCAGCATGCGCTAAGACTCTGGTCGATGCCGAAGCCGAATTGGTTCTTCGCCTTTCCCCTCGACGGCTGGTTCGTCCTTCAGTTGCCCGAGCTCCCCAGTAACTTCCGGCGCTTCCACCAAGAGGACGTGCACCTAACGCTGGCATTCTTGGGAGGCTGCGGGCAACTGGGCGCGGAGCGTGCGCTGTCAGTGCTGGACGAGCGACTCGCGCGCGAACCGCTATCGGCAATGGCCGTTTCCTTGGGTGAAGTAGTCGCGATGGGCGGCTCGCGCCGCAACTACACGGCATTGTCGGCGCTGCTCAATCAGGGCCGCGCCGAGGCGAGCGGCAGCATTGCCGCGCTACGTGACTCGTTGACGCAAGCCGCGTCGGGTCGCACCGAGAAGCGGCCAGCCAAACCGCACGTGTCCATCGCGCGGCCGCGCAGCCGCGCAAGTGAGCAAGATCGAGAAGCGGGGCTGGCTTGGGCCGCCTCTCTCCAGTTGCAGAGCGTGCACGCGAACCTCGATCGAATCGCGCTCTACACCTGGAGCGAGAATCGCCGAGATCGCTTGTTCCAAATCGTCGCGGAACGCCGGCTTACTCAAAGCGGCTAAAATGATCCGGAAATCATCGGGCCGAGCGGCACCACGCGCTCGAGTGGCTGCGTCGAGCTCGCTTGCGCGGCGTCGTTCGTCGGGCTTCCGTAGTGCAAGAGCATCGGTAGGCCGTAGCCCACGCCAAAGCCAATCACGGCACCCACCAGGACGTCCGTTGCATAGTGCCGATCGCCGACGACGCGTAGCGTGCCAGTCGTTGCCGCGAGCGTTAGCGTTCCCGCGCACGCCAAGGCGTCGGCCACTTTGTTACCGTACAGGGGCACGTGCAGATGGTGAGCACAGGACAGGCCTGCCGCGGTAAACGCCGAGTTAGTATGCCCACTCGGAAACGACCCGGTCGGGTGCAGCTTGCACAAAGGATCGTAGTTGGCATCGCGCGCGCAATCTACATAGGACGGCCGAGCTCGAGCGACGCTTTTGAATATCACCGTCGTGATCAGCGTGCTGACGGAAAACGCTTCAGCGTCCATCAACAGCAGTTGTCCGGACAGCTCTGCGCTGCCGCGCGCGAGTGGCACGGCCAATGAGTCGACGGCGAACGCCCAGCTCATGGCAGAAATCGCGGTCCAATCGCTGATCGTCCGCGCCAAATCGCGCGAGCCAGGTGCGCGCAGACGCAGGGCATCGCGAAAATAGTCGTCGAACAAGATGCCCCCGGTGCGCCGCGGCGTTTCTGCATCGCGAACCCCGAAGTACACGACGATTGCAGCGCCGCCCGCGAGCCCGGTCAGCACGTATTCGGAAGGCCGAAACTTCGGCCAGCGCGGGTCCCAGCCCAATTCCGTGGACTGCGCACGAGCGCTCGGCGCCCAAGCCACGCCCAGCGCGAAGCTGACGCACCCGGCGGCAATCCGGGCTCGCCAGCTCATGTCGTCGCTGGACTCAACTGTGCGCCGGCATGCGAGGTTTCCTTTTCCAGCTCCTCCGAACGCCGACGGTGTTCTCGACCGACGAGGACGACGACGAACAGCCAAACCAAGATCAACACCAGGTTGATGCCCGCAAACACCTGAGTCGGCAGCGCGAGTTTGCTGCCCGCGTACACCACGACGGCAGACAACACGTCACCGAAGCGGACGAAGAAAGAGTCGACCGCAATCTTGCCGACGTACTTCTCGACGCGGGTCGCGACCAAGTACAGCGCTTGGCGAGCGGTATTCTGCACCGAATAGTCGATGCTATTTTCCGCAGCCTTGGCCAGCCGAATCAAGGAAAGGATCGGCGCGACGAGCATCACCGTGTAGCCGGCGAAGGCAATGACGGGCAGGAAAAACAGTGCCGCGCGCACCCCCAGCTTGTCCAAAATGCGTGACACCGCGAAGAGCTGCAGCACGACGCCCGCGACGTTCACCCACTCGAAGTACTCGGCTTTGAACTGCCCGACGAAGGTCATGGCGTCGCCGTGCTGGCCGTTGCCTGCAACCGCCGCCAAGAGCGTGCGATCCAGGATGTACTCACCCGTGGAGTTGCACCAGTTGATCAATAGGGTGAGCACGGCGATCAAGATCAGGAACTTGTCCCGCATGAGCAGAGAGAATGCCGACTCGTGCGAGAGCGGCTCGGAGTCCTTCTGTGGCGACACCGGCGCCGGCGTGTCGAGCCGGCTGTTGACCCAAATCAGCAGGCCACAGCAAACACCAAGCAGGATTGCGGCGCCGAGCATCAGCGCTTGCGGGCCCAGGGGCACGACGAGCTTCGCCAAATGCGCCCCGGCGACGGCGCCGAGCGAGCTGCCCACGCCAATCACCGAAAACATGCGCTTGCCCTGCTCTGGGGTGTAAACGTCCGAGGCGTAACCCCAAAACTGAGCGATCGACGTGTAGTTGTACACACCGACCCAGAGGTAGAACGGAATGGCGACGGCTACGCCCGCGCTTGCCAGCGCAGCAAACACCAACAAGTTTGCTGCGAAAAACACGTACACGCCGAGCAGTAAGCGCATCCGCCCCACTCTGCGCGCGACCGCACTGTAGAGCTGGACGAACCCCAAGAGCAGCAGCGCTTGCCCGGCGGCTGCGTACGACTTCACCTCTGCCCCGCCATGCAGCAGGATCAGCGGTTCACGGGCGGTTTTCAGCAGGTAGTAGGCGGTCAGCAGCAAGAAAACGGTCAGCGTCAAGACCACTGCGTTGAGCGCCTCGGCCGGCTCGATCCGAGCAAAGGGTCGTAGCAACAGGGACAGCGCGCGATCGATGCGGGATTCTTTGGTGGTCACAGCGACTGCGCGAGCCTCGGGTTCATGGCCGGATAATAGGTGCCGAGACCGCAATTGTCAGCCCATGCGGCCTCGGATTTTCACGATTGATGACGCACGTGGCGTTTTGACAGAACGGTGGCGCGATCGTTTCAAGGGCGGGTGAAGCGACATCAGCAATGTTTCGGGCACGCGCGGCAGCGCTCTCGAGATGAGCCGCAATCGTCAAGGCTCGCAAAGCTGCTCGGGCAACGACGCGACCCAGGCCGACAACAGCGAAATCCCGGCCGGATCGGCCGACGTGGACGGACCTCGCGGCATGTGCACGCGCCGATTCGGCGAACGCATTCGAGCCAGAAATTCAGACTGCTCGGGATGTCCGGGGACGAGCACGCGATCTCGACCGTCAATGCGTCGGGTTGCGCGGCATGTCGGCATTTCTGCGAGCGTGGTGTGTTCGAGGTCCCAAAACAAATCCGTGCGTTCTGCGCTGCCGCCTTCGCCGTGGCAATGACTGCAGTTGGCGTCCAAGTAGCTGCGCGCGCGCAGCGCCAATGGCGCAATCCCATCTGGGTCCGCAAGCAGCACGTGCGCGGGCGGAGGTCGATCGATCAGCCCGAGGCTGGCGAAGTGTGTGATCTGGTCGTGCATGCCATCATCGTATTCAGCCAGGTGATCGAGTTGCCTGGAGCGAAACCCGAGCGCGCGCCCGGCGTGACACGCGGCGCACTGTGAAGTGCTCGGAACGTGAAACACGAGTTGTCGCGCCATGCCTCGCTCGTCCAACCATGAGACGGGAACGTCGAGATCGCCGCGCGACGCCAGCGCATCGGTCTGCGCGTGGTTCCAGACGTAGGTCGAAGCGGTGAAGCCATCCTCGGTACGAACCATGAAGCGCGTCTCGATCAGCCGCTCACCGAGCGCAGGATTGCGCAGGTCACGGGGGAAAGAGAAGGTTTTGACCAGGTAGCTGCCGACTGGCAATTCCCAGCGATCGGCGCTGGTCTGGATGCGCGTGCCCTCGGGAACGTACACGAAGCGTCGCTTGCGCGCGCCATCCGCATAGAGCGAAGCGTTGACATCGTATGGCACGAAGCCTTTGCGCGGAATTTGACGAGCCAGCTCGCCTTCGAAAATCCCGAGTTCAGACAAGCGCTCGGCGGGCGTGAGCGATCCCGGCGGCGCAATTGGACCAAGCGGGCGACTGCAACCGCTGACCGCCAGAAGCGCCAAGGTCAATAACACCGCCGCGACGAGCGCGGCTCCGCCGCGTACGTGATTCCAAGCGCTCCAACTCGCGACGAACTCAGGCCAGTAGCGCTCCGCCTCGGCGCCGTCCGCAGGGAGCTTGGCCAAGGTATCGTTCCTCGGCACGTGACAACGCACGGTGACCAGGATCGTGCCCACGAGGTACGAGCAGGAGCCCGCAAATCGCAACCAAGCATCCGGCTCGGACCACTCGGCAAGCGCGCCCAACGCGAGTCCGACACAGATCAACGCGGTGCCTAGCAGCACGCCCAGAAATCCGGGGTTCAGTACCACCCGGTTGATGGATTGCATGGCCCGCACCCCGTCACCGCCCCGCAGGCGAGCCAGGGCCGGCATCACGAAGTTGGAGAAACCCAAGAAAATACCAGCAATTAGCCCGCAACCGAGGGCCGCCAGCAGGGTCATGAAGGGCGTCATGAGCGAGAGTCTGGGGCGTGCGCATACGCATCGCTACAGACAATAACCCACGATATCATTGCATTCATGCAACGCCAGATCGAAGCCGTTCCGCTGCATTGGGATGACGTGCGCCTCTTCCTCGCGCTGTGTCGAGCGCAGACGGTCAGCGAAGCCGGGCGCGCGTTGCGCATCGACGCCTCCACCGTATCGCGGCGTTTGACGGCACTCGAAGCCGCGCTCACGGTCACGTTGTTCGACCGCAATCACGAAGGCATCACGGCCACGAAGTCTGCCGAAGATCTGCTGCCCATAGCCGAAGAGATGGAAGCAGCGATGTTGCGCTTCGCGCAAGCGGCTGATGGTCTGGAGCGCGAGGTATCCGGCCTCGTGCGAATCGCTTGTCCGCCAGACGTGGGCAACGTGGTGATCGCTCCGTTGCTGCGCGAGTTGTTTGCACTTCATCCCGCGTTGCGCGTCGAGATTACGCCGGGTGAAGCGGTGATTGATTTGACTCGCCGCGAAGCGGACTTGGCGTTGCGAACCGTGCGTCCAGCGCAAGGCGATCTGGTGGTGACTCGGCTCACGAGCGTGCGCTGGGTGCTCGTGGGCTCGGCAGATGTGGTGCGCGAACTCGGCACGCTACGCGCCTGGGAAGACGCGCCGTGGATCGGCTGGGGCGCGCGCCTGGCGGCGAAGGGCCCAGAGAAATGGCTCGAAACCTACGCTCGAGGGGTCGATCCGATGCTGCGCTCCGACAGCTTGATGGTGCAGATCGCAGCCGCGAGCGCCGGCGTGGGCGTGACTTTGATGCCCGAACCGAGTGCCCAGCACTACGGTCTCGTGCCCGTCAAGCTCGCGCACGGGTTGCGTGCGGCTGCCGCGGAGTGGCCCAAAGACGAGCTATTCCTGGTTACGCTGCGCGCGCTCCGCGAGGTCCCGCGAGTGCGCGCGCTGTGGGAGCTATTGCTTCAACGCGTGGGCGGACGCGCGACGCGCTGAATCGTTGCTCAGCGACGAATCACGGCGTCCGGCAGCTCGTTGACGTCATCCGGCTGTCGCGGTGCGGCGGCTGCTAGGCGCGGCTCGAGATCCGCGAGTACTTCGAGCAAGCCGTCTTTCAGACGGCCTTCACGGATGCGGCGGATGATGCGTTGAACTTCTTCCGTCCAACCCGCTTGACCGAGCTGGGCGTGGATCGTCGCATCACCGAGCAAGACAACGCGGCGCTCCAACTCCGAGACGAAGATCAAGAGCGCGGTTCGCCCCTTCGTGCCGTACAAGCCGCGCTCGGCAAAGAGCTGAAACGCGCGCGCATGCGCGGCTTGCTGCGCGGCTCGGGGCGACATGAGCCAACGCAACAGCGGCGCCCAACTCAGCACGAAGAAGCTCAACACGCCCACTGAAAGCTCCACGAGCAGCGCGAGGACCGGGCTGTGCTCGGGCAAAAACTCCAGCACGCAGAACGCGGCGGCCATCGCCCAACCGAGTGAAACCAGCATTCGGCCGCGCCAATGGTCGCCGCTACGCGGGACCACGGCGACGACCAACTCGGCCGCGGTTCCGCTTTCGACGCGGGCTACCGCGGCCTCGACCTCACGTGCATCCGCGTCCGAAAGCAGCGAGGTCACCATGAGTCGGACGCTCCTCCGCCGCCGAAACCGCCTCCGCCACCAGAGAAGCCACCCCCATCACCACCACCGCCACCCCAACCGCCGCCGCCAAGACCACCACCGCCGAAGCCGCCCCCACCCCAGCCACCGCCACCCCAGCCGCCTCCGCCGCCCCAACGACCACCACCACCACCGCGACCGCCGCGAATGCGCGCGAGCACGAAGGGGATCAAGATCGGCGAAATGAAAAATAGCAGGACGAGCCAGCCGAACGGACTCGAGCTCCGGCCGCGCGGCTCGCGCTCAGTTACGTCTCGTGGCGCCGCGACGTTTTCGCCCGCTGCCTTCTTCATCAACAGGTCGAACGCTTGATCGAAGCCACTCGCCGCGTTGCCGGCGCGCATCGCGGGCTTCAACACGTTGCGAATCACGCGCGCCGAGAAGGCATCGGTGATGTCGCCTTCCAAGCCGTATCCGACCTCGATTCGCAGCTTGCGTTCCTGGTTGGCTACGAGCAGCAAGAGCCCGTCGTCTTTGCCCTTTTTGCCCAGCTTCCAAGCTTCCACCACGCGGATCGAGAAGCTCTCCAGGGCATCTCCCTCCAACGAATCAATCGTCAGGAGCGCAAACTGGTGCCCGCTACTTTGCTCGTAGTCAGCGAGTTTTCGTTCCAGCTCGGCGCGCGCGGATGGCGAAAGCAGGTTCGCCGTGTCGTTCACGTGGGCGGCGAGCGGGGGTACAGCGCGCCCCTGCGCGACTGCCGGTACCGCGGCGAAGAGCGAGATCAGCAACCATGGCAGACAGAGCAGCCACAGCAGCGTTTGAGGCACCGCGTGTGGCCGTGCCTTTGAGGTTGCGGCGAAAGTCATGCGCCTCACGATGGAGGGCTCAGAACTTCACTTCAGGAGCGTTCTCGGCGCCTGGTGCCGCCTCGAACGTGGGGCGCACCGCCCGACCGCGCATGGACGCGCCAATGCTTGTCGGAAACTTTTGCACGACCGAATTGTACTGCGCCACTTCCTCGATGTAGCGCTTGCGAGCGACGGTGATGCGGTTTTCCGTGCCCTCGAGCTGCGATTGCAGGTCGCGGTAGGAGTCGGTCGCCTTCAAAGCGGGGTATTGTTCGGAGACGACCAGCAAGCGAGAGAGCGAGCCGGAAAGCTCGTTCTGGGCTGCTTCGAATTTCTTGAGCTTTTCCGGGTCGTCAATCGTCGAGGCGTCGACTTTTAGACCGGCAACCTTGGAACGCGCCTCCACTACCTTGGTCAGCGTGTCCTGCTCGAACTGGCCGGCGGCTTTGACGGTGCTCACCAAATTGGGCACCAAATCAGCCCGGCGCTTGTATTGATTTTGAACCTCGGCCCAGCTGGCCTTCACTTGCTCGTCACGATCGATGATCTCGTTGTAGCCGCAGCCGGTGGTGGAGCTGGCGATGGCCGAAGCGAACAGCACGCCGCTCAGCAGGCGAAACCCGGGCCAGCCAACAGCGCGTTCCAAAAGGCGATCCTTTTTCATGACTCGTGTCTACATAAGTCGTTGCCAGGCCCCGAGCAAGGTGCTCTTTCGTGAAGTTCTTTTATCTGCCGCGCCCACGCTACTGGTGGCGTGCGGAACCGGCACGAATCCACCGGCTTTGCAGGTCGCGCCTCCAGTAACGGCCGCTGCGACTGCAACGGTGCGCGGCGAAATCACTGGGGCGTTCAAGATCGATGACGGTGAACAGCACCTGCGCGTGGACGTGCTCGCGGCAGACACCGTACGGTTGCGTTTTTTTCGCGGCGAAGAAAGGAATATTCCGGCTTCGTTCGCGGTCGATCCCGCGCTCGGCACAGCATCCGCTCCCCACACCCTCGAAACCGGTCCGGCCGGCGTCACGATACGCACGTCCGTGCTCGGCGTACGCCTCGGCGCACGCGTCGTCGACAAGACTCCGGTGCTGAACGTCGCATTGCTCGACGAGCGCGGGGAGATCCTGAACGAAGGCGCTGCGCCGGTCGTTTGGCAACGCGAGGGCTTCCGCAGCAGCTGGTCGCTCGCGCGCGACGCGCTGGTCTTTGGTTTGGGCGACAAGGCCAAGGGCTTCGATCGCCGAGGGCAGCTCTTCGAATTTTGGAACACCGACGCCTACGGCTGGAAGCCGGACGCAGATCCACTTTACAAATCGATCCCGTTCTTCTTGTTCATGGATCACGGACGAGCGCATGGCCTGTTCTTCGATACTCCGGCCCGCGCACAGGTCGACGTCGGAAAGACCGACGCCCAGCTCCTGCACTACGCCGCGACTACGGGCGAGTCACTCGATCTCTATCTGCTCGCGGGACCGGATCCCAAGCGCGTCGTCAGCGCATTCAGCGCTTTGACCGGACGTACGCCGCTCCCGCCGCGCTGGGCGCTCGGCTATCACCAAAGCCGTTACAGCTATTTGACGGAACGGGAGGCGCGTGGTGTCGCGACGCGCTTGCGGACCGACGCCATTCCGACTGACGCGCTCTGGCTCGATATCGACTATCAGCAAGACAACGCGCCGTTCACGGTCGACCCCAAGACGTATCCGAACCTGCCGGGCATGGTCGCAGATCTGCGACGTTCCGGGATGCGCGTCGTGCTGATCACGGATCCGCACATCAAGTCGTACCAGGGTAAGAAGACACCTTCGGGCTACGCTCCGTACGACACTGGCGCTGCGGGCGATCACTTCTTGCGCGATGCACAGAACGGCTTCTTAGAAGCCAAAGTTTGGCCTGGAGCGAGCGTGTTTCCGGAGTTCACGCGCGCGAAAACACGCCTGTGGTGGGGCGATCTGTATCGAGACTTCGTAACTCAAGGCGTGGCCGGCTTCTGGAATGACATGAACGAACCGGCGTCGCTCGACGAGAGCAAGACCTTGCCGCCATCCGCGCTGCACCGCCTGGACGACGACACGACGTTGACGCACGCTTTCGTTCACAATGCGTACGGATCGCTCAACGCCCAAGCGACCTTCGAGGGCCTGAGTCGGCTACGTCCGAACGAACGTCCCTTCGTGCTCACGCGCGCGGCGTACTCGGGAACCCAGCGCTTCGCTGCGACGTGGACGGGCGACAACAGCGCGACGCGCGAGCACCTAGCGTTGAGCATCGCTCAGCTCGCGAACCTCGGTGTGTCGGGCTATGCGTTTGCAGGCGCGGATGTCGGGGGATTCGTGGGCTGCCCGGATGAAGCGCTGCTCGTGGAGTGGACCGAGCTCGGCTCACTGCAACCGTTCTTTCGTAACCACAGCGGCAAGGATACGTGCCGGAGGGAACCGTGGGTGCATGGCGCCGTCACCGAGGCCCGCGTACGCAAAGCGATCGAGCGACGCTATCGCCTGCTCCCCTATCTCTACACGCTGTTCGAGGAGGCTTCGCGCTCGGGTTTGCCAGTGGTCCGCCCGATGTGGCTCGAATACCCAGACGATCCGGCGATCCAACGCGACGCGAACAGCTACTTGCTTGGCGCGGATCTGCTGGTTGCACCCAAGCTCGTTCCCGGCGAGGTCGGCTATGTCGCTCAGCTCCCGCGCGGCGCCTGGTACGACACGCTGACCGAGGCGCTGATCGCCAATGGTGGAGCAGTGCCGATCCCCGCGAGCAACGATAGCGTGCGGATATTCGCTCGCGCGGGCGCTATCATCCCCCAGCAGCCACTCATCCAGCACACCGACCAAACACCAAAGGGTGCCCTGCAACTCGACTTGTGGCCGGGCGAGCGCTGCGTCGGGAGCCTGTATCTGGACGACGGGCAGAGCCTGGATTACCGAAGCGGCGCGTTTCAGCGCGTTTC
The DNA here is from genome assembly GCA_035634635.1 of Polyangiaceae bacterium. GTDB lineage: Bacteria > Myxococcota_A > Polyangia > Polyangiales > Polyangiaceae > PMG-095. The sequence goes on from DASQCO010000050.1 coordinate 45,927, forward strand.
GTACGCGTGTCGGTTACATGACCATGGCATCGACGTCAGCGCGCACGCGAGCGGCCAATTCGCGAACTGGTGGTCGAGCACCAAGCTCATCGTGCACGGAGTTCAGCGTGGTCCGAGCTCGGTCGTGGATGGGCAGGGCAGCGCGCTCAACTACCAGTACGATGCCGAACATCACCGTGCGGTCGTGCATTTGCCGGGCCCGAGCAGCGATTGGTCGGTCAGGCTTAGGTTGTGAGAGAGCTTTCGCGCCAGCGCACGCTCGTCTAAGGTCACGATATGTCGCTCCCGGATCACGCCGTCATTCAGGGAGTCCTGGATTTTGCGCTGGAAAAGTCGCGCCGAAACCGGGAGGGAGAGCCGGCCACGTACATCCCGGAGCTCGCGCTGGTTCCTCTCGAACGCACGAGTGCGGCGGTCATCCTGAGCAACGGTGACACACTGTACGCTGGCGACGCGCTGAATCACGAGTTCACGTTTCAGAGTTCGGCCAAGTTGCTGACGCTGATCGGGCTCTTGGAAGAGCGCGGGCCCGTCGAGGTGTTCGACATCGTGGGATCGGAGCCATCGGGCGACAGTTTCGGCTCGGTCGCTCGGCTCGAGACTCACGGTCCAAAACCAGCCAATCCCCTGATCAACTCAGGGGCGATCGCGCTCTGTGGGCAGCTGCACGGCAGTGTCGAACGGCGCGTGGAGTGGCTACAGCGCTGGGCCGAGCGGCTATACGGCAAACCGCTTCAGATCGACCAAAAGGTGCTGAGCAACGAGCGAGTCTCGGCCGACCGCAATCGCGCCATCGCCTATTACCTGAAGCACGGTGGGGTGCTGAAGGGCGACGTGAACGAAACCCTCGATGTTTACTTTGCGCTCTGTTCACTGACTGGCGGCGTGCGAGAAGCGGCCTATTTGCCGGCAATTCTCGCACACGGCGGGCTCCGCCCGGGCACCACCGAGCGCGTGCTGTCCAAACAAACCGTGGCCATCGTGGTCTCGATCATGGCCACCTGCGGTATGTACAACGAATCCGGCAATTACCTGACCGCGACGGGCATGCCCGCAAAGAGCGGCGTCAGCGGCGTAATCGTCGCAGTCGTCCCCGGCATCGCCGGCATTGCCGTCTCCAGCCCGCGCCTGAACGATAAAGGCGGCAGCGTGCGCGGTCACTTGATGCTGCGCGAGCTGTCACGTCAGCTCGGCTGGCACTTCGCGTTGGCGGCAGAGCGAACCTGACGAGCGTGGTGGCGTTCTCGTTTTCTGGAGCGCTTTTTGTAAGGACGCGCGGCGCCTTCGGCGCACGGCTAGAGACTCTCGTTTGCGCACGCTCGGACGGTGGCGCCTGGCCGCCCCCCTCAAGCCCACGGAAAGCATGCGCCTGTTCGGTCAGCTCTTTGTAGGTCTCCATCTCATTCGAGGATCGTGATCTGATCCTGCCAAAGTCGGCTGACCTCGACGTATTTCCGGGCATTCGGCTGTACCCCTTCCCGCGCGCCCGGCGCGAAGCGTGCAGCGCCTTCGGCGCGCACCAGAGTTTGTGTGCAGCGTCGTGTTGCTCCGCTCGAGGCGACAGACGGGCGTTGCCGAGACGGTGGCCCTTGGGCGTGACGCACTTGTGCACGCGGGCTGCAGTAAGGCAGCCCAATTCAGAATGGGCGCTCGCGGTCCAGCAGCGCACCTCGCAACAGCACCGAGTTCCCGCGCGTTCCCGCGTCAGCGTTGAGCGGAGTAACGCGACGCTGCTCACAAACTTTGGTGCGCGCCGAAGGCGCCGCACGCTCGCGCCGGGCGCGCGGGAAGCGTCAACAGCCGCATTCCCGGAACTAAAACGAGCGTGAAGTCTTGGAAGACCAGATCACGATCTGCGAACGAGATCGAGACCTACAAAGAGCTGACCGAACAGGCGCGTGCTTTCCATGGGCGCAGCGCGGGCGGCCAAGCGCCACCGTCCGAGCGACGCGCTTCGTGACACCCGAAGGGGTGTGCGCAAACGAGAGTCTCCCACCGCGCGCCGAAGGCGCCGCGCGTCCATACCAAACACGCTCCAAAAAACGCCAACCTATCAGCAACAGGCACGCGGCTTGCTTTGGGCTTGTTGCGAAGGAGACCCGCATGCCCAAGCCCTTTACTGAGTGGACTGTTCTGCCACATGGAAAGCTCACGCGGCTCGACGACAATTTGTTGTCGGTCACGGGAGATTTACACATGCCGGTCGGGGATTTTCCGCGGCGAATGACCGTCGTTCGGCTGCACGATAGCCGATTGGTGGTGTTCAGCGCGATTGCGCTCGATGAGTCAGAGATGCAAGCGCTCGAGGCGTTTGGGCAGCCGAGCTACCTAGTGGTGCCGAATGACATCCACCGCATGGATGCGAAGATTTGGAAGGATCGTTATCCCGCGATGCGCGTCGTGGCACCCTCGGGTGTGCGCAAGCAAGTCGAAGAAGTCGTGGCAGTTGACGACACGGAACCCAACTTTGGAGATCCACAAGTTCAGTTCGTGACCGTCCCCGGTACGCAAGAGCGCGAGGCCGCGCTCTTGGTCCGAACCTGGAGCGGCACGACGCTGATCGTCAACGACTTGATCTGGAACATGGAAGATCGGCCCGGAATGGGCGGCTGGCTGTTCCACGTGATGGGCTTCACCGGCAAGGAGCCACGCATTCCAGCGATCGTCGAACTCCGCGAAATCAAGGACAAGCTAGCGCTGCGCGGCCAACTGGAGCGCTGGGCGCAAATCCCGGGCTTGAACCGAATCATCGTTTCGCACGGAAACATCGTCAATCGTGATGCGAAGGGCGTGCTCGATCGCTTGGCCGAAAGCCTTGCCGCTTAGCGCCCCCGAATGGCACTTGTGCCAAACTCCGGCGATGTTCGTGATTGAGCTGATCTACAAGGCCGAGCTTTCGGAAATTGACGCGCACATGAAGGCGCACGTGGCATTTTTGAAAAAGTATTATGCCGCAGGGAATTTCTTGGTCTCTGGTCGCAAGATCCCGCGCGATGGCGGGATCATTTTGGCGGTCGGCAAAGACAAGCAACAGATCGAAGCCATCATCCATGAAGACCCGTTCTGCAAGCGCGGACTGGCCGAATTTCGAATCATCGAGTTTCGAGCCAGTCAGCGTGCGGACGACATTCAGCAGCGCATCGAAGGTTGAGCGCGTCGAAGCCGGAACCGTGAAGACGTGAGCCGCTCACTTGCGCGCGAACAGCAGCGCCCTGAGCGTGTCGTCTCGCAGGATTAGTCCGCCCCAGACCAGCAGCCCGACGTATACCGGAAACAACACGTGACTAAACAGCGGGTCGCCAATGCGCAGGTGCGTTGAAATGGCACCGCCCAGAAATCCCGTAAGGACAATGCCTCCCAGAACGGCCGTGCGTGGCAGCAGGTACAACGTGAGACAAACGAGCTCGAGCACGCCGATGCCACGCGCGAGGGAAATCGGGTAACCGAGTTGCGCGAATGATTCGACCACCGGCGGGATCACCAGCAGCTTGATCACGCTGTCGAACAGCAGAAACAAGACGGGCAACGCACTGACGCCAAAGCCTGCACGAATACGCCACTTTCCAGTGCGATGAGCGCCGAGGGTCGAGTCACTGAAGGTAGCTGTGGCTTCCATGATGGTCGTTCTCCTTTGCGAGGTCGAAAAGTGCCTCACCGAAACGACAATCGAGGGGTCTTGGAATCGACGGCGCGGCTAGCTTTTTTTCTCGGGGGTCCGATCGCACGCGGCCGCGCGTTCGAGCAAGCGTTCGCGCTGGCGCACGTTGCGGGTCAGCGACGCGGCGCGTTCGAACTCGGCTCGAGCCTCGGGGAAACGCCCCAGCTTGCTCAGCAGCTCGGCACGTGCGCTGGGCAACAAGTGATAGTTCTTGAGCGACGGAGCCTCACTCAGCGCGTCGATCAGCGACAAACCCGCGGCAGGTCCGTCCGCCATCGACACGGCAACCGCGCGGTTCAACTCCACCACGGGTGAGCGAACGAGCGCCGCGAGTTCGCCGTAGAGCTCGGCGATTCGCCGCCAATCGGTGGCCTCGGGAGTGAGCGCGCGGGCGTGACAGGCGGTGATCGACGCTTGCAAAACATAGGGTCCGGGCGGACCTCCGAGCGCTTCTGAGCGCGCCAGGGCCGCAAGCCCACGCGCAATCTGCGGCTGATCCCAACGTGAGCGATCTTGATCCATGAGCAACACCGGCTCACCGGAGGCGAGCGTTCGAGCCGGGCTGCGTGAGGCATTGATCTCCATCAGTGCCAATAAGCCGTGCACCTCCGGCTCTTCGCTGGCCAATTCGGCCAAAATGCGGCCCAGACGCAGCGCGTCTTCGCATAGCGCCGGCCGCAGTAGATCTTCACCCGCGGTCGCCGAGTAACCCTCGTTGAAGATCAAATAGATCACCTCCAGAACCGAAGCCAGGCGCTCGGCAAGCTCCGGCCCGCGTGGGACTTCGAACGGCACTCGAGCCTCCGCGAGCGTGCGTTTCGCGCGCACGATGCGCTGCGCGATCGTCGCTTCGCTGGTCAAGAATGCGCGAGCAATCTCTTCGGTGGTGAGCCCCCCGAGCATGCGCAAAGTGAGCGCGATCCGCCCCTCAGTGGGCAGCACCGGGTGGCAAGCCGTGAACACGAGGCGCAGCAAATCGTCGCCGAGCTCATCGTCGAGCTTTGCCTCCAGGTTGGCCACGGCTTCCTCCTGCTCGGCGTCCGCCTCGTAACCGAGCTCGGCGTGTTTGCGATCCAACATCGTGCCACGCCGAATCAGATTGATGGCGCGGTTCTTTGCCGCGCTCATCAGCCATGCCGCGGGATTGCGCGGCACGCCTTCGGTCGGCCACTGAGCGAGAGCGGCAACCAGCGCGTCTTGAGCCAGCTCCTCGGCCAAGCCCACGTCGCGCACGATGCGTGTCACGCTCGCGATCAGCTTGGCCGATTCCAGTTTCCAGACTGCTTGAATCGCACGTTCGGTTTCGGACCGACCTTCAGCGCTCGTCACGCCGGCGATCACAGCATTTCGAGCGCCTTCCGCAAGCGCTCGGCCCGCGAGGCTTATCTTGGGGGCATCTCGGCGGCGTCGAAGACTTTCAACACCTCGGCCTCGCCGTCGCCAGCGATCGACATGAATTTGCGAGCGTGCTCCAGCGCTTCTTCCATCGAGTTCGCGCGAATCAGCGCAAAACCGTCGATCAATTCCTTGGTTTCGGCGAAGGGGCCATCAATCACGGTGAACTTGCCGCCCGACAGCGTCGCGCGCGTGCCACTGCTCGGCCGAACCAAGCCGCCGGTCATCAGCAGCACACCCGCTTCGGTCATCTCTTTGCCGAACTTGCCGATGGCGGCCATCGTCTCGGGGGTCGGGGGAGCCTTGGAATTCGAAGCGTAGGTCATCAAGTATTTCATGGGCGAACGTCCTTTCTAACGGGTGCACCAGGACGTCAAAGCTCGCACCCCCAGATCGACACGGCTTCCAGATTTTTTTGAAAGGACTGAGCGAGGTCAGAAATGACCCGGCTCGTCGGCCATGAACGCCGGCTCGAGCTCGCCCAACCGAAACATTTGCGCGCCGGCCCCTGCCTTGGCGCTTCAAAACCAACGGGCCTCCGGGCTCCTGCTCAGCCGAAAACTCACTCGCCCGAATGCTTCGCCGCCGCTCGCCCGCGCGCTTCCGTGAACCGCACGAAGCAGTTTGATTGCCTCGTTCACGCCGCGCCAGATGTCTCCGCAGCTGGCGGTTCGGACTTGCCGTAACAGTACAGGCAACGAGTCGCGTTCTGTCGCATGCGGCCATGGCAGTGAGGACATGACCGGCGAGTGGGCTCGGGTTCGAGCTGAATGAGCGCGAGTAGCGCCTGCCACGACGCTTCCACTCTCTCGACTCGCAGCATGTCGCTCTCTGGTTCGCCTTTCGCAGAAAGCCCTCTGACTCGTAACTCCATTTCCGCGATTGCGCCACGCAGCTTGTTGCGCTCGGGCGTGCCGCGTTCAGTCTGGGCCATGCAGGCCTCTCTGGAGCCGACATCGACTCCGCGTCTGGGTTGATTGCGAGCAACAACACGTCGTGTGTCACGCTCACCGCCGTTGCGGAATGATTTTGAATTTGGAGACGCGGCGCCGAGCGCCGCATTTCTTTGCCGCTGACCGTACGCTTCGTGTGGCGAAAGTCAAAGGGCTCCAGCCGTAGCGTCTCATACGTGACTGGCCATTGCGCATGGGCCAGTCGTGGTTATCCTCGTGCCACGGCGGAGTTCGCGATTGAGGGCTGAGGTGTGTGGATTGCGCAATTCGCGCGCGCACCTCGGAAACCGGGCGCGCGCCTCGATTAACGGCCCACTGGGCTAGATGAGTGGTCTTCCATGACGGCAAAACAGGTATTTTATTCGGCAGATGCGCGAAAGTTCATGCTCGCGGGTGTCGATGCTCTGGCTAACGTCGTCAAAGTGACGCTCGGTCCACGTGGCAGGAATGTGTTGCTCGCCAAGAGCTATGGCGCGCCGACGATCACTAAAGACGGCGTGTCGGTTGCCAAGGAGATCGAGCTTTCGGACCGCTTCGAGAACATGGGCGCGCAAATGGTGCGTGAAGTCGCCAGCAAGACCAGTGATATCGCGGGAGATGGCACGACCACAGCCACGGTCCTCGCGCAGGCCATCTACCGAGAGGGACTGCGACTGGTCGCAGCTGGTCATGCCTCTGGTCAGCTCAAGCTCGGCATCGACAAGGCGGTCGAGCGTGTCGCTCTGGAACTGAAACAGATGGCGAAGCCTATCAAAGATCCGCGTGAAATCGCCCAGGTCGGGACTCTCAGCGCCAACGGGGATCGCGAAATCGGCACCAAACTGGCCGAAGCGATGGAGCGAGTCGGACAAGAGGGAGTCATCACGGTCGAAGAGGGTAAGACCGCAGACACCACGCTCGAGGTGGTCGAAGGCATGCAGCTCGACCGGGGCTATTCGTCGCCCTATTTCGTGACCGATCCCCAGCGGATGGAAGCTGTGTTCGAAGACGTCTACCTGCTCGTGTGCGAAAAGAAGATCTCCAGTATGAACGACCTGGTCCCGCTGCTCGAGGCGATCGCCCGGGAGCAGAAGGCCGTAGTCATCATCGCCGACGACATCGAGGGTGAGGCCCTCGCCACGTTGGTTGTTAACAAGCTTCGCGGCACGCTCAATTGCGCGGCAATGAAGGCACCTGGTTACGGCGATCGCCGCAAGGAATTGCTGCGCGACATTGCCATTTTGACTGGCGCCAGTCCCGTGAGCGAGGAGCTCGGGACCAGGTTCGAGAACCTGACGATCGCAGATCTGGGTCGCGCCAAGCGCGTCACGCTGGACAAGGACGTCACCACGATCGTCGATGGTGCGGGATCCAAAGAGAAACTCAAAGCGCGCATCGACGAGATCCGGGCTCAGCTGGCAAACACGGACAGCGAATTCGATAAGGAAAAGATCCAGGAGCGCCTAGCGAAGTTGGTTGGCGGTGTGGCGATCATCAAAGTCGGCGCCGCCAGCGAGCTCGAGATGAAGGAGAAGAAGGCGCGCGTCGAAGATGCCTTGCATGCAACTCGCGCGGCGGTGCAGGAAGGTATCGTGCCGGGTGGAGGGGTCGCACTGATCCGCGCGCAAGCAGCCCTCGACACGTTGAAGCTGAACGACGAACAGCGTTTCGGTGTGGAAATCATTCGCCGAGCGATCGAAGAACCCATCCGCCAAATCGCCGAAAACGCTGGCGTCGAAGGATCGATAGTCGTCGATCGCGTCAGAGCTGGCCAGGGCGATTTCGGGTACAACGCGGCGACCGACGAATACGGCGCGCTCGTTGCGATGGGGGTCATCGACCCGGTCAAGGTCGTCCGGGCTGCCTTACAGAACGCCGCTAGCGTCGCCGGCCTCATGCTGGCAACCGACTGCATGATCGCCGAGTGCGACCCGTCACCCGCGCGGACGTGAGCGGACAGTCGAGATTCGCGGCTCGGTATCGGCGTTACCGAGAACAAGGGACGTTTGATGCGGGAAGTCGCGCGAATTCACGCTTTCTTGAAGCTTGGCCGACCACACTTCCTGATCGGCGGACTGCTCCTCTTTGCGCTTGGCTCAGCCTTGGCCCGGACGGAAGGCGTCGTCATCGACTGGCGGCGCTACGTCTGGGGCCAAGCCACGATTACGGCTGCACAGTGGATGACGCACTACTCGAACGATTACTTCGACTTGGCTGCCGACCGAGCGAACTCGACACCGACGCGCTGGTCCGGCGGCAGCCGCGTGCTGGTGGGCGGCCTCGTCACTCCGCGGGCCGCGCTCGTGGCCGCGGCCGTACTCGGGACCGCGGCATTGAGCGCCGCTGGTTTCCTGGCCGCTCGCCCCGATAGCCCGCGGTTCGTATTTCCGTTGGCGTTGCTGATTGTCCTGCTTTCCTGGTGCTACAGCTCTCCGCCGCTCAGGCTCCTCAGTCGTGGCCTTGGGGAGGCGACAACCGTCTTCGTCGTGACGCTGCTGACGCCGCTACTCGGCTTCTATGTGCAGAGCGGTGGTGTACGCCCAGTGTTGTTCTTGGCTTGCTTCCCGCTGTGCTGTTTACAACTCGCCATGCTACTCACGATCGAGCTGCCAGACGCCGCGGGCGATGCGGCGCAAGGCAAGCGAACACTCGTCGTCCGATTCGGCGCTGAGTGGGCGGCGCGCTGCTCGGCGGCACTACTCGTCGTGGCGTTCGCCTCGTTGCCAATCCTCTTCATGCTGGGTTTGCCGCTGCGAGTGGCGCTCTTCGCTGCATTTCCAGCAGCGCTCGGCCTTTGGCAAGCCATCCGCTTTGCACGCGGCGCCTTTCGCGCTGCAACGAATTGGGAAACGCTCTCGCTATGCAGCGTGGTGCTCTTTGCGACGACCATCGTGGCGGAGCTGTTGGGTGCCGTGCTGACGGCCGCGCGTTGAGTGGCGAAACGGCCAGGTCGTCGCGAGCTCCGACGAAGTCACCCGGGGAGCTCTTTCCTGCCGGCGTCCGTGGCCGGCCATTGCGCGAGGTGGCGCAATAAACCGAACGACGATGCGAGTGGCGCTCCCCAAGGCGAAACCAAACCCTGGTTGGCAGATAGAAAATACGAAAAGAGCCGCGTATCGTCGGCGAGCGCAGCGATGAGTCGTTCCATCGCCCAAGGCGAGCTCCGCAACCACAGCAAGAGACGCGTGAGCGCGACATGGCGGCGATCGGCCTTGCGCGCTGCACTCAAGCATCGGCCGAGCTCGACGAGCGTAACCTGCGGACCCGTACGAGCCAAGGCCGGCCGCAGCAGGCTGGCCATGGTTGACGCTTTGCTGATGGCGAGGCCAACGCCTTCGCCGGTGATCGCGTCGACGTAGCCAGCAGCATCGCCCACCAGCAGCAAGCCGTCACGGGCGGGGGTTGGTACCTGGACGTGCAGCGGCCCGCGCGCACAGGCGGCGTCCGCGGCTGTGGCCTTTCCGAGCCGGTGCGCTAGCTCCGGAAAGCCGCGCAGCAAGTGCGCGACCAAACCCGAGCCGCCGCCGCGGTGGGTCTCAGCCCCTTGCCAAAGAAACGCGACGTTGAGTTCGTTGTCGCCGGTCGGCGTTACGTACGCTTCGCCATGCGGACTCCAGTGCACCTCGACCTGGTCCGTCCAAGGTTCCACCTTGAAATGTTGGCGCACGCCGTAGCGAAGGGGCGACGGCCGACGTGTCTGCAAGCGTGCGGCTTTTCGGGTTCGCGAGGTGAGCCCGTCGGCACCAATCACCAAACGTGGGGTGAAGAGTTGTCCATCGAACAGCACGCGGCAAACCCCCGACGCTTCGAGGCGCAAGTGCGCGTCACCGTGATGGACCGAGACGCCGGGCGTGCGCTCGGCCAGGTCGCGCAGCAGGCGAGCGAGCGCGGTACGCCGCAGCCCCAACCCCGGACCCTCGCGGAAGGGCGCGGAGGCGCGCATACCCGAAGCGGAGACGTAGCGGACGCCGTGCAGCAACTTTCCCTCGCTCAAAAGCTGGCTGTGGCTCAACCCGAGCGAGCCAAGCTCCTGAAGCGCGCGCGGCAATAAGCCTTCACCACACGGCTTGAGGCCGGGCACTGCCGCGCGTTCACAGACCAAAACCGATGACCCGACTCGAGCCAGAGCGACCGCGGTGGCAAGCCCTGCCGGGCCACCACCGATCACTACCACGTCGAAGCTCACACGGTGCCTCGCGCTCGAAAGCGCGGCCAAAAGCGCCGTAGCGGCCCGAGTGCCTCGTCGTACCCACCATTTCCGCTCAACGCGCGCTCTTCCTCTCGAATACGCACCGCGAGCAGCATGGCATTGGTGAGACTGAAGACGATGGCGGAGCGCCACGCCGAATGCATCAAGGGCAGCGCCGCAATTTCCAGGACCACTCCGAGGTAGTTTGGGTGCCGCAGATAGCGATATACACCCTTCGCTACGGGCGCGGCGCCGGGCAGCGTCAACACGCGTACGCTCCAGCGTCCGCCCAGTTCGTGCATGGCGGCGAAGCGTAGACACTGCCCGATGCCAAAGCACAGCCCAGCCGGTGCGCTGAGCCAAAGCTGAAACCGAGGCCGCAGCAAAACGACTTCCAGAACGACGCTCACCAGCCACAACGTGTGCAGCAGCTGCATCGCGATGAAGTGCCCCGATGCATGCTCGCGAGCGCCCAACTTTCGGAGCTGGTTCTCATTGCGTCGACTCAGCCTGAGCTCTGCCAGGCGCTCTAGCGCCACGAGTACGACGAAGGCCACGAACACCTGATTGGTCGTCATCTCAGCAGCACCAGTTCGGCGCAAAACCCAGGGCCCATCGCCAAGAGCAAGCCTCTACCTCGAGTCTGATCCGCCGCCATCGACTCTTGAAGAATGACCAACACCGAGGCCGACGACAGATTGCCGATTCGCGCTAGGCAATCGCGGCTGAGGTCCAGCGCGCCAGGCGTCAATTCGAGACCGCGCTCCATGGCGTCGATCACGGCGGGCCCGCCAGGGTGCGCAATCCAGCGCGTGATTTGCGAGGGTTTTAGGCCCTTGGCAGACAAGAATTCGCGAATGCTGTGCGCGAGCGCACCGTGGGCAAGTTCCGGAACCTGGCCGCTGAGCACGATCCGGAATCCCGTGTCGACGATGTCCCAGCCCATCACGGCTTCAGTATTCGGAAACAGCACCGAGCGAGTGGCTGCGATCCGCAGCTTTGCTTTGCTGACGAGCGGGTGTTCGTCGCCAACCAGGAGGACGCATGCCGCGCCGTCAGCGAACAGTCCGCACGCAATCAGGTTTGCGACCGACATATCGTCGGATTGAAAGGTCAGCGAACACAGCTCGACACACAGCAGCAGGGCCGCGTGCGTGGGATGCCCTTCTAGGTATTCGCTCACGCGGGCGATGCCAGCGGCGCCCGCCACACAGCCCAAGCCGAACAGCGGGACTCTCCGGCAATCTGCAGCAAACTCTAGCCGATTCATCAGCCGCGCCTCGATGGACGGCACTGCTAGTCCAGTCACGCTGCTCGAAGCGAACAGCTGTATCTCGTTCGCTGGGAGCCCAGCCAACTCGAGACACTCGCGCACGGCCCGCTCGCTCAGTTCGAGCGCCGCCCTCAGCCATTCGCGATTGCGCTCTCCAAAGCCGTTGAGCTTCGCGTAGCGTTCTAGCGGCAACGCCAGATGGCGTCCTTCGACCTTTACCGCCGCGAACAGTTTCTTGACGCGCGCGGCATCCAGCCCGTGCTGTTCCTTCGACAAGGAAAGAAGCGCCTGCGTGAGCTCGTGTTGGCTGTAGTAGTTGGACGGAAACGCGCTGCTCACGCCGAGGATATGGGGCATTCGTACGGGCCAGTGTGCACGGACTGTGCCGCCCATTGCCCCACCATCTAACGTCCTTTTACGCGGGTCGCTTTGGTACTAGCAGAGGCACGCTTGCCGACGCGGGGCGGTCTAGCACTCCTCTAAGAAGGATCGCGCGCCTGCACTCGCACTAAGGTTGAAGCGCCTGAAGCAGTACTCGTCCAAACAGGAATACCGCCAGCCCCAGAGCAACCGCCAACAGCAGAACCGTCATGATCGCGCGGCGCAGGCAACCCGCCACAGCGATTCCCATCGGCCGAGCGTCGCCACTGCGTGCCGCTTTGGCCCGTGCGTCGAGAATAGCAGCAAGAATGCTTCGTGTTGGAGTCAACTCTGAGAGCTCGACCTCTTCGTCACGAAGCGGTCTAGATTTGCGTGTCTCGACGTCGATGACCGGCTTGGCAGACCGGCGTGAGCTGCCGCGCGTGATCGCCGGGCGCAGCGCGGCAGGCGAGGATTTCGGTATGGGCGTCGGTGGCCGCTCTCGCGGTGCGGATCGGGGCGGTGATGCGACGCGCGCCGGAGCGCTCGGCGCTATCCCACATTGAGGGCACATATCGGTCTTGAGCCAAACGCCGGGCACATGATTCGTGCAGAAATAGCGAACGTGGGTTTCGTGGCACGCTTCGCATTCACCGCTTCCGATCTGGGTCGTGCCGCAGTTCGGGCAGCGGAGAACGACGCTCATGTCTCCTCGCTCGCTTGAGCCCCCGGACTGAATTGCGATGGCGGCCGAGGGAACACGTCGTTGATGATGCTTGCCGGAATGTGCAGTCGGTAAACTTGCGGCAGCTTACCCTCGATGACTCGCGCAACTGTCGGCACACGTTCGTAAGGGCCAAAAGTTTCGCGCGGCAATCGACGCGAGAGCGCGACCGTGGTGAGCACAGGATGCGCCTCGTACGCGGGATAGACGGCGTAGCGCTCTTCAACGTGGTCGTGACCGCGCACGAAGTGCGTCACTGGTCGGCCCAGGCGCGTGCTCAACGCGCAGAAGTCGGCGAAATCCTCGTAGCCAAACTGGCTGCCCCGTGAAGTTCGATTCGGCATTTTGCGACGCGCTTTGGGATGCATTCGAGCCCACACGAAGTCGGCTAGGCACGCCGGGTTGTTCCAGTCGCCGGTCTTGGCGAGCTCCGAGTGCAAGTCGAGCAGGGGAAATCCGCCATGCGCGACCAAGAGTCCGTCTGGAAAGAAAAGCGCACGCGGCGATCGATCGGTCAACGTCACGGCCAGCTTGCCCGCGCGCACGATCCATTCATTGCTCAGGTTTGCGTTGAGAAACTCCGCGAAGTCAGACGGCGAGACATTGGAGCTAAACTGTTCGCCGTCGCAAGAGAGCGCTTCATCGTGATTGCCGGCAATCACGCACACTCGTTCGGGGGCCTCGCTGATCAACTCGAAGACCCGCACCAGAACCTCGAGGCCCATCCCCTCGTCGTCACAGAAGTCGCCCAAGAAGATGATCCGCGCTGGCGCGCTCGCGTCATGCGCTCGGATGAGCGCCAATGCCGCCTCGAGCGCCAGCAAATCGCCATGCAGATCACCGATGATCCAAAGCCCAGCTGCCTGGGGTGACGCGACGCTGATCGCGCGATCTTCGGCATGCGCGCGGTCGGCGTCGAACAACATACTGGAAGCTCCGATGCGCTCGAGCAGCGCCCCCATTTGCTCGATGATGGAGGGCATTCGAGCACGAACGGCATGCGCACCGACGACCTTGCGAATCGCCGCCCAATCGAGGTCACGGACTTCCACGACCTGGAGCATTCCAGGCACCGAGGTGTCCTCTGAAGCAGTGGCGAGGTCGTGCGACATCATTTCTTGGTCGATTGCCAATTCGCGGAAATCAACTGCGCTGCGCGGTGAGTGGCAATTTCAGGAGCCCTTTTTCCTGTCGCCCCACGGCAATCACGTCACCCTGGAACAGCGCGCGCGGTTCCGTCAGCGCTCGCCCGTTGAGTAAAGTCTCGTTCACGCTGCCAGCGATCGGCGAGATTCGCCATTGCCGTCCAACTCCTCGCTCCAGCACGCATTGTCGCTCATCCCAAAAGGCGGCATCGGGCCCGAATCGTCGTACCAAGGCCTTGCCCAGCTGGGTCCGTACTGAGACGCGCATTGAACTGCCGTCAGCGCCAGTGAGCAGCATCGCCGCGGACACGAGTGGCTCCCTATTGGAGACTGCCGTCGCCGGAGCCGCACTGGCTGGCTTCTTGAAAGGCTCGGCTGTTGCTCCACGACCGTTGAGGAGATCGCGCAGCGCGCCAGCAGTCGGCCTCGCCGCGGGGTCAGGGGAAAGGGCTCGATGTAGCGCCGCGCTCACCTCCGCATTCAATGCCGGCATTGGAAGCATGCCGAGCAGGGCTGGCGGCTTGGCTCGGTACCCCTTCACGAGCGCGGCGTATTCGACTTGATCGTCCCGCCAATACGGGTGAACGCCGGCGAGCAACTCGTAAAGCATCAGCGCGCACGTGAACACGTCAGACGCCGGTTCGGGCACCGCGCCACGCGTCAAGTGTTCCGGTGAGCGATAGTTGTCGCTGCCCACGTAGCCCTGAAAGCCGTGCCACGGCGGGCGCCGGTCGGCCAACACGGAAAAATCCATATCGATCAGCTTGAGCTGGTAACCCGACCCAATGCTCGCGTCTTCGACCAGATAGGCGTTAGGGGGCTTGAGGTCCGCATGCACCACGCCGACCTCATGCAGCGCGGCAACGCCCGCAACCAGGACTTTCGCCCAAGTCAAGTGTCGGGCCCAGACCGCGGGATCGAGTGCCGGAGCAAGCTTGGTCCGTCGGTGGCGCTCCGCTTCAGCATCCAGCATTTGTTGGACATCGCCACCGTGCTCCACGAACTCATAAGCTTGGAAGTAGCAGCGCCCGCCCCAGAGCTCTTCGAAGGCGTCCACTTGTCGAACAGCGAAGTGCGCGGCTCTCCCGCCGTGCACGCGAGCGTTCAGTTCCTTCTGATAAGCGATGTACGGGGCGTACCAAACTACCGTGGGCGCAGGGGACTTATACTGTTTGAAAAATACTTTCTTCCCCGAACCTGTTTCCGCGGCGTAGGAGATTGCCATCATGCCCGGGCCGAACACTTTCGTGATCCGGTAGCCGTGGATGCTGTCACCAACCTTGAGCTTTTTGGCCATGAATGCGGCGCGTAGCCAGTAGTTAACGCTAAAGCGCCACGGTCTCGGCCGAGCGCGAGACGCTAGCTGCCAGCTGCTTGAGTGTGTTGCGGAAGTTGACCGGATCGGAGGTGAACTTTTTGAGCGCTTCCTGTGGACTCAACCCATCGAACTCGACCGTTTCCCACTCGGACTTGTCAATCTGACTCAACCGGTCATAGCCGTCGAAGTTGGGCGCAAACAGGCTCAAGATGATGCGATTGGCCATGACTACGTTCGCGACATCTTGCAGCGAGCCGCCCTTCGCCTCCGGCAAGCTCATGGTTTCTTTGAACGAAGCGTCAGTGAATACGATCACGACGCGTGCGGCGTCACTGCGATAGCGCCATTTCTGAGGGTCGTCCGACTGTACGCCTTTGGGGCTAGCCTGCATGGTCGAGACTTTGTAAAGCGTGTCGAGCAAGGATTCGGGCTCATCACCGCCACCTTCGGCCTTCAGCGCAGCAAGCTGCGCTTTCAACGCGCTTACGTCTCGCACGAAGGCATTATCAACTACCCACGGCAGGCCTTCACTCTCCGCCGACTCGATGTCGCGGTAACCGACGACTTTGCCCCGCCAATCTCGCACTGGCGCGACGTTATTGCCATCACCGTGACTCAACGAGTCGATGAACGCTTCGATGTTTTTGCGCAGGGCATCGATGCAAGGGGCCATGCTGCCCGTGATATCGATAACGAACACGATGTCCGCAACGCCCTTCGTCTTCGCGCGGGGCACTGGCGCGGGAGCCGCCACTGCAGGCTCAGCAATACCCAGAGCGGCTTCCGAGCCCGTGGGCTCTTCACTTGACGGAACCGCTAAAGGCTCGCTGATGGCGCCATCCGCAATTTCGGAACTCTCAGAAGCATTCATGATTTGGGTCCAAACGTTGTTGTCGATGGTGCGGAGCGCCAGCGGCGAAGTCCTCGCAGCGCAAAGCTCGGCTCGCCCTCTACAACATTCGTGCCGTGGGTCCTTCGCTCGAAGAACTAGCAATTTCTTCCGAAGAGAATTGAGAGAGCTCGCTCCGTGCGCGCTCAGTCGCACGGAGCCGCTGTGACATTTCGCTCGCGCTGTCTCGTCTCAGCCGTGACCCTTTTGGATCGTGACGCTGTTGTCCAACGTGAGCGTGCGCAGTGTGGTTTGCCGGTCACGCGATCGTGCCGCAGCAGTTGCTCGCAAATCGAGTGCACCGGTTTGCAAAAACTCAACCGCGAAATGCGTGAGCGCGATTGGCGCACCGCGCGCTTCTTGAGCTGCTCGTGGAACCCGCAACCTAGATGGCAGGGCCAGCCAGCGACGCTCTCGAGTCGCCGGGGGGCTTCCACGCGCAGGCACGCCGTGTGCAGACGCGGTGGCATGGCTCTGTCCGCTCCCGTCGCTTCGGGTTCACCTAGGACCCTCGCTTCTGCGCCCAGGCGGCTCACTCAACGACCAATCTTGATTGCCGTTGCAGTAGCGGCGACGCTCGTTGCGCTCCGCGCCGGACTCAACAGCGAAACTGCCAAGAAAGTCGTTGGAACAGTGATGAAGGGCGTAATTGCGGGCGCTGCTCGTGCGCTTCCACGATTGGTTCTGCTCAGGATTGCCGAGAAGGTCACGCGCTGATCCCCTCAACCGTCGTTCTTCGATGCTTCGCATCCGTGTCGAGGCCGAAAGCGCTTCGTCGGTTCACGTGCTGCGATACGTTGCCCGGAAAGACCGCGACGAAGAACGCAGCCGCGATCTTGCCTACTAGGCCCGCCGCGATCCATCGGCGATAAGCAGGCTCGCCCCAAGCGCAATTTCGGCGGCCCCGGAAGCAAGCACTGTTTCGTCCTTGCCAATAGGCACCCAGTCCGGCACTTGCGCTCTGAAGGACCGTCGGGCAAAAGTCAGATGGCTGATACCCGCGAACACGAGCATGCCGCCGAGTGCTCTCTGAGCAGCTTTAGCGAAGACCATTCCCAGGCAGAAGCAGCTCGCATGCCAACGGTCTGCCTGCTGAGTGGCATCCGGATCGACCGGAGCCACGTTGCAGGGAGTGCCAGCACCTCCCGCAGCTCCGCCATTACCAGCGCTGCCAGCGCCACCACCCTTTCCGCTACCCGCGCTGCCGCCCGCGCCACCTTTGCTGCCACTTCCGGCAGCTCCGCCGTTGGGCGCGCCACCATTCGCTTTGCCGCCGCCAGCCGCAGCGCCGCCCGTCGCAATGCCACCACCGCCCAGCGCGCCGCCAGAAGGGGCGAATCCGCCCATATTCTGAGCGCCTTGCCCGGCGGCGCCCGCGCCGATGTTCGTGCTGCCACCGACTTCAACTCTACCGGCGACGCTACCGCCCGTGTTGGTGGCCCCTGAGCCGCCGCGAGAAGTTTCGCCTTCGTCGCTCGCGCTGTTGCCCGAACAAGCTGCTATCACGCACGCGAGCGAACAAACAAAACCGGCGCGAAGTCGCACCACGCGAAGCAGCTGATTGATCATACGACGTCATCAGTTCCCGCTTGCGCTCACGACGGCTCACCGTTCGACAAAGAATCACCGGCAGAGCGCAACGATAGTTTTGGAAGTACCTTCTCGAATCTCGCACTGGGTTTCGTAACGGAACGATAAGCGCCCCGCTACTGCGATGAACCGACTCCCCCGCGGCATCGTCGAGATTCAGCGCTTGGCGGCCAATACGCCGGAGCAAGACAAGGCGCTTTCCTTCAGCCCGAACCGGATCCCCGTCGGCATCGAGACCGCCGATCGAAGGAAATGTAGAACGAGCAACCGAGGAGTACTTTGCCAACCATGAAGCTCCTGCTTTCGCAAATCGGACTGTAGCGATGGAGACGGCGCCCGGAGGGTTGCTCCGCACCTGGACCACTCGCCGCTATTGCCAACAGCAGCTCTCGAAACTGATCGGAGTTGGGTGTGGGAAAGCCGTCGAAGCTATGGCCGACGATGTCGGTGCTCGCTCCGTCTGGCAACGTAAATTTGACGGCGAAACCACGCGGGTTCGCGGCATCGTGATTGTCAGGGATGTTCGGGATGCCCGTGAAATCCGAAAACCGGACAAGCACGTTGCTGTTCGTGCTCTGCAAGTGCGCCGCGCGCGTCAGCGTTGCCGCTTGGGTATCTGGGATGAAGATCCCCGAAAGGATGATGCCTTTCGCGTGGACCGCCCTTGAATGATGTTCACCGAACGCGGTGTGCAGTGCGTCTACCAGTTGTCTCGGGCTGGACTTCATGACGTCTGCTTTCTTGTGGGTAGTGACCGACTCTGCCAATGCCGAGCCAGCGAGAATGCTGCCTGCTGCTAGGGTTGTGATTGCGACGCTAGAGAGAATGATTTTCCTCGTCATGTCGGACGCGAGTGCGCGGCGCGTGCCGACTGACGGGACACGGCGCAGCAGTGCAAAGATGGCCCGGCAGCTTGCCCCGACAGGCTGCTGGATCGCCGTCATGAGTGCGCTCCCTGAATGGACTTCAACAAGAGATCCCCCTAACCCGCCAGGCCCTCATTCGCGCTCACCGACGAGCGTTCGGTCAGCCGTCAGCACCGATGTTCAAACCGGCGATGCGGTCCACCACCGCAGTCCGTACCGTCAACATGATGACGGGGATATCCCGAGTTTCCGCGTTGACTTTCAACCAACGGCAGACCGCAAAGCCGTCGAAATCTGGCATCACCCCATCTGAGCGGCGCGACCATGCGTCTGCGACCCACTGCACACCAGACCACGGCTCCGGCGTTGATCTCCAACTCTACTCTCGATTCGAAGCACGCTAAGTTCACGCGGCAATCGCGTTTGTCGTTCGGCGCCCCAAGGCTTATTGCGAGCGTCACCCCGAGATCGAGGAGTGAAGGATAGGCCAGCCGCCCCGCGCCGAGAGAATTGATTTGCGATTACGCGTGCGACTTCGCGCAACCAGCGCCGCGACCTGCCGATACGCCGATGACGCGCAACGCCTCCGTTCAAGCATCCCGAAGCTGCAGACCGATCGCCGCTGAGCCCGATGAACGTTGGTTGCTTGGTGCGCAGCATGATCGCAACAGCAGTGCGCAAGGACAAAGGCCAGCGTTCGACCGGCCCCAACGGACTTTCGGACCAATCCTTCGCGCGAATCAGCGCACCGCGCTCGCCCCCGTGAGCAAGAAATGGCGACGAAGACACGGCATCGTTTTCGACCATTTGCGCCGGGGCGACTATACCGAAGCACAGGGCACAGAGAATGCATGAGGGGCTGGCACGATGACTCGGCGGCTCCCTAGACCAATTGATTCACAACAATCGCCACATACTTCCCGTGCCTGTGGCGCAAATTGTCCCGCACCTGACGCGTCCGCGGCGATGGCTGGCGCAGGGTGATTGTTTAGCGGCTGCTCGACTGTAGCGCGTCATGACCGAAGAGCAGATTCTCGACCGCCCGTCTCTGGTCTTCGATGAGCGGCTCAGCTTGGTCGCTGGCATCCTGCAGCGCTTCACCTGGGAAGGTGACGCGCTCACTGCTACCCGCGCCCGCATCGCACTCGGCGGTCGAATCACCATCGAGGACGCCGCAGCGCTTTGGAAGCGAGTCAGCGAGACGCTCGCTCACACGGAAACGGTACTCGAGGTCGAGGTCGATCTGTCGCGGATTCAAATGATTGACGGCGCGTGTATGGCTCTTTTGGTCCAATTCCGGACCGATCTGCGGGCTCGCAAAGTGCGCTGCGAATTTGTCGGTGGCAGCGCAGACGTGCGACGCATCGTCGATCTCTACGGAGGACGCCGAAAGCCTCGCCGTGCAACGGCCAAGCGCCGGCCGGTCAGCGCGATTGCGCAGGTTGGAACCGCGACCCTGAACCTGATCGGTGAAGCCAAGCAAATCCTCGACTTCTTGGGCAGACTCGTGATGTCGACGCTGCAAGTATTGAGACAACCGAAGAGCCTCAATCTGCGCGACGTAGGGCTGACGATCGAGCGGGCCGGGGCCGATGCTGCACCCATCGTGTTACTGATAAACTTTTTGATCGGTTTCGTGATGGCCTACCAAAGTGCGGCCCAACTCAAGCAATTCGGCGCGAGCATCTACGTGGCCGATCTTGTCGGGGTTTCGATGACGCGTGAACTCGGGCCGCTGATGATGGCCATCATCATCTGCGGGCGGTCGGGCGCCGCGTTCGCCGCGGAGCTCGGTACCATGACGGTGTCTGAAGAGGTCGACGCCTTGCGCACCTTGGGCTTCTTGCCTCTTCCCTTCTTGGTCATTCCGCGCATGCTCGGACTGATACTGCTCGCGCCGATTTTGGTACTAATGGCTGATGCCGTCGGGATCTGTGGCGGCGCGCTCGTGGCATCGCTGTCCCTGGACATCAATCCGCAGAGCTTCTTGATCCAGCTCCAGAGCGCGGTAAAGGCCAGCGACATCGTGTCAGGGGTGATCAAAGGCACGGTATTTTGCGCCGCAATCGCCCTCATCTCTTGTCAGCAGGGGTTAGCCACGTCTGGCGGTGCCGAAGGCGTCGGGCGAC